>JAZLAG010000026.1:0-24512 GCA_045613085.1 Acutalibacteraceae bacterium | reverse complement strand
AAAAGCAGTTAAAACTGGCGTAACAGTAACTTGGACACAAAGTACAGGAGCAACAAGCTACGAGGTATATCGTGCAGAGTATAACAAGAAAACAAAGAAATACTCAGGCTACAAAAAGATAGCAACTGCAAAATCAACCGCAAAGTCATATACTGACAAAACTGCAAAGAAAAGTGTAAAGTATAAGTACACTGTAAAGGCAGTAAATAACAAAACCGCTAGTGCTTACAAAGAGGTAGTTGTTAGTCGCTAGCCGTTAGCTGTTAGCCAATAATCAAAAAGAAAAATTCTATCATTTCAGTTTATCGTAAACTGAAATGATAGAATTTTGTTTTCTCTAATCACTAACAACTAAAAGCTAATAGCTAGCCCCCAGTCCCTGACAACTGACTAACAACTACTGCTTTGTAAGTACTAGCTAAATAACTAGAGAATCGCTTTATCGCTCTAAAATGATGGTGTGGTGAAGTTGCATAAACAAAATCATATTTAAAAGAGTTTGTTATCAAAAATTACAAAGAAGTTGAATTTAATAAAAAAACTCTTTACTTTAGCGTACTAATGTGCTAATATGATAACACAGAAGAAGACACAGTCTTCAAATTGGAGGTAAACAAAATGAAAAAAGTATTAGCATTAGTTTTAAGCCTTGTTCTTGTAGTTGGCGTTGTTGCTACTCTTGCTGCTTGTGGCGGTAAAGAAGCTGCACCACAGTCAGACTTTGAGTATATTCAGGAAAAAGGTAAATTAACAATTGGTATTACATATTTTGCACCAATGAACTATTTTGATGAAAACAATGAATTAGTTGGTTTCGAAACAGAATTTGCAACTGCAGTGTGTGCAAAATTAGGTGTTGAACCTGTATTTCAGGAAATCAGTTGGTCAGCAAAAGAAACAGAGCTTGCTGGTAAGAGCATTGATTGTATCTGGAATGGTATGACAATCACTCCTGAAAGAGAAGAAGCAATGGATATTTCTACTCCTTATTTAGCTAATAAACAAGTTCTTGTTGTTAAAGCTGATAAGTTAGAAGATATGAAAATTCTCTCAAGCGGTAAAGGTCTTAACATTGTAGCTGAAAAGGAATCAGCAGGTGAGGGCGTTGTTAATTCAGAAGCATTTTTTGCTGAAACAAATTACACAGCAGTTGATACTCAGGCTAAGGCATTTACAGAAGTAGCTTCTGGTATTGCTGATGGTTGCGTTGTCGACTATGTTTGCTCAATTGGTATGATTGGCGAGGGTACAGATTTCACTGATCTCGTAGTAGTTGATACATTTAACTTTGCTGATGAGCAATATGGTATTGCTTTCAGAAAAGGTTCAGATTTAGACGAGAAAGTAAATGCTGCTATTACAGAGCTCGTAAACGATGGCACTCTTTCAAAAATTGCGGCTAAATACAAATTAGAAGAACAAGTAATTGCAAAATAATTTATTTAAGGTGTGAATTAGAATGACATTCAGTCAGGTTACCTTAGATTTATTAGAGGGCTTCTTACAGAACTGTGAAATCTTTGTTTTTACACTTATTTTCTCAATTCCGTTAGGTCTTGTAATATCTTTTGGTTCTATGACAAAATTCAGACTGGTAAAATATTTAACTAAAACAATAGTTTGGATCATCAGGGGTACGCCCTTGATGCTCCAGCTTTTTGTTGTTTTTTATGTTCCAGGTCTTGTTTTTGGAATTCCTT
Organism: Acutalibacteraceae bacterium; assembly: GCA_045613085.1. Classification (GTDB taxonomy): domain Bacteria; phylum Bacillota; class Clostridia; order Oscillospirales; family Acutalibacteraceae; genus DTU089. The sequence goes on along the minus strand of JAZLAG010000026.1, from coordinate 22,812 downwards.
TTAAATCCCGTATGACTGCGGCTTTAATAGGTTTTATAATTAATTACGCTTGCTACTTTTCTGAAATTTTCAGGGGTGGTATTGAGAGTATACCAAAAGGACAGTATGAAGCGGGTCAGGTTTTAGGCTTAACTAAATCTCAGACCTTCTTTAAAGTTGTTCTTTTTCAGGTTGTAAAAAGAATTGTTCCACCAATGAGTAATGAAATTATTACTCTTGTTAAAGACACGTCTTTAGCAAGAATTATAGCTGTTTCTGAAATTTTAATGGCAGCAGAAAGATTCTCTGGTCGTGGACTTATCTGGCCACTTTTCTATACGGGCGTTTATTTCCTTGTGTTCAATGGTGTTCTTACAGTCTTGTTCAATAAGATTGAGAAAAAGTTAGATTACTATAAAACTTAAGGTCGAAAGGAATTTTTATTATGTCTATACTCACGGTAAAAGATTTAAAAAAGAATTTCGGTAAGACCGAAGTTTTAAAAGGCGTTAGCTTTACTTTAGAAGAGGGTGAAGTGTTAAGCATCATCGGTTCTTCTGGTAGTGGTAAAACAACAATTCTCCGTTGCATAAATCAGCTTGAAACTGCAGACAGTGGTTATATTGAAGTTAATGGTGAAGTTTTCTTTGATGACAGTAATTACTATCAGAAAAAAAAAGAGGACCCGAAAGAAAAAAGAAGAAAACAGCTTTTAGTTGGACTTGTTTTTCAGAATTTTAACCTTTTTCCACAATATAATGTTTTAGAAAATGTTACACTTGCAGCAAAATTACAGGCTAAAGAGTTGCCAGATTACAAAGAAAATAAAGCAAAAATCAATGCAGAAATAGATGAAAAAGCAAAAGATATTTTAGGTAAAGTTGGTCTTTTAGAAAAGCTTGAGAATTATCCTTGTGAACTTTCAGGTGGTCAACAACAACGTGTTTCTATTGCACGTGCTTTAATGCTTGAACCAAAAGTTCTTTTCTTTGATGAACCAACCTCTGCACTTGACCCTGAGCTTACAGGCGAAATTTTAAAGGTTATTAAAAGCCTTGCAGAAGAAAAGATGACAATGGTTATTGTTACTCACGAAATGTCTTTTGCAAAAGCAGTTTCTTCAAAGGTTATTTTTATGGATAACGGCGTAATTGAAGAAGAGGGCACACCAGAAGAGGTGTTTGATAACCCAAAATCACACAGAACTAAAGAATTTATTTCTAAGTTTGAAGATTAAAAAAATATATAAAATCCGTGAGAATTTTCTCACGGATTTTTATTTTTATCATAAGATGTATTAAGTGAAATTCGCAATAATCAGGGGCGGTGGTAAATTTTAATTAAGATTTACCCACAGAATAGCCACCTCAGGCGATTTTGCTTAATATAAAAACCCTGTCGGTAATAATCGGCAGGGTTTAGTTTTTTATATATTGTCAAGTACTTTTAAAATTATGTCCGAAAATGCAGTTAAATCACTATTCAAAGAATTTGTATATTCATCAATTGCAACGTCATCTGCACTATCAGAAATTTTTCTGATACTTACAAAAGGAACTTTACCTAAAAGGTAACAAGCAGCAGCCAAAGCACCACTTTCCATATCAAAGGCTTTTATATCAAAAATTTCTTTGTACTTGTCACGTCTTTCTTTGTCTGTCAAGAAAAAGTCGCCTGTGCCAAGGTTTCCGTGAGTAAAGCCATCAATGGCTTTAACTTTGTTTGCTAAATCTGAATTGCATTTGTATATGTATTCATCCTGACCAGGCTTCTGACCTGGTAATCTGCCGATTGGTGTTAAATCAAAGTCGCATTCAGCACAAGAGTCAGAAACAATAATTTCACCCTTTTTTACGCCCGAAACAGCACCACTCCAGCCAGTGTTAATAACGCCGTCGTATTCACCTAAGGTAAGTGCTAAAGAAGCACCAATAGCCGCATTTACCTTGCCAATGCCAAAGCAAACTGCAGTAACCTCATGATTGTTATAACAAAAATCAAAAGCATCCATATGCTTTATTTTGTATTCTTTTTTTACTAAATCACCTAAAGAATTTTTGCAAGGGTTAAATTCATCAATGTCTGCAATTAAAACAAGATATTTCATATTTTAAAATCCTTTCTTTTATAACTTATTGGTTTAAAGCTTCGTGTAATGCTTTTGCTAACTGGTCTGGGCAAGAGGTAGATTTAAAACCACAGGTAATACCTGAAATAGAAGAAATAACCTCTTCCGCAGGTCTGCCTTCAACGAGTGCAGAAATACCCTTTAAGTTGCCGTTGCAACCACCTTCAAAATTAACATTTTTTACAATGCCATCTTCTAAATCAAATGTAATTTTTCTTGAGCAGGTTCCTTGTGTTTTGTAAGTGTAAGTCATTTTTTATCTTCTCCTTTGTTTGTATCTTCTAAATCTTTTTTCATAACTATCAATGCATCATTTATTGCATCAACAGGTGATTGTTTTGGTAAAACTTTTACCGAAATATACGGTTTAACACCTGCAGAGACCATTATTCTGCCACGCATATATTTACCTAAAAGTGAAACCTTCTGCATATCAATACTTTGAGAATAAAGCAGAATGTTGTCAGCTTTCTGACCAATTTCATAAATGCCCAAATCTGCCGCAGTATTTCTTAAAAGTGAGATTTTTATAAGACCTTCTACGCTCTTCGGTGGGTCGCCGAAACGGTCTATAAGCTCATCTAATACGTCAGATGCATCGTCGTCATTTCTTATATCTGCAATACGCTTATATATTGCAAGTCTTTGTGGCAGACTCTCAATATATTTTTCAGGAATGTGAGCATCAATTCTTATATCAATAAGACATTCTTTAGAAAGCGCTTTTGGTGTTTCGCCTTTTTCTTCGCTTACGGCTTCTGAAAGTATTTTCATATACATATCGTAACCGACAGTTTCCATGTGCCCGTGTTGTTCAGCGCCTAAAAGGTTACCCGCACCTCTTATTTCTAAATCTCGCATAGCAATTTTAAAACCAGAACCGAATTCGGTGTATTCTTTAATTGCTTCAAGTCGTCTTGTAGCAACTTCAGAAAGACTTTTATCTTTTCTGAACGTTAAAAATGCAAAACCGCGTCTTGAAGAACGACCAACACGACCGCGAATCTGGTGGAGCTGACTGAGCCCCATATTTTCTGCACTCTCTATAATAAGTGTGTTAGCATTAGGAACGTCAACACCAGTTTCTATTATAGTTGTGCAAACGAGAATGTCAATTTCACCTTCAAGAAGTGAACGCCATACGTCTGAAAGAGCATCTTCTGTCATTTTGCCGTGTGCTATGCCGATGTTAGCATCTGGTATTAATTCTCTTATCATTATAGCAGTTCTTTCAATATCTTCAACCTTGTTGTGAAGATAATAAACCTGACCACCACGTCTGAGTTCTTTTTTCATAGCTTCAGCTAAAATTCCCCAGTCGTGCTCTAAAACATAGGTCTGAACAGGAAAACGGTCTTGTGGAGCTTCTTCAATAACTGACATATCACGAATACCAGACATCGCCATATTCATTGTTCTTGGAATAGGTGTCGCAGAAAGTGTAAGGCAGTCAACTTGTGGGTAAAGTTCTTTTAACTTTTCTTTCTGACCTACGCCAAAGCGTTGTTCTTCGTCAACAATAATAAGACCGAGGTCTTTAAACTGGATATCCTTAGAAATAAGTCTGTGTGTGCCGACTATTATATCTAATGAACCGCATTTCAATTTTTTTATGATTTCAGTTTGTTGTTTTGGTGTTCTGAAGCGTGAAAGCATATCTGCATTAATAGGGAAGCCTTCAAATCGCTTCATTATTGTATTGTAATGCTGTAATGCAAGAATAGTTGTAGGAACTAAAATTGCACATTGTTTACCATCCGCAATACACTTAAAAGCAGCTCTTAATGCAACCTCTGTTTTACCAAAACCAACATCACCGCAAAGAAGTCTGTCCATAGGATGTGGCTTTTGCATATCATTTTTGATTTCTCGTATAGTGCGGAGCTGGTCTTCTGTTTCTTCAAACTCAAATCGTCTTTCAAAGTCATTTTGCATATCAATATCTTCTGAGAATTGATAACCTTCTGTTTTTAAACGCTTTGAGTAAAGCTGGATTAACTCTTTTGCCATATTTTTAGCAGAAGCACGAACTTTTGCTTTTGCTTTTTCCCAGTCCTGACCACCAAGACGTGAAAGCTTAAGAGTTTTTTGTTCATCCTTAGGACCAATATATTTTGAAATTAAATCGAGCTGAGTAACCGGAACATAAAGTGTGTCGCCTTTAGCATACTTAACTTTAATATAGTCTTTTATAAGTCCGCTGACTTCCATTTTCTGAATGCCTTCAAAAATACCAATGCCGTGAACAGAGTGAACAACATAATCGCCACGGGTTAATTCTTCAAGGCTCTGAATTACATCGGCGGCTTTGAAAGATTTTCGACGCTTCATATTAGTAGAACTTGTAGTTCTACCATAGGTGAAAATCATAAATTTTTCGTTAGGGTATGTGAAACCGCTTGAAATACCACCACAAGTTACACTAACTGTTTTTTGTGGGAATTCAGCTGGTAGTGCATTTAAATAAATTGCTTTAATGTCTTCTGCTTCAAGTGCTTCAACGAGACCTTTTGCAGCCTTTTCTGTACCAGCATTTACTATGCAAGTAATACTCTTTTTGAGTGCTGGGCGTAAATCATCAAGCAAAACAGAAAGAGAGCCGTTCCAGATTGGCAGTTGTTGAGTATTGAATGTTGTAAGTGTTTTAACTGGTGTGTCAAAACTACCTCTTGGAAGGCTGTCAAGGTAAACAGCTTTACATTTTTCGTAAAGTCCGAAAAACTCATGTATATCAAGGGTTATGCGGTCTAATCCCTTTGTTAAAATACCGTTTTCAAACTGTGCTTTTAGCTCCTCAAGCATCAATTTATGGGTGTTAACTGCACTCTCTTTTACATTTGCAGTTTCGCAGATGTAAAGTAAATCACCTTTACAAAAATCAAAGATGGAAGCAGGTGTTTCGTATGCTAAATTAAGATATTTATCTAAAGATGCAATTCTTACACCACAGCTTAAAGCATCAATATCCTTTAAAAGATTTTGTTTTACTTTTACACTGCCTTTACCCGAAACAGAACTGTAAAATTCTTCTAATTTTTCTTTTAAAACTTCATCGCTTTCAAAAATAATTTCAGTAGCTGGTGTGATTTCTGTGAATTTTAATATGTCTGTTCTTCGTTGAGTTGAAGCATCAAATTCTGAAATGTTATCAATAGAGTCACCCCAGAGTTCAATTCTTACAGGTTTTTCTGAATTAACAGGGAAGAAGTCGACAATTCCACCACGATGTGCAAATTGACCAGGACCCTCCACAGTGTCAGCTCTTTTAAAGCCCGCAGAAATTAAAACGGAGATTAATTCCTCTGGGGAAATAGTCGTGTTAAGGTCAATGAATTTTGTTCTCTTTTTTAATTCTTCAGGTGGGATTGTAAGCTGTAATGCTGCTTCTGCAGAGCAGGCAATAACAGAATAATCATTGTTTATAATTTTGCAAAGTGTCTTTATTCTTGCTTGTTCAAATTCTCTCGATTGCCCCTCGGAAGAATTAAAGGAATAATCTCTTGCGGGGTATAAATAAGCTCGTTTACCTATTCCTACAAATTCATTTATATCGTTTACGAGTCTTGAGGCAGTAGCTTCATTGGGCAAAACGACAAGGGCTCTGCGGGAAGTATCCTCGCAAAGCGAATGTATTAAATGTGCTTTCGGTGATGGTGGGAGACCCGTAACACCAGATGGCAATAATGAAGCATTAATTGCCTTTAAAAGCTCATTATATTCAGTTGAATTTTTAAGTAGCTTTGAATAACAGGACATAAATACCTCTATTTGTTATATCAACTGTTGTATTTTGACATAGCGGCGTCAATATCGCCACTTAACATAATTTTTATAGCGTTATAAGCATTTTCACACGCTTCATCTATTGATTTCATCTGTTCTTTAGGGAAAGAGCCTAAAACCCAGTCAACCAAATCATAATCCGGGTGTGGCTTTGCACCTACGCCGATTTTAACTCTCGGGAAGTTTTCACTACTTAAATGAGCAATTATGCTTTTAATTCCGTTGTGACCACCAGCAGAGCCTTTTCTTCTTATTCTTAATTTACCTGGCTCTAATGAAATATCATCATAAATTACAATGATATTTTCAACTGGTATTTTATAGAAGTCAGCACATTCTTTAATAGCCTGACCACTGTTGTTCATCATTGTCTGTGGTTTCATAAGAATTACCTTGTGAGAGTCTATGTAGCCCTCTCCGATAAGGGCGTGAAATTTGAGCTTTTTAACATCAATGTGCTCTTCGTCTGTGATTTTATCAATGCACATAAAACCAGCATTATGGCGTGTTGTTTCGTATTTTTTGCCGGGATTACCAAGACCTACAATTAAAAATTCTACACTTCCTGAGCTTTTTACTTTTGAAAATTTAAACATTTTTTATTTTAACTCCTGATGCTGTCTTTTATATGGTTTCTTAACATTAACCCAGTTTTCTTTATTGGTTTGTTTAGCTCTTGCTACAGAGAGTGCGTTGTCAGGTACATTTTCTGTAATTGTGCTACCTGCTGCAGTAAAAGCATTTTCACCAATAGTAACAGGTGCTACAAGGTTTGTGTTACAGCCAATGAATGCACCATCTTTTACAATAGTTCTTGATTTGTTTCTTCCATCATAGTTAACAGTTACACAGCCACAACCGAAGTTAACATCCTTGCCCACATCTGAGTCACCAACATAAAGGAGATGTGGTAATTTACTGCCCTCGTCAACTATAGAATTTTTAACCTCAACAAAGTTACCAATATGAACATTATCGTTTATTTTACAGTTTGGTCTTATATGAACAAAGGGACCGCTGGAAACATTGTTGCCAATTTGAGAGTCATAACATTGTGTGTTATTGAGCATTGTATTTGAGCCGATTTTACTGTCTTTTATATAAGAATTAGGACCAATAACGCTACCTGATTTTATTTCAGTATTACCAAGAAGAATTGTGTTAGGCATAATAACAACGCCTTGTTCCAACTTTACTGTATCTTCAATAATAACACCATCAGAGCAAGGAATTTCTACACCATTTTCTAAAAGCGTAGCAATAATTTTTTGTCTTTCAGTATTGTTAATCATAATAAAATCCACCTTTATTTCTGTATGTTATTTATTATTTCAAACCTACCTTTAAATATAACATATTTTGTTTTTGTTTTCAATAAAATTCTTGAAACGAGCTTTCGGGAATATTCCGCAAATGTTTCGTGAATTTTGTATTGATTTTACGAAAAAATTAGTATATAATGAAGATAATGGGGAATAGGGCGGTGAGTTTAGTGAAAAAGGATGCAAAAACCAGAAAAAAGATAATAAAAATTGCGGTGTTTTCATTTAGCATTATTTTTACTGCGATAGTTGCATTCTGGCTTCCTACAACATCATATTTTTTGCCAAAAGCGGCCAAGTCTTTTGGTATTGAATTGAAAAAAGAAAAACAGACATATAGCATTTTTTCTGATGAAGCAATTTACATAACAGATGATTGGGAGTTTTACTGGAACGAACTAATGGTAAGTGAGGGTCACGAATTATATGTACCCGATTTAATAGTTGATTTACCATCTGCATGGACAACCTATCAGATTGACGGTGAGCGCCTTGATAGTGGCGGATATGCAACCTATCGCAAGGTTTTAAAAAATGTCGTATCAAGTGAAAATATTATAATTACACTACCTAACTTACCAGGTGCCTACAGAGTTTATCTTGATGGTGCTTTAGTTTCAACAAACTGCGGTAAAACGGATGATATAAGAAATACAACACTTTCTAATAATCAAAGTGAGAATTATCCAATAAGGCTTGATTATTCTGAGAATGGTGAATATGAAATTGTAATAGAGGTTTGCTGTGAACATTCAAGTGGTATAACTGTTTTGCCGATTTTGGTAGAGCATGAGCATTATACAGAAAATATGACAATGCTTCTTGTATTCAGGTATTTTCTTGTAGGTGTGGTCGCTATGTTTATGCTATCAATTACGGCAATCAGTATAGTAGCCTTTAAGGATAATAGATTTTTCTGGTTAATTGTACTTTGTTTGACATTTATTTTAAGAGTTTTAATAAGTGGTAATGGTTACATTGTTTCAAATATATTTTTCTTTGGATTGAACTATGAAATAATACTTTCACTTATTTATGCAACTACATATATAATAAAACTTGCACTTTTAATGCATATAGCAAGGTCACTGAAATTAAAAATTTCTGATAATTTTATGGTGCTTGTATCAGGAATGTTCTTGGTTTGTGTGTTTGTTCCGCAGTTTTTAACTGAGATTATATACGATTCAGTAAACTATATGTTTTTGCAAGCGATTTCTTATATTCTTGATATTTATCTTATTTATAAAATTTCTATAGAGGTTGCAAATAAAAAACGATTTGCAAAAGCATTTTTGTTGGCTACCTGTATTTTGATTGCAAGTCTTGTTATAGATAACTATTATATAAATGGTTATATATCTAAAAATGTTGAGTTTGTGTTCCCTGTAGCTGGTACAGTATTTATTCTTATGCTACTTTTGATACAGATTGTAAGAATAGGTGAGGCATATGTTGCAGAGATGCACGCGGCAGAATTAAAAGAAGAACTTGCGGATATAAATATGCGACTTATGTTAAGCCAGATTAAACCGCACTTTTTATATAATGCACTTAATACTATTAAGTATCTTATAAAAAAAGACCCGAAAACCGCAGAACAGGTAGTTGTTAAATTTTCAAAATATTTAAGAGCAAATATGGATTCTTTGACACAGAAAACACCGTTACCAGTTGAAAAGGAATTAGACCATGTTGCTAACTATACTGATATTGAAAAACATAGGTTTGGTGACAGACTAAATGTGGTTTATGACATAACTTGTAAAGACTTTGTAATATTACCTTTAACAATTCAGCCAATTGTTGAAAATGCAATTAAACATGGTATAAATCAGAAGCCAGAGGGCGGTACAGTTACAATTAAAACGTATGATGATGAAAAATTCTTTTATGTTGATATTATTGACGATGGTGTAGGTTTTGATGTTAATAAAAAACCAGACGAAAATGATGAGCGTTCACATGTTGGTGTTAATAACATTAAAACAAGACTTAAAGAAATGCTTAAAGCAACAGTAACTGTTGAAAGTACAGTTGGCGTTGGCACAAGAGTGCTAGTGAAAATCCCTAAAAATGATGAAACGAGGTTGGAAGTATGTTAATTATGGCAGTAGATGACGAAGTTCTCGCTTTGGAAGATTTTGAGGATACATGTAGAGAAGTTGGAATCAATGATGAAATCGTGAAGTTCAATAACCCTATTGAAGCATTGGGCTTTGTAGCTTGTAACAAGGTTGATATTGCATTTTTAGATATTGAGATGCCCGTTATTAAAGGAATTGAATTAGCTAGAAGAATAAAAGAAACATCTAAAAACACAAGAATTATTTTTGCAACGGGTTATTCAGAATATGCTTTAGATGCATTTAAAGCAGATGCAGTTGACTATGTTTTAAAGCCGTATGAGCCTGAAAGAATAAGACAAGCATATGATAAGGCATTGCTTATTAAAGACGTTGAAGTAACAAGTCATATTTTCGTTAAAACATTCGGTTATTTTGATGTTTTTGTTGATGGTAAGTCTCTCACATTTTCAAGTGCCAAATCAAAGGAGCTTTTAGCACTTCTTGTTGATAGAAATGGGGGTACTGTGAGCACAGAGCAGGCTGTGAGTATTCTTTGGGAAGGCAGAGAATACAACGAAACGGTTCAATCGCTTTTCAGAAAGGTTTTAAAATCTCTCAGAACTACTCTTGAAGAAGCTGGCGTTTCAGAAATTCTTATTGATAGTCGTAATCAGAGAAGTGTTGATAAAACGACATTTACTTGCGATTACTACGACTTAGTGAATACAAAAGATGGAACAAAGTATTTTGGAAAATATATGGAGCAGTATGATTGGGCTAGAAGCACAGAGAAAGAAATAAATACTTTGCTCGGAAGATAAATATAATTCGGAATTGTCTTTTAATTAAAAATGAAAAATTAAGAATTAAAAATTTCGGGGCAAAGCCGATTATAATTATTAATCGATTAAATAAAATAAGTTCTATCATTTTTAGTTTACCAAAAACTTTAAATGATAGAACTTATCTTTTTGCCATTTATTATAATTGCTGACCGCAGGTCCCACAATTTTTAATTTTTCATTTTTAATTCTTAATTATAACGGCGTAAGCCCCTTCAATTCCGAATTAAAATAGCATCGCAGACCCGAAACTCAGCACTCATCACTTTGCACTCATCACTTTTTTGTTTATCAGTTTGTTTGTTAATAGATATAGTATCGTAAACACGAACATACCTGACACAATTCCTGCAAGGTCAACCATCATATCTAAAAACTGACATGCTCTGCCTGGTACAAAAATCTGGTGAATTTCGTCTGTTATTGCATAAATAAATGATAATGTACAGGCAAAAAGAGGATTAAGTTTTTCTCTATATGCAACAAATAAGTTGTTCATAAAGAATGAAAGACATGCAAATTCTGAAAAATGTGCCATAGTTCTTACAAAGCTTTCAGTGAGGTCAAATGGAAATATAAAATTCAAAAGAGTAGTAAACCAGCTACTTGTCATAGTTGATTCTTCACCGCTTTGATGGGAAAGATAAAATATTAAAATAAAAAGTGCAAGAACTATTATAAGAGAAATATAAAAATAGGTTTTTTGAAGTATTGTTTTAGTTTTCATTTTGTTTGTTTCCTAAATTGAAATAAACTGCGTTTTTGGCAGTTGTAGTATAAATACCAGTAACACCATCATTTAAGTAAATATCAGTTGATGAAAGATAAAGTGGAACAACTACACCGCTTGAAACTATGTATTTTTCACATTCGTTAATTGCAGTAGCCTTTTGAGCTTCTTTTAAAGAGGTTTCAGCAGCTCTTAAAAGTGATTCAAAAGTATTGTCAGTAAAATTGCATGGTGCTGAAGCGATACCTCTTAAAACAGAAACTGCAGTTGAAGAATTAGAAGTGATTGGAAGAATAGCAATATGGTAATCATTTTCTTCAATAACTGTTTCATAATCATCAATGTCAAATGTTACAATGTTTGTCTTAATATTGGAACCGAAAAGGTCAGCCCAGCCGTTACAAATAATTTGTGCGGAATTTTCTAGTGATGAAGGCACATAAACATTTAAATTTACGGCTTCCTTAATCTGAGTTGAGGCTAAAACCATATATTCTTCTGCTTTATCAACACTTGAATCAAAACCTAATGTGTCAATGGAATATCTACTGTAATGCCTTTCGGTAACAAGATAATCGGGAGCAACAATACCAGTTGCAATACCAGTTGCAAATTTTGGAGTAGAAATAACTGAATAATCAATAGAGGAAAGTAAGGCTTTTCTTAAATTCTCATTTTTCATTATCTCTTTTGAACAGTTAGAAACAATACCCCAGACAGTATTTGTGACAGGCGTAATTTTGCCGTTTGGATTTTCAATTCTGTTGTTACTGTCTGTTAAGAGAATATCGTAGGAGTTGCTCGCGTATTTTGCAACTATATTTTTTTGTTTTGCTTCTAAATTAAAATTAATAAGAGCATTTTCAGCCTTTGTTCTACCTTTGTATTTTGGGTTTCTTTTTAATACAAGAGATTTACCCTTGTTACACTCAGCAATATAATAAGGTCCGTTACAAATAATAGTAGAAGCGGTTGTACCATAAACACCTTCAACGAGAGAGGCGAATTTTTCACTTGATGGAGCACCAGAGCTTTCTGCTAATGTGCTTAAAATTTCAGAGTGTGGCTCTACTAAAATAATTTCTAATGTTAAATCATCTTTAGCTGTAACTAAAATTGAATCCAAGTCACCCTCACCGTTATAATATTCTTTAACACCTCGGATGTAAGAATAATTTTCATATCCCTGTAATTTTTCGGCGATTACTTTTTTTATAGAATAAACATAATCGTGTGCGGTAACACGGTTGTCAAAATCAGCTTCTCCAATAATTCCTTCGTTGAGTTCTGCTACATACCATATAGCCTTTGGATTAAGTGAAAATGTATATGTGAGACCATCGCCACTAATAGAATATTTTGTAGCACCAGAAAGCACAATTTCGCCATTCTGATTGAATTTTAAAAGTCCCTCAAAGCAATTAACTGCAGACATAGTTTCTGCATCGCCCTTTGCTTTTAGTGGGTCAAGTGACTCTATTTCGTTAATAAAGCCTATATTAAACTCTGCATTCTTAAAAAGTGAGCAACCGGAAAATAGTGTTACTACCATTATTAAAGAGAGCGAGAGTGAAATTATTTTTTTTATCATTTTTTATCCTTCTTGTTATCTTTGTTGTATTTACAAATTCCACTTAATATACATTCGTCACATTTGGGTCTTCTGGCTATGCAGATTTTTCTGCCGTGTAAAACAATTCTGTGACAAAAATCGTTGCTTTCTTCGGGTGGAAGAATTTTTTTAAGTTCTAATTCTACAGCTTTAGGGTCTTTAGAGTTTACAAGCCCTAAAAGATTAGTAATTCTTATAACGTGAGTGTCAGCAACAACGGCTGGCTTTTTGTAAACGTCACCCACAATTAAATTAGCTGTTTTTCTGCCAACACCAGGGAGCAAAGTTAATTCTTCAATAGTGTCAGGTAAAACGCCATTATATTTTGTCTTAACCATTTCTGCCATACCGACTAAATCTTTTGCTTTTGCTCTGTAAAATCCACAGGAATGAATGAGTTTTTCAACATCTTCAATGTTGGCTTCAGATAATTCATTTTCTGTCGGAAATTTCTTGAAAAGAGCAGGGGTTACTAAATTAACTCTTGCATCAGTACATTGTGCAGAAAGTCTTGTTGCAACGAGTAACTGAAAAGGCGTTTCGGCATTTAACTGACAAATAGCTTCTGGGTAATCTACCTTTAAAAGCTTACAAATTTCTACTGCTTTTTCCTTTTTAGTCATTTCGTCACCACCATTTTTTAATAAAATACACAATACCTAATAAATATACTCTTTTTTTTATAAAAATACAATAGCGAAAAGCAAGTAAATATTGAATTTTGTTGAAAAATATTTCATTTTGTGGTATTATGTACGAGAAATAAGGTGAATCACTAACGGATAGGCGGTTAGCCCCATCTTTACGAAGGGGCATTGTCCCCTTTATGTAAGTAAGGGGGTGATGCTGTGGAATATCTCGTAATTATTGCTTTAATACTTATTTTAGCAACTGGTTATATTCAAAGCATAAGAATAAAAAAATAACCGCCCCAACGACCAAATTGTAGCGATTATTTTTCAACTATATTTTGGCTAACCGTCTATTTGGTTTGCCTTATTTCATCTTTATTATAACACAAACTCTTAAAAAGTCAACCAGTTAAATGGTTGATTTTCTTTTTTATGAATTTAATAATATCTTTAACTGTTTCAGAAAATGTGAATTCGCGTTCTTTTATTATAACATTTTTTAGTTCTCCGCAGCCCTCACATAAGTCTAAATCTTCAGAAAGAATAAAATCACTTTCACTATTTTTCGTACCATTTAATTCGTTCCAACACTTAACGCAAAATTCAGCCATAAAATCAACTCCAAATCAAACACCAACAATTGTTGGTATATCTAAGATTTTAATACACTATACTAACATTGTCAAGGAAATTACGAACGAATGTAGGTGTTGGTGTGAGGGCGATGTTGGCAAACCGCTTGCGACAGTTACGAAAAGAAAAAGGTTTAACACAAAATCAAGTCGCTATTTATTGTGATATAACAGAAAAAACATATCAGAACTATGAACTTATGACAAGAGAACCTAAAATAGAAATTCTTGCAAAAATAGCTGATGTATATGATGTTTCAATAGATTATCTCGTTGGAAGAACAGATGAAAAATAATTACTGCATAGAAGTTAGTGCTTCTGTGCGGTTTTTTGTTTGTGAAAATTCATAGAATATGTTATTATGAAAAAAATTGTAACAAAATTCCTTTTTGTGTGTCTAATAGTTGAAAACACAAAAAGGGGGCGGGAGAATGTGAAATATAAAATAAATTTTGAAAGGGGTGACGGCTTTGGATGACTTGGAAAAAATGTGTAATCTGCATTATAAATATGTAAAGAGCTACGCTCTGTCTTTGTGCCTTAATGAAACGTTAGCAGAAGATATAACTCAGGAAACTTTTTATAATGCAATTAAGAAGATAGACACATTTAAAAATGACTGCAAAATCGAAACATGGCTTTGTAGTATAGCTAAAAATATTTTCTTGAATCAGAAACGTAAAAAGCAGACAGAAAATATTTTAGATTACCCAAATTTAGTTGCAGATAGTAACATAGAAGAAAATGTTATTAAAGATGAAAACGTTAAAAGAATTTTAACCGAAGCCGTTAAATTGGAGACGCCCTATAAGGAAGTTTTTTATATGAAATCTTTGGGTGATATGCCATATTCGACCATTGCAGACGTATTTGGAAAAACAGAAAACTGGGCGAGAGTTACTTACTTCAGAGCAAAAAAACAAATAGAAGAAAGGATGAGTAGTGATGAGTAAAATAAATTGTGCGTTAATAAAAGATTTATTACCACTTTACATTGATGACCTTTGCAGTAAAGAGTCAACAGAAATAATAACAAACCATCTGGAAGTATGTGAAGAGTGTAATAAAGAATATACACAATTAAAGAAGGAACCAGCATTAGAAAAAATCAACGACAACTCGTCCGAATTGATAAAGGGAGTTGGTAATATGATTAAAAAAGATAAGAAAAAAGCTGTAATTAAAACTGTATCAGTATTTTTAGTTGTATTTATTTTATTGGGTACTGTTGCATTTTTAAAAATCCCGTTGATTCTTTATAGAGGTATATATGGTGGTATTTATACATCTAGTGAGATTTTTGAAAGTGGTGATAATTCAAAAAGTAATTATGGAAATGACTACTTCTCATTGTTTATAAATAAAAATCTTGGTGAATATAAAGCAGAAAAGAAAAGTGAAACATTCATTGTTGATTTTGGTGAAGGTAGAAATATTGTTATGTATGATGAAAATAAAGGAATACCGATAGCTACAATGGATGAACATAAAGAGTATTTTAGTTCATCTTTAAAATATCCTGTTATTTATTCGTTTGCCAAAAAAGGTATTGAAAATTATGGTTATAGTACAGACGTTGCAATACCTTATAACTACAAAATGTTAAAAGATTTTATTTCGAGTGAACCACCAGAAATTAAACTTTTTAGTTCGTTTGAAGATTACACAAAAGCTTGTGCGTACTATGCTACTATGAGAATAGCAGTTTTCCCTTATAGCAGTAATTCTCATAATATAGTTTCTGAAAATGAAAAGTCAGTTGCAATAGGTTGGTATACGCTTTCGGAAGATACCACAGAAACTTATATTTTGTACTTCCAATCTAAAGAAGATTTGAGTAAGATTTATGGTATTAAGTTAGCTGGTTTTACAAACGAAGAAGCACAAGAGATTTTTAAATATACAGTTATGAAATAAAACAAGTGTCCCCGAAGCATTTTTACAAAAATGCTTCGGGGACAACTTAATTAGCCTATAAACTTTAATGTAAGAATCTTTTTGCCTGTGATTTCAAAATCAACAAAGCCGTCAGCTGACATTGTGAGTTCTTTTTCGTCAAGCTCTTCAAGTGTAACAAGTTTAACTTGTGACCAGTTTTTGCCTGAGTACTGTGGTAACTCGAACTCTGCTTTTTGTCTTTCTACTGGTGATTGAACTTCAGTAATTGGTGCAATACCACCGTTAAGACGAATTGAGTTTTTAACAGCCTTGTCAGATGGGTTAAAGAGACGAACAATGTAGCCTTCGCCATCCTCACTCTTCTTAACTGCAGAAATGTTAAGATTTTCTGTCTTTAATTCAATGAATGAGTGAGTTGTTGGGTTTTTACCGTGTGCAGTAGGAGCAATCTGACCAGCTGCAAGGTAAAGGTTGAAGCGTTCACTTTCTTGCCATACATTGCCTTCTTCCCAGTTGCCTTTGTGTGGCATAAATGCATAACGGAATGTATTTTTACCAATGCATTGTGAACCCTTATCCCAATCGTTGTAGTTCTGCATATCTTTAGTAACGCAGATTCTGAGTGGGTAAGCACGAAGAAGTGAAAGGAATACTGTGTTTTCTTCATCGTCTGCTGCTTCATAAGCTTTGAGACCAGTGTTAAGAAGTGCAACACCATTTTTGCCATCTGTAATGCTTACAAATGAGTTCATTGGGTGTTCTGTCATTGGTGGCTCATCATAAAGTGAGTAGTCAGGAGCAGCGATTGGTCTACTAACTACGTCAAACTGACCTTGTGAATCAGCGTGTGTAGCTTTAATGCCTGTTGGGAAACCAACTTGTAAGTAGTGGTCTTCGCAACGGTTGTTAATAGTTGTTTCAATCTCTAAATATCTTGAGCCTTTTCTTAATGTAACAATTGACTCAATATCAACAGGAAGCTTGTGTTCGCTTCTTGTTTTTTCATCGTCTGCTTTCTTTTCAGGAAGAAGCCAACGCATTTTAATTCTGTAGCTTGTTTCAAATTCGCCCTCATAAATACGAGAAACTGTTGCCTGTTCGCCGAGAGTAGTGTAAACTTCGTCAATTTCAGGAGCGATATGCTGCCAAGGGTTGCCGATTTCACCACTGTCTTTGAAGTAGCCTAAGTTTTTATATTCTTTACCTGTTTCTTTATCAATTACATTGTAAGTACCGTTGTGGTTAAATGAAACCTTTAAGAATTCATTTTCCATAACGTTTGTTGTTTTAACAAGGGTAACAGGAGTTGTAGCACGAACGTTGTAAAGAGGCTGAATTTTAAGAGTTTTGTAACCCATTGCAGGTACGCCACTTACTTCTACTGCAATATAATATTGCTCTGTGTGAAGTACGTTAGCAGTATCGTTAGGATTCTGAATGATTTGTGCATTTGCTTTGTTTGTAGAAATAACCTGGTATTTGAGAACGTTATTTTCATCATCAAGAATCTGGAAAGAATCTGCTTTCCATTCAGCAGGGATTTCAACTCTTAAATTAATTGTTTCATTACGTTTGAATGGTGCAGGGTTAAAGAGAACAACTGCAACGTCGTTTCTATCCCATTTTGAAAGGTCAATATCACCAGCAACGTCCATAAATGCTCTTTCATAAACACACATTGAAAGCTCACGAGACTGTCTGTAACGTGACATAACGTCTTCGTAAACAACGTCACGACCACAAGCACCGATACTATCGTGACCGTGGTTCTGAAGAAGATAGTTATATGAAAGGTCAATAAAGTTCTGTTGATAAGGTGCACCACAAAGAGCAGAGAATACTGCAAGTGGCTCAGCGTAGTTTATAAGTCTTCTTTCTGTGTCAAAGTTTTCTTGCTTAATGTAAGTCCTTGCAGAAAGAATCCAACCGCAAAGTTCACTAACGCTACCTTTTGTATATGGGTCACGCATTTCGCCTTTTAATACAGGTGAATCTGCCTTGAAATTATCAATAATGCCTTGTTCCATTTCTTTTAACGTACTGTGGAATACGTTTGCATCAGGGAGTGCATCGTTTAAGTCTTTAACAAGTTGAACTTCTCTTTCATCAGGGCAAGATGAGTCGTGGCCGATTGACCAGAAACGGTGGTTTGTTGTCCAGTCGTTGTCTTGCTCTTTCATAGCCTGCTCTGCACGAGCTTTAACGTTTTCTTTGTGGTATTCATAGAATGGGTGAGTGTACTGATAGTCTAACTTCCAGTCACCGTCAATAAATTTAAATACACCGTTGTTGTCGTTCCAGAGCATATCTCTGTTGTTTTCGTCTGTCTGATTGAAATAAACAGGTCTCTGAACAACGTACCAGATGTTATATCTTGGTCTTTTTGCAAGACGAGAAGCATAAATGCGAGTTCCGTCAGGGCTTTCCCAGAAGAATTCTGATTTAGGTGCTTTGTATTCATTTATACCACGGTAGAATGAAGCGAAGTTAATACCAAAGCCAGAGTAAATCTGTGGAAGTTGAGAAATCTGTCCCCAGCCGAAAGGTGAATAACCAGTTTTGCTGATGCCACCCATTTCTTTACCGATTTTGTGACCTAAAAGAAGGTTCCTAATAAGTGCTTCGCTACCAACTGTGAATTCATCAGGAAGACAGAACCAAGGGCCTACAGCAATTCTGCCCTCTTTTATGTATTTCTGAAGTTTTTCTTTTTTCTCTGGATATACTTCGAGGTAATCCTGAACAGGCATTGTCTGTGAGTCTAAGTGGAAATGCTTGTAGTCAGGGTTTTTATCTAAAATATCAAGAAGCATATCAAGCATATAGCCGAGCATATACTGAGTTCTTCTTGCACTAAAACGCCATTCTCTGTCCCAGTGGGTGTTAGATATAAAATGGCATTGTACTTGGTCGTTCTTTTTGTTATCCATAACTATCTCCTTATCCTTTAATAATTTTCATAATATCAGCGAATGTATCACAGAAGTGAGTGCAAACCGCTTTAGTACCACTTGATTCAATGTTACCACCGGCAATACCGATTGTTGTGTAACCAGCAAGTCTTACAGAACAAGCACCAGCACCGCTGTCTTCAATACCGATTACTTTGCTTCTGTCAGCGAATGCTTCACCAAGACCTACAATAGATGTTTCTGAATAAAGCCAAGGGTGTGGTTTTGGTGAGAGTTCACCTAATGTACCAACAGAGCCTTTTCTTAATGGGAAACCAGCTGAAATAATTGCATCGTAAAAATCTTTAGGGTCGCCCATACCAAGAGTTTTAAATGCAGAAAGAATTTCTGGCCAAGCCTTTTCATAAAGACCAGAAGTAACAAGACCGATTTTAATACCCATATCTTTTAATTCGAGTAAGAAGTCTTTAACGCCTTCTGTTGGTGTGAAAGCACCATCTTTACCACGTCCAGCCATAATTTCTTCCATTTCTCTGTGTGTGTGCTCAAAATAGAAATTTCTTGCTTTTTCTAAAGATTCACCTGGGCAATATTTATCAATACAATATTGTAAGTGTTCAGATACACTATGACCTGAAACAAATGGAATATCACTTTCTTCAAGCTGGAATTTAGGATTACCTAACATACTCGCAGTTGTCATTTCAATAATCCAAATCCAGAATTCTTCACTTCTTACTGTTGTACCGTCTAAATCCATTAAAACTGCGTTTAACGGGTACTCTGTTTTTACAGGGTAAACAGGGTAGTAAACAGGGTAAGCAATAGCAGATTTTACACAAGCCAATGAGTGTGTGCCGAATGACACAAATTCAACCTTCTGGTCGCCAGTTGCAACAACAAATTCAACGCCGTTTTTACCAGCAACGAATTTACCATCTTCAGTTTTGTCAAGAAGATGAAAACCACTTGTTGCATCAACTTCACCAAGGTCAGGGATATAAAGTTTTTTGTCGAGTAACATAACAAAATTTTCCTTTCAACATAAATAAAATTATTTTACCATAATACTTTAGAATTGTAAACTTTATTTTAGCAAAATTTTCTTATAAATCTAATTATAAATCTAAAATCTTTTTATATTGACAAAAGACTTAAAGATGTAGTATTATGTATTAGTCTAATGTATAAGACGAATAGATTTTAAGGAGAATAAAAAATGAAAAAAGTTTTATCAGTGCTTTTGGCAACGTTAATGTTTTTGACACTACTTATGCCATTAAGCGTATTCGCAGCAAATGGTCCATATCCTGTTGACTGGGATAATATGACAGAAGAAAAGCTCGAAGAGTTAGAATCAATGTCATACATTGCAGTTATGGATTTAGAAATGAAGAATATGGGTTATGTTTACCCGAAAGCAATAGCTGACATTTTACCGGTTAATTCTAAAGCTATATCCTATAACTCGAAAAATAATACCCTTACACTTAATAATTTCAAAACAGATCTTATGCTTGTTTTGTGTGCGATGGGCGATGACTTAAAAATAAAGCTCGCTGGTTATAATGAATTAGGTTGTATTGTATCTTCGGATTTAAATTGGGGTGGTTCAGTTACTGTTACTGGTAGTGGCGTGCTCGTGGTTAATAAGAACAAAACTTACCCAGAATCTGTTGTTTTGGATGTTGAGGGAACTGGTTATGGATTCTTTAAAACTGAGAAAACAACTGCAGTAAGATTTTTCGGTACATCTAATGGTGATGAAATACATCCATCAATAGGTGTTTATGGTACTAAAGAGGCTGACGCTTCAAAGGTTATTATGCTTAATGGTACAACAAAGGCAGAAAAAACTGAAACATATCCAATGTATGTTTATGAACAAGAAAAAGTCTTGTTGGCAGAAAAATTCGAAACAGAAGGTTATGGCGAGTTTTTGGTAAGTACAGAAGAGGGCAAAGAGAATAACCTTTATTTTGGTAAGCATGCAGAAGAAACTGGTTCTTATGATGTGTATGAGGTTGTTTTAGATTCAGAGCTAAATAATTATGTGCTTGTTCAGGTAGATGGACTTGTTAATGTTTCTCCATCACAATGTAAAATGAAAGAGTTAGCCGATACAAGTAAGGTGCCTGAGGTTATTGTGAGTGTTTCTAGCAAAACAGTGTCTATGAATAAGTGTCTTGACGCTGATGGTAACGAAGCTGTTTTTGTTGATAACTCAGAGTATATTGTTCCACTTGAGGATGTCGAGGTTTACAAGGTTGTAAATCATTCAAAGTATGGAAAGGTAGCACTTGTTGTAAATCCATCTAAAGAGTATAAGAAGTTAAATATCATTGAGAGTAAAACTACTTACGTTCATGTAAATTATACACAAACTCTTACAGTAAACAAAATTGTAACTAAGGTTCCTGGTAAAGTAACCCTCAAAAAAGTGGAAAACGCTTATGGTGGTGTTAAGGTTACATGGAAAGCAGTTTCGGGTGCAGATTCTTACAAGGTTTACAGAAAAGCAAGTAATGAGAAAAAGTGGACTGCAATTGGTACATCAAAATCAACAGAATATGTTGATAAGACTGCAAAGAATGGCGTTAAATACTCATATACCGTAAAGGCAAAAAATATTGTAGGTTACGGCAGTTATGACACAAAAGGCTTAAGCACCACTTATATTGCTGCACCAACAACAAAAATTGCAAACACAGCAAGTGGTATAAAAGTTTCCTGGAATAAAATTTCAGGTGCAACAAATTACAGAGTTTATCGTTCAGTATATTCAAATGGTAAATGGTCTTCATGGGAGACAATGGTTACAACTAATGCAAAAACAAGCTCATGGACAGATAAAAAGGTAAAGAGCGGAAAAACTTACAGATATACAGTTCGTACTTTAAAGAATAAGCTTGCAAGCGGAAACAAAGCAACAGGAGGTTTGTGCTTCCTTTCAGTTCCAACAGTGAAAATTGCAAATGCATCTGAGGGAGTAAAAGTTTCCTGGAATAAAATTTCAGGTGCTAAGAATTATATAGTATATCGTTCAGAATATACCGCAAAAACTAAATCTTGGTCTAAGTTGAAAAAAATAGGAACAGTAGGTGCAGTAACAAGCTATGTTGATAAAACTGCAAAATCGGGTGTTCAATATAAATATACAGTAAAAGCTGTAAATGGTAAGTCAAATAGTACTTATAAGTTATCGGCACAATTACTTTATTTAGCAGCACCTACAACTAAAATATCTAATGCTTCTAATGGTATCAAGGTTTCTTGGTCAAAATCAGCAGGAGCAAAAAGCTATACAGTTTATCGTTCTCAGTATGACACAAAAAATAAAAAATGGTCATCTTGGTCAAGTGTTGCAACTGCAAAATCAGACAAAACTTCTTGGACAGATAAGAGTGTAAAGAGTGGTACTCAGTATAAATACACAGTAAGAGCGGTTAATGGTAAAGTTAAGAGTTCTTATAAAGCGACAAGTGGTTTAGTATTCATTTCAGCACCAACACTAAAAGCTACAAACGCTTCTTATAGCGTGAAAGTCAGCTGGTCAAAGGTAACAGGTGCAACTCAGTATAAACTTTATCGTTCAGAACTTAAAGATGGTAAATGGAGTTCGTGGTCAACACTTACTACTCTTGAAGCGAATACAACTTCTTTTGTAGATAAAACTGTAGCAGTAGGTTCGGTTTATAAGTATACTCTCAAAGCTATTAATGGTAGTTCATTAAGTGCAGCGGCTCCTTCAGATGAGATTTGGTATAGTTATGCACCAGCAATAAGTATTGTTAATGGTGAGACAGGTATCGTAGTTAATTGGGAACACATCAATGGTGCCGAGAAGTATATTTTTTATCGTTCAGAGGAAAAGAATGGTAAGTGGACTGAATGGAAAATGGTTAAAACTGTAAACTCTACTACAGAATATTGGGTAGATGAAACGGTTGTACCTGATGGTAAGTATAAATATGCCGTAAAAGCGCAGAAGGGCGACGATAAGACTGTTTCTAAAGTTTCAAATGAACTTGTTTACATAAAGACAAGATATGTTTTTTAAGATATAGAGTAATAGTTTTGGAAAAATTCACCCCAACGAATTCAAAATTCGTTGGGGTGAATTTTTTGTTTTGTTGCCAAAGGCGTGAAACAACCCCCAGTTCTACTGGGGGAATAAAAAGGCTTCAGCAAAGCCAAAAACGGCGAGCTCAAAGCCGCCGGAAGCTGTTGAAAGAAATTAAACCTCCGAGTACAATAAATGTGGTTTGGCC
>JAZLAG010000025.1:0-65523 GCA_045613085.1 Acutalibacteraceae bacterium | reverse complement strand
AGTAACATTATTGGAAAATTTTACATTTATAATTAATAGCAAGTCAAATTATAAAACGGATAATAATTTGGATTTCTGTATTCATTCGAATGATTTTTTCTATTTTATACAATGAATCAATTTTCAAATTACCATTATCAGATTTTAATAAAAATACATCCGTTTCTTAATAATCATAAGAAATGTACTGATCTACAGCAATTAAATAACCTTCTTTTGTCTTACCTCTATATTCAATAGAATCAATATCGTATGTAATGCTACCTCTTCCATAGTTATTAACACTGTACATTGTCCCATCAAGAACTAGAATCTGTTGTTCTGAAAACATATAATAATACTTATCAACAATAGAAATTGATAGATACTCTTTATACTCATTTTCCAATTCTTTTGCTGATTTTATCTTTTCAAATCTATAAAGTTTTATCATCGCATCTGGAGAATAACCATATATCTGATACCATCATTTCTCAACTCATTTAACACTTCCGCGTTAAGTTCTGCCTGAGTTGGTTTACTGGTTAATAATTCCTCGCCATTATAATTACCGCAACTAGCAGTTGTAAAAAGTAGAGTTATACAAAACAATAAACTTAAAAATCGTTTCATAAAACTATCTCCATTTATTTATAAAGTTATAAAACCTCATCCTCCTTACTTATTCTTCAGTAAACAAATATTATTTTCAGTATTTTTGTTACACGACTTCACTCTTCTTTGACATCTGTAATTTTATAGTCACCATCAATCTTCTTGATTGTAAATATAGAGTCGCCAATAAAATCAACTTCTCTTGGAACTCTCAAAATAATTTCATCTTCAGTATTTTTTATGTATTCAGCTTCATTATACAGATGACAAAAATAACCCATACCACCCCTTACTATGTAAACATTTTGATTGTATTCAACCAAATTATCTGATATATCATATAAAAGTGAAGAGTCAATGTAATATTCTCTATGTTTTTCAACTTCTTCCACTGTATGACAACAAATACATTTATATGCGCCTATTGCCATCATCTTTTGTTGTTCTGTTAATAATTCTTCTATTTCAGATACGTTTACACTCATACTCTCACAACAAATGGAATTCATGGAATAACTGTCCCAAATTTCAACCAAATCAATAGGATTTGTTATTTTTTTATAATCACTCTTTTTTTCGCCTTGAACGATATAGCTTGAAGCATTTGCAATTATTTCATCGATCTCGGTTTGAGATAATTGATTATCATAATGTAATATTTTAATTTTGTAACCACTACTCAATTCTGTTGTATAGTAGCAATCGGTTTCTGCATCAAAGCTCCATGCTACACCTGTTTCAATATCGTAACCATAAATAATTAAATCTTTTCCATTTTCTTCATAAACTCTGTAGTATAAATCATCTTTTTGTGAGGCACCCTTATATTTATATTCACTAGAACAGGTTTTATCTGCATAAAACACCCATTCAATAACGCATTCTGAACCTGATACAATACTGTACCAAAAACCTGACAATTTGTTTTCTTCAAGGGTTTTCGTAGTTTCCAAGTTTTTGTCATCACTATTTATATTACAACCACAAAAGCTTGAAACCAATATAAAAATCACTAATAATAAAGTTAAAAATTTCTTCATTTATTTCCCTCTTATTCAACCAAAATCAAACAACTATCTTTCAAACCACTGTCCGTAGAAGCAGTAACTACAACTAATCCCTTACTTTTAGCTTGAACTTCACCCGTTGTTTTATTTATTGCGATAACATTATTATCATTTGAAGTCCAGATAACTCCAGTATCATTAGTTTTCGCTTCAACAGTGAATTTTTCACCAACTGAAAGATGTTTTATTTCAGATAATGTGATGTATCTGCAAGATGAATATCCAATAAGTTCCTGATTTTCGTATTTTATTTGAATTTTTACCCATATTGGATTTTCTTTATCACCTGTGTTTTTAGTGTCGATAACTGTTACAACAGAACCGTTCATCTGCTTAACAAAGCTCTCTGGATCGTTTTCATTCATAAGAATTTTTTCATTTTTTAGAGACGGCCCTTTTCTAAAGTTCAACCAAGAATCATAATTTACTTTTACATTACCTTTTTTGCTTGTATTACAGTTTGAAATAGCTAAATATTTTTTATCAGTTTCTTCATAATAATCAGCATCAGTAAAATTCATTACGCTATATCCTATAAGACCTAAATCATCAACACAAATAGTCCCCACATTAATACATGAATTAACCTTATCGAAAAACGCATTATCTCTTTTTGTCGGAATTGAGTTATCTCTTATAATTACAACATCACTCTCAGAACAAGTATTGTAACACTCGTTAAAACTATATATGTAGTACTCGTAGCACTTCGCGTAACTGGACTCAACTCTCATTGTAGATTGCGAATAGCAAAACACCGCTTGTGAACCGTTGTTTTCAATAATAAAAATAGAATCATTTTCATTGCTTCTATTATATAAATCTATAACTCGTCCACAATAAACAGCACAAGCAGTAACATGTTTTGATAAACCATCATCACAAACAAAAACAATCTCGTTACCATCTGCAGAGCAAATATCGGCGTATTTAAACATAACATCATTATATTTGTGTTTCTTTAAATACTTAGTATATAACATTGCTACATCATTAAGCTGGTTAGGAGTATCGTTTTTTTCACATAAGTCTGCTGGTGCAAAGAAATATGTTTTGGCCAAGACATCTTTATTGTTTACGAACTTTATAATCAATTCGCCATCTTCCCAATAAATAAAAGTGTTATTTATATTACCTTGAGCATCAATTTTTATTTTTACATCCTGACCTAAAGAAAAAGTATGGTGAACAACACCATTAGCATTCTCATCAAACAAAAATGCTACAGCACCAAAATCTTCTGTTCCCTCCACAAATTTCTCCATTAAAATTCCATCTGTACCAGTTGTGGTTAAATTTTGTGCCCAATTAGAAACAAAATTTTGAACAATTAAAATTGTTTCGTCTTCCCCATCGCTATCGATATCTTTTACTATTTTATAAAATCTGTCATCAAACACACTCGATAAGTGTTCACTATATTTTGAAATTAACGCCTCGGGATTGCTTGTAGCATAATAACCTGACAACAATCTTTCACGAGGAAGTTGTCCAATATCATAATTTATTGTATTACCATCAATATATTCAATTCCTAATTCTTTTGGAGTTTTAACCCATCCATTATCACCCCAAGTCTCGTAATTAGTATATGTACCGCTCTTGCCGCCCCATGCAAGATACAATTTGTTTTCGTTACTAATAATTTGTCCACGATACTCCGTACCATTATGGGTGCCCGTAGACATAACAGCTGTATCAATAGTATCAAAGCCCATAACAAGCGATACACCTTCGTATATTTTATTATCTGTAACTGTAAATAATTCTGCTCGATTATCGTTATCGGCATCGTACAAAAAGGTAGAATTAAAGCTTGCGTATGGTTCCCAAGATGCTATAATAGCTGAATAATCTAAAGCATCACAAATATCTTGAATTTGAACATCTGTTAATTCCGGTGTATTAACAACACTTGAATTTTCAAGAGGTTTTTTCACGAAAACTAAAGCTAATACTATACCAATTAAAATTATTAGTATAACTAAACCTAATATAATTTTTCCTTTTTTTGTTGATTTAGAATCTAAACTTGGTTTTTCATTCTTGTTTTTATCCAACAGTTTCACTTCTCCTTTTTTATTACGAAAACAACGTAGCAACCATATATTACTCAAACCCTTTTTCTTAGGTCATAAACATTGTTTAATATCTAGTACATCCAACCATAATAATCATCATAAATTTCATTATAGCAATCATCACAAAGAAGAACTTCCTCTCCGATTAAATGTGCGGTATAAGTACAACCCATACTTTGTGGAACAGAAGCACATATTTCTACTCCTGACAGTAAAGTAAAGGCATATGTTATACCAACCAATGAAGAACTAATGATTGGCAGCAAGAGGAACTTATAAATTGATATAAATGAAATGAGTTTTTTATTTAGACTTATAACGATATTGCGTTTTTGTTCTAACATCTATGGTCGAACTATCTGAAACCTTACCGTCCAAATATGGACCCCAATCTGACCATCGATAGAAATAATATGTAGTTGTTTTAACTTCATCACGATAACGGTATTGTTTTACAGTATCAACTTCTCTCGTACTGCTTTCCGAAACTTTTTCTGTTGACCAGTTAGACCAATCACTCCAGCGTTCAAAATGATATGTTGGTATTTGTGAACGAGTACAATATCTGTATACTGTACGAATTTCAACATCCAAGGTTGAAGATTTACTATATGGAGTATCGCCCCAACCAGACCAGGAACCATAGTTAGCAACTTGCTCTATGCTTCTTGTTGCATATCTATATTGCGTTTTCTCTCCTCCGTTACCAGTCCATTTAAACCACAACTCACCATTTATTTTAGTATAATATTTTCCGGTTCCATACCAATCTTTTAAACCAGCGTTAGCCCAAGTAACTGGAGAATACATACATCTCCAACCACTTTCAGGAATACTTGCGCCACAACCACCAATCCATGTATAACAAGCACCTGTTCCCCAACCATGAGAATGCATACCACAATTAGGACACAAGAAATAGTAATAGCCCGAAACTCTTCTACTTTCCTCCTTTTTCAAATCACTTGTACTCTGTCTTGAATCCGACCAGCTACTCCAACCACTCCATGCGGTATATTGATTTGAATAGGAAATACTTCTTGTTTTATACTGTTTTTTGCTTTCAACTTTTCTGTTATCATTCGCTGATACAGCAGTTGTTGACCAATCGCTCCAACTACCATAATTACTCCAAGTATATGTTGTGTTTTTCAATGTCCAGCCACTTTTGGTTGAACTAGAACCTGTAGTTTCCTCTAAATTTCTATATCTATACAGTTGTTGTGTCTGTATTTCACGCCCATCTGCTGCTTTTGGAGAAGTAACCGACCAATCAGTCCATTCACCTACTTTTCCTGACTTCACAGTATTTTCTAGAGTCCATCCATCCATCGTCTTACTCGTAGTTGAAGATGTTGTTTGCTTTGTTCTCGTACTGTATTGGGTTTTCTTATCAATTTCATATTCATTTGAATTTACAAAGCCTGGTAATTCATCTGACCAGGCAGACCATTCTAATTGCACCGGAGAAGTAGACTCAATTGTTGTTTGTACTTCTGTTTCTGTTTGAGTTTCGGTAACAGTCGATTCTACTGTTACAGTCGTATCTTCATTAGCTAAAGTTTCTTCTTCAACTTCTGCCTGCACCACATCCTGAACAGGCTCTGTTTCTTTAATTGAATTATTATTGTTTTTATCTTTCAAAGCAGTAGCAACAGAAAGAACACCTGCAAGCACAACAACTATTATCGCAGCAACTTTAATAATTTTATTTTTATCAGATTTTTTCTTTTCACTTTTTTCCTCTGAAATATTTTCTTTAGTTTCTTTTGTGACTGGCGGTGCTACTACAGGAACATCTGTTGGTTCTTCTGCAACTGGAGACAATACTACAGGAACGTCTGTTGGTTCCTCATTTTCTACTACCCCCAACTTATCTTCAACTGTTTTTATATCGTCAACAGTAACAGCCTTTTCTTCATCTTTTGTAAATGTTTTGGATACAGGTGAATTTGATATAATCACAGGTACATCTTCATCAGAACCACCTAATTTTATTAAATCATTCAGCATTTCAGCTGCATCCTGATATCTGTCAGCTGAATTATAAGCACATGCTTTTAATACAATCTGCTTTAGTTTCTCACTACCATTAAATGGTTCCGGAAGTTGTTCACCAGAAAGACGGCGATGTCTACTTTCTTCTTCCATACCTGCTTTTGGTTTTTCTGGTGGCAATGGCATAAAAGGCATGCGGCGCTCATTAAGCAACCAATATAACACTAAGCCTAATGAATAGATATCTGCACTTGTACCATATGGTTGATTATTATAAACTTCTGGTGCCATATATTTATATGTACCGATTTTAGTGCCCCCCATTGTTTTCTCAACTGTTTTTGCAATACCAAAATCACCTAATTTATAGTCACCATACTTTGAAACAAAAATATTCTGTGGTTTTATATCTCTGTGAATGACACCATGTTCTTTACAAATTCTAAGCGCTTTACACATATCTTTGGCAATTTTAATTACAATGTCATCAGTTATCTTTTCAGGTAATGCTTTTGCTAAAGGTGTTAATAATTCCATTTTTATATAAACATCATATCCAAAACCTTCAGTTTTAGCAACATACTTAAAATCGTCACAATTAACAATATTGGCACAACCATTCATTTTTTTCATCATTGAATATTCTGCCACAATGCTTTGTAAATGGCTCTGAATTGTACTGGTTATTTCTTCTGCATCATAACCATCATTATACATTTCATCGATATCACCACTATTCTGTGGTATAGAAATAACCTTTAGTGCAGCTGTTTCAACATCATCAAATACTTTTCTTTGAATTTCATAAACTGCACCAAAACTTCCACGGCCAATAAGCTGAACAACTTCCCAGCCCGGCCATGAAACACTTGTAATACTTTCTGACATATCATTCTCCTCTTTCTACAAATTTACAAATAATTACTGTTATATTATCACGACCACCATTTTCTTTTGCCGAATCAACTAATTCTTCTGCACAAATTCTGATGTCCGTGTTTTTTTCTAAAATATTTGAAATCTCGCTATCTATCAACATATCTGTCAAACCATCTGTACACAGTAAATACAAATCGTCATGACACAATCCATTTTCTACAATATACGGGTCTAAATCGACTTCTTCGGTATTAAACCCCAGATACTGAGTTAAACCACATTTTTCGTTTGTTTTACCTGGTCTTTTTTCTATATGATCAAATGACAGTTGAGCTAACTGTCCGTCTTTGAATATATAGGCTCTACTGTCGCCTATATTGCAGACTTTTATCATATTCTCTAAAAAGCAAAGAGAAACGAATGTCGTTCCCATTTTCTCGGTAAGCATAGATTGTTGTTTTTCTAAAACTGAATCATTTAGTATATTTATAATTTTTTCAAAAGTATCTTTTGAATTCATTGCTTTTATAAAATTCAATTTTTCTTTTTTTAATTTCTGTGCAGCGGTAAAAGCTGCTACTTCACCAAAATTCTCTCCGCCAATACCATCGAACACAGCAACACAAAAATCTTCTGTTAATTTTTCTTCATAAGTCAATATTTCTTTTAAACCAACATTTATTTCATTTAAATATTCGTCATTAAACAAAAAGTTATCTTCATTGGTCTTTCGTACATTTCCAATATCACAAGCACAAACAGCTTGTACACAAAATCCCATTTTAAGCACATCCAAAAAACACAGTATCAAGATGGCATAATAATTTTCATTTATTATGCCATCTTTAAATTGTACCAAAACTAAATAAGCATTAAATGAGCACCATTCTGAATACCATATTGGTCAAGTGTAGAACTTGACTTCAGAACTATAT
Source organism: Acutalibacteraceae bacterium (assembly GCA_045613085.1). Lineage (GTDB taxonomy): Bacteria > Bacillota > Clostridia > Oscillospirales > Acutalibacteraceae > DTU089. The sequence goes on along the minus strand of JAZLAG010000025.1, from coordinate 57,969 downwards.
TCTTTTCTACCGAACAAAGTCTTTCTTCACCAGACGAAACGTAGAGATGATTAGAAAGAGTTTCACAAGCATCTGCTATAAGTGTAATAACCGACCTAATCCGTAAATTTGAGGGAACGAATATGTCGTAATTTTCACCTATTGCCGGTATAGAAATATTTAATAGTAATTTCATAACATTAACTCCTGATTATGTAGTATCCATTTTTTTCAACATAGCAAGCGAATCGTTTATTTCTATACTTGTACTCTCTTTTAATTTAGAAAACCTTTCCAAAACTTGTGTAAGCAAATCACGCTTTTCACGAAGTTCTTTGCTTAATTCTTTTGAAAAAAATATTTGCTGATTTATAAAATTTGATTGATATTCTATACTTTGATTAGCAATATCTAAAAGTTGTTGTTCAATTCGTTCCGAAACAGCAATTTCGTAATCAACTATTTCAAATATCTTTTCAAATTCACGTAACTCTACAGAAACAAACATCATTCAACAAGCGAACCTAAAACACCAACAGCATCCTCCAAAAGACCTGAAACTGTTGATTTCGAGATATCAAAAGAGTCGACAGCTTCTTTATAAACTCTTAACAAACCCTTTGCGTGATCCATTTTTAACTGTACTGCTGATATTGTTCTAACTAACGCCTCATAGGTTTTCTTACCCTCTTCATCATCCCAAAAATTTGGTACATTATCTCTTAATGTTTTTAAAGTTTGTAAATGACCTTCTAATTCACCTACTAGTCGTTCTAAATTTGAGATTGCGATTTGATAATCCTGCTTTACATAATTAAAAGTAAAACCTACACCAGCTGCACCTACTGCTGCCGCTACACCGGCTGCTACTAAAAATGACATTTTATATTCCTCCTATCATCGTTTAACTTGGTTACCGAGATCAATAAATAATTCCTCTACTTGTCCGGCAACACGACCGATATCATCTATAGCATTTTCTATTTTTTCCCATGCAGATTTAAAACCATTTTTGGTTTCTCTCCATGCATCATCTATAAAATCACCTGTAGTTTCTATTAATTGTACAAATGAATCATCCTTGTTAGGCATTTCTGCACATACATTACCAACTGCAATAAGAACATCATCTACTGAGTTAAGTTCTGCTTTTACATCAGCAATCCAATTTTTGGCTTTTTGTTGATCAATTTTTATATCCGCCATATTTAAAACTCCTTTAATTTTTTACAAATTGAAAATCTTAATTTTTTCTATTTGTATTTTTATTTTTTCGTATTCCTGTGATAAAATTTTTTCGTAACCAACATTAATTTCGGATTGAACTGCACTATTTAACATATGCTTTTCTTCATCTATCAAATCCAATAATTTATGATAGCTCGTAATAATTGCATCCACTAAAAAACCTCCTTTCTAAAAACAACAGGAATATTTAAATCTCAAAAATATTTTCTGTATCGATTTCTACCTTCTCTTTCATTATTTCTCCACAAGGCATTAGCAAAGGATAAATTTTTTGTCTGTATAACATAAGACCACTGTTGTATTGTAATTGTTTTTCTGCTCCTGGAACACCAGTAAAATCATAAATATGTTGTCTGTCAAATCTTCCACCAAATAAAAGTGAATCGTATTTTGAAAGTTCTGTTACTAACGCATTATTATTTACATTTTCAGCTTCTTCCGGTTCAAAACAAGGTAAAACATATACATCACTACCAGGTAAACTTCCAAAAATCTTGATAAAACTTAACATTGCAACAGAACTAATTGCAGAACAAAAGTCTGTTATACTCTCAATCAATACCATTACCTTAGTTTTCACTAAAGGATTATTCTCTAAATTATCATTTGGGGAATTATTTGTATTTATAGTATTTATAAGTGCTCTCTGTAACAACCTTAAATCAGTTTCGTCACTTTTCAAAAAATCCACATTTTTCAATTCAGCACTGTTAATTTTATTTAGGTTATCTTCATCAAACAAACTATTTTCTTTTCTTTTCACTACCCACAATTCAATATTTTCGCGTTGGAATGAATAAAGAAAATTGCTTATTATTGGTTTAATCCCTGCTTCGTTACCGAAATACAAATTAAGAGCACTTAATTGCTTCAAAGGTATTGCAACTGATTTCCCTGTATTTTTAGCATAACCCAAAGGAATTCTTCCTTCACCAAACTGTTTCGCAAAATCAATGTATTCTGCATTTTCATCTACAATAGGCATAAACTGAATTATATGTCTTTCGGTATACATATTTGATAATTCTTCAATGTAATTTTTAATAAGTATTGCTCGCTCTGAATTTTCTTGTTCTGCAAAAAGTTCTGCAAATTGAACCCAGTAGGCTTTTTCATTTATTTTTACAACACCCCTACCAGGTAAGTTTGCTGGTAAAGATTCAATCTTACAACTAAGAACATCGTTGTAATCGTACTTATCTTTTAAATGTAGACATAGGATTTCTTCGCATTCTTGTCTTATCTTTGCAGAAACCTCTCTTTGACTATTACAAGAAACTACATATTTCACACCATAGTTAGCACTATCTTTCAAATAATTATTGAATTCATATGCACGAGCATCACCTACTCTGCCACCTGTAACACCTAAAAAATTATCAATAAATACAACGATAATTGGAAGTGGTTTTAATTTTCTTGCTTCTTTAAAACTATCCACTTCTAAACTTGAAAACAACTGTTTTCGTTGAGCAATAATTTTATTTATAAATTTAAAAAACTCATCCAAAGAACCAGAATCTTCTTCTTGTAACACAGCACCACAATGTGGTAAACATTTAAACTGTTTCATCATTCTACTAGAATAATCCAAACAATAGAAATTATAATTTGATGGAGTTAACTGTTTAGCTAAAGAAAGGGCTATACTTTGTAATAGTGTTGTTTTTCCAGTTCCAGATTCACCAACCACCAAAACATTACCACATGTTTCAAAATCCATTTCGAATGCAAACTGTGTTAGATTTTGTGGATCATCAACTAAACCAAGGCAAACTTTGCTTGGCTTGTTTTCATTTAAATGTTTCTCTTGCAATTCATCTAAATCCATTGTTACTGGTAATTCTGGTGGTAACAATGTTTTTGAAGAAAAGTTTTGATTTTCTGCTATATTGCTTAAATGTTTAACAATTGCAACAATCTGATTAAAACCAGAATCTGTTTTTTTTATTTCAGGCTTTACATTGGCTGTTATTTGCCCTGTAACATCTAAAATATCTATCGAATCATCTCTTCTGACAGCGACTACATCACTCGGTTCATATTGTGCACCACACCACGCAGACTGACCAATTGCAAAAAATTCGTTGTAACCAACCTGAAGATAAAATCTACCTGTATCGGTAAGTTCTGCAGCTTCAGGTCGTTTAAGCATGTCCATACTGTCTGAACGCTCCTGAACACGAAGGCAGACTCTGAACTTTGTGTTGCTACGAATTTGGTCATTGACAACACCAGACGGCTTTTGAGTAGCAAGAATTAAATGCACACCAAGACTTCTACCAATTCTGGCTGCACTAATAAGTTTTTCCATAAATTCAGGTTGCTGCTGTTTGAGCTCTGCAAATTCGTCTGATACTATAAATAAATGTGGCATTGGCTCGGATACAACACCCTCACGATACAACCTTTGATAAGTGTAAATATTCATAGTACCTTCATTAGTTTCGTTTGCAACTTTGTTAAACACCTTTTGTCTACGAATAAGTTCACTTTCTATTGCCAAAAGAGAGCGATTTATTGACGCTCCATCAAGGTTTGTTATAGTTCCAACAAGATGTGGCAATCTTACACCTGTTTTAGGGTTTTCAAAAGCACTCGCTAAACCACCGCCTTTATAGTCAATTAACACAAAAGCTACTTCATCAGGGTGGTAATTCACTGCCATAGATAAAATATAGGTAATTAAAAACTCAGATTTACCCGAACCAGTCATACCTGCAACAAGACCATGTGGACCTTGTCGTTTTTCATGTAAATCAAGCATAAACAACGAACCATCTTCACCAACACCAATCGGTGCCGCAAGGCATTTTATAGGATTACTATCTTGCCAACGCTTAAGTGGATTCAACTGTTCAATGCGACCGACATTAAACATTTCTAAAAAAGTAACCATTTTAGGCATCGATTGTGTCTGATTGATTTTTTTCAGAGATATATTTGAAATTTTATGTAAAATTGTTTTTAGTGTTTCATCAGAAAGTACATCCGATGAAAAGTTTTCATCGTCACCACCATCAACACCTAATGTTGTACTTGTATTAGTCTTTTCAGATTCTAATGTAATTATCTTCTGACATTCCTTTGGTAAACCGTCATATGAGGCGATAATTGAAACGCCAGAATTTTCATTTTCCTGAAGCAATTCTTTAAAAATTTCGTGACCATCAAAAACCTTTTTATTTAGTGCAAAAATGATATAATATGGTCTTTTTTTCAATAAGTGTTGTAAATCTTTTCGGTTATCACTATCGTCTTCAATCTGTTTTTTTAATTGTTCTCCCACGGAATAAGCTTCAACTTCATTGGTAGCTATATATCTCATTGTACGCGTATCATCCCAAACATGCGGAAGATATCTTACATAATCAATTTCTTTTAAATCAGATTTTTCAAGCAAGAAAACCATTTTCACTTCATCGTAACTATGGAACAAAGATAATTGCAATATTAACGATTTGATAGCGTTAATAATTTGAGTTTTGGGCCCCTGTAATCCACAAATATATGAATCGATTAAAGATAATACTATAGGAGAATTGTCAACTTCAAATTGAGATTCAACCAACTGATACATTTTTTCTTGAAGTTCATCTGTTTCAAGTTCAAAACCTCTGGGAGGATACTCAATTTTTGTTGATAACGGTCTTGTACCCGTACCTAAACGCAATTGCAAAAAGTCACTGTCACATGGACGACGTTCCCATAAATGATTCATTATGTCATCTACATTACTAAAATCAGAAACGACAGGATATTTTTCATTCAAATAGTTTCTTTCATCTTCAATTGCTGTATTAATTTCTTGTTTCTTAGTTTCTAAATATTCTGTATATTTAGAAACACGAAGTTCTTCGTATTCTTTTTTTTGATTTTCTGTAAATTTAGAACTCAAAAAAGGAAATACAACACTTGATATAAGCGAAACAAAATTCCCGGATAATGCCGCTGTTCCACCCATAACCATAGAACTACCCATTCGCAACATCAAAGGGATTTGTTGTTGCGACATCGACATAGGTGGGCCTTCTATTGTTATAATATTTTCTTTTGCATTTCTACGCTTTCTTGGTGCTCTGTTAAAAAACTTCTCTTCATTCTCATCAGAATCATTATAATACTTAGAATATGTACTGCTAGACACCAACCTTTTATCTTGTAAAATACGAGAATTAACTGACACATCACCTAATCCGTTGTTTATTGAAAGATAATTAGGACCAATAATTATTCTCAGTCCCATAACAAACACAACATCGCCAATTTGTAATTCTGCGTCTTGTACTTTCAAATCATTTACATAAACGCCATAAAAGTTATCCTTACTTTTTAAGTTCCAAATATTGTTATGATAACTAATTACAGCATGTTCATCTGAAATATAAAAACAATTGTAACAAATATCACTTTGTGGACTGCTACCAATACTTATATCTATATCCGAACGAATATCATAATTAGCAAACATCTTACGAGTTGGTATATCTTCTTCAGCTAAAAGCATGTACTCATAATCGCCAACACTAATATTTAAAAGCATTTTATCAAACAATGGCATCTCGTAACTGCTATTCAACGGTACATTTTTGAAAAATGCATTATTTTTACAAACCGCAAACCATTGTGAATCTTTGGAAACAATTGATAGGAAACTATACCTCGAATCTTCACCAAAATAGAAAATGCCATCTGGAGTTTCTGGTAAACTAAGTTCAATTTTTTCATCATAAGAAGATAGAAGTGTTAAACGAAATCTACGTAATTTATTTAACTCTTCATTTAACGCTAATTCATTATTTTGTAAATCCAAGTCACTCATCTCCCAAACACATTTCCTAACTTTTTAATACTCGTCTTATAAAAACAAAAAGTGCGACCACCGAAGTAGTCGCACAAAAAATGCAAACCCCGATAGTCGCCGAACTAATTCAATATAACAAGCACTTATGTACCTAACATTGACGGAATTTGCATTTTTATCAAATTCTACTGTTAGGAACATAAAAAAGCACACAACGAAAAGAAACACTATCTCTTCAAATAATGCTTGTTCTGTTATATTCAATTAGTTTGGCACTTTACAGTTTAGCATAATTACTATATTTTTGCAATATTTTTACATTATTTTTCAACATTTTTAGACATTTTTCACCAATCCCTATCTTTCACTTAATGCAAAACAACAACTATAACCTGATAATTTATAATAAAGATACTTTAGATTGAAACATACGAGTATATATCTATTTTAGTTCTACATAAAAAACACTACATCAAATTATTTTAAAATCTGATGTAGTGTTCATTTTTTGAGTTATTGACCATTTTTGTTTACAGGATTGTTGTCGTGGCGACACAAGAAATACGGTTTATTCCAAAGAAATTAAAATTTTTTTAAAAATTCTTTTGTTTTTATTCTTGCAACAAAAAAGACCTTTGAGAAATCAATCTCAAAGGTCTGAAAAAATATTAAGTTCAATTACATATTTTGTCTTGCAATTTCATCTCTGATTTTTTCTTCCATCTTCTTTTTCTTTTTTGAAATTGCACTTTGTGATTCGTAACCTAACTCCGAAGCAATTTCTTCTTGAGTTTTCTTTTCTTGTAATAATCTAAAAATCTTTTTTTCTTCATCATTCAAAACACTCAAGAAAATTTTCTCCCAATCACTCATTGTTTTAGATTCAACTGCTTCTTCAACTGATGAACCACTATCCTTCAACAAATCACTATTGTTTTCTTGTAACTCATCGAGAGATAAACTCGAACCAGCTTTTGTTCTTGTATGTTGTGTTCTTCTGATATGGTCAATCTTATCATGGTTTTCTAAAACTTTTTCATTGAAATCTTCATCAGCTGACATTTCCTTTTGTAATTTATACATCTCTAAAAGTTCAAATGCTGCAGGTAAGCACGCCATTCTTCTCTGTAACATACCATCAGCAAATATATCGTGAACCTTTTTCATTTCATCTGGTGTCAATGCAAAAATATTTTTCTTTCCTATTTCTTCAGCATACTCATTACCAATCTTATATATTTTATCAGCATTAACGAGCATAACAGTTTTGTAGATTTTTTTCATTTTGTTCTCTCTGATAAGTCGCATAACACTACTCAAAATCACTTTTTCTAAACTCTCATCCATAATTTTGATAGGTGCATCATCAGAGAAATTTTCAAGCGACGATTTGCCAATAGATTCATATAGTTGTTCTTTCCAAGCATCCTCGTAAAATGTTTTTGCTTTTTTATGTAACACCTGTTCTTCATCAGTCAGAGTACTCATATCCATAACTGGACCTTTCGAAAGATAATCCATCTTTTTTCTTTCTTCTTTCAATCGGTTCGTAAGTTCTAACATATCAAAATCCCTGTAAAGCATAAATTTCATTAAATTCATTTTAATTTCTATCATCCTACATCATTATCATTTTTCTTTTATATTAACACAAACAGCAACTAACATCAATAAAAAACTTTGTTATCATATACCATAAATAGTACTTTTAAAACCCTCTAATTTAAGTAATCTACAAAAAGAGTGTGAAATTCACCTCCACACTCTTTTTGATTGAATAATATATTTCTAATTCTACTATGATGAACTAACTTTAGAAAACTTTACAGTCCCTATTTTATATATTTCATCATAAGAAATTAACTCAAATTGATTTTTATCAAAAGATATTTCAATATCTTGTAAGTTTTCAAACTCACTTTTTGTCTCATCAATTTTGTTAACCGATATCACCTTGAATTCTTTACAAACAAAATTATCATTATAATCACCAATAACTAAATATTGTGTGTCTTCGTTTGTTTTCACAACTGTGTATTCAGTAATGTTTTTTGGGGAAACTGACACACATACACAAACAACGGCAACAATATAAATTAGTTGAAAAACTATTGAAGAAATGAAAAAAAACATTGAACTTTTTTTCATTTTAGGTAGTTTCTCAATTGGTGTGTTTAATAAAATGACAAATCCCCAAGATATTATTCCTAATATAATACAAATAACCACTGTTATGACTATTTCAAATATACTATTTGATTTTTTTAATAAATTAGATAAAAATGGTAACCCTATTATCTTAGTAGCAAATATCAAATTCAACAAAAACAATATCAACCCCTGCAAACCGCAAGTAATTATCTTTTCTATTTTATCTGTTGAACTTTTATTAATATTTTTCAAAAGCCATATGCACAAAAAACCAAGAGCCACAGTAACAGTTACACTAACAAGTCTGTAACTCCAGTCATTTATGTTATAACAATCAAGTAATACCCCATAAAATTCTTTGCACTTATTTTTATAAATAACATTAAAAATAAAATACATTACAGAAAAAAATACCGGTAAAAAAGCAATAATACTAGCTGCTATTTTTTGAATTTTTTCTTTTTTGTCTTTCTTCTGAACTTCATCTTGCTTTTTCCCCAAAGACAAACTATTTGATTCATCGTCTAAAACAACATTTTCGACTATCGAATCAGTAGATATTTTTTCTTCTTTTATCATTTTTTTACTCCTTAAAATATGGTGATAATTGTAATAAACAACTATCACCACAAATTTTAACCTTCGTGAGCTTCAGGGCAACAAATCTTGCAACCATCCGCATCCGAATAAATCAATTTTGCACTTGAAACTGCTTCAACTTCATTATCAAATAAACCTACATAAGTTTTGTTTGTAATATTCAATGTTTTTGCATGTTCTTCAGTGTGCACTTCGTGATGCAAACCTGGATTATTGGTTTGATCATCATTTACATAATAACGTTGATACATATAATTTCTCCTTTCTATAAAATTCACAGACTTTTGTCTGTCATATATATATGACAAAAAACGACGAAAGCTACATAAAAATTTTAAGGTTTTCGAAAAAATCAGCGTTTTGTATATATCGAAGTAATTAGATTTAGTTAAAATCACAACAAAATATCACTTTCAGATTGAAATTGTTGGCGGAGAGATGGGGATTAAAGTGCAAAAACACCGAGAGTGAGGGGTTAACCTTACTCTCGGTGTTAAGTCGTTTATTTGGGCGTTTGTAGGCTGAACTGGGCGAGATTTTGTGATAGTTCTAATCGTACCTGGTTAGTGATTCTGTCACAAGCTGGACACCCAGACTGAACCCATTTATGAACGATTGTTTTTCAAGTTCATTGCACAGCTCATCTGCACAGTCGTGTATCTTTTCATATCGTTCTTTTTGTTCTTCTGTGAGCGTTGATAATAACTTCTCCTGGTTGCTCGAATACAATCGTAGCAAGTCTTTGTACTTATCATTACCACGAATCATATTCTCACACGGACTTATCTTGCCTAAATATAAATCTTCTATAGTTTTCATATGTTGCACCCCTTTCATGCAACACAAACATATACCACAGAAGTTATAGGAAGTCCAGAGGTTTTTTAACTTTACAATGTTATTGTTTCAGATTTCTTTTTATGATATAATCAACTATAATATAAATACCTCAATACGAAATTTATTGTAACTGGAGGATATAGTATGAGTCTTAGTATGCTTCATTGTGATGGTGAAAAAATCATCAACGCCGAGGGTAAGCAGGTATTTTTACGAGGAACGAATCTTGGCGGATGGTTGCTTGATGAATTATGGCAGGGATTTTTCAAGGGTGGAGAAGCTCAATGGGATATTGTAACTACTCTTGAAAAACGCTTTGGTAAGGATGAAACTGAAAAACTTATAAAAATCCGTGAAGACAACTATATAACAGAGTACGACCTTAACTATCTTCAGTCACTCGGCTTTACCTGTGTGCGTGTACCGTTCTGGTATCGCAATTTTCAGACGGACGATTCTGGTACATGGAAGCGTAAAGAAAACGGTGAAATAGATTTCTCACGTCTTGACTGGATTGTTGAAGAATGCGAAAAAAGAGGAATGTACGTCATTCTTGATATGCACGGTGTACCAGGACACCAGAGCATCGCTCACCATTGCTGTCGTGTGAATCATTGCAGACTTTATGATGAAACCGATGAGGGAGCACGTTTTCGTACACTTGCCTGTGAATTGTGGAGTGAAATCGCCCGTCATTTTGTAGGTAACGGAACAGTTGCCGCCTATGACTTAATGAATGAGCCGATGTGCGATTACGAAGGAGAAGATAAGGTCAACAGCAAGTATCACGATGTATATTCTTTGCTTTACAATGCAGTCAGAAGAAACGACCCTGAGCATATAATAACTCTTGAAGCAATCTGGACACCTGATGATATGCCACACCCAAAAGAATATGGATGGGAAAATGTGATGTATCAGTATCACTTTTATGACGATTCAAATGATAATTTCAAGAAAGTTTCACAGCACCACGCAAGCAAAAACTTTAATGTGCCTGTGCTTGTCGGTGAGTTTTCTCCTTGCCGTGGCACTGCAACCTGGGAATATATTCTAAAGCTTTTCAATGAATGCTCATATAACTGGCTGACGTGGACTTACAAGGGACACTGTGCCAAGGGACAAACAAGCCAATGGTTTATGATGGGTTCAGATGACGAGAAAAACGTTGTTGATATAAACAACGACTCTGCCGAAGAAATTGAACGTAAATGGTCATCTATAAGAACAGAAATTTGCTGTAAACCAATGAACGACCACGCATTACTCTCTGAATATGCAAAAGCATAATTTATTTTACAAAACACCACCCACCAGAATTGGCGGGTGGTGTTGGGTTTTCAATCTTATTCAATGCACAGGAGTAATGATTTTAGAAAGTTTAAACAATTTTAACCAAAAACGTAACGGAGAAGTCTTGCCAATGGGCAGTGACGTAGGTTTCGCCTTTAGTTTTCGGGGTAATTTCATCTCCGTCAACAGATATAATTCTCTCATCAAAATCCGTAAGAGTTATATCTTTTTTCACTTGCTTATCGTCCTTGTTACCGTCATATTTATAAACCTCAACCTTGAAAGTACCATCTGCAAGGTTTTTCTCGTAAATATGCGGGTCGGTTGTTATACCTGCAGTTGCAGTATAACAAGATTTTGAAACAGGCTTGAAATTCTCTTTTACATTATCATTTTCTTTATCGCTGAAATCGGGTTCATCAATAAGAGAGAATTTAACCTCTTGTATTCTTGTTGCCCACGTGCCAAATTCTTCACCATAAGCATAGGAAAGATAGACATTATCGCTCAAGCGGATATGCCCGTTTTCTCTTGAAGTGATACCACAGTTATGCAGGTTATGTATGGTATTTGTTTTAAGAAAATATGATTCTTGGAACTTAACGCCATCGTTTGACATATATACTTTTATGTAGCTGTCGGTTGTAAATCTTGATGCAGTTGAAACTGCTATAAATTTGCCGTAGTCATCAATAAATTTCACATCGGCAGAGTCGGTATCGCCAACTATATGGTCAATTGCGACGCCTTTATATTCCAACGTCTCTGGCCAGTTTTCATTTTTTGCATCTGCAACAGAAAGCCTTGTATGATTCAACTCGCCATCACGCCAGGTGTAATAGAGATAAAGAGTATCGTTAAGCACTACCATTGACGGCTCCCCTGCGCCATAAGACTCGGGATTGCCCGTGTACTCAATAATCGGAGCAGGTTTGCCACCCCAACCGTTGCCATTCCATTTTTCATAAGGTCCGTCAAGATTTTTGCTTCTTGCAACGAAAACGTCGTTATCGACGCCACCTTCAATAACAGTTGACGTATAAGCAAGGTAATAATAACCGCCGAATCTTACAATACCTGGGTCACAACAAGAATAAAAATCGGCAGAATCCGGTGTTGGTGCCAATACTGATTTTTCAGTAGTCCAGGTTTTGCCACCATCGGGAGAATGTCTGTAAAACAGATAATCCCACTCGTCAAAAATACCAGGCGAAGAGAAAAATGCATCAATACTACCATCGGCATTTCTTATTAAAGATGGTCCGTAACGATAAACGTAACTCTGCTTTTTAGCGGGAGTGTAAACGTCGTTGCCAGTATCGAGCGCAACCATTTTTACGTATTTTTCAGTATCGGGTTCGACCAGAATTTCTTCGTCATTATACACTCTGTTTTCAAGTGGTGTAAACTCAACGGGTTCTTCTTTATTTAAAAACACAAAGGCAGAAATTGCACCACCTACAAGAACAAGAATTGCTATAACGATAAAAATTGTTTTTTTCATAGTTCACCTCGAATTAAAATTAATCAATTTTAATATATCCTTATCCGCAGGACAGAAATTATAGTTAGGAATTTCGGATGGAGTTATCCATTTTAAATCGTTGTGTTCTAAAAGCTTTGGCGTGCCAGAACTAATAGTTGCATTGAACAAAGTTAAGTGAACTGTTATATCGGGATATTCGTGGACTACTTCTGTAAAGATATCGCCAACAGAAACAGTTATACCAAGCTCTTCCTGGCACTCACGGATGAGTGCTTGTTCTTTTGTTTCGCCTGGCTCAACCTTGCCACCAACAAATTCCCACAACAAAGCACACGACTTTGTTGCAGGTCGCTGACATATCATAAATTTACTGTTATTCCATATTAATGCGGCTACTACTTCCGTCATAGTTATTCACCAATAATTTCTTTAATAAAATCATACACCAAAAGACTTTTATTTATTTTTGCGAGCTCCGATATAAACAACATTGCTAATTCTTTATTCAAGTCATACAAATAACCTTGATTTCCAGTGCCATTAACATTAAATGCAGAATATTTTGCAGTCGAATATTTTATAATTTCGTTTTTGTAAGAACTTAATTTAATAGGTTTTTTGAGAAGTATATATTCACAGTCAACCCTACGACCATCAATCTCCCATAAGCTATCAATGCGCAACTCTTTTGGTTGTGGACTATCGTAGCATTTTTCTTTCGCTATACTTATAGCACATATTTCTCCATTGCTACTATGTAAAATAATATCATCAGCTCTAACTTCCAACAATCTATCCCAGTGGTGCATGGTTCTACCAGCCTTATTAAAACACGGTGCCCAAATATAACCACCCTGAGATTCTTTGCCAAATGTATCACCCTGAAATACCAAAAATATCATCTTGCTATTTTCAGCACGTTTTTTCATAACCGATGTTTTTGATACAGGTTTTGATGTCTTCGTCATTTTTATTTTCTTTAATGCTTCTTCCTCTTTTTCTCTTTTGAGGGCAGTAGCTTTTTTGGCCTCCGACTCAGCTTTGCGGGTTTCTTTTATACTATCCAGTATGGTTTGTTGAACTCCATTATCAATTGCAACTAAAAAAGATTCAAACGCCTGCGGGTACTGTAGTTTTCTGATACCGACAGGAAACTCAATATCAATAATTTTTTCAGAAACCTTTACAATTACACCTTCACCCCAAGTGCGGTGTTTAACTTTTTGACCTACCATATTCATATTCTCACCTGTTTTATAATCTTTTATTAAAATTTATTTATCACACTTCGTCCACCAGCCAAGATGTCCCTTTAAAGCTCGACCAGAAGCAAATCCTCCTGTTGCTCCAAAAATTTTCTTTACAGAATCTATATGTGGAGCTAATTTATTTTCGTCACCTTCAACCCATAATGCACCACCATTTGGCCTCTTATCAACTACTTTAAAACCTTTACTTTCAAAGTAATTTTTCAAAGAGTTTTCTGAAGATTTCAAATTTACAACATCTTTTTTTGCTAAGTCATCTATAGTATTAACTACCGTAGAATCATTTAATTCTTTTAAACCAAGCCCTTTAAGCATTTCGTACAAAGAATTTAATGCTGCTGTTGGTGGAATAAAAATAATAAATCCATCTCTACCACGGGTAAGAAGAACTCTATAACTATTAATCCTATATACATTGTTGTCACTATCCCAATCTTCACCTGGCTTGAATTTGTTCCAACCTGCACCATTCCATGCCATATCCCTATCCCAACACACAATTGGCATATCGAGTTCTAATCCTTGAATACCAAATTCTGTAACAACACCTCTAAAATCACAGCAAGATACACCGCTTCCTCTTGGTGTATTAAACCATTTCCCGTATTTACCACGATTGATAGCACCATAAAAAGAGTTATCAACACCAAACTGTGGAAGATCTCTTCCTTTTGACGAAGCAATCATGCCATATCTTTTTTCAATATTTCCATCATATCTCGAAACACAATATTTTTTTGCTTTGTCTAAATCTCTTGTTATAAACATTGAAAAACCCGCCTTATATATCGGCTTTACAAATGTTTTGGCTTTTTTGGTATCTCCATCTATTAACGCATTTGCAAAATTACTCACATCTCCCGCAAGATGGGTGCGTAAAGAAACAGTTAAATCGAGCGCATTAGAATCGTCTAATTCAACAATTTCTTGTTCACTTTCAAAAATACTTAATAGTTTATCAGGACATATTACTTTCCAATCTCTGTTGCCTTTACTAAGTGCGACATTCCATTGCTCTATACCAGAGTTTTCACCTTTATATATTTCTTGCCCCTCACCTACAAGAATTAGCAACACGCACCAATCAAGTCGTTCTTCACACAATCTCACAATTACATCGGGCTCAGATTCGGTCATAGATTTACCTTTTTCGGACATTTGCTTAACATCCCAAGCTCTCTGTCCCTCATCAAATACTATTATGTTCTTTTTAAAATCTACTGCCTTATGCAGAAGAAATTCATTTACTACTGTATGCAAGTCCTTTACAAATACTTTACTCTTGAGTGCATCTGTAAGCACCTCTACCAATGGTCCGTTACCAGACAAATAAACCGAATTAACTAATCCATTATCTTTACAAATATCGTAAACATATTGTAATCCTAAAAATGTTTTTCCTGCACCGGGTACACCTGTTACAAAAGCAATAACATGCTTACTATTTTCTTTTGCATCTTTAGCTATTGCAGATAGACATTCGATAGCACGAGGAATTCCTGTACTATTAACACGTCTAATATTAGGTAACGGCTCGTTATTCATAAACATTTTTGCTGCTGCGACAATAGTTGGTAACGGTTCATAACTCGAATTACACCAAGCATCTGAATTACAAACAGATGCTTGCTCAGCAATCGTACTCATAAGCAACGAGCCCAATTTATCTCCACTACAAATAAATGTACCTGTCTCGGAATCTTTATTTATATTGTTTTGGATTTTTGTAAGTACTAATACGCCAATTACTTCTTTATCTCTTGATTCATAGTGATATTCTCGTATATCACGTACATATGCGGTGCACTGGTCAAAATCAGCGGGCTCCACTTTATTTTTCATCTTGAATTCTAAAATCACAACTTGTTTTGCAGAAAGTAATATCACATCTGGTCTTCGTCCTGATTCATACGGTAATGTATATTCAAAGATAATTGTAAAACCAGGATATTTTTTTTCGAACAAATCAAGTGTACTAACAAGAACATCATAACAATCTTCCCATGCATGAATTTGTGACAATCCCAATGGAAGATCAACATTTTTTTTGAAATTGTTTTTCATTTCCTCAAGCCACTTAGATTTGCTTGTATTCAAAAAATTATTAAGCGTATTTTTGTAACAATATCTCATTATAATCTTCCTCCATAAACTCACTTTATCTCTTGTTCGAGATTTTCAAATAAATCACTATCAAAAAACTCTCTGATGCTAATATCTAATCCGTCACATATTTTCTTTATTGAAACAACCCCTGGATTTTGACTTTTCTCATTCAAAATACTATAAACTGTCGAAGGTGAAACTCCCGAAATATTTGCTAACGCATTTATTGCTATTCCTTTTTCATTACAAAGTTCAACTATTCTTTTTTCAACTGCTTCTTTGATTAACATTACTATCCCTCTTTGCGATATATCGTTATTTTTATTCTACACCAATTTACGATTTATCGTGTGTGATATATCGCACAAAAGTAAAAAACCAGATGAGCATTCAACTCATCTGGTTTTATCATATTCCCCAAAACTATTCAATCATCAAATTCATCTGAATCGAAGTCATGGTCTTCGTCGTCTTTATTGGTTAAATCATTTAAAAACATAAATTCTAAACCTTGTTCGAAGCAGTCGAGATTTCCGTCACCATTTAAATCGAACAAATCACCAAAGATACCGTTTGACATAATATCACTCCTCTTCTAAATCATCACACATTAATAAATCTTTTAATCTATCAAAGTTATATGGGTAGGCATTGTCGCCGTAGATTTTTACTATTTTCTTATCGTTTGAATAGTGGATTTCGAGTTCCCATTGAGTGCCATCTAACACTGTATATCCGAAGCGTTTTGTGTTATAGTTTTTACGCCATTCACCGATGTGAAGGCGTTTGAATTCTTCTAGAAAACTTGCTTTGTCGATAGTTTCGGTTTTATCGAAATCGTCTGGCGTTGTTGGTATATATGAGTGACCATATTTAAGTTCAGCAGTATCATCTGTAAAGCTTACTTCAACCAATTCTTCTCCGCAACAATATCCACCGATTGAGAAAATGATTTTACTAATATTCGCGATATTCTCATCAAATTCAATAGCTTTTAATTCCGATTTCGTTGGTTGATACTCCACTCCTGATTCTTTGAGTGCAAGCTTTGCTCGTTCAAGATAATCATAGGAGCATGAAATTCTTACACTTTCAGATGGATGCATTTCACACACATATTCAGGATGCTCTGCTATATTTTTTAATCTCGTTATTTCTCGTTTCAAGCTACGAATTGCTTTTAAAATTTCTTCGGGTGTCTTACCTTTTAAATTTTCTTCATAATAGATTTCTGGAGATATCATCATAAAAATCACCACCAAATTTTATTTTGTGATTATATTCTAACATATCACGTGTACGTTTTTATGTACTTTTAGGTGACAAAACCGAAAAAATCAGCACTCCCATAAAAACGGGAGTGCTTTGGCTTTGATGTTATTTTATTTTTTCGTTCCATTCAACTTCTTTAAAACCAACAAGGACGAAATCATTACCGACTAAAATCGGACGTTTGACGAGCATTCCGTCGGTAGAAAGAAGCTGTAACATTTCGCCTTCAGTCATATCTGGTAATTTGTTTTTCAAATCCATTGATTTATATAACAGACCGCTTGTGTTAAAGAACTTTTTTAATGGCAATCCGCTTTTCTTATACCACTCGGTAAGTTCTTCAAATGTCGGGTTATCCTGTTTAATATCTCTTAACTCGTATTCTATTTTGTTATCATCAAGCCACTTTTTAGCTTTCTGACAAGTTGTGCATTTTGGGTAGCAAATAAAATTTAGCATAGTGTTTCACCTCACTTTAACTTATCCCATCTTGCCTTAAAATCTTCATCCTTTAAACCAAGACAATTATTATATTCTGAAACCTCAAACGCGAATTTCCTCATTGTCGTTTCATGGCGTTTCTCGCCTGTTTTATCATCAGTTATCCAACGTTTATAACCTTCACGCATACTTTCCGCAATAAGGTCACTTTCTACGATGTAATATTCAGGTTGTTCCAACTCGTTTAAAGATATAAAGACGTAATAAATATCTTTACCACATATATCTTCACTTTTCTTTGTTAACATCCAAGATTTTGCCTTACCACGATTGGTTTTAACTTGTAATGCAACTTGTCTTTGTGTTTCTCTATTAATAGCTAATATATCAAAATCCTTCGTATTTGACATTGGCACAGCAGCCGTAAAACCTCTACGCTCCAGCTCCGCTGCAACAAAATACTCTCCGCTATTTCCTATGCTTATTGTATAATTCTTTGCCATTATATATTCTCCATTTCTTTATGTTCACACACATAAAACCTCATTTGCCCATCTTCATACGATGCATTTAGTTCTGTTAATGTGTTTTTTGCCCAAATTGAATCTTCTGGTTCCCATGATATTGCATCATCTTCACATTCCCAGATTGTAGCCATATATAATTTACAATCAACTTTTAATTTAGTCTTGTAGTATTTCAACTTATCATAATCAGCATAAATAGAATTAGAAGAATTAAAATCCGATTTATATTTCAACTCCAAAACACATAAAAGTTTATCTATATCTTCCCAAAAATATTTAGTATCTTTATGAAAATCCATTTTTACAATCACGATATCTGGACGACAATTAGCTTCTTGAAATTTACTACCAGTATATTCAGTAATTATCCTAATATCGTTCTCATAAAAGTATAAATCCAAATATTTTCTTAAATAGTGAAAAACAACATTTTTAAGGGTATCTTCATTAAATAAATACTCATTTTCATATTCATTAGGAATATCGTGCACCCAAATATATTTTATAGTTTCGTCTATCTTTTTAATAATTTCTGCATCACTTTTTTTACTCATACCCACACCCCATTTTTACTTTATGGATAAATCATATATCAAAATTTGGTATTTTACAATATCACAACTCAAAATAATTGTACGAAAGTGTACGTTTTTGTGTACTTTTAGATGACAAAACAGAAAACAATCAGCACTCCCATAAAAATGGGAGTGCTGATTGTTTAAAATATAGTTCAAACCAAATTATTTATATAGCTATTATAACTCTCAGATCTTGCAAGGGTTTTCTGTGCAGTTATGATTGGTTTATTTGCTCTGTTATAAAGAATACTCTTTTTTCGTGCTTGTTTGATTTTTTCGTCATTCACCTTGCGTTCTTTATAAAGCTTTGAGAGTTTTTCTTTTAATTCTTTTGCATCTTCTTTAGCCTCTTTTGAGAGCTTTATTTTATTCTGCAATTCTTTTATTGAGAACGATATATTATCAGAAGTGTTAAAAAGCTCTGTGAAAATCGCAGAATTGAAGTTTTCTGCATTCTTATATTCCTTTGAGTTCTTTGTTTTTTCCGCAATTCTGAAATCTTTAATTAAAGAACGCATTTTTCTTTTAAACTCTTTTTCTTCTGGTGTATTGGCAGGAAGTGAATTTATTTTTGCTATTTCTTCTGTTAAATCCATCTCCCCCTGTGAAGCAAGTATTTTTTTAGAATACTCAAACTCAAATTCACCCCGAGATGTTTTGAAAAATTCAAGCTCAGCCAACACAATTTTTGCAATTTCGATTTTTTCATTATCCTCACGAATACGCTTCTTTTCTTGTTTGGGCATACCTTTTTCTATTTTCGCAGGAATTTTATTTGCATACTCGTTTGCAGTCTTTATAATTTCTGAGACCTCTGCCTCCTGTTCACTTGTTGCAATACCTGTGATTTTATCATCAAAATATGCTCTTATTCTTAAAACATTAACCATTGCTTTTTGTTTTGTTTCTGTTAAATCATAGAAAAAGAGTGGTATTACATTAAGTGTTGCACCAATTACAGAAGCGATTATAAGCACAGATGAAATTGCAACGAAAAGCTCGGTATTATAAAGCACATCGTAAACATTATCTGTACTATAGCCTAACTTTACTGCCATTTCTGCATTAAGACCTGCTTTTTCATAAATTGCAGGTAACACAGAGGCAGTACCAAGAGTAATAACGCTACCAATAAGTGCTACCGCCGAGAAAACTCCGTCTATTCTTTCACCACTTATATATTGCTGATAATCTCTTATATCTGCATTAAGGCTCGGATTCATAAAATGACCGAGTGAAGTGAGAAGCTGATTTATAAATATAAATACAAGTAAAATCCATATAACTCCCCCACCTGTCATTTTAACAACCGGTAACATAAGAGCTATAAAAATGATATTTAAAAGGTTACTTATAATAAGCACTTTCTTTTTACCAAAGCGCCTTATTAAAAATGGTGCAAAAAGATTTGGCCATAATGAAGCATTACCCGCAATTGCGGTTATTACTGCATATTGCCCTGCAGAGCAAGCACCTTGATAGTTGTACATCCAACCTAAAATTGTACCGAAAGAGCCTTCAAGAAAGCCAATCCAGCCAGCAAGTGAAATAATCCAGAAATATTTATTTCTCGCAACTGCACGGACCGCATCAAGAAAACTCATATTTACTGTATGATTTTTGGGTTGAACAATTCGTTCTTCTGTATTCACATAGATTATAATTGACACTAAAAATCCGACTATGAGCATTGGTGGATAAAGCACTCTGTAAACTGTCATATCGTAAAGAGTGTTATCGCCCGTTATAGCCTTTGCTACAAGTGGTAAAAAGATACTTGCTATTGATGGCGAAATATTTTCAATAACGCTTTTGACTGCATAGACATCTGTTCTTTCAATTGTATTTGGTGAAAGAACGTTTATAATACTGTCATTCGCATCAAGAAGAAAGTTATAAAAGAACTGAAAACCTATATTAAAAAGCAGAACTGTAGCACATTTTACAGGCATACTCATTATTTCATAAGGTGCCCAAATAAAGCCGATTCCTAAAAGCACAGTAGGTAAACCCATTGTGAGAATATATGGGCGGTATTTACCTTTCATACTTTTAGAGTTATCTATCATTCGTGCTCTTAAAGCGGTTAACGGAAAACTTGAAATAACACTTAATATATAGATGAAATAAATTGCTGTTGGTGGAATACCTATTGTGTTACCTATAAGTGTATTACCGACACTTAAAATCATAGTGCTAACGCAATAAACTATGAATTTAACACCGATTCCGCCGACTGCTAAAGATATAATTTCTTTAAACGGAATAAAGCGTCCTTCGGGTGCAGTTTTCCAATTATTTTTAACTGATAAAAGTAAATTTAAAGCTTTTGTTTTCATATAATCACCATTGTTGTAACAGATTTTGAGGTGGTATTCAACTTATCTGTTTTAACTCTGCTTTCTGTTAAATTATTATCTTTATCGGTAACGGAAATGAGAATTTCTTTTTCGAAAGGTAATGAAACTGACTTTTCTTCATCTGAATTATTTATAAGAACTACTGTCGTTCTTTCACTATCTTTAAAAGCTACCACAAGAACATCTTTGTCATCACTTTTTGCTTCAATTCGTTTTGAGCCTGGCTTTATATATTTTGTAAAGTTACCTGTTACGTAATATCTTTTGGTAATTTCGAAAGATTTATCTTCTAAATTTATGTAGATAAGTCCGTCACAATAATCAACCTCTGAAACGGCAATCCAATGTTGCCACGAAACTGCATTTAAAAGTGTGAAATCTTCATACATTGTAGTTGCGGTAACTAATGCAGAGTCCATAGAGTAATCTCTGCCACCCTTCATATGAGTCCACTCACTCATTATAACAGGGACATCAGGGTAATGCTTATCCATCCATTTTCTGAAGCGTTTTACAAAGCCTAAGCGGTCATTTAAAAATGGAATTTCTACTGGCAACGGAAGCGGTAAGCAGTAAGAATGAACATCTACTCCGTCAAGGTATTTTCTTACGTTTTTATCCTTTAACAAATTCCTTGTGTAAGATTTATTAAACCAACGAAGGTCGCCTGATTCCGCACCAGATAATTTAAGATTTTTTAATGCAGGGCGGTTATCTAATTCACTTGCAAAAACCTTAAAAACATTTTTTACACTTCGGGGTCTGTAAAAGCAACCTTCCTGACCGCCATTCCATACCCAGATTGGCTCATTTATAGGTGAGAGATATTTTATAGGCATACCCTCACTCAAAAAATGCTCAGTTACGTCAAGGCAATATTTTGCAAAGTCTTTATAATTTTTCTTAGCAATATTCTCGTGGAAAAGCTGATGCTTTTTATTGTGAGTCATTCCGTTTTTAGTAAGCCTTTCAATAGGTGAATTAACAAAAAATATTACTTCATCTGCACCATTTTCCACACACTTTTTCATCATATAAACGGCACTACTGTCACGAGACCAGTCATACTCGCCCTTTGCTTTTTCAAAGCACTCGGTTGCTCTTGCTGGTTGAGAAAATTCACCTTTGCCTGAATGCTTTGAGCCACCGCCGATATTATAACGATAAACATTAAGACCAATACCAGTTTCTTTGTTATATAAAAGCTCAGCAATTCTGTCACGTACTTCTTTACCAGACTCATTATCAATATGACTCCAGTTACCTACAATCTGCGCCCACCACGCACCACTTGCACCTATGCTTTTAAAGGTCTGATATTCTTTTTCGGGATAGAGTTCTAACAACATATTCATCACCTGCTTTTCAGAATTAGTTTCATTATAATATACATACTCTATTTTTTCAACACTCGCTCTGAATCTGCAATAAAAATAAGCACTCTCGTTCAAAATGAGAGTGCTATTCTTTGTTTAATGCGTATAAGATTTTTACATACCAATACCTACTTGTGATAAAACAAGCGGGTGCAACTTTATGTCGAAAGTTATCGGAACAATGCACTTGATATTGTTCCGATAATGTGTTATACTACCGCTATAGAGGTATAAAGGTTGGTGAAATTATGAATTATATTACTACGATGCAAGCTGCTGAAAAATGGGAAATCAGCGACAGACGTGTTCGTACTCTTTGCAAAGAAGGAAAAATCCCGGGTGTTATACTTGAAGGAAAAACCTATAAAATCCCTGAAAATGCTACCAAGCCTAATGACGGCAGATTCAAAAAGAGCATAGAATCGTTTATGTATTTAAAATGGAGTAATGATATTATAGGCTTAATCGACGAGAATTACTGCGTTAAATTCATTGAGCCTAATTATAATGAAGTTGTTTCGTTATACACTCACGGACAAAGCGAATGGAACCACGAGCAATTTGTGGGTTTCCTTTCCGAGAGAGTTGTAAGCCGTGACAGACGTGATATTGAAAAGATTTTATTCCGTTGCGGTTTATCCACCTATGATGTCCTCAGAATTGTAGCTGTAACCCGAGGTATTCATCCTAAGGATTTACTTTGGATTGCCCATGACAATAACGAAAAACTTGAAGATATAATGACCGATGTTTTTGAATCTGTTTTCCTTCAGAAAATAGACCTTGTTGGTGATAGTGTTGATACTCCTGAAGGCTACAACATCAAGCGTTATGGTGTCTATAATGGTAAGTACGGTATATTCAAACAACGAATTAATCCACTTGCCACAGACGTAGAATCTGAAATTGCAGTATATAAGCTTTCCGAAAGACTTGGTATCCCCTGCTGTCCTGTTTACAGATATGATAAAAATACTATTTTCTCAGAATTTCTTTACGATTTCTCTAATGAATACATTGTGCATTTCCGCAGACTTTTTGACGGAGCAAGAAGTGAAAACGAATACCAAAACCTTATAAATGTCCGCCCGCAATATAAAGAAGATATTATTAAAATGTTAGTTCTCGACTTTATCACAAGGCAGGATGATCGTCATCTTTCAAACATTGCGGTTAAGGTTTCAAACAAAGTTGAGAGCTTCTATCCCCTTTACGATAACGGTCGCAGTCTTTTCTATGAAGATACAGAAGAAACTGTAAATAACGCTTGCAATAATATTGAGATGTATTCTACTAACTTCGGTTATTCAGGCACATATTATGATTATATTACTGACATTGCAAATGAAGGTGTCAGCTTCAAGAATCTTGTCAATCTCGATATCATAGATTCTGAAATAGAAGAAATTTTAGTTTCATCCGGCTTTACATCTTATCGTCTTGAAGGAGCTAAAAAATGGATAAGAAATTGTATTGAGTTTTTGAAGAAGTTTTGATGATATTTAAATTACAGCAACTCCCATCTGCAGTAGTAGATGGGAGTTGGATGTTTTAAGAGCTATTATTCTTTATTTATGCGGTGTAAATTTTGAGTTATTGACTATTTTGTGTTGACAAAGTGTTTTTATGATGTTAATATGTGTACATAACAAGGAAATCTTTTGAGTTAGATTTCCACTATAAATTTGAATTTATCGACGCACGTGTCCCTTTTTGGATTAAATTATTTTAATTTGTCTGAAATCGGCTTAGTGTGTCGTTTTTTTCAGGATTTACTTCAAGGGGAAGGGTTAAGAATTGCAACTGACAAGTTGGATAGTAAGAACTTCTATGCATTTAACCCGAGTTTTGATAAGCATTGTAATAAGAGATGATATTACAAAACACCACCCGCCGAAATTGGTGGGTGGTGTTGTTATTAAGGTAACTACTCTATGCACATAACAAACGACTCTATAAAATCCAAATCGTTTTGGTGAGTGCGCTTTTTTGGTCCTTTGGTTCTGTTGCCTGCCATACGTTCTTTTTTGCTGATATGACGAGTGAAAAGCAAATTATCAATATTATCATTTGTATAAATTAAACCGTTTTGATTGAGCGCTTTACCACCCTTGCCAAGTATCAACGCTGCGAGTCCGTAATCCTGAGTAACTATAACATCACCTTTTTCGGTGAGATTTGCAATTTTGCAATCGGCAGAATCGGCGCCCTTATCAACAACAATAGTCTTTGCTCCGTCTTTTTCAATGGAGTGGGTGTTGTCGCAAACAATAATACACTCAAGTCCTCGCTCTTTGGCTATACCCACGGTAATATCTACAACGGGACACGCATCGGCATCAATTATTATTTTCATTTGCAACCTCTATTATCAATTTTAATATATCTTTATCTGCTGGGCAGAAGGTGTCGTTTGGAATTTGTTTAAGAGTTATATCCTGACTAAGTACAAATCTTCTTTAGTTTAGTATGTTGCACCTTTCATGCAACACAAACATATACCACAGAAGTTCTTAGAAGTCCAGAGGAATATTGCTTAAACTTTACGAATTGCTCTCTCTTGACATCATTTCATCACAATACAAATCAAAACATGCTTCTACAAGCCCTGTAAGTTCAATACCTAAAACATCAGCGGTTTTAGCTATTGAATAAATTTGTTCACTTGTAAACGAAAAGTTATTACTACACTCTGCATATTCTTCAATATAACATGCCGCGTCATCATCGTCAATATCAATAGCTACTGATTTCATCGCTCTAAAAAGTGGATGTTCAACGTCAGCTACGGCAAAAGGAAATTCTAATTTATTATCTTCCACAAAAATCCGCTTTGCTCTTATTTCGCTTGGTGAATAACCAAATGCCTCTTTCATTTTTCTTGAAAACTGCTCTTGATTATCATAAAGCAATTCACTAATCATCCTAATATCTTTATCTGTATCAATTAGTTTTCTGTACTGCTTATAATCAAATCGTTTACTGATGTACTGTTGCAAAGTAATATCTTTAGACAACAACCTGAAAACTGTATTGAATTTATTAGCATCAGCTTCAGCATAATCCAGAACTATCTTTTCAATTTCTTTCTTTTCTTTGAATAATAATTCGTTATCGTCCTCATAAATATTTTTATCTACGAGAGCAATTACCTTTTCAAAATTTTCTTTCTCTAAAATATTAAGCATAATAAACACTCCTTTATTAATATCACTAACAACTTAGTGTGAGTGTATTATATTTCATTATATAAACCTACTTTTGATATATATAATAATTTTTTTGTCAACTAAAGCACAAGATTAAACATCTTGTGCTTCAATCCAATAACAATTATTTTGTTTCTAGTACAACCTTTTTAGTTGCATTGATTTTTACATCGCTGTATTCAACTACATCTTTAATCGCAATCTTTTTCATAGCGGATATAAAAGCTTCCATAAACGCAAAATCAATCTTGCCATTCTTCTCGGGTAATCTGATGTCCTTATGTTTTACAACATTCCATCCGCCCAATTTGTTTTTATAGGAATAAATCGGTAGATCAGTCACTTTGTTAATACACATTACCATAAACAAATACTGGTTAGGTGTCGGTTTATTTTCTGCCGATTTCCATTGGATGGCATAAGAATCCGAAAGAACGGTAAACTCTCTTGACTGATAATAAGCTCTGTAAACATCACTATTAGAAGGGAGAGAGATTACATCGCTTATAATAGTCGCTCCCACTTTAGGGGCATAATAATTCAACCCTTGATTTTGGAAACTTGATGTAAGACAAGGAAGCACATAATCATCAGTCGGTTGTTTTGGTAACTCTTTGGCTTTGTATGGTAATTTTTTTGTCACCACTTTTTCAAAAAGATTACCTACAGTATATGTACCCCAATCATCGTTGCCAAGCTCAGCAAACTTTTGAAGAGCATTAAGCTCTTCGTCCGACAATTCATAATTGTCGAATCCGCTTACTTTTAAGTAAGCGGATAGCTCAGCTATCCGCTGAACTTCCAGCTCAGCTATCCGCTGAACTTCCAGCTCAGCTATAAAGGATTCCATAAAATCAAAATCAATTTTTTCGTTTATAATAGGCAATTGTATTTTGGTTTTTGACATCGCTACTCTATTAAATTTATTACCGTAGTCGTATTTTTTTAATGTAGCAATTCTACAAGATGAAATTATGAACGTTGCAATTCTCCGATTAAAAGGTGTGAATTTGGGAATTAAATGCTGAATATGAGAATATCCAATAAAATCATTTTCCTGATAAAACATAGTTTCCGTACCAATCGTTGTATCAGAACAGGTTATAGAATTCCCTTTATTAAGTGCTTTTAGTGCCGAAAAGCCCATAACACCATTGTCGATTGATTGATTTGAAACCAAGGGAACGCTACCTTTGCCCGATAGAATTTCTTCATTAGACAAACGATAATACTTTGTAGGATTAATATCAAACAAGCTGCCTAATTTGTACTCGCCCCACCTAACATTATGCAGCTTTTCGTCAAGTGAGGCTATTATTTTCCCAGGCGCTCGTCCTCCATTTTACTGTTCTTCAAAAGTGCCGACACTTCCCAAGCTAGATAATCACTTACAGTTTTCTTAAAATCATCTACTGTTGGCTTTGTCTCAATAGGAGCAGATTGATTCCAGTCATTACCGCTTTCAGGGTCTATATGCCCCTCATAATATTCTTGTTCGGTAAAAATATTAAGCTTTGATTTGCCAAAACGAACCAAATCAATGATTTCTTGATAACGTTCTTTAGCTCTATCAGTATCAAAAAGATTTTTGCTTGCTTTTTTACGGTCAGAACGGGTGTACCCGTCGTTTGAAAAATCAATAAACTTAACAACATCATCTTTTTGGTGAGCTTCACCTACACGAAAAACATATACATTGGTTTGTACACTTGATTTACCGACAAATAAATCTATGGGCATTCTAATACTCGCAAGCAATGTGCTATGAGATAAAATACTCTTGTTATAATCGGTTGCTTTACCTGAACCAGCGGAATTTTGAATAATAATTGCAGCATAACCCTTTTCCATCATAGAAAGAGCTTTTTCTACGAATATCATTCCGTTCCCCTCAGCTGAATAAGGAGGATTTAAAACAAAAGCATCTGCTGGGAATTTTTCATCAGTCTTTTCGAAACCATAGTTACCATCAAAATTGAGGGAGTTCTCATTTAATATATTAGAACTACCATCACCCATCATTATCATATTTAAGACAGCAAGCATATAAACATGAGTAAGAATTTCCAAACCCAATAATTGATTTGCCTTAATTTCTGCTTGCTTAATTGCTAACTGCTCAGGAGATTTAATCTTATTCTTTGCATCTATTAGCATCTCATTCATAGCTGCGACCAAAAGACCTGCAGAACCAGTAGCGAAATCCCAAACGTAAGAATCCTTATTTACTCGTGCAAGACGACACAAAAGTGTTGCAACGTACGATGGAGTTAACACAACATCATTAAATTCATCTTGCTTAAATCCAAGCCAAGAATACATTTCATTAAACAATTTACCAGTAAAATCAGTTGTTAAGCCAATTTTATAGTAAATACCCAGGTCATCAACAATTTTTACAAACACCCTTTTCAACTGACTTTCACCATTGGTTACTTTATTGATATTATCAGTAGTAAGTGTGTTTTGTAATGCCCTTACAATCCATTCTTTTTT
Source organism: Acutalibacteraceae bacterium (assembly GCA_045613085.1). Lineage (GTDB taxonomy): Bacteria > Bacillota > Clostridia > Oscillospirales > Acutalibacteraceae > DTU089. The sequence goes on along the minus strand of JAZLAG010000025.1, from coordinate 29,935 downwards.
ATCCTTAGGTAGCTTTTTCGCATCAAGAAAAGATTCGATTTTTCTGAGCATAATATCGCCATCTCTATTGTTTTTTTCGTTGGACGATTTCAAATCAGCTTTTGTTAATGGATATACATTATTATCTATATCACCAAGCGTTGCCATAATTGAAGCTGCGACAAGATAAACCCTCTCCTCTTGTCCCAAGCCACTTTCATTCTTGAAAATGTCGTTATTAAGCTTAACAAGACTTGCCGTAATCTCTTGTTCCCTGCGTTCTTTAAGTTTTTCAATTTCTTCTTGAGAGAGTGATAATTGTTTTACTTTTTCTATAAATCTAGGGAAATGTTCTTTCTTTAAGAAAGACAAATCAGTATATTCATCAACTTTTTGACCAACACCAAAGTTGCTTTTTGATACATAGTAAACACCAATTTGGTGTACTATACTTCCGTTCGCAGCTTTATGACCTGTAACCCCAATAGCAATAACATCCGTATAACTGGTGTAATGTAATATAGCATTTGCATAATGAACCGCACCATTTACTGCGTAAGAGTTGATATTAGCAAAATCAGGTTGATTCTTGGAATTTTTGTTAGCAACATTACCCTCACTATCTAATTTAACAAGCTTATCTTTATAACCTTTGTATTCTATGAGAATAGGATAATTATTCCCATCATTTGCTTTCAACAATAATTTTGCATCAGGTCTATTTCCACCCTTACCGCCATTTTTTGAAAAATAATCGTTAAGGGCTTGGTCTATTTCAGTATTTAAAGATTCCTGTTCCAATTTATAGTCTACTTTATACGATTTAAGCCAACCATTAACCAAATCAGCAATGTTTGGTTCGATAGACTGAACTGCATTTTTAGCCATTGTTTTCCCTCCGAAAATCAACATTAAATTATTTTATTAAAGTATTTATTACATCATTTGCACTCGTTGGCATTGTAGGGGAAGAATCGCCTTTCAAAAGACCGGTATCAGCTCTACTAAATAGTGAATTTAAAACTATAATTCTTTCTTTATCACTAACCGATCCATCTTGCTTCAATGCAAGATAGAAATACGAAAGATTGTTCCTCTCCTTTGCATCACGAGAAAGATGAAAAGAGCTTGTTGCCAATTTTACAAAAAGTCGCAAAATATAAATACAAATACTCAACGCAACTGTAAAGATTGCAGAATTCTTAAACACTTCTATCCATTGAGGATTTTCAGTAAAGAGGTTGGGCAATTCTCTTAAAAGCAGTATTGAAACTAACAATGTAAGACCTGCAATTATAACGCTCAATGCCACCCATATAATTCCCTTTTTCAGATAAGCTTTCTCAAGTTTTTCCCAATATTCAGCCGGAGCCTGTAATTTCAATTTTTCTTTATAAAGTTTTTCTAAATCGTTAAGTTTCTTCAAACTTTCAGCAAAGAACTCGTCCGAGTTTTGCTTCATATCCGCTATATGTTGTTCTTCTTTTTCTTTTAAAGAGCCCACCATCTCTTCGTGAGCCCTAAACGAATTGGTATAACGGCTATCCAATTCCATATAAGCCTTGTTTGCTTCGTCGATGTTCTCTTTTAATTTTGCAAAATCTTCCTTGGTATATTTAGGAATTTGATTAAAGGACTTAAGAAACACAAATGCTGCCCCCATTCCCTCAATCACACCAACATTGTTAGAAAATGATTGTGCTCTATTGCTTAAGAGACCATACTTAAAACCTTCTATGTACTGAGAAGAACAATCGGCACACTTTTCTACTAAATATTTTGCTATTGTTGTTTTTGAATAAACCCACTTACCATTTATTTCGTTTATACTACTTCTCAATTCATTTTTACAGTTGTACTCATATGAAACTCCTCTTTCAGCCCATTGAATAGCATTTTTAAATCGTGTAAGAGCTTGTTTATAAGATGAAACATCTGCGAAAATTTTAAATTGATTTTTGGGGTCGTTTGTTTCCCAAAATTCAATTTCTTCTTCAAGATATTGTTGGTATCGTTTCGCACTAATAATTTCAAAGTCAGTACATCTACTATCAACATCTTGAATAAGCAAAGGTGGTATAACATCAATCCTTACCACATTATTACTAAAATAATCATCTATCATCTCAGGAAACTCTGTAAAACGAATTTTTTCTCTTTCTGCAACAGGCATTTATATCCCCCTTATTACCAAATCCTATTCTTTTATTTGCTATACGATATCAAACTTCTTAATTATTTTTTATCATCTTCAAAATATTCAAATATATCATCTATTGCATCATATAATTCATACTCTTCTATAAGTTGTGTAATTCTAAGTGCGTCACGCACTTTATCCCCTGTATAATCTGTGATAGGTTTACCTATAAAAGCAACAATAATAAATAAAATTTTGATTGCTAAAAACCACTTACTTTTTTGTATTTTATCCCATTCAGATTTTGGAGAAAATTTCTTTTTTGTAATAATATCAACAAATTCTTCGTTGATATCATCCTGAGTTATTTCTCCATCCTCAAACAATTTCCCTGCCTCTTCAACAGTAAAATTTTCAATAGTAATATCACTCAAAAAATCATATTTAGGAAGAGAATCAACAATTCCTGCAAAGCCTACTAAATCCATTTTAGAGATTGCATCCATTGCGGGCATACTTGCTTTAAGACCTGCAACTAAAGCTTTCATATTTAAAGTATCGAATGTTTTAGTTATTGCCAAAGCAGGAGCAAATGCACTGTTTATTTGATTTAATGATTCTCTTATAGGTGAAAGTGTTTTTTGATATTCCTCAAGCATTGCAGTTGCACCATTCAAGGGTGATCTTGCGACTTCAAGAGTTCTTTGTAATTCTCTTACCGCAGCAAAGGCACCTAAAGTTTCCATTTTCATTGCCGCTATAAATGCTGTTGACTCTTGTATTTTCATAGCGGCAGCAATTGCACCACTATTTTGCATTTTTTGTGCCGCTTCATAGGCGGGATTTTTTATTTTAAATGAACCCAAATTATTCATTTGTTCCTCCTAATTATAATTCCCAAAACATAACATTACAAACTACATTATAATACAAAACTTTCTTTTTTTCAACTAAAACCGATACTATATACAAGTGTGCAAGTTTCAAGAAAATCAATTTCCCACCGCAAGAATAATGAGCGATATATTTGCTATGGCAAATGCGATATATCTTCGATACGATATACACTTCACTCTGTTCGTGTGCGATATACCTTCGGCGTTTTACTCTGTTATTGCTAATTTAAAATCAATTTTCCACCACAAGCGGTCCCCCTTCTTTTCAAAGAAGGTAAAAAGTACCCTCTACTTATATATGTCGAAAAATGGGGAAGGTTTCATAATTTTTTAGTGAGTCAGCTTCAAAAATGCACAATTCACAATGCATAATGCACAATTGATATTTAATTGAAAGTTGAAAATTAAAAGTTAATGGACAATTTGATACTCATACCAGCCAACTAACACTCCGTAACATTTCTTCATAACGATATTGAAAGTAATTTGTTCAGGTGGTATAATAAATCAAAAACTTTTTAGGTTGTGAGAATATGTCGACAAAGCTCTGGTATGATGAATTTATAAATGACTGGATGTGGGCGTTGCCATTAGGTAACGGCAGAATTGGTGCTATGCAATATGGTAACCCACATTGTGAACAGATTGAAATAAATGAAGAATCGCTCTGGTGTGGCAGACAGATTAAAGAAAAATATCACGCTTCACCTGAAGCACTTGAGGAAATCCGCCGACTTGTAAGAGAAGAAAAGCTTAAAGAAGCGGCTGAGAAAGCTCGTGAAACGTTTTTATCTGACCCGCCAGTTGTTCGTTCTTATGAAAGCTTTGGGGAGATTTTCATTGATTTTTTTGATAAATCTCCATACACAAATTACCGCAAGGAATTGGAATTAAGCGAAGCGATTACAAGAATTTTCTGGACAAAGAGTAAAATTAACTTTAAAAGTGAATGCTTTATAAGTGAAGATTATGACGGCTTTGTTTACAAGGTTGAAAGTGACAACAAGCCATTCTCGTGTAATGTGAGCATTAAAAGAAAGCAGGATGCATATAGCTCCTGCATAAATTCTGACACAATTATTATGAACGGCAGAGTTACATACGCAACTCACCACTACTATGGTGAGGGTAGCGAAGGTATGTCGTTTGGTGCAAAGCTCCAAATTAAAACAGACGGCGAGCTTAGTCACGACCACAGCACAATAACTGTTACTGATGCTACTTATATTTTCGTTTACTCTGCATTTGAAACAAATTATGACGTCAACAAATATGATATTGACGAGAGCATTGATATTAAACTTAAATTAAATAAAACAATCGAAAATCTTATAAATGCAGACTATGAAAAGGTTAAAGAATCTCACATTTTAGCACACCAAAAATGGTTTGGTAACGTTGAACTCCAATTAGAAGAAACTGAATTTAGCAAGCTCCCTACCAACAAAAGGCTTAAAGAGCTTAACTGGGATGAATATGACCCTGATTTATTCTCACTTTATTATAATTTCGGCAGATATCTTTTAATTGAAAGCTCGGGTAAGAATGCAAAGCTTCCTGCAAATCTTCAGGGTATTTGGTGTCACGATTTTAACCCACCTTGGGGTAGTGATTTCCACACAAATATTAATCTTCAGATGAATTACTGGCCGAGTGAAAGTGCTAACCTTTCAAAAACTTCTGCTCCGTTTATTCATTTTATGAAAATGGTGAGTTCTTTCGGAAGTAAAACTGCAAAAGAGCTTTTTGGTGCACGTGGCTGGGTTATTAACCACACTACTGATGCATTCGGTAGAACTGGTGTTCACGACAGCGTTGACTGTGGATTTTTCCCGATGGCTGGTCCGTGGCTTTGCCTTAATCTCTGGGAGCATTATGAATACACTAACAGTAGAGAATATTTAGAGGAAATTTACCCTATTTTAAAAGGCTCCTCAGAATTCGTTCAGGATTATTTGACAGAGAACGAGAAAGGTCAGCTTATTACATCCCCTTCTAACTCTCCTGAAAATGAATTTTATTATATTGATGCTAATGGCGAAAAACAAGAAAGTATGTTTACAGAAGGTGCAACAATTGATTTTCAGATTATTTATGCGCTCTTTACACGTACCATTCACGCTTGTAAGGTTCTTAAAAGGGACGAAGAATTCTCAAAAACTCTTTCTGAGGTTTTAGAGAAGCTTCCGCCAATGGAAATTAGTGAGCGTTACGGCACAATTCGCGAATGGATTAAGGATTATGAGGAAACAGACCCAGGTCACAGGCATATTTCTCACCTTTTCGGACTTTTCCCTGGTGACCAGATTAACGAAAGTGACCCCGAAATTTATGAGGCGGCAAAAAGAACTATTGCCAGAAGAATTGAAAACGGTGGTGGCTCAACTGGTTGGTCAAGAGCGTGGACAATTTGTTTCTACACTCGTCTTAAAGATGGTGAAAATGCTTACAATCACCTTAAATATTTACTTAAAAAATGCACTGCCAACAACCTTTTTGATATTCACCCGCCATTCCAGATTGACGGTAACTTTGGTGGTGTTGCAGGTATTACAGAAATGCTTCTTCAAAGCCATCTTGGTTCACCTGACAGAAGAATTTCTGAGCTTTTACCAGCATTACCAGATGACTGGCATTTTGGCTCTGTTAAGGGCATAAGAGCAAGGGGCAATTTTACATTTGACATTGTTTGGGAAAACTCAATTCTTAAAAGTGCTAAAGTTACTACGGAAGAAAACTGTACTTTGAGAATTAAACTCAATGATAAAACGAAAAATCTTAAAGCCAATAAGCCATTTACTATTGAAGATAATATTTTAAAAGTTGATGTTTCAAAAGATGAAACAATAGAGTTTAGTAACTGATAACTAAAACAGGTGAAAATATTTCTATGAAAAACAAAACTTATTTTCTTAATAAGGCTCAAGAGTTTTGCATTATCATATTTCATAGAGAAATATGTGTTATAATTTTATAATAAAACAGGAACAGATAAATCTGCTCCTGTTTTTTATGTGTTAAATTCATTAATTGTCCTATTAACTTAATTCTGGCACAATATCCAAGAATACATTGTAGACTGTTTTGAGTATTTTACGAAAAATGGTAACAAAGTCAACTGGAGGAAGATTTATTTTATCTTCTCTATTAACAAGTTCATCCATATCACCTGCATCACAAACAAATGCTTGTGTAAGTGTTGTACCGCCTGCACCATTAAGCTCTGCACGAACATAACAGCTTATATCGCTAGAATGCTCCTGAAGCTTGATTGTTGACATACATACACCATCTACAGAAACTGTATCTGCCTGAATTGTGACGCCATCTGCAATCCATTTTATAGCATCAGTGTTTTTACCAATAACTGTAATAGTATCATTTTCATCGTCAACTACTATACTTGTAACTGTAGGGTATTCCTTAGTTGTACCAATTCTGTCGCCCCAATCATATCTGGAAACCGCAAAGAATGTGCCATTTTCCATGGCTGTACGCATATTAGCTTCTGAATATTCAGGTAAAATAAAATCCATAAAACATGTGTCAACGTCCTCATAAGTATGGGCATCGTTGTTAGCAAAGCCCCAGACATTTCTGCCTTCTGGTATAATTACTTTAAGAAGTTCATCCCAAAGAACACGGTCGCTTCTTGTTGGACGGTCAAAAGCGTTATAAACCTCAATACCAAGGCAAGATGGGTATACGCGTAAAAAATTAGCAAAAAATTGAACATTACCTGGATCAGTTGCAATCTGGTAACCAACTGTCATTTCATCACCATTAGGTGTGTACATAACATTGCCATCAGCATCGTAAACAAGTTCACCATCTGCTGAGCCGAGCCAGTCACCAGGATGGTTAATGTGTGAAATGCCACCTGCATCCTCAATCATCTCAATTATTGTACTAAAGTCGCCCTCGTCACCAAGATACCCTTCAGTTCTATCATCATTCATAAAATAACCATTTACATGGTTCTTTTGTAAAACAAGCATATTTCCCTCAATGGCACCTGTAAGACACTGTAAACCTCTTTTAGCAGTACGTGCTGTTCCGTTAGAGTATGTACCTGCAACAATAGATTCATATTCTTCAGTTGTAAAGTGACCTTGTTTATTACCTATTAAAGGATTGTATTGATAAAGTGGAATAAGGGTTGGTTGTTCATCCCATTCCTTACCAATAACACCGTGGTCTGCTATTCCGAGAATATCAAAATCCTGACTATAGTGCTCCTTAACCATTTCGGTCAAAGGAATAGTTGCATCACTGTACGTTGAGTGAGTATGAAGGTTTGTTTTGTAGTGATTGTCATCATTACCTAAAAGATGAGCTACACTTTCATAAGGGTTTGTGATTTTATAAGTAGTTTTAGCAGCACTAACAGAAATCTGCATGATACCAAATATCAATGAAAGTGCTGTTATAAGAGATAAAACTTTAAAAATTTTTCTTTTCATAAAATCCCTCCAATATAACAATAATTATACCACATCACACAATATTGTCAAGATAACCGAGTAATAAATTTTGCACACCTTAAAATACAAACATAAATCGGATTATATATGACTAATAGGTTCTGGCAAGGTGATAAATTCACCTAAAATCAAAAAAGCATATTTTTGAATTAAAATCAATTCAAGCAACAAAAACGCAACCAAAGTGAATCGGTTGCGTTTTGTTGTTATTTTTAACTACTATTATTCTGTATATATGGTAACAGGACCGTATAACCCGCCTGTTGCAAAATCTTTTGCGTATTCTATTTCACCATCGAAATATGGGGATAATTCTTCTGTTTTCCATTTTTCAAAATAATCTGTGTGTACGTACCAGTTTGCTGACGTATTTGTCACGACTATTTTAAGCGTATTATTTTCACTGAGCACACCAGTGGGAATTTTAAACTTATATGGTGGTGCTAAACTCACACCAAGAGAGTGTTCATTTAAAGATACAGAAGCGATAAAATGAACGTCGCCTAAATTGAGTTCGGCTTCTTTCCCTGCTTTTTCATTTGGAAGTGAAAAGTGAGTTTCATAAACACCACTACCAGAATAAGCACTACCAATAATTTGCGACCAGTCGCCAAGGTTTACAGGAACTGCCTTTTCAGAATATTTAATATTACCAAACCCATTTTCGCCACAAACAAGCTCTGTTTCTTTGTGGAATGTAAAACTGCTTGTGATATTGAATTTTTCATTGAAGCATTTTTGGGGTTCTGCTTTCATAACTTCATCAGTCAATAAAACAACAGCGGTTTCACCTATTGCAAGAGAGAGTTTAAGAACACCATTTTCGATTTTTAAATATTGTAATTCACCATTTGTTAAATTGAGCAAATAGCCTTTTCCCGATGGTAAATGAATCTTATAATCGCCATTCTCACCAGTTTCCCTGAAAAGAATTAACAACTCTCCGTTTTCAACTTTTCTGTGCATTGCGCGTAAGCCACTAGCATCCGCTTTTACTACTGTCGTAAGATTTGAAAGTTCGTGTGAAACTATGCCACCACATTCAATAAATTTATCTAACGCTTTTTGTGTGGCTTCGGGTATAAATGCACCATCAGGAATTATTATGTGTTTATATTTTGCATTACCAATACACATACAACCATTTTTTATTTCCGCAAGTTGCAAAACGTCGTCATCTACAATATCAAAATCGACTAACATATCTTCAAGACTTCTGCCTAGAGAGTCGAATTTTTCTGCTATTTCTTTTGATTTCAAGCGACCTTGAAAATCTGAAACAGGATAATAAAGCCCTGTTTCATAGACACGCTCACCAAGAGAGCTTATGTATGATAATCTTTCTGTGTATTTATTAAAGTGACTAAGATACTGGCAGAACGGTTGCTTTTCTGTAAAAACTGGTAATTCCTGTGCTAAAAGTTGACCAGTTCTACCGAGTGGGAAATTAAACGGATTGAAAATGTTTATTCCTCGAACTGCCCCGTAGCCAACTGTGTAACGCATTATATCGTAAGATATACCCGCACCTGCTACGCCAAAAATTTCACTTAAAGCAAATTTTGTGCCATTCTGTGAAGCCGCCGATGAAGCATACCTTGGAAAAAATCCGTTATATGCATTAAAATCATTCTTATTAGTTATTCTATTTTCCGGATAAAGCTGACGCCATATAACGTCAACACCAGGAATATCGAAACACCTGAGAGCTCGCATAAGATTGAAATTGTAACCGCCATTCATAGAACCTTCTGGGCTATGGTCAACATCAAGGTGACCTGTAAAAGCAACGCCCTTTTCATTAACCCATTTTTTGCAAGGCAAAAGAAAATTTTCGCAAAATGCTCGACTGCACAAATCATACCAACGGTGCAATATGTTAACTTTTTCTTGTGTCGGAGCAATTTCACCTTTGATTAACGGAAGATATGGCGTTATTGATTCACCATACATAGTTTCATATTTTTCTGATAACTCTTTGTTGGAAGTATGAAAATGTGCTTTTGGTTCATCTGTGAATACCGCAGTAACATAATTTTTGAAATCTTCACCTATTGCCAAAAAGTATTTTTCGTGGGTGATTTCAATAAAATATTCTGTTGCTTTTTTATTAAGTAAATCGGGATAATCAGAATCTCCTACAGCGTATTCAGAGTGAGCCTCAGTAACCTTACCACAAGCACTACCAGATGGCCAACCACCTTCATCGTAAATCCAGCAATTCATATTAAGAGCTCTGCCCTTTTTAATTGCATAAGCACAAAGTTCAAAAAATTCGTCTGTGAGATAATCTGGTGTAAGATTTGTTGGCATACTATCTGGACGGAAATCTTTGGGTTCAGGAAGAATGTAAAATGCTCTTATGCCGAGATTTTGCATTTCAGAAAGCTCTGCATCTATTATTTCTTTAGTGCATACATCGTTCCACACCCATACATATACAGGAGCACACGAAACATCAGGAGAGAAAAACTCATTTATCTGGAATTTATCGTTATTTTTCATTTTAAACATCCCTTTGGTATCTGCCTTGTTTTTTCAAGTTGTTTACAAAGCATTTAAGAGCTATAACCATTACTACATAAAGAACTGCAAGTAAGGCTGGGTAAACCTTTATTCCGAACACACCGCTTATAAGACTTACCATAGGTGGTGCTAACATAACACCAATGTAAGCAAATGAAATTTGTGAGCCCATAATTGATTGTGACACTTCTTTACCGAAATTGTGTGGTGTTAAGTGTATCATATTCGGATAGATAGAACCATTACCAAGACCTATAAGGAATAAAGCAACTACACAAAATATATCTGGTAACGGAAGAAGCATAATAAAGGTAGCCGGTGCAAGAATTTCAGTACCTATAAAAATACGTTTCCACGTTTTAATTTTATTTGCAAGTAAACCAGAGAAGAAACGACCTAAAGACATTCCAACATAATATATAGTAAGTGCAAGTGCACCGTGCTCTATATTAAAGCCTTTTTCTTCTACTAAATATGTACTTCCCCAGACTCCGCAAGCGTACTCAATTGCATTAGTCATGAGCATTATTACCCAGACTTTTTGTACATCTCTGTTTTTAGCCATCTGCAAAAGCGTAAGGCTTACACCTTTTTCCTCTTCCGCTTGTTCTTCAGATGACGGATTTTTCCACATTGGAAGAGAAACAATCAACAAAATTGCAATTGCCGACTGCACATAAAAAGCATAACGATAACCACCACGCCAACCTACACTCTCGAATGCCTGTGACATAATATAAGGACTTAATGACACACCCACACCGTAAAAACAATGTAAAAAATTCATATGACTTGCTTTACAATGAAGTGCAACGTAATTATTAAGACCAGAATCAATTGCACCTGCACCAAGTCCCAAAACAATTGCTAAAGGTATCATAAACCAGAAAGATGGAACCAAAGAAAAACCGAATAAAGAAAGTGCAGTCATAGCAGTACTCAAAGCAGTAACCTTAGCTGTACCCAATTTATTGAGAATTCTTGTGCTAAACATACTTGAAAGTACAGTACAACCGGAAATTAAAAATGTGAGAATACTCACCATTTCAACGAGAATGCCTAATTCTGTATGAATTGCTGGCCAGGCAGAGCCGATAAGCGAATCGGGAACGCCAAGACCTATGAATGCAATATATATTACAATCAGAAGCATTGTTGTCACTATAAACACCTCGAGAAAATAAACTGTATAAATTATATAACAATTATTTTGTTTGTCAAATAAAATATGAAAATATCGCCACAGCAACCTTATAACTATATATCACACTTTTAAATACTCAGAAACTTGCACTCACTCAAAAAATTGGTTATAATATTGAGAAGAATATTTATTAAGGTGAAAATATGCAATATTTTATTTCGTTTTTAGAGGGAATAATTACGTTTATTTCCCCTTGTCTTTTGCCAATGCTACCTGTTTACGTTTCATATTTTGCAGGTGGCAGTGAAAGGAACACTAAAAAGACTATTAAGAATTCTTTAGGGTTTATATTGGGCTTTACAATTATTTTTGTTTCTATGGGTGCACTTGCCGGTACTTTTGGAAAGTTACTTACAGAGTATAAAACGATTGTAAATATTATTACTGGTCTTATTGTAATTTTCTTTGGTCTTAACTTTCTTGGGGTATTTAAACTCAATATTTTTAAAGGTACAAAAAGTGTTAACACAGAAAATTTGGGGTTCTTTTCGTCCTTGATTTTTGGTGTAGTATTCTCAATTGGCTGGACTCCGTGTGTAGGTGCATTTTTAGGCTCTGCTTTAATGCTTGCAACAAGTGAGGGGCAAGTATTCACAGGTGTTATAATGCTTTTGCTCTACTCTTTAGGGCTTGGTATTCCGTTCTTTATAAGTGCAATTCTCATTGACAAATTACGTGGTGCATTCACATTTATTAAAAAGCACTACAGAATAATAAACACAACTTGTGGTGTGCTTTTAATTATAGTTGGTGTGTTAATGGCTACTGGTATTTTCGGTAGATTTTTAAGTTTCTTATCGTAGGAGTTTAAATATGAAAAATAATATAAAATGGATAATATTTGCGATTGCTTTCGTTGTACTTATTGGTGGAGCAACTGTACTTTATAACAATTTAAGTAAAGAATTTGGTGGAGATAAGCTTTTAACCAATACTACAGAAGTACAAAACACTGAGGAGAATAATTCTGACGAAAGCGAAAAAATCAATGCACCTGACTTTACTGTGCTCGATTATGAAGGAAACGAGGTTAAGCTTTCGGACTACAAAGGCAAACCAGTTGTTCTTAACTTCTGGGCTACATGGTGTTTTTATTGCAAGGAAGAAATGCCAGATTTTAATAAAGCTTACGAAAAATACCCTGATGTTGAGTTTTTAATGATTAACGCTACAGACGGATATCAGGAAACCATTGAAACCGCAAAAAAGTATTACGAAGATGAAGGTTATGACTTCAATATTTATTTTGATACTAATATAGAAGCGGTAAATAATTACGGGTTAACAGGCTTCCCTGCTACGTTTTTCATTGATGACGAAGGCTACTTGCAGGCAAGTGTCGGGGGTATGCTTGATTTTGAGACGCTTGAAAAAGGAATTAATCTAATTCGGAATTAAAGGGTCTGCGACGCTATTATAATATTATAAAATTTAAAAGTTCTATCATTTCCACTAACCGAAATGATAGAACTTTTTTAGACTTAAAAACTAATAGCTAATGACTAATAGCTAACTAGCCATACTAACAACTGACCACTAAGCAATCGCTTTATTTACTACCGCCTCAAAGTCATCTACATCAATATCACCGTTTTCAGTTAAATCAGCTGCAGTGAGATAAATGCCCGCAAGCTCTGTGTGGTCGTTCTTTGCAAGCTCAAGAAGCATACAGTCAATAACATCACAAACACTGTCACCGTTAACATCGCCACGGACTACGAGTGTATACTCGTCAACTTGTACGCCGTTATCATCTAACACCTGTACTTTTGAACCTGTTCCATAATAACCATAAGCTGAATTTGGTGTTGGGCTTAATGCGTAACCATCCATTTCAACTATTGCTTCATTGATATCTTTACAAGCGGACACATCTAAAAGTAATGTGTTGCTTGTTGTATCAACAACTACATTTTTAGTGTCAACTGCGGTTATGTAGTCGTTGATGTAAACAAGTTTATCGCTACGATGAACGAAGTCACAAACTGGGCAAATGTCTTCTATTGAACCTTCCATACCTTCAAAGAATGGTAAACTTTTCGCAACTGAATGACTATGCCCTGTTGCATTATAGTGAATTGGTAGAGATGTAAGTACAGAGTTATTTGAACCTAAGGTTATTCTATTCCAATCTTCTGGTGTTCCTGTGTAAAATACATATTTCAAGTCACACTTATAGAAAATTTCTCTACCTATACTTGATACACTGTCCCCTATTGTTACGCTTGTGAGGGAAGAACAATTAGAAAAAGCAGAATCACCTATACTTGTTACACCATCAGAGATTATTGCACTTATAAGTGATTCACACCCATAGAAAGCAGATTCACCAATACTTGTTACACTATCTGAAATTTCCAGATTTTTAAGTGCTAAACATTTATAGAAAGCATATTCTCCTATACTTTCTACAAAATCAGAGATTTTTATAGACTCAAACGTTCCTCCACAAAAAGTTTTATTTTTAATTCTTTTTATTTCACTGGGGAGTATAAGCTCGGTTATTTTTTCTTGGTTCAGATATAAATTTCCTGCATATAACAATGGATTCGCATCAAGAGAAGCAAAATCTATATTACACCAAGCACCTAAATCGGTTATATATACACCTGTAAGGTTACAACAATTACTGAAAGCAGATTTACCAACACTTGTTACACAATTTGGAATTGTTAAAGATTCAAAAAAACCACCGCAAAAACTATATTTTTTTATTTCCGATATTTCATCTGGTATAACAAGGTTAATAGTTTTTTCACCATTCACATATAAAACATTAGCATAGTATAAGGGATTTGAAGTAAGAGAGTCAAAAATTATATTGCACCAATCATTTAAATTAGTAATTGCAACTAATGATAAATTCGAACAACCAGAAAAAGCTGAATAACCGATTTCTTTCAGCGATTCTGGTATTTTTATGCCCGTAAGTGAAGAACAATTATAAAATGCGTACGGATTAATTTTTGATATTCCCTCTGGTATTACAAGGTTTCTCATTAATGAGTCGTTAATATACAAATTTTGTGAATAATATATTGGGTTAGCTGAACTGTTTCCAAACTCAATATTTAACCACTGCATTAAATCTGATGTTTTAACACTATTAAGGTTATTACAATTATAAAATGCATTCTCACCTATATTGGTCACACTACCTGGAACTGTTATACTTAAAAGTTTTTGACAATTATAAAATGCGTTATCAGCAATACAAGTTATACCTTCCTTTATCGTATATTCACCTACAATATCCTCTTTTACACTAATTAAATAGTTACCAATATATAAAGTACACTCCCCCCAATTATTTATATTATTATAAAAATAAGTATTCTTAAAAGCATTTGCTCCTATTTTTTTTATATTTGATGGAAGTTCAATTTCTAAAATATTTGAACAATCTAAAAAAGCAGATTTAGAAATCTCACTTACAAGTAAATCATTATAAGTTGCTGGTATTCTTAAAATACCATTATGTTCAATACTTTTAAACCCGTTTACAGAATAACCATTGCCACTTGAATCTAATGAAAATATTAAATTATCTATAGGGATAACAGCATCTACAACAACATAATTACCATTAAGATTTTCTGCAAACTTAAATGCTGCTGAATCATTATATACATACAAATTTTGTGTTTCTACGAAAGCGTTTTCTCCTATATTTATTACACTTTTAGGTATTTCAACATTTACAAGCGAATCACATTCAAAAAAAGCGCACCTTCCTATACTTGTCACGCTATTAGGAATTTTTATATACTCCAAAGAACTACATTCCCTAAAAGTTGAATCAGCTATGCTTGTCAAACTATTAGGTATTATTACATTATCCAAAGAACTGCATCCCTTAAAAGCTGAATGACCTATACTTGTCACACTATTAGAAATTATTATATTGGTTAGAGAACTACAATCCCTAAATGCTTCTACACCAATACTGGTTACACCCTCTGGAATTTTTACACTTGTAATTGAAGTGCAACTAATAAAAGCACATGAGCCTATTTTGATTTGGTGCTCTGGTATCTCGAGATTAGTTACTAATTCCCCATTTAAATACAAATTTTTGGCATAATACAATGGATTTGAAGAAGTTTCATTATAATCATGATTTCTTGAGACACCAACTGAAAAATCTATACTACACCAACTTGCTATATCTGTTATACAAACTGAATTTAAGGAATCACAACCAACAAAAGCATCCCTTCCTATACTCATCAAACTATTAGGAATTATTATACTTTTAAGTGAAGAACAATTTAAAAAAGCTTCATCAGCAATACATTTAGTCCCAGTTTTGATTGTATAGTTTTCAGAAATTGTGTTATTTGTATCAATCAAATTCGTCCCAATATATATAGCATCATTTTCCCAATTATTACTATCATTATAATATGCTGTATTAAAAAATGGATTTATTCCTATATGTTTTATACTATCAGGAATAATAATATTTATAAGTGATGTACACGCCCTAAATGCGGAAGATTCTATTTCTGTAACAGTATCAGGTAGTGTTATATTTGTAAGTGAACAACACCCCCCAAAAGCTCCTTCCCCTATTCTCGTTACTCCATCTGAAAATAAAACACTTGTCAATGATGTACAACCTAAAAATGCTTGTTCTCCAATTGAGGTTACACTATCTGGTATTGTTACACTTTTTAGAGAAGTACAACCATAAAAAGTCCTAAATTCAATTGTTTTCAAACCTTCTGGAATTACAAGATTTTCAATTAAAGCACCATTAAGATATAGTTTTCCTGCATAACATAACGGATTCGAACAATTCTCAAAATAATCAAGATAACCAAAATCTATATTACACCAAGCAGTTAAATCTGTTATGTTTACACGAGTTAATGAAGTACAATCATGAAAAGCTTCGCTACCTATACTTGTTACACTGTCTGGAATTGTAATACTTGATAGCGAAGTACAACCAGAAAATGCAGAAGAACTTATATATATTACACTATCAGGTATTTTTATACTTATAAGTGAAGTACAACCATAAAAAGCGCTAGGTTCTATACGTGTTATTGTATTTGGTAGTGTTACACTTGTAAGAGAAGTACAATGTTGAAAAGCACGTTCACCTATACTTGTTACCATCAATCCATTATAAGTGTCTGGAATTACTATAGCACCTGAAGCAGATGTTGAACAATCATATACCCGATAAGATCGACCATCATAATCTAATGCAAATGTCAAATCATTAACAGTTTCTGCTTTAGAGTTAAATGCGAAAGGATACAAAACACAAATACCGAGAGTTATTGTAAACATTACAAATAAAATAATTTTTCTTTTCATATCATTTCCTCCACAAATAAAATCATATTGAAAACAATTATTGAACTCCTAATTTATTTTTAAATAAAGCATCTAAAATAGATATAATTTCATTAACTTGTTGTTCGTTTTGCTTTTTCCTATAATCAAATATATCTTTTGAACACGCATTACCATCACAACTACAATCTGAAATGCTTCTTTTAGACAACCAATAAATATTCTCAATATTTACATTATCAATTTTTGGTATATCTTTATTTATGTATTTATGAGTTCCACCTTTACTTCTTGCAGCACAAATAAATATATCAATATTATATTCTTTATTCTTAAAATTAAAGTCTTCTTCTAAACTTTTGGCATCATCGCCTCGAGTGGTAATTTTTATAAGCTTATCATTATATATAAGAATACAACATCTATCATTTCCATGCTTAATTTGTTCTATTATATTTTCCTCATTAGGACCTGCTAACTTTGTAATAAGCGAATCTAATGTTTGGGTCTTACCTTTATTCCCATTACCAAACAACACTAAAATTTTCATAATATACCCCGCCTATTTTATAAAAACAAAAAGTGCGCAGCCGAAGCTACGCACCGAAAAACACATAGCTCGATTGCTGCGATACAATTTTAACACAACTAAGTATAGGTATGCCACAAAAAGAGCCTGTGCTTTTACCATATAAAAAAGCACACACTATACTCAAAATTGTGTAAAAATATAAAATTATGTCGCAATTTCAGTTTAGCATATTTTTCCACTATTTGCAATGGTTTTGTTTATAGAACGAGTTAGCTAATATAAAACGCCTCTCTTCGAAGAAAGGCGTTTGGCGGCAATCACTTTTTCATTCTTTATAGGTTCATTATACTCTTTAACTCGTGTCCGTACGCTGAAGCGTATTCTGATATCAATTCTCCACCAAGCAAGCTTGGTCCCCCTCTTTTTCAAACGAGGTAAGGCTTCGCAATCATACAGTTTATTTTTCAACCGACTGACTGCATTTTTAGAAATCAACTCGTTTCGAAGAACTCTCCACCACCCAAAGAACATTATTATTTTATTTAGTTTTTGACTCGCTTAAAAACACACTAAAACAAGCACCTACAAGTGTTGGTGGTCCCCCTCTCTTCAAAGAGAGGCGTTTTTTGAAATGCAGAATTCCGAATGCAAAATGCAGAATTGTGGGTCTGCGACAATTTTAATTGAGAATTAAGAATTGAGAATTGAGAATTTTGGGGCTACGCCGTAATTGTAATAATTTATTATAGTAATTAATTCGTATTTTCATTTTCATCACTTAAAAGTAGTAAGACTTCAATAAAATACCTAATAATAAAAATTCTATCATTTAAAGTTATCATAAACTAAAAATGATAGAATTTTTGTTGTTTTTATTCACTGATAATTACAATCAAGTCCACAGGACTTCCGAAATTCTCAATTCTCAACTCTCAATTAAATATCAATTGTGCATTATGCATTATGCACTATGCATTGTGAATTGTGCATTAAATCAAAGAGTCATACTCTTTGATTGGCTTTCCCCCACGCTCTAAGTACGCTTTATAAAGCTGGGCTTTTCTTTCGTCTGTGTACTCGTAATTCCAGAGGTTATTAATACCTTGGAAGTTTTCAAACGTTTCGTCGGGGTGAACTTTGATTTCGCCTGATTTATATGGCAAGTCGATTTCAACTGTACCATTTGAAGCGATGAAGAGATATTTTGCAATATCTGTCATAACACGGGTTGCTTCGTAGCGTGGCAAGTCACCATCGTACATAATTTGTGTTGATGGCACGAGTGCAACCTCAGAATTTGTCATTCTGTAAAATTCAGGGGTTGTGCCAAAATGGGCGTGGTGTGCTGACTGCATAATTTCACACTTCAAGTAGCCGTTTTTATAGCGTTCTTCTAAAATATAGCTTTCTTCGTGACCAGCATCGCCCGGGAAACAGACTTTTGTATTTTCTGCCGTCATCATCAAAACAACTGAAGAATCGTTGTAATTTTCATTTGATTTCGGGAATACATCCTCGTGAGAACAAAGAACGTCGAATTTCAAGTTTCTTATATAAAAAACTTCGCCTGAATGAAGTGTGTAAACAGGAATTTCGCTATGCTTAGCTATAGCATCTCTGAACTGCTTAACATACCCTTCTCCTGCACCCATCCACTCCCCAGCATCTCTGTGCTCGTATGTAGGGAAATTAAAGTAAAGACCTTCAATTATTACATCACTCGACTGATACATAAGGAAATTTTTAAACTGTGTTATATGGTCATCGTGACCATGGCTGAAAAACCAGCCAGCAATTCTTATTTTTTCTCCCTTTGGGGTTCTTTCTCTTAAAAAGGAGTGAATTCTTTCGTCATCACGGCAAGAATAAGTGTGGGCACTATCTATTATGAAGAAAGAGCCATCACAGGTGCGAATTATGTAACACATACCACAGTCAATCAAAGAATGGTCAACTTCAAACTGCCACAAGGTAGTTTGTGAGTTTCTTTCTAAAGCTTCCCTCATTTTAAATTCGGGAAGATTTTTATTATTTTCTAAAACTGTTCTTACAGTATTATCGCACGGGTAAAAAGAGCTTATAATAAGATTTTCGCCATTCTCGAAAACAGACGTTAAATTATCTTCAATATCTGTTTTATAGGCTTCACTATACCCTTTTGACTTAATTTCTTCTAAGTGTGATAAATATTCTTCTTTTTTTACATCTTCAAAAAGCCAGAGCTTTGAAGAATAAGAAGAAGTGTATTCTGAAACTTTTTTATCTTTAATTAATGGAATCATAATTGATTATTCACTCCATTATGGTTGTTTTGTCATTGGGATTGCTTCGTCTACGTGCTCAATTGAAAGATAATTATTTCTTTCGGCATAAGCCCATTTCATATTGAAGCAAGGAATAATTGCATCAAGAGGTATGTAAAGCTGACTGTTTTTGCCACGATAAACTGGTGCTGGAAGTGTAACTTCACCATCATTTGTTACTGCTATATTGCTTCCCTCAGTAAACGTTGCAGTTTTACCGTAGATACCTAAAGTTACTTTACCCTCTTCTTTTTTTACGTCTGCACCGATAGCTGTAAACATAACAGCGAGTGGTGAGAACCACATTCCGTCTTTGAATTCAGGAATCTGTTCACGTTCACTAAGACCGAGCCCCAAACCTTTATAGAATGTTCTTGTTCTTCTCTTAAAGATTGGCGCTAAAGCGATTGGGTAAATAGTGTCATTCTTTTTATCTATAATACACTGGTCAATAACTCTGCCGTCTTCAACTACCTTTGAGGTAAGAATTACCTTATCTTTAAACACTTCAACTATTGCAACTGTTGAAATCTGCTCTTCACAAGGGTAATGTGCAGCGTGCCATACCTTGTGGCAAGACATTGTGCCTGGAGGGTTAGCATCACTATTACCTAACTCATAGTGAATTGTACCTTGGGATGGCTTATCAAATAACTGTTCATTTTTTATAGGGAATGTTCTTGCAAAGTTATGCTCGTGACCAGCAAAGAGAACGTCGAGCATTTCAATGCCTTCTCGCATCATTGGGTAACCGTCGTCATTACTGAGTTCAGGCCCTGCGTAATACATCGGGAAATGGTAAGAACCAAATTTCCAGATTCTGTCGGTAGCACCTATATCTTTAATTAACCAGTCGTTTACTCTTTCAGGCTCGTTAACGCTTATTATATTAAAGTGAGCATTACCATAGCTGAATGAATAGTTTTCAGTCTCCCAACCTTCAGGTCCATTGAATGGGTATGAGCCTTTAAACTGATTGCAGAAAAATTCTGCTGGTTCAGCGTAATATCTGCCTATATGATTTTTATAATCCTTGAACCCACGGTTGTCGTGATTGCCGACAGTCATCATAAATGGTATGTATTCAACAACACCTTTAAGACCTGAGAATGCACCATTCCACTGAACCTCGTGCTGACCGCAGTCTGTATTATCTCCAGCAGTAAGAATGAATTTAATGTCTGGGTTTTCTTCTAAAACAGTTTTTAAAACCTTTGTAAAATAACTGTAATCAGGTAAATCGTGAGGGTCGCCTTTCTGTTGGTCAGAAACACACATAAACTTAAAACTTTCGGCATTTTCTTCTTCAGTAGTAAAGAAAAATTCTTCACTTCTGTATTCATCATTACCAACAGTATAGAAGTATTTAGTCCCTGGCTTTAAGTTTACCATATCTGCCCAGAACATATTACTTTCATCTATATCACTTTTGAAATAACCTTTTACAGCTTCATATTTCATTAAATCAGTTTTGCCGTCTTCTCTGACTAAAGCGTAGCCACTTGTTACGTCAAGGGATGTACGCCAGGTAACTGTCATTGAGGTTTTAGCGTCACCTTTAATACTTATAAAAATATGGTCAGGGTTAGGTGTGCTCCCTCTTGGTGGTTTTACATTAAATTCACTCATATTTACACTTCCTTAAAGAAATCAACAATTGACTGTTTTGTTGTTGTGGCTTTGCCCTGAATCATACCATCACGACCTCCACCACGACCATTTAGCTTTGAATTTATTTCATTTCTCAGCACATTCATATCTTCCGAACGTGATGCAATAACAAATGAATATCCGTCACTGTCATTACCAGAAAAAACTGCCCCGTACTTTAGGGTTTTCTCTGTTGCGAAGTTTACAATTTCTCTCATCATATCACTATCATAACCACTTGTTATGAGTATTAAAGAGCCGTTTATTTCACTTAAATTCTCTTTATCACGCTCTGCAACAGATAATCTGTACTCATAGAATTTACGGCGTTCTTCAGATAAATCGTTATAAAACTTTTCAGTTGCAGTAAAAATATCTTGTTGCTTTACTGAAAGCAGATTTGAAATTCCTAAAGCATTTTTATATTTATCACGATAATCTAAAAGTGCAAGTTTACCCGCTTTCATAACAATTCTGACACCGCCACGATGCTTCATAAAATCAAGTAATTTTATAATTCCGACTTCTGCGGTTGAACTTACGTGTGGTGCACAACAAGCACAAACATCGACACCATCAATGGTAACTATTCTTACATTTTCTGTAAGTTCTAATTTACTACGATATTCAAGTGTTGTCAATTCTTTTTCGTCTGGAAAAGATGTTTTTACCTTTACATTTTTATAAATTATTTCATTTGCTTCGTCTTCAATTTCGTCAAGCTGTTCACGGGTTAATTCACCGTTGAAATCGAATGTCACATATTCATCATCAAGGTGGAAACCTACATTGTCGTAACCAAATTTTCTATTTACGATACCAGAAATTATATGCTCGCCAGTATGGTTCTGCATTCTTAAAAATCTTAAATCCCAATTAATTTTACACGAATACTCTTCGTTTACTTTTATTTCTTCTTTTGATTTATGTATTATTTCGTCGTTTTCTTCCTGCACGTCAAAAATCACGGCTTCGCCTATAAAACCAGTGTCAGATTTCTGACCACCACCCTCTGGGAAAAAGGCTGTTTTATCCAATATAACGGCATAAAAGCCATCTCTTTTTTCACAAGAGATAGCTTTAGCTGAAAATTCTTTTATATAACTGTCTTTATAATATAATCTTTCTGTCTGCATTTTATCACCCGAAATTCATTGCCTTAAAATAAGAATAATGACGTTGCTAATGAGAACTGTGCTAAATAGTAAAGAGCGTGGTTTATAACTACGTTTACTCTTGTATTCTGACCTTCGCAGAAGTAAATTTTTGCAAGAACTGCATCTGATGCTAAAAATAATACCATACCGATAAATCTTACAAGTGACGATAAATCAAAATTATTGTCAATAGCAATTCCTAAAGAAATACCTGTTGCTAACATAAGAACACTTGTATAAACAACACTTATTAACTTATCTTTACCAAAGTCTGCTTTAAACAACTTTTCTGTAAAAGCACAAGAAAGCGGAGCACTTATAGCACCAACAACACCACATATTATTGAAAGTGTTGAAACGCCATAAGTTATAAACATACCTGTAATAAAGAAAATATGTCCTATAAGAAAACTTATAAATCCTGCTTTTAAAAGTCCATTTTTTTCAGACGGGAAAATATATTTTGCATCAAGCCAGATATCACCCAAAAGACCACAAACAGCACCAGCAAAAAACAATAGTGCTAATTTTTCGGGGCAATTATCATTTTCATAGAACGCTGAAAACGAGGTCAGAATAAATAACGCACTTGTTGTGGTTTTAAAAAACAAAACCTTTAATGATACCTCTGGTTTTCTTTGTGCTAAAAATAAAATCAGATTAATAATACCGAGTGCTAAACAAATATAGAATAACATAAAAAAAATCCCCTTTTCAAGTCAATGGTGAGTGTTTACTCAATTCTAACATATCGCTATATAAAAATCAACAATATTTATTAAGAACTAGTTAAAATTTCCAAATTATAGAATTATTCTATTGATTTATCCTCTGTGTTGGTGTAAAATTTCATATGTAATTATAATTAAAAGGATATTTGTTATGGAGTTTAAAAGAATTAAAAATAAAGAGAATAAATTCAAAAGATTGGTGTCAACAATTCTACTGTTAGGTGTTATATTAGCTCAGGTACCTATTATAATTAACGCTTATATTTACGAATATTCAAGCAAATACATATTAACAGTAGAAGAAGCTAAAAATTATAATGTTGACTGTGTTTTAGTCTTAGGTTCTGGTATAATAAACGGTCAACCAAGCCATATTTTACAGGAGAGAATTTTCAGAAGCGTTGAGGTTTTTGATACTGGCTGTACTGACAGAATTTTAATGAGTGGCGACCACGGCAGAGTTGAATATGACGAGGTTAACGCAATGAAGCAATTTGCAGTTGACAACGCTGGTGCTGTTGCTACAAATATTTTAATGGACCACGCAGGGTTTTCTACTTATGAATCAATGTACAGAGCGAGAGAAATTTTTGAGGTTGAAAGCTTAATTATAATAACTCAGGAATTTCATATGTACCGTTCAATTTATGATGCAAGAAAATTAGGTCTTGAAGCATACGGCGTATGTGCTGATGGTTACTTTAATTTTTCAATTGTTAAAGAACTTTATAATGATTCAAGAGAATTTTTAGCAAGAGTCAAAGACTTTATCTGGTGCATAATGAAGCCTGAGCCTACATATTTAGGTGATGTTATTCCGATTACTTCACCAGGCGAAGCAACTGACGATAAAATTGTTTAAAACGAAAGAGTTATTTTATGGATTTTGATATTATTGTAATAGGTGCGGGACTTGGCGGACTTACCGCTGCAGCTTGTGCTACAAAAGAGGGCAAACGGGTTCTTGTTTTAGAAAAAGGGTTAACTCCTGGCGGTTGTGCTACAAGCTTTACCCGTGGAAGATTTGAATTTGATGTGTCATTACATGCACTTTGCGGTTACTCTAAAACGCAAGGTGTTGGTGATGTGCGTATAATTTTTGATGAACTGGGAATTTCAAACAAAATTGAGTGGTTAAAGCCTGAAACTGCATTCAGAGTTATAACTAAATCTAAAAATGGTGAAGTAATTGACGCTACACTTCCTTTTGGAATTGAAAACTTCATAAATGCGATTGAGGAATATGCACCCGAAAGCCGTTCTTCATTAGAAAAGCTTTTTGAATTAGCAGAAAACACAATGAATGGCTTAAACCACCTTGCTTCTGCTAATGAAAAAATTACTATGGGATTTGCAAAAGACCTTTTAAAAGATTACGGCAATTTTGTGAGAACTGCCCCCTACTCTGTAAACGAGGTTTTTAAAGCTTTATCAATTCCTCAAAAAGCTATTGAAATCATTTCAGCTCTCTGGTGCTTTACAGGGGTTGACTGCGACAGATTAAGCTTCACACAGTACATTACACTTCTTTATAGCTACATTCAATTTGGTGCCTTTATACCAAAAGAAAGAAGCAACGAAATAAGTATGACTTTAGCCGGATTTATTGAAGATAACGGAAGTCAGATAAGATATAATTCCCAAGTAACAAGAATTCTTTTTGAAAATGGCAAGGCTAAGGGTGTTATATTAAAAAATGGCGAAAGAATCTTGTGCGAACACATTATAGGTAACATTTCACCTACATTTGCCTACTCAAAACTGATGAAGCAAAGTGATGTACCTATTACCGCAGTAAAAAGAACCAATGCACGCAGCTTTGGTGCAAGAGGTGCTACAATTTATGTTGGTCTTAACCGTTCTGCACACGACCTTGGCATAAACAATTATAATACAATTATCACTGAAACCTCTGACTCATCTGTTCAGTACGATTTAATGAGAACTTTGAGCAGTAATAATATGTGCATTGTGAGTTGTCTTAATAACGCTAACCCGAATTGCTCCCCAAAAGGCACATGTATTCTTACTTTTACAACACTTTTTACAGATAACTGCTGGGCAAATGTTGAACCAGAGAATTATTTTAACGAAAAGGATAATTTCGCAAAGAGAATTATTACTCTTTACGAAGAAGCAACAGGAATTAAAATAAGCGAATATATCGAAGAATTAGAAATCGCGACACCTTTGACGTTCGCAAGATATTTAAACACGCCACAGGGAGTTATTTTCGGATATTCAGGCGAGCGTTCAGACGGGCTTCTTGCACGATTTATGACAGAAGAAAGTGACTGTGACACTTATGGTTTAAGGTTTTGTGGTGGTTGGGGTACACAGCTTTCGGGATATTCTTCTGCAATAGCTTCTGGCAGAAACACTGCTTACGCAACACTAGGTGACATTGAAGATTCAGGCAAGGGGGCAACAAAATGAAAGATAAAATAATTGTCCGCTCTGCTTTAAAGGATTTTTCAAATTTTATAAAAATACCAGAGCAAAGAAAGGTGTTATTAAACCAAGCAATTAACACACCTTTAAAGAAAAATTTTGCAGTTAACTCAACCGCCAGCTTTCTTCACCCTGATGTGCAATATTTAAAAATAAGAGAGGTTATTGAAATTAACCGTGATGAGCGTTGTTATATTTTATATCCCGACTCTGCACGAGGCACAGGCAAGCTTGCATTTTTCAGACCTGGCCAATATTTAAGCATCACTTTAAATATTGGTAATTCTGTTGTAACAAGACCTTTTACCCTTTGCTCTTCACCGCTTGACTCAAGCAAAGACGATTTTTATATGATTAAAGTAAAAAAAGCCTTACATGGCTTTGCTACAGGTCATATTTTTAACACATGGGAAAAAGGTACTGAAATTACCGCCTCAGCTCCACTCGGTAATTTTTATCACCAGAGTTTAAGAGATTACCCCTTTGTAGTGGGTATTGCAGACAGTGATGGTATTCCAGCATTTTTATCTATGGCAAGAGCAATAGAAGAAAAATCGCTTAATGTAAACCTTACACTATTTTACAGTTGCCGTAAAAGAAGCGATGCTATATTTATGGATGAACTGATTTCTATTCAACAAAGCACAAGAAATTTTAAGGTTATTTTTACATTCAGTGACGAAAAGGTTGACAATTACGAGCGTGGATTCATAACAAAACAGCTAATTGAAAAATATGCACCGCCCGAAAAATTCAGCGTATTTATAGACGGCTCTGAATTGCTTTTAAGCCTTATTTCCGCACAGATTGCAGAATTAGGTCTTGAAAGAAAAGCCGTAAGAATCAACATTGGAAGCAAGGTAAAGGACGCGCGTGCTGTTAACGATTTTCCACCAGAATTCATAGGTAAAACCTTTGAATTAAAAGTAAAAAAAGATGGCAAGGTGCTTGCCACTATTCCCTGCCCTGCTGACGAAACTATTTTAGTAGCATTAGAAAGAGCTGGTATAGAAGCACTTTCGCATTGTAGAGTGGGCTCTTGTGGATTTTGCAGAGCAAGACTCACAAAAGGCAATGTATTCATACCAACCGGAACTGACACAAGAAAGCTTGCTGACACTAAACACGATATAATTCACCCGTGTGTGTCGTATGCGACAAGTGACCTGACAATACAACTCAACTGAGTTGTATTGTCAGGTCACAGTTGTTAGGTGTTAGTTTTTAGTTGTTAGTGTTGGTTAATAACTACTCTTTTCTATCATATCTTCCGTGTTAATAAACGCTTCACTTGCAACTCGTAAACCCAGACTAAATGCATTTGTAAAAAGTTGTTCGTTACCTAAAAACTCACTTTCATCTACACAAGCTATATATTTTTCTAAAATTTCTTTTTCGTTATCATTTAAAGTTTATAAAAGATTATTTAGATTTTTCTCTTTCAAGTCCTCAAGTTCTTTTAATTTATGGGTTGTAAACTCCGAAAGTATTTCACTCTCAATGTTTCCCCTGCATAAATCCATAATTATATTTTTCATAAATCATACTCCTTCCAATTTATTTATTATTGCAATAACACAATTTTGTGTTATTGTCAACAC
The DNA here is from genome assembly GCA_045613085.1 of Acutalibacteraceae bacterium. Taxonomy (GTDB): domain Bacteria; phylum Bacillota; class Clostridia; order Oscillospirales; family Acutalibacteraceae; genus DTU089. The sequence continues at coordinate 2,971 of JAZLAG010000025.1, read as the reverse complement.
ATTTTTGTGTTTTTATGTATAATAAGCACAGGAGTTGATTATATGCAAAAATACATTTATTCCCGAATAAGAGATTTGAGAGAAGATAAGGACTTAACTCAAGAAGAATTAGCTAAGATATTAGGCAAACAACTTACAACTTATAGAAGATGGGAATCGGGAGAAACTGAAATCCCTACACACATTCTAAAAAAGTTATGTGAATTTTACAATGTTTCTGCTGATTTCATTTTAGAATTCACCGACACACCAAACCCTTTAAAATAACAATCAATTATATAAAAAACTACATTCTCTCATTTATTTCGAATGAAAGAATGTAGTTATTTTTATAATACTAACAACTAACTACTGACAACTAACAACTAATCAATTAAAATCATCAAACTTCTCTTTAACCTCAGTTTTCACCATTGGTTTTGGTTCTACAGATGGTTGAACGCTATTTCCTTGCTTTTTCATTTCTGTTAACTTATAGGCAATAGCGGCGTTCTGGACTTTAATTTCTTCAATTTGTTCTTGAATATCAGACTTAGTTTTAAGAAGCATTGCAAACAAGAAGCCTATTGAACCAAAGAACATTACGCCGAATACTGCAATATAAATACTAAGGTTGTTAGCATCAACCAAAGCTAATAATAAAACTAACGGAATTACGAATGTTACCACAACAAACGCAAGTACAACTAAAGCAATTTTACCTTTTGACATTATTCATTCTCCTTTGCGATTCGTTTTAAGCCCTCAAAGCCAATTCTCACTGACTCAAAAACATCCATATCATAGCATAAATCCTGCTCAATTACAATATATTTAACACCAATTTCTTTACAAGCTCTATAGCAAGCACCAAGGTCAATATTACCTGTGCCACACTCTGCAAAGCGTTGCTCGTTGTTGACAATACACATATCTTTAAAGTGGCAAACCTCTACTCTACCCTTTAACTTTTTAATATATTCTGCTGGGTTTACACCACCAACTTGCATCCAATATGTATCTGGAATGAAATCCATATTAGTTTCTTCAATAAGTCTTTCAAAGGTTCTTTTACCATCATAAACCTCAAATTCAAAAGCGTGGTTATGATAGCAAAGTTTTTTACCTTGTTTCTGCATTTTTTCGTCGATTTCATTACATTTATTAATAAATCCCCACACGCCCTCAAAACTATCGTGAAGATTAAATGGCATAGCACCAATGCCAATATTTTTACAGTTAATTAAATCGTGCTCTTTAATTAATGCATCCAAGTCATTTTTCATTCTGTCATAAGGCTTGTGAGTAACACAAACCTCCATATTATATTTTTTAACAAGGTCACCTACAACAACAGGGTCAATAGGGCCAATTGCTGAAATCTGAACTACGTTACAACCAATACTCTGTAAAAATTTTAATGTTTCTTCAAAATCTTCAGCATTCTGACATTTGTCACGCAAAGTAAAGAGTTGAACGCCTAATTTAATTTCGCTCATAACGACACTCCTAAGTTTTTTATAAATAATATTATACATATTTTAACATATATTTTTGTAAAGTAAAGAGAATTTTTTGTTAACAATTGATTTTTTTATATTTATATAATAGAATTAAACTATTCAATAACAGAGGAGAGAAATTTTATGGATGTATCAATCATTTTAAAAACAGTAATCTCACTTATAGCTTCACTTATTACTCTTATAAGCTCAATTTCACCTACACCACCAGACATTAATAATGATAACACTAACACTGGTGGCTCTGACAACGATATTTTTCATAACACCACAATAACACAAGTTGCATTCGACGAAGGTGAATTTAAAATGGGAAAATATGATTTGATTGTTTCACCAGATGGTAGTGACACTAATGAAGGTACTTTAGAAAAACCATTAAAAACTTTGGAAGCCGCAAAGACACGCTTAAAGCTTTTAAAAGGTACTGTAAACGAAGATGTTACTGTTTGGTTCAGAGCTGGTACATATCTTATTACAAAAGAAGTAACATTTGATGAAACTGATTTAAACAATGTAACTTATCGTTCTTATCCGAATGAAGATGTCATAATTACTGGCTCTATAGAATTCTCTGATTGGACACGCACAACAATTAACCACACCCGTGCTTTTGTCACAGATGTAGACACAGAAAATCTTTATTTCCGCTCACTTTTTAAAGGCGAAGAGCGTTTAAGTGTAAGCAAATGGCCAAAAAGTGGCTCTTTCACGGTTACTGATTCGAAAGATGAAGACTGTTTCGATCCTGAAAGCGACACGCATTTCTTCAACTTGCACGCTGCTTTTTACACAGACAAAATAAGAACCTTTGAAAATCTCAGTGATGTTAATGTAAGAATTATGCACAAGTGGTGCGATGATATTTTACCACTCTTTTCAACTGACGCTTCTACTGGCAGAGTTGAAGTTTCAAAGCCTGCCGCTATGACTATTGAAACTGGCGATAACTTTGTTTATGAAAACGTAAGAGAAGCGTTAACAGAGCCTGGTGAATGGTACCTTGACAGAACAGAAAAGAAACTTTATTACATTCCAGAAAAGGGCGAAACGGCAGAAGACCTTGTACTTTCTGCTCCTGTTACTGAAAAGTTTATTGATATAAACGGCGTTTCAGATATTACCTTCAGCGGAATTAATTTCAAAAACACAGACTGGGATTTTGTTTCGGGTAGCTTATGGATTTCATCTTTAGATGAAACCCACCCACTTTACAGTAACATTAAATATACCCCTACTCAGCCACAGGCAGCTTTTGAAACTCCTGCTGTTATAAACGTTACAAATTCAACAGGTGTTAATTTTATAAACTGTGAGTTTAAAAATCTTTCAAACACGGCAATTAAATATAACACTGGTTCAAAAAATTCTGTTGTTAAAAGTTGTTTATTTGACCAAATTGGTGGTAATGCGATTTTCATTGACGGGACGTTTGAAATACCTACAAAAACAAGCAACATTGACGTTAC
>JAZLAG010000024.1:0-73834 GCA_045613085.1 Acutalibacteraceae bacterium | reverse complement strand
GATTTTATTTGAGTAAAGGGGTGAACGATGAAGGTTATCAAGAATAACCTGCTTTGTTTCAGGATTTGTATAAGTAATGTGGCAAATAGCCTTGTTTTCTAAGGTGTCGTAAGGTGTTTCGAAGGAAAATGGTGTAATTTCTTCGTCACCGACCTGCTCTTCAAGTCCTTCGAAATTTACACTATGTCGGTTAACTCTTGCAGGAGTACCTGTTTTAAATCTGCGAAGAGGAATTTCCATTTTTACAAGCGCATCTGAAAGGTCATTTGAAGGAAACATACCGTCAGGACCGCTTTCGTAGGAAACGTCACCAACGAAAACCTTGCCCTTTAAGAAGGTGCCCGTAGCAATAATTACGCATTTAGCAGTATATTCTGCTTCAAGGCGGGTGGAGAAAACCCATAAACCATCTTCGTTTTTGTGTAAAGAAACAATTTCTGCCTGCTTTAAATCAAGATTCTCCTGATTTTCAAGACAATGCTTCATATATTTGGTATATTCACGTCTGTCTATCTGTGCTCTTAAAGAATGCACAGCAGGACCTTTACCAAGATTTAAAATTCTGCTCTGAATTAATGTAGCATCAGCAGCTTTACCCATTTCTCCACCCAAAGCGTCAATTTCTCTTACTAAGTGCCCTTTAGATGTACCGCCGATTGATGGGTTACACGCCATATTGCCAATCCAGTCTAAGTTAATTGTAAAAACAATAGTTGAAGCACCAAGTCTCGCTGAGGCTAAAGCCGCCTCAATACCAGCGTGACCTGCACCTATAACCGCAACGTCATATTCTCCTGCAAAGTATTTCATAATTTATTCTCCGATAATTTTAATGTGTCCGTCTTCTCGCTCTTTCATTGGTGGCTCTTCATTAGGGTAACCTAAAGTCATACCAAGTAAAAAGCACCAGTCTTCAGGAACTTCAAGAATTTTCTTCCATTTTTTAGCACTATTCTCATCGTCAAAAAGAGCGCCCAAAGAACCAACCATACAACTACCAAGACCTAACGACTTTGAAGCGAGTGCAATATTTTCTGCCATAAGTCCTGCCGCCATATCACTTTTATCTTTAGCGAAAATAAAAATAAAGGTTGGTGCATTATGGTAAACAGGGCGGATATCCCAACCAGTATACGCTGGTGTATCCCATCCAACAATATTTTTAAAGTCTGTGTTCATTTCATCGAGCATTTCTTTATTACGTAATACTCTTAAATGACACGGCTGAGTGTTTCTGCCACTTGGTGCTCTTATGGCAGCATCAAGTACAACTTGTAAAAGCTCCATTGGAACTTGTTCACTAGTATATTCTCTTATAGTCTGACGAGTCATTATATTTTTAATTACTTCGTTCATATTACGCCGCCTTTTCTTGCTTCACTAATAAATAAAGACTTTTAAAACCTGAGTCATCTGCTAAACTCTCTGTCACAAGAGAATTCTCTATTTTAACATCAATTTTATCGCCAACTAGGGCGGTTAAAATTTCTTCTTTTTTCCCTTTGTAATATTCAGAATTTACGCCTGCATCGCCTCTTAAAACAATAAAAATATACTCATCTGTACCAATAACAGTCGCAATTCTTGATTTTGTATTCTGTACCTTTTCAAAAAATCCTGGTGGATAGCTTGTATCATTTTTCCCTAAAACCAATGTAACAACAGAGCTTGAATAGCCAGAGCTTGCAAGAAAATCTGCTGCTTCCTCCATTGTTTTTTCTTTCGCATTAATTAAAGATGCCATATTCTGAAATTTTAAAATAATTTCTTCTATTTCATTCGGTGAGTGAATTATCGTATTACCAGCATCATCCATATAAGTAAAATAACCATTTATTGCCTGAAATACGATATAATTCATCTTGAAATAAGCGTACATATTAGCAACACCTATCTCTTCCTCGCCACCCTCCCCATAAAAGTGGACTAAAAGTTGATTTCTGTAAGTTTCTGATGTGAATACCTTTGTAAGCGTTTCTTTAGATACACCAATAGAGGTGTAATAATCTCCGTAAATTCCCCAGTAAGCGTTAACCTTTTCGGAAACCGCCGCTTTGTTTGCAGTAGAAAGTGAAACATTGCATTTTACCGCTAACGAATTGGTTTTATAATATGTTTCAGTCAATTTAATTGCTTTTGTTAAAATTGAATTTTCATCTGCATTTACATCCAATTCATTCATAGCTACATCTATAAAATAAGTGAAAACATCATTAGAAATTTCTTTACCATTAATTTTTAACGCAGAAGATGCTATATTTCCCGCTGGAGCACAAGACGAAAAAATGCCCGAAGAAGTGAAAACCGCCATAATAAGCAACAAAGAAATTTTTCTTTTTACATTACTAAAAATTGCTTTTTTCATTCTTCTTCGGACCTTTCAATTAAAAATTATTCTTGAGTTGTTTCTACTGTTTCCGTAGTTTCTGTTTTTTCTTCTTCGAGATTTGCCTGACGCTTGATTTTTGCAGTTGTTGTTTTAACAAATTCAATGTCACGGATGTCGAAATCACGGATGTTTTTGTATTTAGGAAGTTTTTTGTTAACTTCTTTAATAACGTCACCAATGATTGTCTGAAGTTCTTCTTTACTTGGCGCTTGCTTATCTTTTAATTTTGCAGTGATTGCCTGAATATCTGGGAAGATTTTAGCAACAACCTGTGTGCCTTCTTCTGCTTCGTCACAATCTGCACCAAATACGATACATTCAGAAACGAATGGGTGATTGTTAAGATGATATTCAACCTCTTCAGGATAAATATTTTTACCATTTTTAGTAACGATAACGTTTTTGCATCTACCAACAATTCTGTAACAGCCTTGCTCATCAACTGTACCCATATCGCCAGTTTTGAACCAACCATCTTCTGTGAAAACTGCTTTTGTAGCAGCCTCATCTTTATAATATCCTAACATAACCATTGGGCCTTTAACCCAGATTTCACCAACTCCGTTGTCATCAGGGTCATGTATTTTTGCTTCAACACCAGGGAGAGCAATACCAACTGAGTCTGGAAGTGAAATGTGGTCATTGTTACCAATAACAAGTGGTGAACATTCTGTAAGACCATAACCAATGTAAACAGGAATACCGAATGTTTTGAAGTCTTTTGCAACTTCTGGATTAAGTGCCGCAGCACCGACAATAATAAGTCTTAACTTACCACCGAAGTTCTTTTTAACCTCAGCAAAGATTTTTTCCATAACATTTGCAACGAAACCATCTTGCACGAGTTTACCAAGAGTAAGAGCAAATTTACCAACTTTTTTCTCGTGAACCTTTTTGAGAATTTTTGCGTGCATTTTTTCAAGCATTAAAGGAACAGTAACGAAAATTGTAGGCTGATAGTCCTGCATATCACGAGTGATATAACGAAGACCCTCACAGAAGCAGTAGCAACCACCTGTATACATCAACTGCACAAAGCAGAGTGAGTTTTCGTATGTATGGTGAAGTGGAAGAACAGAAAGAATTGTGTCGTCAGGAGTAATTTTAACAAGCTTTTTAATTGCTCTGATATCTTCAATAATGTTCTTTTGTGAAAGCATTACACCTTTCGCCATACCAGTTGTGCCAGAAGTGAAAAGAAGCGAACTCATCGCATTACCATCAACTTCCGCATCTATGAAAGTTCTGTCCCCTTTCTCTAAAAGTTCTTCACCAAGCTTTATGAGTTCGTCAATATTCTTGAGTCCCTCGATTTCATCAAGGCCTATGAAAGTAAAGTCTTGTGGAAGACGGTCTTTGATTTCTTGAAGCTTTTCGTATGATTTGTCATCAACAAACATAGCTTTTGCTTCTGATACAGTAAGAATGTTTAAAACATCCTCTGCCATAAGCTCCTTATCAATAGGAACTACAACGCCTGTACCATTTGTGATACCAAAGTAAGATATACACCATTTATGAGAGTTTTTACCCATAATAGCAATATGCTTAGCTTTGAGTCCTAAAGAACAAAGTGCTGTACCTAAAGCATTTACAACATTTAAAAGCTTTGGATACTTCATCTCAGAGATGCTGCCGTCTTTTTCACGAATTTTGAAAGCAGGACGAGCAGGGAAGAGACGAGCACTTGATTCAAGGAGTTCTTTGAAGTTATTAACATGCCTTGTTTCATAGTGGATTATGCTCATATTTTTCTCCAATCCGGTGGACTTGTAAAATGAGTAGATACTCACTTGGAGCGTTGATTTAAAAGAGATTTTCAACAGTCCCACATAAAGTCACACACACGAAAATTATAACAGAAAATCCCCTTTATTACAAGGGGAAATTGTTTCGTAACTGTGAATTTATTAAACAAATTTTTATATTTTTGGAGAGATATAAATCTAACTGTTGTGTATACAACAAAAGACTCAGATTTCTCTTCTGAGTCTTTTTTAAAAATTTTAAAATTCTAACAAATTCAAATAATATTTAATTTGTTCATCGCTTATTTGCTCTTTAACAATTACTTTAATTATATCACCATTTATTTCATATAGGTAATATCTTGTTTTAAATTCACCATACCAGTTTTCATCGTAGCAATAAACTAATTTGCCGTCACCAATAGTACACTTTTCTAATGCTGAAAATACTATAACACTACTTGCATCACCTAAAGAGGCATTGTAGTCATCTTGCGCAGTCGTCGCAGAAACAAAAGTTACACCAAAAGATTTATTAGAGTATTCTTTATCTGTTTCATTGATTATAAAAGTGGCTTCACTTGAATATGACTCTTTTATATTTACTTTTTCTGTGTCGTATGTAATATCAAGAGATTTATTGTTATTTCTTGATGTTATAGTAACTATTTTTACTGTTTCAGGTACAGTTGTTTTCTCTGTCGGCGGTTCTTTATGCTCTCCTGTATTATCAGAGCATGAGGTAAAGAGAGTCAAAGCTACAACCGAAATAATTAAAAGTAAAATTAACTTTTTCATAAAATCATCTCCATAAAACTGAAATCAAATATATCACAACCAGATGTGCAGGGTAAAATATATAAAACAACGGTTTTATGTTATATTTGCCGCGTTTTTGGTTGTAAAGTGCTAAAAAAGGTATTGAAAGAAGTGACCACCATTGAATTCCGCCACCTAAATCAAGCGTTAAAAGAATTAAAATACCCGCTGTGTAAATAAGCTTACGTAATTTATCTGGAGCGTAAAATATTGCAACGGGTAAAAGCACACCACAAACGCCATAATCTATTATGAACCCTTGGTCTATCAGAATGACGGGAAGCATTACTGCTATTAAAAGAACTGTACTAACAGTAAAAAGCATAAGTATCCTGTTGCGTTTTTCTTTAGTTTTTTTATAATTTTCTAAACTAAAAATAAGAATTATTGATAGCGAAAAGGTTAATAAAATATTCATATAAAACGATTTTTCCCAGATTATATAAACAGCCTGACAACCTGCACCTAAAAGAAAAACCGACAAAAAATATCTTATTTTGTTTCTTGTGTAATAGCTCCCTTCTGCAATCATAAATGCAAAAATTGGAAAGGCTAATCTACCAATTATTTGTAAAATCGAGTATTGTGGTAAAAGCACCTTGCCAATATGGTCAAAGAGCATAGCGAGCATTGCAATTATTTTTAATTGATTATTTGTTAAACCTAATTTTTTAATCATTTAATCTTTTTACCATCTGAAAAAGCGTTGCCAACCTTTTCACCGAGTTTAATATAAGTGTTATGAACTGGGTCAAATGTAATTGCCTCTACTTTTGATGGGTCAATTTTACCATCCTCACCCAAAACGCTCTCATCTGCTGAAACGTTTACAATTTCGCCAATACAAATTCCATCTTCATTGAACTTTAACAAATTACATTCAACTGACATTGGCAATTCATTGATAATCGGTGCATTAACGAATTCAGATTTTGTAGTAGAAAAGCCAGCTTTTGCCATTTTGTCTGGTTCTTTATTACCAGAAGCAATTCCAACATAGTCTGCTTCTGTAACGTGACGAGCATCTGCAATATTAACTGTAAAAGCCTTTGATTCTAAAATATTTTTTGTGGTTTTATGACCTTCCGAAATACATACCATAACCTGATTTGTGTCATAAATACCGCCCCAGGCAGCGTTCATACAGTTGGCAGTGCCATCTTTATCGTAAGCTGCAACAATGAACACTGGCATTGGGTAAACTGTGTTGTCTTTTCCGAAATTTTTTCTCATAAAATCACCCTTTAAAATATCCTATCATTCTGCTGATATTAAAACCAACTTTAAATGATAGGATAATCTTTCTTATTAAATTATAATGCTGACCGCAGGTCCCACAATTCTACATTTTGCATTCTACATTCTGCATTTTTGCGAAGCAAATCAGTCATAGTATTTTTCTCGTTTTTTCTTCTGTACGAATTTAAATACCGCAAATACAACTACTAATACAACGGTTACCGAAAGACCAATATAAGCATCTATATTAGTATTACCCTCAACCTTTAATTCACTCCAGAGCTGTGACATATAATTTTGAATATCATAGCTGAGATTCTCAAAGCTTTCAGTTTTTGGCATTTCTGATTCTTCAGGGTAAAGAACAGGCTCCCCCTTTAAATCGTAATCGTCAGACTCTAAAACAAGTGCGTGAGGTGATGCGTAACAAATCCAGTTTGCATTTGCAACAGCAATATCTTCTTCTAACATAAAGTTAATATAAAGCTCTGCTGCTTCTTTATTTTCGGCAGTTTTTGGAATACACATAGCATCTACAAAGTAGTTAACACCTTCTTTTGGGTAAACGAAAGCCAAGTCAGGGTTTACATCTGCCATTGTAAGATAATCACCTGCATAGTAAGGAGCAAACGCTGCTTCGCCACCTTCCATTTTGTTATAAACTTCGTCCATAACGTAAGAAGCAACAAGTGGTCTTTGTTTCTTTAAAAGCTCAATTGCCTTATCCCAATCTTTAACGTCGTGAGTATTTATACTCTGACCTAAAAGGAATTGTGCAATACCAAAAGCATCGCGTGGGTTATTGAACATTAAAATTTCGCCCTTGTATTTTTCGTCCCACAAAATTGACCAACTATCAACCTCATCATCTACCATAGTAGTGTTGTATATTAAACCAACCATACCAACGGTATAAGGAACAGTATACTTATTTTCCGGGTCGAAAAAAAGATTTTTATATTTCGGAAGAATATATTTGTAGTTAGGGATGTTTGAATAATCAAGCTCTACTAACATATCTTCTTCAATAAGCTTTGCTATCATATAGTCAGATGGAATAACAATATCGTAGTTAGCGCCACCACTCTGAAGCTTGTTATACATATTTTCATTACTTTCAAAGGTGGTGTAATTAACTTTTATTCCATATCTTTTTGTAAACTCTTTGTTTACGTCAAGAGACCCTTCTGAGCCATCAGAAATATATTCGCCCCAGTTATAAACGTTAATTGAGGTTCCTCTTAAGTGCGAATAATCTTTTTCGTTTTCTGTAGCAAAACAAACGGGTACGAGTGTGCTTAAAAGAATTGCTGTAACAAAAAGAACTGCTAAAAACTTCTTCATTTTAAGCACCCCCTTTTTTACTTTTTTTCTTGCCTTCGCTTCTTGCAGTAATAATGTTGGAAACTACAAGTAAAACAAGAATAGCAAGGAAAATAAGGGTTGAAAGCGCATACATATCAGGGGTAACACGCTTTTTAGTCATTGAGAAAATTCTTATTGGAAGTGTCTGCGATGTTGTACCGCTGACAAAGTAACTTATAATAAAATCGTCAACTGAAAGTGTAAAAGCCATCATAAGACCTGAAATGATACCAGGCATAATCTGTGGCAACACTACTTTAAAAAACGACTGAATAGGTGTGCAACCTAAATCCTGAGCTGCTTCAGAAAGGTGTATATCTGTCTGACGGAGCTTAGGTAAAACGTTTAATATAACGTAAGGAAGTTCAAAAGTAACGTGAGCAATTGTAAGGGTTACAAATCCCAATGTACCGGTTTTGCCAAAAAGTGCACTTATAAAAACGAACAAAAGCATCATAGAAATACCCGTTACGATATCAGGGTTCATCATAGGGATATTTGTTGTTGTGAGGACACTTTGCTTGAACCATTTCAACTTGTAATTGTTAATTGCAATAGCTGCCGCAGTACCCATAACGGTTGAAACAAGTGCTGAAACAACTGCAACAATTACTGTGTTTTTAAATGCCTCGAGTGTTGCTGTATCTCTGAAAACCTCTTCATACCAACGAAGTGAAAAACCTTCAAAAACAGCTGTACTTTTACCTGAGTTGAAGCTGAAAAGAATGAGAACTGCAATCGGTGCATAAAGAAAACCAAAAACAAGAACAGGGTAGATTTTTGAAAAGAGAGATTTTTTCTTCATATAATAACCTCCCCATCATCATCTGAAAACTTATTCATAACCGCAAGGCAAATGAAAATTAAAATCATAAGCACAAATGAAAGAGATGCACCTAAGTGGAAATTGTTTGCAGTTTGGAATTGTGTTTCAATAATGTCACCTATAAGAGTTGTACCAGTACCACCTAATTTTTGTGAAATGTAGAATGTGCTTACAGATGGCACAAAAACCATAGTAAAGCCAGAAACAACTCCTGGGAGACTTAACGGAACTGTTATATTTTTAAACACCTGAAATTTATTACAACCAAGGTCCTGTGAAGCCTCTATTAAAGAACGGTCCATTTTTAAAATTACTGTGTAAATTGGTAAAATCATATATGGCAAGAAGTTATAAACCATACCTAAAACAACCGCACCACGAGTGTTAATAAGGTGAATTGGCTCAAATTCTTTACCTATTCCGTTACAAATTGATTCTATAACTGAATTTAAGGTTGTAGTTAAAAAACCATTATCTTCTAAAATAGTCATCCACGAATATGTTCTTAAAAGAAAGTTCATCCACATAGGAAGCATTATAAGCATCATCATAATTTTCTGACGATTTTCGCCTGAATTTGCAATTATGTATGCCAAAGGGTATGCGATAACAAGAGAAATAACTGTTGCTAAAAGTCCTAACCAGATTGAAAGGATAAACGTGTCAGTATATTTCCCGATTTCTAACATATTACCTAATGTGAAAGCACCCGTTGTATCTGTAAATGCATAATAAGCAACCATACCGATTGGAACAATTATAAAAAGAACTGCCCAAAGGATATAAGGTGCGCCTATTATACGGGATAAAAGGGTCGATTTTTTACCCATAGGAACACCCCCACTTATTATTCTTCGTCATCCTCGTAAACAGTAGCGTCTGAAAGTTCGTCAAACTCTTCTGAGAATGAACTGTAGTCGCCATAAAGACCTGAATACTCAGATTTTTTCATAATGTGAATAGCATCTGGCTCAATAACAAGACCAATTGTAGAGCCAACCTCCTGATAATCAGTAGATTGAATCATCCACTTAAAGCCTTTGATTTCAACAATGATTTCGTAGTGAACACCTTTGAATGTAATAGATGTTACTTTACCAGAAATCATACCATCTTCTGCTTTAACAATATCAACATCTTCTGGTCTTACAACAACATCAACTTCTTCATCAACGCCAAAGCCCTTATCAAGACATTTGAATTTATTACCTGCCATTTCAACCCAGAAGTCAGCTCTCATAACACCTTCAATAATGTTACTTTCACCAATGAAATCTGCAACGAATGCATTTTTAGGCTCGTTGTAAATATCAAGCGGTGTGCCGATTTGCTGGATTTTACCGCCATTCATAACAACAATAGTGTCAGACATAGAAAGAGCTTCTTCCTGGTCGTGAGTAACATAAATGAATGTTATGCCAAGGCGTCTCTGTATATTTTTAAGTTCAACCTGCATATCTTTACGAAGTTTTAAGTCGAGAGCACCGAGTGGCTCATCAAGAAGTAAAATTTTAGGCTTTACGGCAAGAGCACGTGCAATAGCAACACGCTGCTGCTGACCACCAGAAAGAGAAGAAATATTTCTTCTTTCAAAACCCTTTAAGTTAACTAAAGAAAGCATCTCAGTAACTGTTTCTTTAATTTCCTTTTCGCTTTTTTTCTGAAGTCTTAAACCAAAAGCAATATTTTCATATACGTTAAGGTGCGGAAAAAGGGCGTAACGCTGAAAAATAGTGTTAAGCTGTCTTTTATGTGGCGGAACGTCGTTTATAACTTTTCCGTCAAAAATAACCTCACCCGAATCTGGCTGCAAAAAGCCTGCAATAATTCTGAGTGTGGTTGTTTTACCGCAACCTGATGGTCCGAGAAATGTAATGAATTCTTTATCTCGGATGTACAAGTTCATATTATCAATAATTTGTTCTTCGTCAAAGCTGATTGAAATATTTTTAAGCTTAATAATCTCGTTGTTTGCCAATTATGCAACCCCTTCCCGCAGTCCAACATTTTAATAGAATGCATAATTAAATATATATATATTTAATTAAAAAGTCAATATAATTTGTCGAAAAAGTTGCTCTGAGAGTCATAATATGTTAAAATAAATCAAATCAATCTGGCAAAAGGCTGAAAAGGAATTAAAAATGCTACAATTCGACGTTGAAAACAAAAGTGTATGGGAAGCTTTGAAAGACACAAAAGACCCCATAATTATGTACGGCACGGGTAATGGTGCTGACAAGGTTTTTGAAGTATTTAAAGAGCTTAATATTGAAGTCACTGGCGTTACCGCAAGTGATGGTTTTGTAAGAGAAAGATATTTTCACGATTTTCGTGTTATGCCGATAAGTTATTTTTTTGAAAAGTATGAGAAATTTACTATTGTTGTTACCTTTGGCTCATCACGACCTGAAGTTATTGAAAATATTAAAGAACTTGCAAAGAAACAAACAGTTTTAGTTCCGTGTGTGCCAGTTATCGGCAACGAGATTTTTGACAGAAAATTTTTAGAAGAAAACGAAGAAAAGCTTAATAAAGCATATTCACTTTTAGCAGATGAAAAATCAAAAGAAGTATTTAAAAATTACGTGAATTTTGAGTTCAGTGGTAAACCTGAGTATCTCTTTAAAATGGAAAGCAATATTTCCTTTGCTTTTCATAATTATTTAAAATTAAGCGAAAATGAAAATTTCATTGATATTGGGGCTTATCGTGGCGATACAGTAGAGCAATTCTTAAGTTTTACAGACGGAAAATATGGTAACATTTTAGCTGTTGAACCCGACTCAAAAACATATAAAAAATTAGTTGAAAACTGCAAAGCTTTAAAGAATTTTGAAGCAATAAACGGTGCTGTTTCAGCAATTGACGGAACAGTAGAATTTTCGAACGCTGCTGGCAGACAATCTACTATTGGTAGTGGTGTGGAAATCCCCTCTTTTACACTCGATAAATTAGCAGAAAAATTTGTGCCAACCTACATAAAAATTGATGCCGAAGGTGCAGAAATCGATATAATAAATGGCGGAAAAAATTTAATAAGTGAATATAAACCCAAAATCAAAATTGCCACTTATCACAAGAATAGTGATATTTTTGAAATTCCCATTTTATTAAATGAATTAAACGAAAACTATAAAATTTATATGTGTCATCACCCATATATTCCTGCGTGGGATACAGATTTTTATTGCATTTGAGGTAAAAAATGGAACAGATTAGAGATTTAATTTTAAATGAGCGAGAAGAGATTATAAAAATCTCAATAAGCTCACCCTTTTCAAAAGATGAAGAGTTCAATAAAATTACAATAAGACCAGTTATTATAAAGAAAAAGCCTTGTTTTCAGGCAGAGCGTTTTAAAAATAATCAGGTGTTTCACTTGAATATTACCGAACCAGAGCTTTCGGCATTTTTAGAAAATATTTTTCAAAAATACGCTCAAATCTGTGTTTTTAAGAGTGGTGTTACTGTTACTTTTGCTGTTTCTAAAAATGGAAAAATCAAAAGAAGTAAAAGCAAAAATAACTTGAATCCAAAAGCCCAAAATGCCGAAAACAACCGAAAAAAAGAATACATTTTCAACGAGGGTGAAAATATACCTGCTTTGGTCGATTTAGGCATATTTACACCTGATTTTAAAATTGTAAAATCAAAGTACGATAAATTCAAGCAAATCAACCGTTTTATTGAGATAGTAAACGATGCTTTTACTAACTACACAAATGAAAATATAACCATTCTTGATTTTGGTTGTGGAAAAAGTTATTTGACATTTATTATCTATTATTATTTCGCAGAAGTAAAAAAGAAAAATGTAAAAATTATCGGCTATGACCTTAAAAAAGATGTTGTTGAAAACTGCAACAAAGTAGCAGAAAAATATGGTTATCACAATTTAAAATTTGTTGTCAGCGATGTTACAAAAGATGTGCTTTATGATGAGCATATTGATATGGTAATTTCTCTCCACGCTTGTGATACTGCAACCGATTTTGCTCTTCACTATGCTATAAAGAAAAATGTAAAGTTTATTTTTTCAGTACCGTGTTGTCAGCATGAAGTTAATAAAACCATTAAAAAAGGTGGGGATTTTGACATTCTTTTAAAGCACGGACTTATTAAAGAGAGAATGTCTGCCCTTTTAACTGACTCAATAAGAGCCTCTGTTTTAGAGGATATGGGATACAATGTTGATGTTCTCGAATTCGTTGACTTTTCTCATTCACCAAAAAATATTATGCTAAGAGCAAAAAAGACTAAAAATGTCAGTGACAAAAACAGAAAACATATTGCAGAATTACAAGAAAAATACCAATTTAATCAAACACTTTATAAATTAGTAGGTGACAGTAATGAATAACAAAAAGAAAATAATTGCACCAATTTTAATAACAATTTTCGTAATAGCATACTACATTTTTTATTTCTGTGTTTTATGTTCTGCTTTTTCTGAAAGCATTGTTATTTTAATACTTTTCGGAATTATTCCTGTTACTCTTTCAGTAGGAATGTTATATGTTTGTATTCAGAGAATTAAAGAAATAAGGAGTGGCGAAGAAGATGATATTAGTAAATACTGATTACATCACCGGTAAAGAATTAGAAATGTTAGGTTTAGTGCGCGGTAGCACAATAAGAAGTAAAAACGTTGTAAAAGACATAACACAAGGCTTAAAAACAATTGTTGGTGGCGAATTAAAAGCCTATAATGATATGATGAATGAAGCAAGAGCCATTGCAACAAAAAGAATGGTCGAAGATGCTGAAAAACTAGGTGCAGACGCTGTTGTTAATATCCGTTATGCTTCTGCTGCAGTAATGCAAAATGCAGCTGAAGTTATTGCTTACGGCACAGCAGTAAAATTCAAATAATTTTAAAAAACTGAATACAAACAAAAACCTCGTGATTTTCCATAAAATCACGGGGTTTATATATTAATAATTATTTTCGTAAATCAATTTTTCTACAGTCCAGTTCTTAAGAACTTCATATTGGTCTTTACCCTCTTTTTTGGCACCTTCTAAATCGTGGTCACGATAGTTACCACATTCAATAGCGCTGACCCCTGGAATTTCACCTTCATAATTTCCAACAAATTCCAAAGCATCTTTTGTAAGCTGTAACGCATCTTCGTGATTCATTTTTGTTGTGAGAAAATAAAAACCAGTTCTACAACCCATTGGGCCAAAATAAATAATGTTGTCTTTAAATTTACTGTTTCTTACAAAGGTTGCAAAAAGATGCTCTAACGTGTGAATGGCACCATTTTCCATAACCTCTTCTACATTTGGTTTTCTTGTTCTTATATCGTATGTAACGACTTCGCCATCCACACGAGAAATATACATTCCTCTGTTTAATTTATTGTGGTCAACAGTAAAGCTTGCAATTTTTTCCATTTTAATTACCTGCCTTTTTCTCTCTTAAATTTTTAAAAAATCTTGTTAATATTTCGCTACACTCAGCTTCTAAAATACCTTTTTCAAAAAGAGGTTTGTGGTTAAAATCTAATTCAAATAAATTTATAACTGAACCACAAGAACCATTTTTATAATCACTGGCACCGAAATAAATTTTTTTAATTCTCGAATTAATAATAGCACCCGCACACATAGGGCACGGCTCCAAAGTAACATACAGATCGCACTTAAAAAGCCGCCATCCTCCTAAATTTTTACACGCATTATTTATTGCCTCAATTTCTGCGTGACAGAGAGCATTTTTTTCTGTTTCGCGTCTATTTCTGCCTGTTCCCACAATTTTGCCATCACAAACAACAACCGCACCAACAGGCACTTCGCCCTCTTTTTCAGCTTCCTCTGCAAGAAGTAACGCTTTTCTCATAAAATCCTCATGAGTCATTACACTGTAACTCCCGAACCAAATGAAATCATAGAAAAAGCCTGAATCAAAAATACAATTATTGCAATAATCATAGCGGGAGTACAAATAAATTTTGATACCTTCTGTTTTAAAGTATATTCCTCTAAACCATTCTTAGAAATAATACGTTTAAATTCGTCTTTGTATCTGTTAGCATATATAATTAAAGAAATAAATCCTATAGCACCTATAGCAAGGCAAACTATACCATAAGCCAAATCTGCTGTTTCTTCATCTGTAAAGAACCGAACTGCATAATAAACACATGAAACACCATTAACAACTGCATGAATAATAACACCCGTCCAGATACTGTCAGTAGCAATTACTGCATAGCCCAAAAATAAACCGCAAAGGAATGCAAATGGAATTTGTGTAGGTGTACCATGAAAAATACCAAACGCAAACGCAGAAATAATAATAGCAAATAAATTTCCATATTTTCTCAAGGGTTGCATTACAACATTTCTCATTGCAAATTCTTCAATAAGTGGCGGAATAACCGCTGTACCAATAAATAATGCAATTATATCAATAACACTATTTATCTTTGGCTCATCTCCCGCTGAAAATGTAACACCAAACATCTCAAAAAAAACTTGAATATATCCAGTTATATACATTGAAGCAATGCAACCAAAAATTGAAAGGAATATTATGCATACGGTTTTAAAATTCGCCTTGGGTGCAGAATACGAGATGGTTGGCAAGCTCTCATGATTACCAATTTTTTTCTTTGCAATAAAGAATGGCAATCCCACAGCAACAACTGAATAAAAAATACCAATAGCCGAAGAAAAAGCACCGTTGTTATAATATAAATCAGTAAGCCCTGCAATCTCAAGTGCACTACTTACTAAAAGACTTGCTACTAAAAAGCCCAACATAGCAATAGCAAATATTGTAGAAAACTTCTTGATTTCCTTCTTCTGCTCACGAAGAATTAAAAATCTCTGTTGATTTACAAAATGATTTTGCTGATTGTTCTGATAATTATATGAGTACATTTGCCCCATTTGTTGTGGTTGATTATATTGCTGATACTGATTATTAACACCTGGTGTTGCATTATAATAAGGATTAGCACTAAATTGACCACCATTAAACTGAGGGTTGTAGCCCATATTATTCTGTTGAGGAGATATTGGTTGGTTGTTACCACCAAACTGATTGTTATTCTGGTTAAAATCCATTTTTTTACTCCCATAAATTTTTATTTATTAGATTATAACAATAATAGGAAAAAATATCAACTAATAAATTATGTCGTGTTTTTTAATTTTAATATTTTTTCAGTTGAATATATTTAGAAAACATTGTATAATAAGTCAGAAGTTAGGAGGTTTTATCATGGAAAAAACCACACATAAGATTAAAATTGCCGGTGCTACTTATAGTGTTGTTTCTGATGACACTCCGGAGTATATGTCTGCACTTGCAAAAGAGGTTGATTTAAAAATTGATGCACTTTTAAAAAACAGCAATATTTCAACTACACAAGCAGCAATTATTACTGCACTTGATTATGCTGATTCATTTAAAAAGAGCGACTCTTCTTCTGACACAATAAGAGCTCAACTCAAAGAAAGCCTCAAGGATGTTGCAGCTGCTAAAAAAGAAGCTGATTTTTATAAAAGAGAGCTTGAAAGATTGCAAGGCAGTAAAATAGAAGAAAATAAAGAAAACCCTGCTTTATGGTGATAAATATGAGTACATTAAAAATTAAAAAATTAAATGAAAAAGCAGTTATTCCAGAAAGAGCTACCTCTGGTAGTGCTGGTATGGACCTTTATGCTGTTTTAGATAAGCCAATTACATTAAAGCAAGGCGAAACAGCTCTCATTCCTACAGGAATTGCTATAGCGCTTGAAAGCGCAAACGAAGCGGCATTTATTTTTCCGAGAAGTGGTCTTTCAATTAAACACGGAATAGGTCTTTTAAATTCCGTAGGTGTTATTGATAGTGACTACCGAGGAGAAATTAAAGTTGGTGTTATCAATCAAATTAATAAAGAATACACCATTGAACCAAACGAACGAATTGCACAAATGGTTATTATGCCTGTTTGTCTTCCTGAAATAGAAGAGGTAGAAGAATTGGACGAAACTGAGCGTGGCACGGGTGGATTTGGTAGTACAGGTAACAAATAAAAACTGGTGAATAAAATGAAAAAATTATTATCAATAATTTTATTTGCAGTAATTTTAATGACATCAACTATGTCTGTTTTTGCTGCTGATAACAACATTAAAAAAACCATTATTATCTCTGGTGATGTTAACGGCAATTCTATTGTTGATACTGATGATGCTAGAACGGTTTTAAGAGCTGCAACTGGTATTATCGAGTTAAATAATGAACAAGCTGATGTGAACAGAGATGGTTTAATCACAACAGACGATGCGCGAATCATTTTGCGTAAGGCTGCTCGAATTCAAGACCCTAGTCCAAAAACATATACAGAGTGGGAAATTACTATTCCACCTACTTGCATCAAGCAAGGTGAGGCAAGTAGTTATTGTATTACAGATAATACAACTACTACAAAAAAGCTCCCTATTTCAGGTTGTGTTAATGTCGTACCTGCAACATGCACAGAAAAAGGTTATTGTAAAGACTGTTTTACTTTTACAACACAAAATGCATTAGGTCATGATGATGTTGATGGTTATTGTAGTCGTTGTGGCGAACAACTTTTTGAGTCTCCTTATGTTATTATTAACAATAAGCGAATCGATTTCGATTCTGATGCTAAAACTTTAGAATCTAATTTTGGATACGCAACAGAGGTTTTGGTGAGTGAATTATCAGATGAAACTATATTTTATTATATTTATTGTGATGATTATAAAAAATTAACTATAGTTACATTAACAAAGTCTGAGGGTGTAGTTTCAGTGTACACTTTAGATTTAAGTGCTATATTTTATGTAAACAATAATAGTATAAAATCTGATGATTTTAATGGTTTACCTACAATTAGTGATGAAAAATACAGAACGAAATTTTTTGTTGATAAATTAGGAACTAACGATGTTTATGCATTATTATTCACTAAGAGATACACACTAGCTAACAACTTTAATCAAGAAGGTACTGTTTCAACTTATGAAAAACTTGTTTTTCATAACACAAATTCTTGCCGAGCTATTAATAATATTGGTTATATAGAATATCGTGAAAATATATCAATGGTTTCGCGTGCTCATAGCCAAGATATGGCTAAAAGAAATTACTTCTCACATTGTTCACCTGAAGACGTAAAATTTGGTGAAAGATTAACTTCTGCAGGGATTGAGTGGACTATTTGCGGCGAAAATATTTGCGCAGGTTATAATCTTATTTATGATATTAACCATGCCTGGTATAATTCTGAAGGACATAGAAAAATAATGTTAACTCCTAAATTTAATTATATAGGTGTTGGTATTTATTACAACTATGATTCAGAATTTAGATACTACGCAACACAAAACTATGTATTTAAAGAATAAAGTTATCACAAAAAATTTAATATATTGGAGATGTGAATTTGTCAACAATATCAGCTATAGTAACACCTCAGACTGCTGCCGGTGTCGGAATTGTCCGACTTTCCGGTGAAGATGCAATTAAAATTGCAGACAAGGTCTTTAAAGGTGTTTCGGGTAAGAAATTAGAAGAAAAAAAAGGTTACACCGCTCTTTTCGGTCACATTTATGATGGCGATGATGTCATTGACGAGGCTGTTGCGCTTCTTTTCAGAGCACCAAAAAGCTACACTGGTGAAGATGTTGTAGAATTCAGTTGTCACGGCGGACTTTATATACTTTCAAGAGTTTTAAGAGCAACATTTAATGCAGGTGCTGTTCCAGCCGAACCAGGTGAATATACAAAAAGGGCTTTTTTAAATGGTAAAATGGATTTATCTGAAGCAGAAGCCGTTATGTCACTTATTTCTGCAACGGGTGAGGATGCTCGTGCTGCAACACTCAACGCCTTGGATGGTAATTTAAACAGAGAGATTACCGAATGTCGTGACACACTTGCAAAAACTGCAGCGTTTCTGGCTGCGTGGGTAGATTACCCCGATGAAGAAATTCCTGAAATAAGTAATGACGAAATGATTTCTTCATTTTCAGATGTTTTAAGAAGACTTGAAAAATTGCTTTCTGGCTTTGATGCTGGTCAGGCAATTTTAGAGGGTATTGACACTGCTATTGTCGGTAGACCAAATGTTGGTAAATCTACACTTTTAAATGCACTTACTGGCAGAAACCGAGCAATTGTTACATCAGTTGCTGGTACTACTCGTGATGTTTTAGAAGAGACTGTAAGACTAGGTAATATCACCTTAAGACTTGCGGACACTGCTGGTATCCGTACAGAAACCGATGACGAAATTGAAAAAATCGGTGTAGAAAGAGCAAAAGAACGCTTTGAGCGTGCTGGTCTTGTATTTATGGTGCTTGATGGTGGCGAAGAAATTTCCCCTGATGACAAGGAACTTTTAACACTTTGCAAAGATAAACGTAGCATTGTTATTGTTAATAAGAGTGATCTCCCCAGAGCATTTTCTGTTGATGAAATAAAAGATTATGCAGAAAACATAGTAGAAATCTCGGCTAAAGAAAATGACGGAATTGATAAATTAAAACAAACTGTAGAACGCGTAGTAGGCACCGATGACTTTAATCCATCTGCTCCGCTTTTAACTACTGAAAGACAACGCGTTTGTGTTTTAAAGGCAGTTGAAAATTTAAGAGAAGCATTAAACGGCTTAGAAATTGGAATTACAACAGACGCTATAAATGTTTCAGTTGACTGTGCTATTGAAGAGCTTTCTGTTTTAACAGGTGAAAAAGCAACAGAAACTGTTGTAAATGAAGTATTTAAAAACTTCTGCGTGGGTAAATAAAATACAAGACGATAAATCTCGTAATTTTATGGGATTTGTCGTTTTTTTGTTTTGGTTTGAATACACTCACTCTAAAATAAAAGGCAAAGCACCACTCCCAAAAGAGAGTGGTGCTTCGCTGTGGATGTGGGGTGTGAAAGAGAAAGATATGGCTTGGGCGAATATTCGCCCTATATAAACTCTGCTATGCAGAGATTATATCAATTAAATATCTACTATCTCGGTAGTAACTGTTCTATCACATGGTTTAGAAATTCTTACTACATACTCAAAATATTCGTCTGTTTCGCTTTTTGCAGTATCAGCCTCTATACCTGCTTTTCTAATACTATCAACCGCGTGATTTAATGTATTTATAAAAATTCTCATATCCTTAAAAACCTTAATTGGTGGCTTTTTAGGTCCTTTTCTTCGCCTTAAAATATCATTTATAAGTCTTTCTGATTCGCTTACATTAAGATGTCTTTCTATAATAATATCTAAAGCTCTGTTTCGTGCAGAATTGTCCGGCAACATAAGCAACGCTCTTGCATGACGCTCGCTGAGACCTGAAATAATTATTTTGTCACGCATTTCTTCAGGTAATCTTAAAAGTCTTAGCTTATTTGAGAGAGTTGATTGTGCCTTACCCAATTTTCTGCCTATTTCATCTTGAGAAAGTGCGTGTTCTGTCATAAGCCTTTCTATAGCGATTGCTTCTTCAAAGAAATCTAAGTTCTGCCTTTGAACATTCTCTATTATTGCAAAGAGTGCCGATTGCTCGTCCGAAACATTCATAACAATACAGGGGATTTTTGTAATTCCAATTATCCTGGCGGCTCTGAGTCTTCTTTCTCCCGAAATGAGTTCAAAATCGCCATTATCTAAAGGTCTTACATTTATAGGTTGTAAAATTCCATTTGCTCTTATTGATGAAGCCAGATTTTCAAGCTCTATGTAGTCAAAACGAACTCTCGGTTGATGTGGATTAGGTAAAATATTTTCGTGTGGAATAAGCTGAATCTGACAATTGGCTTTTCCCTTTGTAGATGTTTTTAACATTTTTAACATTCCTTTTAATATTCTTTTGTTCTCCACATCTCGTATCTCTTTGTTGTGACTACACTATATCACACAAACCCATAAAAATAAAGCATTTTCGGTCGGGGTAAATCGACAGAAAATGCTTATTTTTATTAAATTTAAAGGGGTTTTTTCGCTATTTGTGCAGAAACTCGTGGATATTTTGTCGGAATTTGCGAAATCTTTTTAATCTTAATTATGTTTCTCTCACCTGCATCACACAAATTAAAGCTGTGTTTTTCAATTATTTCACCTGAAAGAGTCTTTAAAGCGTTGGTTGAATTTTCAATTTCTTTATCAGCAAGAGCACCTTTCATTGAGATAAAGAAACCGTTTTTCTTTACAAATGGCAAACAATATTCCGAAAGCACCCTTAATTCTGCAACTGCTCTTGCAGTAGCAAAATCATATTGCTCTCTGTACTCTTTTTTCTGACCTGCTTCTTCAGCTCTCATATTAAGAATCTCGTAATTAGTAAGCCCCATTTTTTCAGCAATATCAGCTACAACCTTAAGCTTTTTGCCAGTTGAATCGAGAAGCGTAACTTTTAAATCACTTCTTGCTGCAGCAATTACAAGTCCTGGAAAGCCCGCACCAGTGCCGACATCAATTATTTTAGAATTTTCAGGAATACTGATATACTTTAAGAGCATTAAGCTATCAATAAAATGCTTAACTGCAATACCCTCGTCATCTTTAATAGCCGTAAGGTTTATTTTTTCGTTCCATTCCTTCAATTCTTTTGCATAAATTTCTAGTTTCCCGATTAAATCATCAGAAACTGAAATTTCTACCGCTTCTGCTTTTTCCTTGATAATACTTTTAATTGACATATTAACCCCTGTATAATGAAGTAATTTCGAGTAATGGTTCTCTGTATTTCTTTGGTACTTTACCTAAGAATGTATCATCCTTTAATACTTCATTAAATAATCTTTTGTTTTCATTGTTAATCTGAAATTTTGAGATAACATCAATAAGCTCTTCCTTTTTCTCCTTATTTGAAAGGAATGTGCAAACTGAAAGTGTAACAATTACTTCATCAGTAGAAGCAACGTCATTAACAAGAATTTCAATAAATCCATTTTTATCTTCTCTTGTATATTCCTTATTTTCACCATTTATTGAAACTGCAACAGTACCATCAATGACATCGCGGAATTTTAAAAGATAATTTCTCTTTTCAGGAACTACAGAAATATCACCCTCACCTTTTGCAATAGTAAAGGTAACTGTTGAGTTATCTTCCTTTACAATAAATGGTGTTTCTAAGTAAGCCCCATTTTCGAAGCTTAAAGTCAAACCATCATCCTCATAAAGGCGGAATTCGTTATTTCCTCTGAAAATAAGAAGCTCTAAATCCTTTGGATTTTCCACTGTATTATCCTTATCATTCTTGCTCATTGGAATAATAGCCCCCTCTTTTGCAAGAACAGGAATTGCACTTATATCTCTGAACATTTTAACAACTGAGTTACCGCTGTAAATTCTGCCGTTATAAATATCAGTATATCTTCCCTCAGGTAACCAAACTCTAGCACTTGCCATACCAATTTCAGAATTTGTATGCTCTGTGATTGGTGCTACGATAAGCTCTGTACCAAAGAAATATTCATTTTTAATGTTATAAGCATTTTCTTCTTTTGGATATGTGTAATACATTGGCTCACAAATCGCTCTACCCTGATTTTGCGTGCGGCGGTTCATTGTATAAATGTACGGAAGAAGTTTATGTCTGAAACGAAGATTTTCAGTTGCAATTTTCTCAATAGGTGCACTGTATTTCCAAGGCTCTTTACCCATAAATTCATTTGCAGTTGAGTGAAGACGCATAACAGGGCTGTAAATACCGAATTGCACCCATCTTATATAAAGCTCATCATCTTTTTTACCCCAACAGTGACCGCCGATGTCGTGGCTCCACCAAGGATAACCAACATTAGAAGCAGTGGCAGTAAAGTAAACCTGAAAATCAAGGCTTGACCATTTTTGAGTAGTATCACCACTGAAGCCTAACGGATAACGCTGACTACCTGCACCCGCAAAACGAGAAAGTATAAGCGGACGATTGTTATTTTTTGCATTATCTAAGAAATGGTAATGGTTAAGTGCCCAAAGTGGATCTAAACCCTTGATTTTTGTGCGGGTACCTTGTTGCCAGTCAATCCACCAGAAATCAACACCCATTTTTTCCATTGGGTGATGAAGCACCTTAAAATAATGCTCAACAAATTTTTCATCAGTAATATCAAATTGAACAGGCTCTTTTGTTTTTGGGTCCTGACCCATTTTTTCGCACATTTCTTCGTAACAGTCTTCATACCAACGAACACCTTGTGATGGGTGAAGATTGAATGTAACCTTATAATTGTCATCCTGTAATTTTTTGAGGAAGCCTTGTGGGTCTGGGAATAAATCTGTGTTAAAGCTATAACCAGTCCAACCAACTGACCATACATCATAAATATATTCCATAAAATTGAGGTGAGTTGATGGTTTAACAACATCTTTACCGAATTTTCCACGGATATCAACCCAGTGCCAGTCCATATCTACAGTGGCAACTGTAATCGGTATTTCTTCCTGTTTAAATCTATCCATAAGCTTTAAATACTCCTCCTGAGTATAAGCCTTATATCTGCTCCACCAGTTAGAAAGAGCGTAACGAGGAATAAGTGGTGTTTCACCTGTTAATTTATATAAATCCTGTGTTGCACCAATATAATCATAGCCGTAAGCAAAGTAATATTGGTCCTTGCCCTTTGACTTTCTTGGTAAAATTTTACCATCATCTGTTAAAATAAGTGTTTTACTGTCATCGAGAACTGCAACACCATTTTTTGAACAAACGCCGTCGCCTAAAGTAATAATACCCGCAGTAACATCTAATGTACGGCAAGTACCCTTTAAATTACCACCATAATAATCGGTAACAACTCTGCCATCACGAAGCTTGATTCTGACCATTTTCTTTTCTGTAAAGGAATAAAGAAAATTGCATTTTGTAGTTTTGATTTCTACAAAACCATTTCCATTTTTTGTTTCAAAGCGTGGGGAGTCAAAATCCCTGAACCACACTGCCTGTGTTGGCTCATCACAGAAAACGCCATTGTTTGATTCTTCTACACGTACCATACAAGGAGTAAGAACAGTAATTCTTGTGTTACCATTCACAATAATGTGACTGTCTTTTGCCCTTGGCGAGGTTTTGATTTTAAATTTGTCAAAATATCTTTCCATATTATTCACCTTTCTTCGTGATACTCTTTTTCTGTATTTACATTCCAAATATCATTTTTGTTATAGCTATTATTTAAAATAGCCTTTGCTGCTTCTATGCCTGTAAGCATCGAATGGTCCATATTATTGTATCTATGCTGACCATTTCTGCCAATGCAATAAAGATTGTTTATTGTATCAAGATATCTTCGCACCTTATAGAAATCTTTATATGTGCCAAAATAAGCGGGGTAAGCTTTTTTTACTTTTGTTGTAAACGAGTCTATAATATTTTCTTTTTTTATAACCCCAATTTTTTCCAATTCGTCACTTGCAAATTCTATAAATTCTTGTGACGACATATTCCATAGCTCATCGTTTTCGCTACAGACATATTCAAGCCCCAACCATATATGATTTTTAAAATCATCTACCATATATGGAGACCAGTTATTAAAAATCTGGAAGCGACACATTTTAACACTTCTGTCCTGAACATAAATCCAGCAATCAGGAACATTGTTGTTTATAGTTTTTATATCGGTTTTCTTTTCAATTTCTAATCTGCTTAACAAAAGACCAACGGTAATAAAATCGCGATACGGAAGCTTTGTTGCAATTTCTTTTTCTTCCTGTGGAAAATCCTCAATCGAATTTGCCACATCTTTAATAGGCATTGACGAAACAAGATAATCACAAAAAATCTCTTCTTGTTTTTTAAAATCTTCTGAATACTCGTCTGTATTTTCTATTATAACAGATTTTACACAATCTCCATCAAGATTTATTCTCACTACTTTTTGATTCATCCTTAAATCCGCACCATTCTGGATACAGATTTCTGAAAGCTTTTCCCACAACTGACCGGGGCCATACTTCGGATAATAAAATTCTTCAATAAGAGACGTTTCTACTTTACTGTCATTCTTTTTGAATGGCTTTGTGAGTGCAGATAAAATCACCTTTGAAACGGAAAGACCTTTAACTCTCTGTGCACCCCAATCAGCAGAGATATTTTTTGGATGAACACCCCACAGCTTTTCTGTATAATCCTCAAAGAAAATTTCGTAGAGCGTTTTCCCAAACCTATTTATATAAAAGTTTTCTAAATTATCCTCTGGCAATTTTTTTACTGTGCTTTTCAAATAATCAGCACCAGCACACACCGTATTCCTTAATCCCATATTTATAACTGTCTGAGGCTTCAAAGATATGGGGTAGTCAAAAAAACGATTTCTATAATAAATTCTCGATATTCTGTTTCTTATGAGAAAAACGTCATCTGATTTTTCGGGGTCCGCATTATTTTCATAATTATAGTTATGCGTTCTATTTAAAAGAATATCATCCTTTGCAGGTGCACTCTGAAGCGGAAGAATCTCCTGCCACAAATCCATAACGCGTTTATCCTTTGAGAAAAATCGATGACCACCGATGTCGATTCTGTTGTTTTTAAATTGTTCTGTTCGCGAAATTCCACCTATAAAGCTACTTTCTTCAAGTATTGTAAGGCTTATTTCATCATTACCTTTTAACAAGGAATAGGCACAAGTAAGACCTGCTGGTCCTGCACCTATAACAACTACTTTTTTCATTATTTAATTTCCACCTATTTAATATCTAATGCTTCTTTAAGATTTTCCCCTAAAATACCTTTTTTAGCCTCTTCTGTAATAGGAAGATTTTTAATTCTTTCTATTGCTTTTTTTGTATACTCTACATTTTTGTAAGGAAAATCGAGTCCGAAAATACTATTTTTTTCACCTGTCTGATGAATTAAAGTGCACAAGTCATCATCTGTAAGTGACCATGCACCCTGACGAGAAATACCAAGAGAATCTTCTTCCATAGAAATGCTCGTAAGACCAGCATAAATATTATTTCCCTTACGAGAATTATTGTTCATAACTAGAAGTGCTTCTCTGAAAAAGCTATATCCACCAACATGCTCCATACTGAATTTTAAATTAGGGAAATTAAAGGCAACCTCGTCAAAAAGGAGCATACTGTAATCTTTGATTCTATGCCAGTGAAGCCCCGTATGAAAAGAAACAAAAAGACCTTGTTTTTCAGCTTCTGCATAAACCTCAAAAAGCTCTCTTCCATCAACTTTTACTTCTTGTGCGGCTGGATGAATTTTAATACCCTTAAAGCCTAATTCCTTAATTTCTTTAACTTGGTTCTGTATAGAGCCTATATCAAAATTAATTGTACCAAAGCCAATTAAATTGTTTTCGTTTTTTATTTCTTCATATAACCATTTATTCTGACTTTTTGTAATTCCTACACGCTCAGTCTGATGATTGAAGGGTGCAAAGCAAACTGCCATTTCAATATCACATTCCGCCATAAGCTCTTTTAAATTTTCAAGCTGAGCATTATCCTTTGAGCCCTTCGGAAACACGTGAGCGTGGTTTGCAAAGATTTTATAATCAGCCATTATCATCACCCATAAAAGAAAGAAAATCCATTAAATCACTTAAATCGTCATTGTCATCAATCGGTTCATCTTCGGGAATATCGCTGTAATAATCCCATAACATTTCTTCCTGATTTTCAGTAAGTGGTGATGCTGGAATATCATTAATAACTTCCATTTTTCGAGTTTTACTCCAGAGTGATGGAGTTATTCTTACTGTATAGCCACAAGCAGACGGACAAAGCCATTCTGTCATTGGTAACTCTGGTAAACCAAATGCAGAAAGTATTGACATTATTACACCACCGTGAGTAAAAATAGCACAGCTTGTAGTACCAGTTTTAATTAGTCCTTCAACAGTTTTTATGAATGTATCACAAACTCTTGTTGAAAATTCCTGATTGCTTTCACCATTTAAGGGACGGGCATCTGGTCCACCACTAAGCCACTCTTTAAACTCTTCGTGTGGTGCTAATTCTTCTGCGGTAAGATTTTCAAATTCGCCAAAATCACATTCATCAAATCCACGCATTTCTATTGGATTTTTATTTGGATAAATTATTTTTGCAGTTTCAATACAACGCTTTAAGGTACTTGAAAATACAACCTCTGCTTCAGGATAATCATAATCTTTAAGCATAATATTTAACTGGTCAATGCCCTCTTTACAAAGCGACTCGTCAGTGTGACCAATATATCTGCCCTCTAAATTACCTTTAGTGTAAGCGTGTCTTATAAGATGAATTGTGTAACTTTTCATTGCAATCTCCGTTCAGATGGTGTAATATATTATACAGTAAGTATAACAAAAAGGTGTGTGTTTTTACAAATGGTAAATTATGCAGAACGACTTTATGAGCTCCGTACAGAAAAAGGACTGAGTCAGAAAGACGCCGCAAAGGATTTAGGTGTCTCTCAGGCACTTCTTTCACATTATGAAAAAGGCATAAGAGAATTTGGTCTTGATTTTTTAAACCGTGCTGCCGACTATTATAAGGTTACTACTGACTATATCCTAGGCAGAACCGACAGTAGAACCGGTCTTGAATCCTCTTTCTTTCAGGATAGAGAAGAAGATGGTATATATAATACCACAACTATATACCGTGCTGCAATATTTATTCACGAAAGAATGAATACTGGTTCTGCTTTAGCTGGTGACAGTGCTGACTTTCTTTATTCTATTGCTCTTTACAGAACACTTTTTGCTGCTGCGCAAAAGGGTTACATTCCAAAAAGATGGTTTTCATTACCACCAAAAATTGCCGAAAGCCTGCCTATGTCGGTGACAGAGGGAATTTTAATGAATTTCCCTGACAAATCACCTAACGCAAAAAGGTATGGTAGCCCCGAGCCAAAATCAATAGAAACTGTTATCAGAACAGTAGAAAGTTACATTAAAAAAACAGCTACTGATATAGTAAAAGCAGTAGATTAATAAGACAGACAGGGTTGTGGCAGTTTTTCATCTGCTACAACCCATTTTTGTTTTTTATCAGCTTTTAAGAATTTCTTTATACATTCTTATATATTCATTTGCAGACTTGCCCCAGCTGTTATCGCTTTCCATAGCACGTTTAACAAGAATTTTCCAACCCTTTTTATCGCTGTAGCCTTCAACTGCTCTCTTTATTGTATATAACATTTCGTGAGCATTATAGTTTGCAAATGTAAAGCCATTGCCTTCTCCGTCCCCACTATCCTGAACAGAGTCACGAAGACCACCTGTTTCACGAACAATCGGAATTGAACCATAGCGTAAAGCAACCATTTGTGAAAGCCCACAAGGCTCGCTCTTTGATGGCATTAAGAAGAAATCTGAACCCGCATAAATTTTTCTTGCGAGGTCTGGAATAAAGCCTAAGCAAAGTCCCACTTGTTCAGGGAAACGAGAAGCAAGACCACGGAAGAAATCTTCGTACTCTGTATCACCAGAGCCTAAAACTACGAGCTGGATATCTGTTGTAGCAAGAAGCTCGTCAAGAACTGCTTTGCATAAATCAAGACCCTTATGAGAAACGAGACGGGAAACCATACCCATAACTGGTGTATCCTTTTTCTCAGGAAGCCCGAAGAATTTTTGCAACTCGCGTTTATTAACTGCCTTACCAGCTATTTTTTCACTAGAATAATTCTTAAAAATATCCTTATCAGTTTCAGGATTGTAATTCTCAACATCAATACCATTAAGAATACCGCGTAATTTAAAGCTACGCTCTTTAAGAATTGTATCAAGTCCGTGTGAGTACCAAGGGTCAAGAATTTCTTTTGCATAAGATGGACTGACAGTTGTAACTGCATTTGCACACTCAATAGCTGCTTTTGAGAAGTTTACTGTGTCATCATACTCAATAAGATTTTTATGACTATAGTCTAAGCCAACAACATTATCAATTAACTCTTTGCCATAAACACCTTGATATTGAATGTTATGAATTGTGAAAACAGTTTTAATATTTTCATACCCTGGCTGTGTAGCATACATTGTACTGTAATAAAGTGGTGTCAATGCAGTCTGCCAGTCATTACAATGGATAATATCCGGCTTGAAATCAATGTGAGGAATAATCTCTAAAATAGCGCGTGAGAAAAATGCAAAACGCTCTGCATCATCATAGAAACCGTAAAGCCCACCACGCTTAAAATAATATTGGTTATCTATAAGATAATAAGTAACTCCCTTGTGCTTTGCTTCAAAAATACCACAATATTGTCTTCTCCACGCAACAGGAACAGAAATATTTGTAATAAATTTCATTGTATCCTTTAATTCCTGTTTAATTGTATCATAAAGTGGCATTACGACTCTGCAACCAATAAGTCTTTTTCTTAAAGCTTGTGGCAATGAACCAGCAACATCTGCAAGCCCGCCACTTGCTGCAAATGGTAAAGCTTCACTTGCTGCATATAAAACTTTCATAGTAATCTCTCCTATATATTGTTAATTTATACCATTGATGTAAGCATAGAAAGTGAATCAAAAAGTCCTGATGAGAAGAAAATAATTGCAATTATGATTGCCAAAATAACAGGAATTCCAAGCTCCATAACCGTTTTCATAAGCTGAGCTTTTCTATATTTATTAAACGATTTTTCAAGCTTTTCAAGTCTTGCTACAAGGTTATTATATTGGTCAATTGAAATATTTGAAGTTCCATTATTAAATGCAGGTGGAATGTTCACATCTCTTTTAATGTCCGCAAGCTGATTGCCTGATGTAGAGGGCTTTATTTCTTCTTGTGCTTTCGGAGCAAATTTTACTTGCATAGAATTTAAAGCAGCTACAACATTCTGTGGTCTTGTGGAAACATCTTTTTCTATAACAGAATTAAGCCATCTGATTTGTGCAGTAGCAGGCGCTTCATCTGCATAAAGCTTTTTAATCTGCTTTTCACAAAAAGAACAAACCATTTCTTCGTTTTTTTCAATTGTGCATAAGACAAAATCTAATTCGTCTGTTTTACATCCACAAACAGGACAAACGCTCATATCTTTAAAACCTCTTAAATTACAATATTTTTACCTACAATAAATGGATAGCTCTTATCACCAGAAAGATTCTTATTAGGTGTAATAACAGAATCTTTATCCATAATTACACAATTAAGCTTAACATTTTCACTTATTACTGAATCTTGCATAATAATTGAATTTTCAACTACTGCACCGCGTGCTATATTTACGCCTCTGAATATAACACTGTTCTTAACAGTACCCTCAATAATACAACCATCTGCAATAAGTGAATTCTCAACCTTACTGTTCACGCCATAACGAACCGGCATATCATTACGTACTTTAGTGTAAACTGGTCTGTCTTTGTTGAACAAATCTTTTCTTGTGTCTTTATCTAAAAGAGCCATATTTGCTTCAAAGTATTTTTCAACACTGTCAATTTCACAGCCCCAGCCAGTGAATTCATAACCATAAATATTAAGATGGTCAATATTTTTCTGAAGAATATCTTTTTCAAAACTGGTACTACCAGCACTTAAAGCATCTGCTACTAGAGACTCCAACAACGCTTTTCTTATTAAAATCATACCTGTATTGAAATTAACATTTTCTGTGTTTTGTGGATTAACCGCAACAGAAATGACTTTGCTATCACCATCAACTGTTAATGACATCATATTTTCAAGTGCAGGAAGATTACCTTTTTTATAAACGATAGTAATATCTGCATCTTTTTCTGAATGGAAATCGAAAACTTCACTTAAATCAATATTACAGATGAAGTTTGTATCAGAAAGAAGAACATATTGTTCGTTACAGGATTTAAGAAAGCCACTTATTCTACCGAGAACCTCTAATGTGTTTGAAGAATCGTGCTCAGCGTTAGAAGGATTGAATGGTGGCAAAAGGTAAAGACCATCAACTTTTCTTGCCAAGTCCCAAGGCCTACCATTGCCAACATGGTCCATAAGTGAACGGAAGTGGCTGTTTGTAATAACACCAACCTTGGTTACACCACTGTTAACAAAGTTAGAAAGAACGAAATCTATAAGGCGATATCTGCCACCATAAAGCATAGAGCCCATAGTTCTTCTTTGAGTAAAATCTTTAAGACAAGAATCATAAGAGTTTGAGTAAACTATACCGAGAACATTTTTTGGCATCATACCACTTCGCCTCCTTTCACGTCCTGAGGAACTGTTGTCTTTGCTTTTATCTTTGCATTTTTACCGATTGTGACATTAGCACCTATTACGCTAACGCCCCATTCGTCAAGATTTTCTGTCTTTTCTGGATTTTCACCTACTATTGCTCCTTCTTCAATAATTGCATCCTCTGCAATTATTGAATACTGAACAACTGCACCCTTTTTAATAACTGCACCTGGCATTACAATTGAGTAATGAACAGAAGCACCTTCTTCAACCGTAACATCTGAGAAGAGAACTGAATAATCAACATCACCCTCGATTTCGCAACCTTCAGCAACTATTGAGTTTTCAACCTTTGCTTTGTCAGAAATATATTGTGGTGCTAAGGATTCACTTCTGCCATAGATTTTCCATGAATCATCCGCCAAATCAATATTTGCTTTTGGGTTAAGAAGGTCTAGGTTCGCTTCCCAAAGAGAATCAATAGTACCAACATCTTTCCAATAGCCGTCAAATGCATAAGCAAAAAGTCTTTCACCTGCTTCGTGCATAGCTGGAATAACATTTTTGCCAAAGTCATTTGATGAATCCGGATTGTTTTCATCATCTATAAGATATTGACGAAGCTTTTCCCAAGTGAACATATAAACGCCCATTGAAGCTTTATTGCTCTTTGGTTCTTTTGGTTTTTCTTCAAAAGCAGTAATTCTTCCGTCTTCATCTGTAAACATAAGACCAAAACGAGAAGCCTCTTCCCACGGCACCTCGAGCATAGCTATAGTACAAGCCGCGTCTTTTTCTTTATGATATTTAAGCATTTCAGAATAATCCATTTTATAAATATGGTCGCCTGAAAGAATAGCAACATACTCAGGATTATATCTATCGATAAAATGAATATTCTGATAAATTGCGTTCGCAGTACCTTTATACCATTCCTGACCATTAAGAGCCTGATATGGTGAAAGCACATGAACACCACCACCGATTTCACGGTCTAAATCCCATGTACTACCACTACCAATATAGTCGTTAAGTACGAGTGGTTGATATTGTGTTAAAACACCAACTGTTGAAATACCTGAGTTTGTACAGTTGGACAATGGGAAATCAATAATTCTGTATTTTCCTCCATAAGGAACTGCAGGTTTTGCAATATTTTTTGTAAGTACACCAAGGCGAGAGCCCTGACCACCAGCTAAAAGCATAGCTATACATTCAGTTCTTTTTGCCATTGTTTTTACATTCCTTTCCATTTTCATTTTTAGTTTTTGTTGGTTTAAGTTTTAAATAAATTGTTGTGAGTGGCGGTAGCTTTAAATCAATTGATTGACAATACTCACCATAAGGCTCATCAAGAGCTTTATAAGTCTTTTTGATTTTTGCTCCCGTACCGCCGAATTTTTCTGAATCAGAATTGAAAACTATTTCGTAAGAACCTTTTTCTGGAACACCTATTTTATAAATTGGGCGTTCTACTGGTGTAAAGTTACATACAACAATAATTTTATCTTTATTTTCATCGGTTCGTGTAAATGCGATAACAGAGTTGTCCTTATCATCACTCACTAACCAATTAAAGCCTTCCCAACTATAATCTATCTGCCAGAATGGTGAATTCTTTTTGTAGAACATATTAAGCTCTTTCACATAATTCTGCAGATTCTTGTGGGCATCATAATCTAAAAGAAGCCAATCAAGACCTTTCTTGTAATCCCACTCAATAAACTGACCGAACTCTGTACCCATAAATAAAAGCTTTTTACCAGGATGTGCATACATATAACCTAAGAATGCTCTCACACCTGCAAATTTCTCTTCATAGGTACCAGGCATTTTATTTATAAGCGAGCACTTACCGTGAACTACTTCATCGTGTGAAATAGGAAGAACAAAGTTCTCTGAAAAAGCATAGAAGAATGAAAATGTGATTAAATCGTGATTAAATTTCTTATGGATACCCTCCATTGAAAAATATCTAAGGATATCATTCATCCAGCCCATATTCCACTTAAAATTAAATCCTAAACCGCCCATATAAACAGGCTTAGAAACAAGTGGCCATGCTGTACTTTCTTCCGCAATCATACAAACATCTGAGTAGTCTTTAAAAACTGTCTCGTTAAGCTCTTGTAAGAACTCAACTGCCTCATAGTTTTTATTGCCACCATCTTTGTTTGCAATCCAGTGACCATCATCCCTGCCATAATCTAAATAAAGCATTGAAGCAACCGCGTCAACACGAAGACCATCAATGTGATATTCATCTAGCCAGAAGCAAGCATTTGAAATTAAAAAGCTTTTAACCTCGTTTCTGCCAAAGTCAAATACCTTTGTACCCCATTGAAGATGCTCACCTTTTCTTATGTCAGCATATTCATAACAAGGCTCGCCATCAAATTCAGCTAAACCATGTGCATCTTTAGGGAAATGTGCAGGAACCCAGTCAAGAATAACACCAATTCCCGCTTTATGACATTCATCAATAAGATATTTAAAATCGTCGGGGGTTCCATAACGCGATGTTACTGAAAAATAACCTGTTACTTGATAACCCCATGAGCCGTCAAATGGATATTCTGAAACAGGCATCATTTCAATGTGAGTATAGCCCATTTTCTTAACATACGGAACTAGTTCTTTCGCTAAATCACGATAGCTTAAAAAGTTGCCGTCTTCATATTGTTTCCAAGAGCCCAGATGCATTTCATAAATATTGACAGGGGACTTATATACAGAATTCTTTTTTCTCTCCTCGAGCCATTTTGAATCTTTCCATTTATAATTACCTTTAAATATTTTAGAAGCTGTACCAGGTCTGGTTTCAGAATGAATGGCATAGGGGTCTGCTTTATAATATTTTTTATCGTCACTACCTACAATCAAAAATTTGTATGCATCGTAGTTTTTAACATTTTTGGCATACGCTTCCCAACAGCCAGCTTCATTAAGACGGGTCATCCGAGAAGCGTTTTCATCCCAGCCGTTAAAATCACCTACCACGCTTACAGATTTTGCATGCGGTGCCCAAACTCTGAAAACATATTCGTCACCTTTTATTTCGTGTGCTCCGAAGAAATCCTGTGCTTTATAATTCTTACCTAAATGAAATATATAGATAGGAAAGTCGTTAGGATTAACTTCATGTTCTTTGATTTTCAACTTCTTTTCACCCCATATCATAAATTGATACTATACCTTATAATAATCATAACAAAACACGGTGTTGAATTCAAGTGGTTTTTGATATATTTTGTTCAAAGCCCCATTAAAGTTTTTTGGAATAATTTGGTAATTTTGCACAACAGAATTGCATTATTAATCGAAAAAAGAATTATTTTGACGGCGTTTTAAATTGTGAATTTTCTGTA
This sequence comes from Acutalibacteraceae bacterium, assembly GCA_045613085.1. Classification (GTDB taxonomy): domain Bacteria; phylum Bacillota; class Clostridia; order Oscillospirales; family Acutalibacteraceae; genus DTU089. Next base: position 39,986 of record JAZLAG010000024.1, on the reverse strand, counting down.
AAAACACAATTTTTTGTGGTCTTATTTTCTTTTCAGGAATAATAATTCTATATTTTGTGTTATTATAAAACACATTGATTAAACGTTTAACTAATAAACGGTTAACTTTTATTTTTTGAAAGGATTTTCACATGAATAATCGTTCTCTTGTGCATGAAATAATTACCCTTACTGTAACGCATCGCTACAGAGTGGGTAAAGCAGCATCTAAATTAGGGCTTTATTTCGGTCAACCTGGAATACTCGAATATATTTCTCTGAATAATGGTTGTACCCAAAAAGAATTGGCAGAACATTTACACATTTCACCCGCATCTGTCGCAACCACTTTAAAAAGAATGGAAAAATCGGGATTTATTGCAAGAAAAGAAGATAAAAACGACTCCCGTAAAAAACGGCTTATGGCAACAGAAAAAGGCGTTAATGCATTACGCAATTTCAGAATTGTTTGCGACGAAACTGATGTTCAGCTTTTTAATGGCTTTTCTGATGAAGAAAAGGAACAGCTTATGAGTTACTTGAAAAGACTTAATGCAAATATAGCAGACAGTGAATTAAGTCGAGAAAGAATTAAAAATATTATGAAGGAAAGTGAGAAATAATATGTTCAAAAAATTACTGGGCTATGCTAAGGGATACAGACTTTACGCTTTTTTATCACCTTTAGCAATAGTTTTTGAAGTATTAATTGAGGTTGCAATTCCTTTTCTTATGTCAGTTATTATTGACTCAGGTATAAATGGAATTCCCCTTTCGCAAAAAGATGGTATAGTAGTCGATTTTCTTATAAAACTCGGCTTCAATGAAAAACAAGGACTTGAGCTTGTAACATCAACAGGCGTTTTAATGATTGTTATGGCTTGCTTCTCTCTCCTTTGCGGTGCATCTGCTGCATATTTTGCCGCAAAAGCAGGTATGGGCTTCGGCACTAATTTAAGGAATGCTATGTTCAGTAAAATTCAGGATTATTCCTTCTCTAATGTTGACAAGTTTTCAACTGGTTCACTTATTACCAGAATGACAACTGATGTTAATATGATTCAAAATGCATTTATGATGGCTATAAGAATGTTAGTGCGTTCACCACTTATGTTCGCTATGGCTGTTGCAATGGCGGTTGACATAAACAAAAAGCTTTCTCTCGTTTTTCTTATAGTTGGACCTCTTCTTGCTTTTACCCTTATTTTTATCGGCTCAAAAGCACACCCCAGATTTGAGCGTATGTTTAAAAAATATGATAAATTCAACACATCTATTCAAGAAAATTTAATTTCTATAAGAGTTGTTAAAGCATTTGTCCGTTCAAAACACGAAAAAGATAAATTCAGAATTTCAAATGATGAATTGAAGGCTGCTTCAATTTTTGCAGAAAAGCTTATTATTTTAAACAGCCCAGTTATGATGGTTGCTGTATATGCCTGTATCATTTCAATTCTCTGGTTTGGCTCAAAGCTTATCTTTGTCGGAAGTATGCAGTTAGGCGACCTTATGAGCTTCATTACTTATGTTCAGCAAATCCTTATGTCACTTATGATGATTTCTATGATTTTTGTTATGTCAGTTATGGCAAGAGCATCTATGAAGCGTGTCTGCGAAGTTTTAGATGAAAAATCCACTATAAATGATGACTCCGCCGACGAAAATTCAACTGTAAAAAATGGCGACATTGAATTTAAAAATGTTTATTTCAGATATAACGAAACTGCCGAAGAACCAGTTCTTTCGAATATTAATCTTTCAATAAAATCTGGTGAAACAATTGGTATCTTAGGTGCTACAGGTAGTGCAAAATCCTCTCTCGTTCAATTAATTCCACGTCTTTATGATGTAAGTGAGGGTGAGGTTTTAGTAAGTGGCATAAATGTAAAAAATTACAAATTAAATACATTACGCGACAGCGTTTCTATGGTACTTCAGTCAAATGTCCTCTTCTCTGGTACAATTCTTGAAAATCTTCGTTGGGGTAATGAAAATGCTACAATGGAAGAAATTAGAGAAGTGTGTAAAACAGCTTGTGCTGATGATTTTGTAATGAGCTTCCCCGAGCAATACGATACAGATTTAGGTCAGGGTGGCGTAAATGTTTCTGGTGGTCAAAAGCAACGACTTTGTATTGCAAGAGCATTACTTAAAAAACCTAAAATTCTTATTTTAGACGACTCAACAAGTGCGGTTGACACTGCAACTGATGCAAAAATAAGAGAGGGTATGAAAAATTCTCTTCCCGAAACTACAAAAATAATAATTGCACAAAGAATCAACTCAATTCAACACGCCGACAAGATTATTGTTCTTGACGATGGTAAAATTGATGATATCGGAACACACGAAGAATTACTTTCCCGAAATGAGATTTATAAAGATGTTTATATTTCTCAGCAAGAAGGTAAAATGGAACAATAAGAAAGGGGTGTAAAAAATGTCTGAAAAACAAATGAAGAAAAACGGCCCACCACCAGGCGGTCCAGGTGGCAAAATGAGATTTGAAAAGCCTGATAATCCTGCTAAAACACTCTCCAGACTTTTAGGCTATGTTGTTAAAAATAAATCTCTTTTAGTTTTAGTTGCTTTGCTTGTTCTTATAAGCTCTGGTGCAGGCGTTGCAGGAACTTACCTTTTAACACCTATAATAAACGAAATAGGTAGAGTCGTTCAGAATGGTACCTTTGATGCAACTAATATTATTAAATACCTCCTTATAATTGGAATAATTTATGTTTGTGGTGCTGTTTCACAATACATCTATCAAAGACTGATGCTTAACATTTCACAAGGTACTCTTAATCTATTAAGAAAAGACCTTTTTGACCATTTGCAAAGTCTTCCTATAAAATTCTTTGACACACACACCCATGGCGAATTAATGAGTCGATTCACAAACGACACTGATACTATCCGCGAGGCTATAAGTCAGGGTCTTGTACAAACAATTTCCTCACTTGTTACTGTAGTTGGTATTTTTTCAATGATGCTTTATATAAGCCCCGCTTTAACAGCTCTTATTATTGTGATGCTTTTTGTTATGCTCGGCATAATTAAGTTTATCGGTGGAAAAAGTGCTCATTTTTTCAGAAAACAACAACAAAATATAGGTGCTTTAAACGGATATATAGAAGAATTTATTGAAGGACAGAGAGTTGTCAAGGTTTTCTGCAGAGAAGAAAAATCTAAAAATAATTTTGCTTTAATAAATGAAAATTTCAGAAAATCTGCAACAAACGCTCACACCTGTGCCAGCATCATAATGCCTATTATGGGTAACATTTCTTACTTCAATTTTGCCGCTACTGCTGCTATTGGTGCGTTTATAATTATTAAATTCGGAACTGCAGAATTGAGTGGTATACAGGGCTTTCTTTTAGGCGGTATTGAGGGAGCTTTGACTATTGGTTCACTTGCTTCATTCTTACAATACACAAGACAATTCTCTAACCCTATAAGTCAGGTTTCTCAACAGCTTAACAATATTCTTGCAGCTCTTGCCGGTGCTGAGAGAATTTTTGCAATTATTGATGCAAAGCCAGAAGAAGATGATGGCTATGTTACACTTGTCAATGCAAAGGTTGATGAAAGCGGCAATATTCAGGAATGTGAAGAAAGAACAGGTACATGGGCTTGGCGTCACCCACACTCTGCTGACGGCTCAGTTTCCTACACACTTTTAAAGGGTGATGTACGCTTCCATGATGTCACTTTCTCTTATGATGGTAAAAAAACTGTTCTTAAAAACATTTCACTTTACGCAAAGCCTGGTCAGAAAATCGCTTTTGTCGGCTCGACTGGTGCAGGTAAAACAACCATCACAAATCTTATAAATCGCTTTTACGATATTGATGAAGGCAAAATAACTTATGACGGAATTAATATCAAAAAAATCAAGAAAGACGATTTGAGACATTCACTCGCTATGGTTCTTCAAGACACCCACCTTTTTACTGGTACAGTAGAAGAAAATATACGCTACGGTAAATTAGATGCTACTCATGAAGAAGTTGTAGAAGCTGCAAAGCTTGCTAATGCACATAGCTTTATCAAACGCTTACCTGACGGCTATAATACTATGCTTACGGGCGATGGAGCTAATTTATCACAAGGTCAGCGTCAGCTTCTTTCAATAGCTCGCGCAGCAGTTGCTGACCCACCAGTGCTTATATTAGACGAAGCAACAAGCTCTATAGACACAAGAACAGAAAAGCTTATTGAAAAGGGTATGGATAAGCTTATGGAAAACAAGACTGTTTTTGTTATTGCTCACAGACTTTCAACTGTCAGAAACTCAAATGCAATTATGGTGCTTGAGGATGGTCAGATTATTGAAAAAGGCGACCATGACACACTTATAGAAGAAAAAGGTAAGTATTATAAACTCTATACAGGACAATTCGAATTGTCATAAAACCCAATGAAGTCAAGGCTTTAGAGAGTCTTGACTTCATTTTTTCATTGTTACAAATATTAAGATTTTGTAATAAATATTGAGTATTTTTTGAAAATAAGTATAATAGAATAAAATATAATGTTATATTTGCGTGGTAAATTATTATGAACAATATATTAAAATCTGAAAAGTCTCAAAAGACAATTGCAGAAATACGCAAATTCCTGTTAAGCGACAGATGGATGATGGCTCTCGCCATATTTACTATGGTTATTTCTTGTCTTCATTCACATTTTCCTAAAGAGGATTTTCATATATGGGGGTCTGTAGTTTTAGGATATATTACAGGTTTTTGTTTTTTACTTACGGGTGACATTCTTGCAATGCTTATTCCGACACTCTTTACTTATATTGTAGCCATGCGTTGCTACAATTCACTCGAAGCTTTCAGTAAAATCTGGTACTTAGCTATTCCGCTTGTTATAATGCTTCTGTTTAATCTTATTTTCTATGCTAAAAAGCCCACAATCAAGGGCTCACAGTTTTTACCAATGCTCTTTGTTTCATTTGCAGTTACTTTAGGCGGAGTTGGTGTCATTTCTCCAAGTGAGTACTTTGCTGGTGCTTCTCTCTACAATATGTTAGGAATTGGGTTTGGAATGCTTTTTATCTACTGCATCTTCTACCCAAGAATCACTACAAATTCAGAATATTCACTAATAGAAAAGCTTTCTAAAATAATGGTTATGGTAGGTCTTACGGCAGCACTTATGATTATAGCCCACTACATAATCAATATAAATGATGTTATTGATAAACCTGGCATACTTTATATGAGATGGCGTAACAATACATCAACAATTCTTATGATAGCTCTACCTTTTGCCTTTTTCAGAGCAAACAAATCCTCTTACTCAATAATAATTGGTTTTATTTATTATATGGCAATGCTTCTTACCGGCTCAAGAGGTGGTATGGTTTTTGGTACTATAGAGCTTTTAATGTGCGTAGTTATGTTTGTGCTTTACGACAAACGAAGAAGACTCGCTTATATTATAATAAGTGCATGTTTTGTTATTGCTGCACTTATTTATTTACCAGAAATAACTGAGTTCCTTAACTACACATTAAAACGTCTTTTCAGAGTCCTTAACCAATTCCTTATGGGTGGTGAAGATACTGAAACTAGAGTAAGACACTACGCTCGAGGTATACAAGATTATCTTAATAACCCTGTTTTCGGAACTGGTCTCGGTAATATGACTAATCGTGACATTTTCAAAAACAAGCCCGGTGCACTTTGCTGGTATCACTGTGAGCCTATTCAGATAATGGGTAGCTTTGGCACTGTTGGCATTATCGCATTTGTTTATCAGTTTATAAAAAGAAATATTTTAATCTGGAAAAAAGCCACACTTTTTAATATGACAATCTTTTTGTCATATATAAGCCTCGAATTAATGTCTCTTGTTAACCCCGGTATTCTTTGCCCTATGCCGTATCTTTTGCTTATAACAATATTTATGATTGTTGTTGAAAAGTGCGATGATGGCGAAGCTCAGGAAAAAATCCCTATATTTAAAAATTTCAGAGAGAAAATACTGGCAAAAAAAGAAATGATTACAAAATAAAATCAGTCGATGGATTATTAAAAATCCATCGACTGATTTAACTTTTAATAGTACCTTATCAGTGAAACCACTTTACCTAAAATAGCAACCTCGTTTGTAATAATAGGCTCAAACTCGTCATTTTCTGGTTGAAGACGGAAATGACCATTTTCTTTGAAAAATCTTTTTACGGTTGCTTCATCCTCGAGCATAGCAACAACAATATCACCATTATTAGCATAAGGTGTTTTTTCAGCAATTACTATATCGCCATCGTGAATACCAGCCCAGAGCATACTCTCACCACGAACCTTTAAAGCAAACAAAGGCTTATCGCGTGAAACTCTGCCACCATAAGGGATATAACCTTCAATCTGTTCAACAGCTAATATAGGAATACCTGCTGTAACAGTACCAATAAGCGGAACCTGAGTACAAGTATCATCCTGACCTAAAATACGAATCGCTCTTTTTAAAAGTGGGTCACGAAGTATATAGCCAGCCTTTTCAAGAGCTACGAGATGAGCGTGAACTGTAGAGGTTGACTTTAAACCTACCGCTGCCCCGATTTCTCTTATTGATGGTGGTACACCACCCTGTGACTTCTCTACAAGAAATTCGTAAATTCTTTTTTGGGTATCCGAAATTTTTTCCATAAAAGCACCTCACTTTCTTTCTATGAAGTCATTATAACACATAACGCCCCTAAATGTCAAACATTTGTTTGACATTTTTTCGAGAATTTTTTCATATTTTATTTCTGGGGGTGGTGTAATGTATAAAACAATAACATATAAATCACTTGCTTATATAAGCATTGTTCTTTCTTGTTTATTAATATTATCTTCTCTCGCGAATACATTTTTACCTGCAGTTGCTGTTTTTAAAGAACAAGAAAAAAAGGTTATCATTGTTATGTATCACCAGATAAGTGAAAACCATGCTCTTTGGGGTGATTATGTAATTCCTGCTTCTCTTCTGAAAAATGATTTTGAACACTTAAAAAACAACGGCTACACAGCTGTTAGAATAAAAGACGTTTTGGATTTCACAAAAGGAAACGGCGATTTACCCGAAAAAAGTGTAGTTATAACCTTTGACGATGGTCAAAGAAGTTTTTTAACAAAAGTTCTGCCACTTTTAGAAGAATATAATTTCCCAGCAAACATAAATATTGTCGGTTCACTTGTTGATTTATATTCTGAAAATGGAGAAACAGACGACCGCTACGCTTACCTCAATTGGAACGATATAAAAATTTTATCTGAGCATCCGCTTGTTGAAATCGGGCACCACTCTTACAATTTTCATTCATTAGGACTTCGTAGAGGTATGGGTAAAATTTATGGTGAAAGCAACTCTGCATACGGAGAAATTATAAAAACCGATATCAGAATGCTTAACGATAAGCTGCTTTCAAATGCTGGATTTGTACCATTCATTATGGCATATCCTTACGGAATCAAAAACAAGACACTCGAAGAAATTGTAAAATCAGAAGGCTTTTCAGTAACCTTAAGTTGTAGGGAGTGTATAAATAAAATTTCAGTTGGCGATGAGCTTTTTGATTTAGGACGATTTAACCGACCTTATAAATACAGCACCAACACATTTTTTACAGAGATTGTAAATCAGCAATGATTTTTTCAACACACTCCTCTGGGGTTAATTTATCACAGCTTATTTTAACATCTGCATATTTTTCATAAAGAGACTTTCTCTCATTAAAAATATCATCTACCGTAGCACCGTTTGTTAAAACAACTCCACGGGATTTTATATCGCCAATTCTCTTTTTAATTTCGTCTATCGGCAAACGGAGATAAATAACTATTCCATTTTCTTTTAGCTTTTTCATAGCCTTTTCGCCAAAAATTGCACTACCACCTGTTGCAATTACTGAATTTTTAAATTCAGCTTCAAGAATTATATTCTCTTCAATATCTAAAAATGCTTTTGTGCCATTGTCTTTTATGATGTCACAAAGGCTTTTTTTATACTTTTCCTGAATTAAGAGGTCTGTATCTGTAAATGATAATAAAAGTGATTTTGCAAGTAAAACACCTATTGTACTTTTACCAACAGCAGGCATTCCGATTAGAACAATGTTTTTCATAATAAAGTCACCTTCAAAAAATGCACAAATTTTTTAAGTTTTTTCTTGATTTTATCACGCTTTTAGAGAAAACTCAAGGTTACTTTTTTAACAATCTAATTTCTATTGACAAAAAATATTACTTGACTTATAATTTAGTTAATAGAGCAAAAATCGACTTGTGATTTTGTGCATTTTCAACATAAAATATGCAGTTGATTTACACACATTTTTTAAACTACATTTTGTAGTGAAGGAGCAAAAATATGATCTTTGAACAATGGAACGGATTTGTTGACGGCGAATGGCGACACATTATCGACGTTCGTGATTTCATTCAGAGAAACTACACACCTTACCATGGTGATGATGCATTTTTAAAAGGTGCAACTGAAAGAACAAAGAATTTAACTAAAAAATTCTACGACCTTTGCGAAGAAGAAAAGAAGAACGGTGGCGTGCTTGATATTGATACTGAACACGTTTCATCTCTTTGTAGCTATGAACCTGGCTATCTTGATAAAGAAAACGAGCTCATTGTTGGTGTGCAAACAGATGCACCATTAAAAAGAGGCGTTCATCCATTCGGTGGTATCAGAATGGCTCGTGATGCTTGTAAAGCTTACGGCTACGAGCTTTCTCAAAAGGTAGAAGATTATTTCAAATACAGAACAACACATAACGATGGTGTTTTCAGGATTTACACAGATGAAATGCGTGCAGCTCGTCACTGTGCACTTTTAACAGGTCTTCCTGATGCTTATGGCCGTGGTAGAATAATAGGCGACTACCGCAGAGTTGCTCTTTATGGTATTGATGCACTTATTGAAAAGAAAAAAGAAGATAAACGTTTACTCGGTTTAGAAAATGCTACTTCTGAATCTATGAATTTACTTGAAGAGCTTTATAAGCAAATTGAGTTTTTAGGTCTTCTTAAAGAAATGGGCAAAATGTATGGTTTTGATATTTCAAGACCAGCTTCTAATGCAAAAGAAGCAATTCAATGGACTTATTTTGGCTATCTTGCTGCTAACAAAGAGCAGAATGGTGCTGCTATGTCATTCGGTAGGACAAGCACATTCTTTGACATTTATATTGAAAGAGATATTAAAGCTGGTACTCTTACTGAAGAAGAAGCACAGGAGCTCATTGACGATTTAGTATTAAAGCTTCGTATGTGCCGTCACTTAAGAACACCTGAATATAACGAACTTTTCGGTGGCGACCCAATGTGGATTACTGAAAGCGTTGGTGGTATGGGTGAAGACAACCGTACACTTGTTACAAAAACCTCATTCCGTATGCTCAACACACTCCGCACATTAGGTCCTGCACCAGAACCAAACCTTACAGTTCTCTGGAGCTACCGTTTACCAGAAGGCTTTAAGAAATTCTGTGCTAAGCTTTCTATTGAAACAGATGCTATTCAATATGAAAACGACGACTTAATGAGAAACGACTACGGCGATGACTATGCTATTGCTTGCTGTGTTTCTGCTATGAAAATTGGTAAGCAAATGCAATTCTTCGGTGCAAGAACAAATCTTGCTAAGCTTTTACTTCTCACACTTAACGGCGGTGTAGATAATGTATTCGGCACTAAAGTTGGTCCGCAAATGGAAGTTATGAATGATGAAGTTCTTGATTTCGACAAGGTTATGGAACGTTTCAGAGTTTACCTTTCATGGCTTTGCAGACTTTATGTTAATACAATGAATACAATTCATTTTATGCACGATAAATATGCTTATGAAAGAACACAATTAGCTCTTCATAATACAGACGTAGAACGTCTTATGGCTTTCGGTGTTGCAGGTCTTTCTGTTATTGCTGACTCACTTTCAGCGATTAAATATGCTAAGGTAACACCTGTTAAAGATGAAGAAACCGGTCTTATTGTTGACTTTAAAGTTGAAGGCGACTTCCCTAAATTCGGTAATGATGATGACAGAGTTGACTTAATTGCACAGAACTTAATTCGTGATACAATTACTGAACTCAGAAAAACACCAACTTACAGAAATGCAATTCACACTCTTTCAGTTCTTACAATTACTTCAAACGTTGTTTATGGTAAGAAAACAGGTGCAACACCTGATGGCAGAAAGAAAGGCGAACCATTCGCACCCGGTGCTAACCCAATGCACAACCGCGAAGTAAATGGTGCACTCGCTTCCCTTAACTCTGTTGCAAAGCTTTCTTATTGTGATGCAAGAGACGGTATTTCTAACACTTTCTCAATTGTTCCTGAAGCACTCGGTAACTCAATGGACGACAGAGTTGAAAATCTTGTAAGCATTTTAAATGGTTACTTCCTCAACAATGCCCACCACATAAATGTTAATGTTTTAAACAGAGAAACACTTCTTAAAGCGTATGAGCATCCAGAAGATTACCCGAACCTTACAATCCGTGTTTCCGGTTACGCTGTAAACTTCTGCAAACTCTCTAAAGAGCAACAAAAAGAAGTTATTATGAGAACATTCCACGAAGCAGTGTAATTTTATGGTTACAGGAAGAATTCACTCATTTCAGAGTCTTGGCACCGCCGATGGCCCCGGTGTAAGAGCGGTAGTTTTTATGCAGGGGTGTCCACTCAGGTGTGCTTGTTGCCATAACCCTGACACTTGGGATTTTAACGGAGGTACAGAAGTTACCCCCGATGAAATATTCAGAAAAATAAAAAGGTTAAAAAACTATTTTGGTGAAGAGGGTGGTGTCACCGTTTCAGGTGGCGAACCACTTATGCAACCGGAATTTATAAAAGAACTTTTTACACTTTGTAAAACTGACGGAATCAATACTGCAATTGATACATCTGGATGTATTTTAAATGATAAAATAAAAGAACTTTTATCTTTAACAAATACTGTTCTTTTAGATTACAAATATATAACCGAAGAGCTTTATAAAGAAAAGGTTGGTTGTAAGAAGGCGACAGTAGATGAGTTTTTAGAATATCTAGAGTCTCAAAATATAAACACCTGGATAAGACAAGTTATTATTAAAAATTTGAATAATAACGAAACCCCAATTTTAAAACTCAAAGAATTAAAAGAAAAATATTCTTGCATTAAAAAAATTGAGCTTTTACCATTCAGAAAACTCTGTATTGAAAAATACCAGAAATTAAATATTCAATTTCCACTTGCAGATACAGATGAAACTAGCAAAGCAGAAATTGAAGAGTTAACTAAATTATTATAAAAACAACGGCTGATTTAACATTATTTGTTAAATCAGCCAGTTTTATTAAAATCTGAAATCTCTTCTGTTAGATGCTTTTATATCAACTACATTCTGCTTTGCTAATTCTTTTGCTTTAGGGTTAGAAACCTTTTCTAATTCTTTATCTATAAGCTCGAAGCCTATTTTCTTTGTATCTTCACTTGCATAGTCAACAAGATATTCTGTAAGAGTCATTAAAGCGTTAGGGTGACAACAGTTTATAATCTGTCCCGTTTTGCAAAGACTCATAAATCTGTCACCAGTTCTGCCCTCTCTGTAGCAAGCAGTACAGAATGATGGAATATGACCATTTTTCATAAGCCAGTTTACAACTTCGTCTAAAGTTCTCTGGTCAGAAACGTCAAATTGTTCAGAATCGTGTGGGCGTTCTTCTTCTGTGTAACCGCCAATAGAGGTTCTTGAAGCACCGCTTATCTGTGAAACACCAAGCTCCAATACTCTTTCACGTACTTCCTGACTTTCACGGGTAGAAATAATCATACCTGTGTATGGAACCGCAATTCTTATACAAGCAATAATTTTTTCAAAAATATCATCTGCGAGACCATTGTCAAACTGGTCCGGGTCAATGTCATCTGCTCTTTTTAATCGTGGAACGCTTATTGTGTGTGGGCCTACGCCGTGCACCGCTTCAAGATGTTCAGCGTGCATTAAAAGTCCTGCAAATTCATATTTGTATTTTTCAAGACCGAAAAGCACGCCTAAACCAACATCATCTATTCCGCCTTCCATAGCTCTGTCCATAGCCTCGGTGTGATAAGCGTAATTGTGTTTAGGGCCTGTCGGGTGTAGTTCCTCATAGCTTTCTTTGTGGTATGTTTCCTGGAATAAAATATATGTACCAATGCCGGCATCTTTAAGCTTTCTGTAATTTTCAACTGTGGTTGCGGCAATATTTACGTTAACTCTTCTGATAGCACCATTTTTGTGCTTGATTGAGTAAATAGTGTCAATACACTCTAAAATGTATTCAATAGGGTTGTTTTTAGGGTCTTCACCCGCTTCAATAGCAAGTCTTTTGTGACCCATATCCTGTAAAGCGATTACCTCTGCCTTTACTTCTTCTTGTGTTAATTTTTTTCTTGCAATGTGTTTGTTCTGCATATGATAAGGGCAGTAAACACAACCATTCACACAGTAGTTTGAAAGGTAGAGTGGGGCAAACATAACAATTCTGTTGCCATAAAAAGTCTGCTTTATTTCTCTTGCTAAAGCGTACATTTTTTCAATAATTTCTTCATTTTCACAAGCAAGTAAAACAGAAGCTTCTCTGTGGTTAAGTCCAGCACAAACTGTGCCATTTTCTGTCTTTCTTGGTCTCGCTTTTTTTAAAATGCTGTTAATTAACTCAATATTATTTTTATTTTCTTCGGCATATTTAATTGTTTCTAAAATTTCAGCGTCAGAAATGAATTCTTCTGCTTTTAAAGATTTTACGTTGTAATTTGACATTTTGCTACTTCCTTTATAATTTAATATCGCCATGGTCAGAAATAATTTCATAACCGATGTTCTGCATTTGTATTTTTAATTTTTCTATTTGCTCTGCCGACTCAACACCAGTTGCTAACTTGTTGTCATAAAGAGCGTATTTACTTCTCTCTTTTTCAGGTGAAAGGTTTGGCATTAAAACGTTCGCACCCGAAAGAATCCCTAACTCTCTGCCACCTTCTTTTATTGTACCTAAAGCAGTTGTTGCGGGGAGTAAAATATTTGGTTTTATAAGCCGTATAATCGAGAGATAATATGCAGTTTCTTCTGCAGTACCCGATTTTTCACTTTTAAATGGTGTGTCTTTTTGTGGTATAAACGGACCAATTCCACACATTTCTGGTGAGAATTCTTCTATAAATTTAAACTCTTTTGCAATTATTTCTTCCGTTTGGTAGGGTGAACCAACTAAAAATCCACAACCAACCTGAAACTTAAGTTCTTTTAAATCTTTTAAGCACCTTAATCTATTTTCATAAGACATGTTTTCTGGATGGAGTTTTTCATAGTGTGTTTGAGAAATTGTTTCATGTCTTAATAAATAACGGTCTGCACCCGCATTTTTCATTTTTTCATAATCGGATTTCTGATATTCACCAAGTGAAAGTGTTACAGCACAATCGGGGTATTCCCCTTTGATTTTCTTTACTGTATTACAAATAAAATCAACTGAAAAAACGCCCTCACCGCCTTGTAGCACAAAGGTGCGAAAACCTAAGTCGTAGCCATTTTCACAGCACGCTAAAATATCTGTTTCACTCAATTTATATCTATCGCAATTTTTATTACTGCTTCTTATTCCGCAATAATAGCAGTCATTTTTACATATATTACTTATTTCAATAAGACCACGAATGAAGATTTTATTACCATAAACTTTTATTCTTGCTTCGTCGGATTTTTTCCTTAAATATTCTGCTGTTTCTTCATTACGATTTTTAATTAAAAATAAATATTCTTCTTCACTTAAATAATGATTTTCATTTAAAAAATCTATTAACATCTTTGCTTTTTCTGTCATTCTGTTGCACCCGTTACATTTGAATAAGCAGTTTTAACGCTTATTCCGTTAATTTTACCCACTTTACCGGCAAGTGCAGAAATTTTATCTTGCGGAGCATCTATTGCTACTGATACAATATGAATTCCTTTTTCTCTGTAAGGGAGCCCCATTCTGCCGATAATAAAATTGCCATACTCGTGCAAAGTTTTGTTTAATTCTTCAACAGATTCTGTGTTTTCAACTATAATTGCTAAAACTGCTACTCTCGTTTCCATAAGTATACTCCTAAAAAAATAAGCACCCATAAGGGTGCTATAATACAAGACAACATAAGCAATACAAAATGTATTACTTAAATGAGATTATAACACCTTTCAGTCAGAACATATCTTCATGTCAGGATTTGTAACTAAATTATAACTAAAATACAATTAAAAGTCAATAAATTTGACTAATGACAAATCTATTTTTTGAGAGTATAATAAATGCAGTTTTTTGAAAGGATTTTAAGAAATGGCTTCAAAATATTCTCTTGATATGACTAATGGGCCTTTTTTAAAGAAGATTTTAAGATTTTCTTTGCCTCTTATGTTAACAGGTCTTTTGCAGATGTGCTACAACATGGCAGACGTGGTAGTTGTGGGTAGATTTGCTGGTGGTACAGCCCTTGCAGCTGTGGGAGCTACAAGCTCACTTGTAAACTTAATACTCAATGTATTTTTAGGAATGTCAATGGGTGCTGGTGTTATGACTGCAAAATACATCGGTGCACGTGATGACTCTTCTGTTAAGCGTTGTGTCCATTGTGCAATGGCACTTGCTCTGTGCAGTGGCGTTTTTGTTATGGTATTTGGTTTTTTCTTTTCCGGAGATTTGCTTCTTTTAATGGATTCTCCTGAAGACGTTTTACCACTTTCTACGCTCTATTTAAAAATATTCTTTTTGGGTGCTCCTGCCGGTATGGTGTTTAACTTTGGCGCTGGAATTGTAAGAGCAACAGGCGACACAAAAAAGCCACTTTTTATTCTTTCTGTTTCAGGACTTGTTAACGTTGCTTTGAATTTACTTCTTGTTATCAAATTCAATATGAGTGTTGCGGGTGTAGCTATTGCTACAATAGTTTCTCAATATATTTCTGCAACAGCAATTGTTATTGTTCTTTTAAAAATGAATAACTCCTGTAAACTCAATTTCAAAAAAATACGCTTTCATAAGGAAGAGCTTAAAAGAATTTTAATTGTGGGTATTCCCGCTGGTATTCAGAATTCACTTTTCTCTTTTTCAAACGTAGTTATTCAGACAACAATAAATTCTTTTGGTGCCGCTGCAATAGCAGGTAACACAGCCGCTTCTAATATTGATGCTATTGTTTACACCTGCACAAATGCAATTTCACAAACGTCAATGACCTTTTCATCACAGAACAATGGTGCAAAGAAATATGAAAACTTCAACAAAGTATATTTCAGATGTGTCGCTCTGACAATAGCAATTGGTTGCTCAATGGGTGTATTGGGCGTTATATTCAAAGAAGCACTTATTGGAATCTTTTCTACTGACCCGGCAGTTATAGAAGTTGGTGCACTAAGACTTACTATGATTTTACCGACATATTTCCTTTGCTCACTTATGGATGTAACCGGTGGACAATTAAGAGGTATGGGAAAATCATTCTTACCAATGATTGTTACACTTTTAGGTGCTTGCGGTCTTCGTATTCTTTGGATTTTCACACTTTATCCGACAAATCCTACACTCGAATTTCTCTACTGGGCATACCCGATTTCGTGGGGAATAACATTCGCAGTTCTTTTTATTTGTTATTTTATAGTAAGAAAGCAGATATTAAAGAGAAATTAACCTATAGTTGCGTAATAGTTGGTAGTGCAACCGAAGTGGTTTTGATATAATCACCATAGAAAGGAGGTTGCTCTATGACCAATTCTTCCAACATAACAGTAATTGGACCTTTAGTTATAGTTATTTCTTTATTAGTTATCAGTGTTTTATGTTACTTAATCTATTTATGTATTAAAGCTTTGCGAAAGTATATTAGGACAAAGCCTATTAGAATAGAAAAAGCTGAAAATACAAAAACACTTGGTGCGATTTTAAAAGAGTATCGTATGAAATGCAATATGACACAAGAATTTGTTGCGGAAGCTTTGGGTGTTAGCAGACAAGCTGTATCTAAATGGGAAACAGGCTCTTCTGAACCAAGCACTTCAAATTTAATAGCTATTTCAAAGTTGTATAATGTATCAGCTGATGAAGTATTAAAAGAAGTAATTAAATAATACTTTTCTTGTGTTCTATTAGCTAAAATTAACATTTTTTCATTTTTGGCTAATAGAAGTAGTTTTTAATATCTTACTAAACTTAAATATCAATATTTATAATTAGTTGTATTATATACCAAAAACTCACCATAGACTCGTAATGAATCTATGGTGAGTTAATTTTTAATGAAGTTTTGCTGAAGCAAAATGAAGTAAGGCTATGCCTTATGAAGTAATTTACTAAAGTAAATTATGAAGTTGATGCTTCGCATCAAATGGTGAAGTAAATCCTTCACCGCGAAGCGACTTCATATTGCGAAGCAATACTTCATACGAAGTACTTCATTAAATCCCGGAAGGGATTTACTTCATGCGTAATGTTCCATTACGCTTAATACATTCCGCCACCCTGTGCTGCTGCCATAGCTGCCGCATTTGCTGCATCTGCTGCTGGGTCTGGTTTATCTGTAACAAGGCTTTCTGTTGTAAGAACCATTGCTGCAACTGATGAAGCATTCTGAAGAGCTGAACGAGTAACTTTAGTTGGGTCAAGAATACCAGCTTCAGCCATATCTGTGAATGTTTCAGTAGCAAAGTCATAGCCGTAGCCAGCTTTGCCTGAGCGAAGAATACCATCAATAATTACTGAACCTTCAAGACCAGCGTTTGCTGCAATCTGACGAACTGGCTCTTCAATAGCCTTAAGAACGATTTTTGCACCTGTTTTTTCGTCAAGGTCTTCAATTTTTTCAATATATTCTTTAAGAGCTGGGATTGCATTAAGAAGTGCAACACCACCACCAGCAACGTAGCCTTCTTCAACAGCTGCTTTTGTTGCTGCAAGAGCGTCTTCAATTCTTAACTTCATTTCTTTCATTTCTGTTTCAGTAGCCGCACCTACACGGATAACTGCAACACCGCCTGAAAGCTTTGCAAGTCTTTCCTGAAGCTTTTCTCTGTCGAAATCAGAAGTTGTTGTTTCAATCTGGTTTTTAATCTGACCAATACGAGCTTTAATTGCTTCGTTATCGCCAGCACCATCAACAATAATTGTGTTTTCTTTAAGAATTTTAACCTGACGAGCACGACCGAGCTGAGCAACAGTAGCATCTTTAAGGTCAAGACCTAATTCTTCTGTGATAACCTCACCGCCTGTGAGAATTGCAATATCACGAAGCATTTCTTTTCTTCTGTCGCCAAAGCCAGGAGCTTTAACACCAACACAAGTGAATGTGCCACGTAATTTGTTAACAAGAAGAGTAGCTAAAGCTTCGCCTTCAATATCTTCTGCAACGATAACAAGCTTTTTACCAGCCTGAACAATTTGCTCAAGAAGTGGAAGAATTTCTTGAATATTTGTAATTTTCTTGTCTGTGATAAGAATGAAAGCATCATCAATAACAGCTTCCATTTTATCTGTATCTGTTACCATATAAGGTGAAATATAACCACGGTCAAACTGCATACCTTCAACTACATCACAGCTTGTTTCTGCAGTTTTGCTTTCTTCAACTGTAATAACGCCATCTGCAGTAACTTTTTCCATTGCTTCTGCAATAAGCTTACCTACATTTGCGTCTGCTGCTGAAATTGTAGCAATTCTTGCAATATCGCTTGAATTTTTAACTGGCTGTGAGTTAGATTTAATTGTTTCTACAACGTTATCAACTGCACCTTTAATACCTTTTTTAACTACCATTGGGTTAGCACCAGCAGCAACGTTCTTCATACCTTCTCTGATTAAAGCTTGTGCTAAGAGAGTAGCAGTTGTTGTGCCGTCACCAGCAACGTCGTTTGTTTTTGTTGCAACCTCTTTAACAAGCTGAGCACCCATATTTTCAAATGGGTCTTCAAGTTCAACTTCTTTAGCAATAGTAACACCGTCGTTTGTAATGAGTGGTGAACCATATTTTTTATCAAGAACTACGTTTCTACCTTTTGGGCCGAGTGTAATTTTAACTGTGTTAGCGAGTTTATCAATACCGCCTTGAAGAGCCTTACGAGCTTCTTCACCGTAAATAATCTGTTTAGCCATAATAAGTTACTCCTTAAATAAGTTTTAAATTATTCAACAATAGCAAGAATGTCGTTCTGACGAACTACAACAAGTTCTTCGCCGTCAATTTTAACTTCTGTGCCAGAATATTTGCTTAAAATAACCTTGTCACCAAGTTTAACTTCCATTTTAACTTCTTTACCGTCAACAATAGCACCAGGGCCTACAGCAATAACCTCTGCAGTCTGTGGTTTTTCTTGTGCGGCTGCAGCTAAAATAATACCGCTTTTTGTTGTTTCTTCTGCTTCGCAGAATTTAAGAACGACTCTGTCGCCAAGTGGTCTGAGTGTCATATAAAATACCTCCTATGAGAAATATATAATTTATTTTCTTGTGTTTTAGCACTCTCTTAATTTGAGTGCTAAAAGTATAATAATACCTTTTCAATAAAAAATCAAGAGTTTTTATAAACTTTTTCCCTAGTTTCCTAAAATTTACAATTAGGTAACATTATTTATTATGATTTATTTCCAGAAAATAATACCAACAAAAAAATAAAACCGCCGAAAAATCTCGACGGTTTATTAAATTATTCAATCTCAACCTGCCAATAAATAATAGTCTTTCTCTCGTGAGTATATGTAATGTGAAGTGTTTTGCCAACTGCAGTAATAGCAGGATAGCTGAATTCGTAATCGCCTTTAATATCTTCTAATTTAAAGAATTCTTCAAATGTATTACCACCATCAAAAGAACGCATTAAAACGAGAGGTGCTCTATTACCCCAGTCAGCACCGACGGGGTTCATACAAAGAACTACCGTATCATCCTCTAATTTAACTAAATCTATGCCACTATTAGGATTAGGATATGGTGTTTCATAAGCCTTGCACCAGGTTTCACCAAAATCAGTACTGTCGCTCTTATAGATTTTGCCCGCATTACTTCTTATAAGCATATGAACACCGGTAGAATCCTCCCACAAAGTAGGTTGAATCATTTTAACAGATTTACCGTTTTTTCTTACTCCCGGAACAAATTTTGAACGCTTATAAGTTCTGCCATCATCCTCTGAAATATCAGTAAAGCACTTCCAAGGAAAATACTTTGATTCTGTAGACGTAGGCGCTAAGACCGTACCATTAGAAAGATGAATCTGTTTATTTTTAACAGGACCCCTTGCACCTTCTTTTTCGCCTGGCACTAATTCCTCTGGCTTTGTGAAAGACCTGCCACCATCCCTGGAAACGCAAGAATATGTACGCCATTTTGTAATAGGCTTGCCATATTTAAAATAAAGGCAAATTGACTTATCTTCTCTTAAGTAGAGAACAGGATTCCAGTGCGGTAATTCCTTACCATCAACACTTATTGAATAAGGCTCTGCCCACTCTCCATTTTCTCTTACAGACACATAAATTTTAACATCGTCATTTCCCTCTTTAGTACCACCGAACCAGGCAGCAACCACTGAACCATCTTCTAAAGGTAAAACCGTAGAAGCATGACAGTTATTCATATATTTATCAACAGGAAAAATTTCTTCTTTTGTCGCTTTAATTACATTAGTCTTCATTGGTTGTTTTACGCCCCATATCTTTATTTGGTTTAATTGTTTCTTCTCGTAATTCTGCTTCTCTTCGTTTTCTGTTTATTTCTTCATAAATAGCAAATTCATCATAAGCAGAATTTTCAGTATCTTTTTCAAGGTAGTTAAAAGCATTCCACGCGGTATTTTCAACCTGATAGCTGTGTTCTTTGTTTTGTGCTTTATAATTAAAATCTGCTAAACGCTTATTAACTTCTTCGTCTTCATCTTCATAACCGATATTGATAATAAGCTTTTCCTGATTTGTTCTTTTTTTGAATGGTTTTATTTCTTCAACTATATGGTAATCGTCACCATAAAGCTCTACCTTAGTCTCAAAAAATGATGGAAAACCCTCTCTTTTGGAAAGTTTTTTGTAAACAGGATAATTACAGGACCACTTAACTAGCCTTGGCAATACTGTAATTGCAAAAAATACAACTGTAAATAAATAAAGAAGACCGCCCATATAATATGCTGTACCGCCAATTGCGACCAAAGATATAAGCATCACAGGTACTCCCCACCATTGGTCAAGCTTTATAAAGTTTGTTCCAAAAATATATGTTATTAGCGGAATAAAATACAACAAACATTTGACCCCTGAACCAGACCAGATAGGAAAAACAAGATTCAAAAGCAACAAAGTCATCATAAATATTTCACTTTTAAACATATCAACCTTTATTTCGTTCCATAATCTCATAAATCTACGGCAGTCTTCTTTTGGACAGGTTTCTATATCATCATGTTCGATAACTAATTCATACCCAAAAATACTTTTCCCATATTTATACTGGTGATTGCTATCGACAGTGTATTTTACTTCCTTGTCTTTAATATATTCACTCTTTTCAAGATCCTCTTTTAAAGCCTTAAACTCTTCATAACGGAGTGAATTCATTCGCGCAGTTTCTTCATCTGTAACATTGTGTTGTTCATTAAACGGGTTAAATGAAGCCTCAACTCTTTTTTCTGCTACTGTTTTATCATCTTTGTTTTTTAAGTACATTTTGCTAGCGTACATATCCGCTGTACTGAACACAAAATTTGGAAAACCTTTCCGTTTTGTCAGAGGTATATAAACATTTTTATAATTATAAAGTGCTTTATATGCAAACCAGCTTGTGATAATAGCCGGGATATAAACTGTTATCATAAAAAAGTTTCTTATTATTCCTGTTGGGAAATATGCTGGTACTAACGAAAATACCACAAGTGATACAAGCGGCAACCAATAAACTACACGGTTACTTTTTGACGAAAATAAGCCAGCAACCGCAGAAAGAAAAACAGTTAAAAAACTAATTAAGCACATAGTTGTTTCTTCTTCATAAACAAAATATAATGCACTAAGGGTTGCTGCTATGGCAGTTATCATTGAAAATGTCTTTATCTTTTTGTTATTATCTTTCCAATTCGACATCATTTCCTGAACATCTTTGAGTTTTGCTACAGGAACATAACAAATTTCCATATTCAGATTTAATTTCTCGCTCAATTTCATATTATTATCCCCTTTAGAAGCGTTTTAATTAATACCCGCTACCTTTCTCGCTTTTTGCAATTGACACAATTCTGCTTGTACCAAGTCTCTCGGCACCCAATTTCAAAAAATCTTCTGCATCAGTAAGTGAAGCAATTCCACCAGCGGCTTTCATTTTAACATTTTCGCCAATATTTTCACTAAAGAGCTTTATATCCTCTCTTGTAGCACCAGCGGTTGAAAAGCCAGTTGATGTTTTAATAAAATCAGCTCCCGCTTCAGTTACAATTTTACACATTTCTTTCTTTTCATTGTCATTTAAAAGGCAAGTTTCAATTATTACCTTTAAAATTTTATCACCACAGGCTTTTTTAATTGCCCTAATTTCTTCTTTTATTAAATCGAATCTCTTTTCTTTAGCCCAACCGATGTTTATAACCATATCAATTTCGTCTGCACCATTTTTAAGGGCATCTTCTGTTTCAAAAACTTTTGTAGCAGTTGTGTTATATCCGTTAGGAAAACCAATAACTGTGCAAATTTTCATTTTATCGCCACAATAATCTTTACACTGCTTAACAAATGATGGTGGAACACAAACACTTGCAGTAGAAAATTTAATAGCATCGTCACAAATAACTTTCATCTGTTCCCAGGTAGCTTCCTGTTTTAAAAGTGTGTGGTCAACATATTTTAAAATATCCTTAATTTCCATTGAAATCTGCCCCTTTTTAGTTCTATATAACATATTGTAGCATTTTTTATAGAAAAGGTAAACACTATTCTTAAAATATCATAGTATTTTATGATTGATTTAATCATTTTAATGTGGTAAAATTTATAATGTATTTTTATGTTTTAAAAAAATTAGCAAATCAAGGTGATTATTTTGAAAAACGTTCTTGTAATTTTCGGCGGTGCTTCAAGTGAATATGAAGTTTCACTTCGTTCATCTGCATCAGTTTTAAGAAACATTGACAGAGAAAAATATAACGTTTACACATTAGGTATTACAAAAGACGGTCGCTGGCTTTTTTATGATGGCGATATAGACAGTATTGAAAATAATACTTGGGAGAAAAATACAGTTTCTGCAATTATTTCTCCTGACAAAAGTGAAAAATCTCTTTTAGTTTTCAAGGGTGAAAAAATAGAGAAGATTAAAATTGATATTATCTTCCCTGTAATGCACGGTAAAAATGGTGAAGACGGCACAATTCAGGGCATATTTGAAATGGCAGATATCGCATACGTTGGTTGCACACCACTTGCTGGTGCTATGTGTATGGATAAAGCAATTACAAATACAATCTGTGATGCTGCAGGAATTCCACAGGCAAAATGGGTAGCGTTTACAAAATATGAATTAGATAACAACAAGGTAGATTTAAAATCGGCGGTTGATTATTTAAAATTCCCTATTTTTGTTAAACCTGCAAACGCTGGTTCTTCTGTTGGTATTACAAAAGCACACAATGAAGAAGAATTAGAAAAAGCATTAGAAATCGCTTTTAAAGAAGACAGAAAGGTTGTTCTTGAAGAAACATTGGTTGGTCGTGAAATAGAATGTGCGGTTATGGGTAACGATGAACCTGTTGCTTCTTGTGTTGGTGAGATTTTACCAACTGCAGAATTTTATGATTATGAAGCAAAATACATAAATGACTCAACTGGTCTTGCAATTCCGGCAGAACTTCCAGAAGGCGTAGAAGCTAAAGTTCAGGAAGCAGCTAAAAAAGCGTATTTAGCACTTAACTGCTCAGGACTTTCACGTGTTGACTTCTTCCTTTTAGAAGATGGCAAAATTTGCCTTAACGAATTAAACACTCTCCCAGGGTTTACATCAATTAGTATGTTCCCTAAACTCTTTGCAAAGGTAGGCGTACCTTACAGTGAACTTATTGATAGACTTTTAGCGTACGCAGAAGAAAAACATAATGAAAAATGATGCAATAATTAAGTTTGTAACTGTTCAGACTACTGAGGATAATGAGAGCGATGTGCTTGAAATTAACGCTCAGGGTACTTTCGAAAAAACCGAGAATGGTTACGTAATTGAATATAAAGAGATAGACGAAGAAATGGAAGGATGTAAAACAACCATTTCACTTGATTCTCCTGAAAAGGTTACAATAACCCGTAGTGGTAACTACAATTCACAGTTTGTAATTGAAAAAAACAAACGTCACTCGTGCTATTACGATACTCCTGCAGGCTCTATTATGATGGGCGTTTTTGCAAGTAGTGTATTCAATAACTTAGGTGACCACGGTGGTAAAATAAAACTTAAATATACAATAGATTTTAATTCAAGTATGGTTGCAGAAAACACTGTAACTGTCTTGGTGAAAGTAAAATAAAAGGTGATAATATGTCAAAAATAGTTAGTATCGCAGAAAAGCAAATTATAGATTCAGTTACTACTGCCTTAAAAGCTAATATGGCAGATGGTACATTTATTGAAGCAGAAATTCCTGCATTTAAAACAGAAATTCCTGCTGACAGAAATAACGGCGATTATTCAGCAAACGCTGCATTTATGCTCTCAAAGGCTTTAAGAATGCCACCAAGAAAAATTGCAGAAGAAATCCAGAATAAAATTGACTTAGCAAATACATATTTTGAAAAATGCGAAATTGCTGGCCCCGGTTTTATTAATTTCTTCTTAAAGAATGAATTTTATGCAGACGTGCTTTCAGATATTGATGCTTTGGGCGACAATTACGGTAAAAGTGACTTTGGAAATGGCAAAAAAATTAATGTTGAATTCGTTTCTGCTAACCCAACAGGCCCTATGCATATGGGTAACGCTCGTGGCGGTGCTTTAGGTGACTGTCTTGCTGCTGTTTTAGAGTGGGCAGGTTATGAAGTTGCAAGAGAATTCTACGTTAATGATGCTGGTAACCAGATTGATAAATTTGGTCTTTCTTTAGATGTTCGTTACCAACAGCTTCTTTTAGGTGAAGACGCTATAGAACTCCCTGAAGACAGCTACCACGGGGAAGATATTAAAGTAAGGGCTGGGGAATTTATTGACGTTTACGGCGATAAATATCTTAAAGAAACAGAAGGAGTAAGAAGAAAGGCTCTTGTAGAATTTGCACTTCCTAAAAACATTGAAACAATGAAGGGTGCAATGGAAAAATACAGAATTGACTATGACCTCTGGTTCTCAGAGCTTTCTCTTCATAATGGCGGTGAATTACAAGAAACAATCGACATTTTAAAGAAGAATGGTCACACATACGAAAAAGATGGCGCTCTCTGGTATAAAAACAAGGAAATTCAGACAGAAATTCTTAAAAAGCAAGGCAAGTCAGACGAAGATATTGAAAAACTTGAATTAAAAGACGATGTTCTCATCCGTCAGAATGGTAACCCAACATATTTTGCAGCAGATATTGCATACCACAGAAATAAACTCTTAAAACGTGGCTTTGACAAGGCTATTGATGTCTGGGGTGCAGACCACCACGGCCACGTTGCAAGAATGAAAGGCGCTATGGAAGCAGTCGGCATTGATGGCGACAGACTCGACGTTGTTTTA
Source organism: Acutalibacteraceae bacterium (assembly GCA_045613085.1). Classification (GTDB taxonomy): domain Bacteria; phylum Bacillota; class Clostridia; order Oscillospirales; family Acutalibacteraceae; genus DTU089. The sequence goes on along the minus strand of JAZLAG010000024.1, from coordinate 15,264 downwards.
ATGCAGCTCGTTAACCTTATGAAAGACGGACAGGCTGTTAAAATGTCAAAGAGAACTGGTAAAGCAATAACACTTGTCGATTTACTTGACGAAGTTCCGATTGATGCAGTAAGATTTTTATTTAATATGCGTGAAGCAGGCAGTGCTATGGACTTCGACTTAGGTCTTGCAGTTGAACAGTCTAACCAAAATCCGGTTTACTATTGCCAGTATGCACACGCAAGAATTTGCAGTATTTTAAGAAAATTAGAAAATGAAGGCGTTAAAATAAGAAAACCATCCAAAGAAGAACTTATGCTTCTCTCTTCAGTTGAAGAAAAGGATTTAATCAGCCATTTAGCATCACTCACAGGTTTAATTATTCTCGCGGCTAATACCTATGACCCAGCAAAAATCACACATTATGCTGGTGAACTTGCTACAAAATTCCACAGATTCTATAATGCACAACGTGTTATGACAGATGACGAAAGCGTAATGCAGGCAAGAATTTTCCTCTGCAACTGTGTAAGAAATACAATGAAAAACGTTCTTTCAATGCTCAAAATTCAAGCACCTGAAAGTATGTAATTTTAAAATATGGATTTCAGTTATATAAGAAGATTAAAGCCGTTTATAATTCTCTCGATGATTTTAATCTTTATGCCTGTTGTTACAAAAGCCGGGGGACTTATACCAACAGATTTTAACGGCTTTGCAGTTACAAATGAAGGCGTAGTTGTTGTAGGCGATAACACTGCAATTACTGGTTTTAAAGACAGAACTGAAGTTTTTTCGTTCTCATTACCTTTAAAAACAGATTATGCACTGTCCGTCAATCAAGATAACAATATCATTATATATACTAAAAATGCGAGATTTGTATTTTCTCAGGATGGTACACCTTTAATGTTTTTTGAGCAAAGCACAGAAAATTTAGAGGTGCTTAAAAATCGCAAGATAATAACAACCGACGGAGTCAGTTATGTTTTAACGAATAAACTTGGCTTTATTAACACCATAACCAGAATTGAAAATGGTAAGCAAACAGTAGTTTATAAAACACCAACAACGGTTTTACTGGTTGAATTAGCTTTCTGGGAAGGTAACCTTATTTTAATAGTTGCTTCTTTTGCTATGCTTTTAGATGTGAGAAAAAGGCGCTTTGTAAAAAATAAATGTGAAGTAGCAGAAAAAACAAAAAGAAAAGTGGAATTGCCAAAGTTCTTAAAAGCATTCAAGCCACCAGAAATTTCAAACAAAAGTGCTGCATTCTCAAGTGAATACAGTACAAAACCAGGTGAAAGGCCAAGGTTTTTAGATAACGAAGAAACAAAAAATCCAGAAAAAGACACAAACGAAACCACAGAAAGTCTTTAAACTTCTGTGGTTTCAAATATTTTTAAAAATTTTTAAATTTACTATTGACATTTAAAACATTATTCGCTATAATATCAGTGCTTTGAAGACATATCTTCAATCGGGGTGTAGCCCAGTTGGTAGCGCGTCTGGTTTGGGACCAGAATGTCGGGAGTTCGAGTCTCTTCACTCCGACCAAATAAGAGAGTTGGTTTTTTAACCAACTCTTTTGTGTTTACTGACACAATTAACAAAAAAGTTTTTCTTTTTTCTTAGGTGATTTTATGAGTTTGAATGAAAAGGTTTCAGCAGAACGAATTCATATTGCTTTTTTCGGACTTCGTAATGCTGGTAAATCAAGTGTTGTCAACGCGGTAACAGGTCAATCTCTTTCTGTTGTTTCTGATGTAAAGGGCACTACCACAGACCCTGTAAAAAAAGCTATGGAGCTTTTACCACTAGGTCCTGTTGTTATTATTGACACCGCTGGCATTGATGACGAGGGTGCTCTGGGTGAATTACGCGTTGAAAAAACGAAAAAAATATTAAATAAAACCGATATTGCAATTTTAGTTATTGATGCCGTTAAGGGTATGCAAAAAGAAGATATTGCATTAACTGAGGATTTTAAAAAGCGTAATATTCCGTTTATTATTGCTTTTAACAAGGTAGATTTATTAAGTGAAAAATCTGCTCTTAATGATAATGAAATTTATGTAAGTGCAAAAGAAAATTTTAATATCGATGAACTAAAAAATTTAATTGGTAAGTTAATTAAAACTCAGGAAAACACAGAAAAAACTCTTTTGGGTGATATTGTAAAAGAAAACGATTTAATCGTTTTAGTTACGCCTATTGATAGCAGTGCCCCAAAAGGCAGACTCATTTTGCCACAACAACAAACAATCCGTGAGCTTTTAGATATTGGTGCTACAGTGGTCGTAACAAAAGACACAGAATTAAAAGCCACACTTGAAAAATTCAAAAATCCTCCAAAGCTTGTTATAACTGATTCTCAGGCTTTTAAAAAGGTAAGTGCTATTGTTCCAGAAACAATTGAATTAACCTCGTTTTCAATTCTTTTTGCACGATATAAAGGTGAATTATGGGGGGCAGTTGAAGGTGCAAATAAATTAGACGAATTACAAGACGGCGACCTCGTTTTAATTTCTGAGGGGTGCACTCATCACAGACAATGCGGTGATATAGGCACTGAAAAATTGCCGAATTGGATTAAAAAGTATACCAATAAAAATATAGGCTTTGATTTTACCTCTGGTAGTGATTTCTCTGAGGATTTAAGTAAATACAAGCTTATTATTCATTGTGGTGCTTGTATGCTAACAGAAAGAGAAATGAAAACAAGAATTTCTCTTGCAGAAAAACAACAAATTCCTATTTCTAATTACGGAATAATTATCGCGAAAATTAATGGGATTTTAGAAAGAGCAGTAAAAATGCTATAAAAGAGGCTGTAAAAAAACGTTATGTTTTTTTACAGCCTCTTTTTAGGGGATAGAAAAAAAGATGCAGAACGGACAAATCGAACAAAAACAAGGCTTCAGTCTTGTTTTTGCTTACCCGAAGGCGTACATAGGTACGTCGAGTGGTGAGATTTGTTCGTAGCATAAAACGAAAAAATTTTTGCTATTTTAGTTTTTTTCATAATTTATAGGGGTTCCTACAGCTATCTGCACTGTAGGAACCCCTTGCTCTATATAGTTTTATGCGGTCTGCGCTTTTTTTACAGACCCTTTTATACTATTCCCTCAAGGAAATTTGTTTCTAATACTGTTAAATCTCTGCGAACGCGGAATGTCTTTACCTCGTGCTTCTGAATATCGAACCAGAAGCCGTTGTCAAAGAGCTTTGACATTAACATTCCTTTAGTTGATTCAATACCCTTTGTTTCATAAAGACGGATAATCAAGTCACCGCTACCATCCTCACAGCGTTTAACTGCAGTAATTTCAACATTATCACAATCTGTATACATAAAGCTATCAACAGGGTCAAGTGTTCCTTTGTGGTAGCTTTCTGGAACAGCTACAACATTGTTGTTGAAAATATGTGCTTCTTTCATAATATCGCTGTTTTCTGCTTCACCATTATGAAGATATATTCCATAAGAAAATCTGTTTAAGCCCTCATCAGTAAAATCAAAATTTGCCTCAGGTCTGTCTGAATAATGGTCAGCGAAAATAACATTTCTTAACGCTGTGAGTCTTAACTCGGTACCATTACAATCATAACTATATTTTGAATCACTGATAATAGAAATACCAACTCTTTTTTCATTTGTAGTAACAGTTAAATCTGCCCAGTTAAGTGCTGGCTCTTCTTCACCATTGCAAGGGCGTTTAATAAATCCACCAGGAACTTCATAGGTAGATATTTCTTTTTCACCACCAATAGCAAAAGACATTTTAAGCATAGAGAATTTCTCCTGCCACATTGCCTTGCAATCTACTCTCAAGGTCTTCTGTCCTTTTGCTAAAATGAAATCCTGTGTTAAATATGAATCATTGAATTTATGCACGGTACGGATTACGCTACGAAGAGCGCCATCTTCAATTCTTTTAATTGATTGAAGCTCCATAAATCCTTTTACATTATGAAATTTAAATACATTATGTGCCCATGTATCAGTTTCTGAATCATTTATAACTGTAGGAATCGCAACATAATTTTCACTTGCAAATTCTACTCCACTTTCTTTTGACACAAGATTTTTAATATAGCCTGTTTCTTTATCAAAAGCGACCATAATATGCTCATTCTCCATAAAGAAATTCTGCTCAGCTGTAACCTCTTTTTCTGCTCTTGCGTTTTCATCTCTTTTAAGCCAGAAAGTAGCATAACCCAAAGATTTTACTTTTGCCATAAATAATGTGTCTAAATGATCATCATTTGTGCGTGAAGACCTTACATTCTGGAATAAAACATCATTACCGTCACTGTCTTTAACTTCTTTTGACGGATGATGAACTCTTACAGGAATTTCTATTTCATAAGAATGAGGGTTAAATACAACTACTGGACAAGGGAAGCCTGTTTCTAAAGCTACCTGATTGCTTGTGTTTTCAACTAAAACTGCCTTATCAACACCATCAATCCAGGTGTCAATTTTTCTTGCAATTCTTAACACGGCATTATTATAAGCATTAGAGGCAATATTCTGCGCGTAGCCCTCACTCGCTTTAACATCCTCATACGCTTCTCTTATTGAGCAACCACATAAAATATCGTGGAACTGATTAAAACAAACCTCACGCCATGCTTTTTTAAATTCTTCCGTTTCTGCCTTTGAATCAACAACTATTGAAGAAATTGTATCCCATTTTTCAGCAGCAGTTAAAAGATTTTCAGATTTTCTGTTTAATTCTTTAACAAGGGAAGTCGCACTGTAGCAACCACTTGCGTGATGTTGTAATTCATCATCCCAGCTTGGTAAATCAAGCGGTTGAGTCATTAACTCTTCAAAGAAATCATCAGGTGAGCTAAATTCAAGGTCATTAAAGCCTTCTCGTCTAAGATTTGCTTTTAAATATTCAATATCACCTTTTGTGGGTCCTCCACCATGATTACCGACACCATAAAAGAGCATCATTCCGTGACCTGTTTCGTTTGCTCTTTCCTCCATATCCTGCATTTTTCTGTCAAGTGCCTCTTTTCCGTTTGAACCATAACCATCAGGAATTCTGTAAGTCATAATTCTTGAGCCATCTGCACTATCCCACCAGAAAAGATTTTCAGGCATTTCTTTATTTTCGTGAGTACCAGGGCGATGCATAACATATCCTGTCATACCTGCTTTTGTAAGGAATTGTGGCAAAAATGCACTGTGACCAAATGAGTCAACATTGTAACCTGTTTTACATATTTTGCCGAATTTTTCGTGGTAATAAAGTTGGCTATAAAGCGCCTGACGTGCAAAGCTTTCACCACTTGGCATATTACAGTCTGGTTGAACCCACCAACCATTAACAGGCACCCATCTGCCTTTTTTTACCATTTCTTTTATTTCTTCAAACATTTTGGGGTCAATATCTTCAACCCATTTATAATACGCAGCAGATGAACAAGTGAAAACAAAATCGTCATATTCATTTAATCTGTCTAACGCACTTCTGAATGTCTGCAAAACCTCGCCACAGCCCTCTTGCCAACGCCAGAGCCATATTGGGTCAAGGTGAGCATTACCAATAAGTCTTATCGTCTTATCCATATCATTTGCCCTCCGCTATAAATCCGAAATATCTGCCTATCCAATAAGCAAATGTATAAGGGTAACAACCCTCAACAACACCTGCACCACCGCTATCTTCATTTTTAAATTCTAACGGATTACGGTCATATTTTGCAATAAAATGCTCATCATTAGGTGGTAACGCTGAAACTTCTTTATAGTCACCCATAAATAATTTTTGCGGATAATCTATACGTGAAGTCAAAGAAACTCCACTTGCAATTCTTGATGTGTTGAAACGATAGAACCAGGTTCTTATTCTTTCTGCATCTGGCTTTGCATTGTCTGGGTCAGACAAGAAATAGAGAAAATCATAACCCGGATTAAATTCAGGCATAAGTGAATATCTCCAGCTTCTGAAGCCTTCGCGATAAATCTCCTTTAACTCAGGATCGTTTTCAAGAGTAGTAAGTCCCCAGAATGAGAGAACTGCTAACATGTGGTCACCATACATAATTTCTTCACGGTCATCGAGTTCACCCGCTAAAGCTACCTGATGGAAGCGATCAAAGTGCTTGGTAACTAATTCTTTGTAGCCGTCTTTATAAAGGAGCTTATTATATTCTTCTTCCCATTTACCTTTTTCGCCTGTAACTCTCATTGTAACTTTTAAATACATTAAAAGCTCTGCGGCATTAAGGCAAGCGTCTGCCCAACCCATATAGCTGTTGAAATAATCTAAATTCCACTTTGCCCAGGTTGTAGGGTTGCCATCAATTTCAATAATTGCGTAACCACCATCAATAATGTGATTCATTGTATTAACTGCAGCTTCTTTTATAATTGCATCAAGCTCAGGGTCCTCACGACCTAAAAATTCGTGAGCAACTAAAAGGTGTATGTAGTGGTGAGTAATTTCGTCACTACTTGTGTCACCCTTATAAACAATGTCTGTATCAGAAAAGCCCTCACTTGTGTAAAGCTTTCTGAGTCTTTCAGGAATAGGAGAATCCGCTTTAATTTCTTTGCCTACTAACTTCTTCTTTTGTGAATCAGTAGTTGTAACACAAACAGCAGTAGCACCATTTTTCTTATAGAATAAACCATCATCAGGAATAGGCTCTGCAGTTGTTAAATATGAACGTGCAACAAATCCGTTACCACGACCAGCAATATACATTAAAAGAAGACAAGCTTCACAAGCACGTGTTGCAGACTCTCTTGCTTTAAGAGTTTCTGGTGCATATTCGCCTAATTCTTTTTTAAGAGTAGCGTAACGGAAGATTTCACCAATAGAAAAACCTACTGTGAAAGAACCATCGTTATCTGAGTGACCATAAGAAACTGCAGATTTTACGTTACCTGACTCTGCTAATCTCTTCTGGCTTGTCATACCACGACGGTCAACATATTTATGAGTTTCTTCTGTAAGAATTTTTGCCTTTTCTTCCATACTCATTTTTGTCATTTTTATATGGGTAGCACCTTTTTCTGTAAGTACCCACACACCATTATTACCATCACTCTCTAGTGCAATAACATTATTGTCAAGCAAGTCGCGTCTTGCACTGAAATGCATTATAATGTCGTCTTTTCTGTCAGCGTTTTCATCATAGCGGGTAACACCGCCATTTGAGCCAAACCACATAACTCCGTCTTCACCGTGACAATAACATGTGTAGTCAGATTTTCTTTGTGGCAATGGATATGGAAAACCTTCTAAATTTGGTTTTTTAGGTGTTTTTTCGTGAAGTGCCTTTGGTACTTCAATATCATATTTTTTGTAATGACTCGAAGACCTTGTAAGCCTTGGGAAAAGAATTATAGGATTCTTCATACTAAACTCCTTGCAATAAAAATTTGTTACATAAATATACAGATTAATTTTACCAAAATAGCAAATAAAGTGCAATATATTATTTAATTATTTTTAAATTTGTAATGTAATATTTTTTTCTTTGTGATATAATATTTTCATAATTTTTTGGAGATGATTTTATGCAGGATGTATTTTGTAATTTGAAATTAACAGGACTTGCTTCTTCACTTTGTAATGCATTAGGTGTTGAGTCACCAAATGAAAGTGAAAAATCTATTGATGTGCTCGATAAATTCACAGAAAACAAAAAAATTGACAGAATCTTGATGTATAACCCAGATGCAGTCGCACTCTGGATTTATGAAAAATATACCAGTCTTTTTTCTGATGTTATGCTTAACACTCAGCTTACTTTACCATTAAAAACAGTTATGCCTTCTGTCACACCTGTCTGCTTTGGAACTATGTACACAGGCGTTGAGCCTTCTGTTCACGGAATTCAGAGCTACACAAAGCCTGTTATAAAAACTGACTCTGTTTTTGATGCACTTATACGTGCAGGTAAAAAGCCTTGCGTTGTTTCAACTGGTAATGACAGTATGTCTAAAATATTTTTAGAAAGAAATATGGACTACTTCATTGTTGAAACACCTGATGAAGCAAATAAAAAAGCAATAGAGCTTATTAAAGAAGATAAATATGATTTTATTGCAGTTTACAACGGAAACTACGACGGAACAATGCACAAGTTTGGCCCTGAACACGAAAATTCTATTAACGCTTTAAAGCATAATATTAATGCTTTTAAAACTTTAGCAGAAGCGATAAAAGAGAACTGGAAAGAGCATAATACTTTAATAGGCTTTGCACCAGACCACGGTTGCCACGAAATTGACGGCGAATGTGGTAGCCACGGACTCGAAATGCCTGAGGATATAAATATAATTCATTTTTATGGAGTAATTTAATATGGAACTTTTAAAAACAATTATTGTCTGCCTTTTTGCAGGATGTGGTGCTGGCCTTGGCACAGGCTTTGCTGGAATGAGTGCGGCAGCAGTTATTACCCCAATGCTTGTAACCTTTTTAGGAATTCCTGCTTACAGTGCCGTTGGTATTGCACTTGCAAGTGATGTTTTAGCCAGTGCAGTAAGCAGCTACACCTATGGTAAAAATAAGAATTTAGATATTAAAAACGGTAGCATTATGATGGCGTTTGTTCTGCTTTTTACTGTTGTTGGCAGTTACGTTGCAGGACTTTTGCCAGATAAAACAATGGGTAGCTTTTCTGTTGTAATGACTATGTTTTTAGGTGTTAAATTTATTGTAAAGCCTGTTATGACAACAAAAGAAGCTATGCAAAGCGTGGACCCTAAAAAAAGAGTCATTCAGTCAATTTTTTCAGGTGCTATGATTGGTTTTATTTGTGGCTTTGTCGGTGCAGGTGGCGGAATGATGATGTTACTCATTTTAACATCTGTTTTAGGCTACGAATTAAAAACCGCAGTTGGTACAAGCGTTTTTATTATGACATTTACGGCACTAACAGGTTCAGTTAGTCACTTTATAATTGATGGCGACACACCTGATATTTTAGTTCTTACTTTATGTATTGTTTTCACATTAGTTTTTGCAAGAATAGGTGCAAGAATTGCAAACAAGGCTTCAACCATAACTTTGAACCGTGCAACAGGTGCCATTCTTATAATTTTAGGTGTTGTTGTTTTAGGTGCGAATTATATTAAATAAAATGTATAGAAAAGGCCACAGTCAAAAGACTGTGACCCTTTTTTAATGTGGAAGTTAATATTGAATTATGAATTACTCATAAAATCATTTTTAATTATTTTGCTCTTCTTTCTTCGAGCTCTTTGTTCATTGTTTCAAGAGTTTTCTTGTCGAGGTTATAAATTACAGCAATACCAATAAATTGAACTACTGCACTAAAGAGATAAAGACCTGCAACAAGCCAACACATATTGTGCGCCGTTTCTGGACTTTGACCAATTGTACCAAGTTCTGAAACATAACCAAGAAGACCCATAATTGCAAGAACTGCTGAAGGACCAACACCTTGTGCTAATTTTCTGAAGAATGAATGAAGTGAATAAACTGTACCTTCTTCTCTTGTACCAAATTTCCATTCGTTGTAATCAATAGCGTCACCCATCATAGCCCAAGAAACACAGGTGTAAACACCCATACCAATACCGAAGAGAACAAGACCTACAAGATAAATAATTAAAGCAGTATCACGATTTTCAATTGTTGGGAATACCATCATTATTACACCGCCAACAACCGAAACGATTGTACCATAAACAGAAGCTTCTTTTTTACCGAATTTATTAACAAGCTTTTTAATAAATGGCAAGAAGAAAAGCATAGGCAAGAAACCAATCATCTGAACAACACCAGACATTGAAGCCTGATTGAAATATGTTGCAAACATAATTGTATTTGCTGTAGCAGCAGATTGCATACCAAGGAACATACCCATAGCAGCAACAGTAGCACCAACTGCAGGACGGTTTTTCATAAACTTACCAAAAGCACTGATAATGTTTATTTTTTCTCCGCCTTCATTTGTTTTAACAGTATTTTCATCAACGCGAATTGTTGTTGTCTTTATCATAAATATAAATGCGATAAATCCAATAACACCCATTATAAGTGCAGCAAAGAAAACTCTTTCACCTAAAAGGTTTTCAAATTGCTTACCTGTGAGTGGGTCAAGAACAGGGTCACCCATTTTATAAGCTTCGCCTGTAAGAGGATTTGTATGATAATTACCTGTTCCATCATAAGTAACCTTTTGCCAGATTAACATAGGTAAAATAATTGTTGGAAGAATGTTGCCGAACATTGAACCGATACTTCTCCATGTTGAAAGCTCAGCTCTTTCACCAGCATCCTCTGTAATAAGAGAAAGCATTGAACCATAAGGAACATTGGCAACTGTGTAACAAGCATCCCAAACGATATAACCCAATACGAAAAGAATTGCTTTAACTACAACGCTTGCATTAGGAAATGGAAGGAATACTGCTGCACCTGCAATAAGCAATCCGCAAGCACCAATTAAAATATATGTTTTAAATTTACCCATCTTATATTTTCTCTTATCGTTATCGATAAGGCTACCAATAAGCGGGTCATTAACTGCATCCCAGATTTGAACAAGTAATAAAAGAATAGATAACAATCCGGTTTCTAACATCATATAAACTAACCAGAATGTCTGAACTGTACCTTTAAGAGCAAAGCTCATGTTACAACCAAGGTCACCAGCAGCATAAGCGAGCTTGTCACGCATACCGAATTTGCGATAACCGTTGGCATCTAATTTAACAGGTTTTTTTGCCATAAAAATTTCTCCTTTACGAGTAATTTTGTTTCTATTATAGAAAATAGAAACTCATTAATTACATTATAACTTATGTAGATATATTTTGTTATGAATATTTTTAGGTTTTTAGGCACTATTTTTAGAAATAGTTAAATAATAGACAAAAATTATAACAAAATTTGGAAAATTGTATTAAAAATCACATAAATAAATTAGTGTTGACATTCTTTCATACAAAGTTTAAAATTATTCCATTAATATTTATTTTGAAAGCGTGATTTTATGAAAGTTTCTACAACTACCTCAAGAATAGCAGACAGATTTGATGTTTTTACATCTTTAAAAATTATTGCAGATGCAGGCTTTGATGCAGCAGATTTTTCTATGTTCTGTATGAATAATGGCAAATATTGCATTTTAAATACTGATGATTATAAAGAACATATTTTAAAGGTTAAGGAATATGCCGAAAGTCTCGGTCTTCATTTTAATCAGGCACACGCTCCTTTCCCTACAATTAAAGAAGATGACGAAGAATACAACAAAGAAAATTTACCAAAAGTAAAAAGGGCAATTGAAATTGCTGGACTTTTAGGTATAGAAAATATTATAATTCACCCTGTTGTTTTTAAAGAAAACCAAAAAGAAAAAAATATTGAGCTTTATATGAGCCTTATGGAAGATGCAAAAAAGGCTAACGTTAAAATTGCGCTTGAGAATATGTTTGGTAAAACAAACCCAGAAACAAACAAAAAATTACCTAATGTATGCAGTCTTGGCGAAGAATTCGCAGAATATTATGATGCTTTATCAAAAGAGCATTTTTCTTGCTGTGTAGATATTGGCCACTGCGGTCTTGTTGGTTCAACTGCTGGTGAAATGATAAGAACCTTAGGTGACAGAGTAGCGTGTCTTCACACTCATGATAATAATGAGGTTGACGATTTACACTACCCACCATTTATGTTTGACTTAAATTGGGATGATATTGCAAAAGCTCTTGCCGAAATTGATTATAATGGTTACATAACTCTTGAGAGTGACTGTGTTTATGACCAGATGCCACTTGATATTGTGCCTTTTATGGCAAAATATATGTGTGAAGCAGCAAAAAAACTTGGCAGAATGGTAGAAGAATATAAAAAGGAGTTACAGAAATGAATTTTAGCGAAATAGCAAAAACACGTCAATCATGTCGTATTTACGATAGTACAAAACAAGTTGAAGATGAGAAAATCAAGGCAATTTTAGAAAGCACTGTTCTTTCACCATCTGCTTGTAATGCTCAGCCTTATCATTTTACCGTCTGTAAAGGTGAAAAAGCAAAGCTTGTTGCAGAAGCAACAAGGGGAATGGGTATGAATAAATTTACCGAAGATGTACCCGTTATGATTGTTATTTCTGAAGAAAGCTATAATAAAACTGCAGGAATCGGTTCAAAAATTAAAGATAACGACTACCGTTCAATTGATATTGGTATTGCAACTGCTTACCTTACGGCAGAAGCTTGTGCACAAGGGCTTGAAACTTGTATTTTAGGTTGGCTTGATGATAAAAAAATAAGAAAAATCTGTGATTTGAAACACCCTGTAAGACTTGTAATTGCTCTTGGGTACCCAAAAGAAAATTACGAGTTAAGAGATAAAAAGAGAAAATCATTTGACGAATTGGTTACAGTAATTGAATAATTCGAAAGGGGCTGTAAAAAAACGCTAATTTTTTTTACAGCCTCTTTTTAGGAGATAGGAAAAAAAGATGCAGAACGGACAAATCGAACAAAAACAAGGCTTCAGTCTTGTTTTTGCTTACCCGAAGGCGTACATAAGTACGTCGAGTGGTGAGATTTGTTCGTAGCATAAAACGAAAAAATTTTTGCTATTTTAGTTTTTTTCATAATTTATAGGGGTTCTTACAGCTATCTGCACTGTAGGAACCCCTTGCTCTATATAGTTTTATGCGGTCTGCGCTTTTTTTACAGCCCCTTTTTTGTTGCATTGTGTAATAAAAAGTGTTATTATAGATAAGTACTATGACCAGCTAATAAAATGGAATCGGGTGAAAATCCCGAACGGGCACGCCGCCGTGAGTGTACTTTTCAATTTCTTCTACACTTTTTACCGCAAAGAAGTGGACAAACCATTGGATTTTTCTGAGAAGGTGAAGAAATTTTACACGAGTCGAAATACTTTTTATTAGTTGCTTTTCTTTAGGTTTATGGATTTCTATCCACCCTAACTCTGCGAGAGCCAGAAATAGAATTGACAAAATTTAATAGTGGTAAACCCACAAAGGAGAAAGATAATTTATGAAAACAAAAATTTTCAACAAAAAATTATTAGTTACTCTTTCAATTGTGCTTATTGCGGTTATGGCACTTTTTATTGCAGGATGTTCTAATAATACTGAAGAACCATCAACAACTGGTACAAGTGTAGAGGGTAGTACAATTGAAAACAGCTCTGCTATCTATTTAGGTGAGGGCAATAACACACTTATTTTTATTGCAACTGACCTTGATGGTAAAGAAACCCATTATATGATTAAAACTGACAAAACAACTGTTGGTGAAGCCCTTTTAGAGCAAAAGTTGATTGATGGAGAAAATGGTGACTATGGTCTTTATGTAAAGACTGTTAATGGAATCACCCTTGATTATGACAAAGACGGAAAATACTGGGCATTTTATGAAAACGGTAATTATGCAACAAGTGGTGTTGACCAGACCGAAATTATAAATGGTACAGTATATAGCTTTAAGCCAGAACAATGAAGCTTAATGTAAAAGAAGTAACCGTTTTCAGTATGTTAGGAGCTTTAATTTTTGCTTTTAAAAAAGTAATGGAGTTTGCCCCTAATGTTCATTTAGTTAGTGTATTTATTGTTGCATTAACTGTAGTATACAGAAAAAAAGCGTTGTATCCGATATATATTTATATCCTTTTAGATGGTCTTTTTGGTGGATTTTCTACCTGGTGGATACCTTACCTTTATATTTGGACTATTCTCTGGGGTATAACAATGCTTCTACCAAAAAACATAAATCCCAAAATTCAACCAATTATATATATGGTTGTATGTTCATTACATGGATTTTTATTTGGCACTTTATATGCACCAGCACAAGCGTTATTTTTTAATTTAGATTTTGTGGGAACAATTGCATGGATAATTGCAGGATTACCTTACGATTTAATCCACGGTGTCAGCAACTTTATTTGTGGTCTATTAATTGTTCCAATAATATCCGTATTAAAAAAAGTAGATAATTACGCAATTAATAAATAAAAAGTCAGCCGATGGATTTTTAAAAAATCCATCGACTGATTTTTTTGTTCTTAATTATTCGTTAAAACTTAATTTTTTCCTGCTCCTATTTTTAAAACAGAGCCGACTATTTTATCTATACTCTGCGAAATTTCGGGGTCAAGATTTTTCATATTTTTATATATTTTAATAATTTCATCAAATGAAAAATTAAATTTAGATGAATAGTTCTTTTCTAAATTTATAAATACTGTTTCAAAAGCCTCTTGCATTTTCATAGGGTCTAAATTTTCTGTGCCTATAGTTGAGTTTTCGTGAAGCTGTGCACTTAGGTTAGAAATCTGTCCTGCAACAAAAAATTCGCCAAAAACATTCCAGTTAACGGGGTAGTGTTCAGAAAAAGCAATACCCTCACTTTTAACTACATTATAGTTTTCATTATATAAAAGTACACCTATAACAGAGCCTGATGGCAAAACATTTATAAGCTTTGGAGAAAGATTTTTATAACTCTCACTTTCAAACTGCTCTTTTCTCAAACCCGGTCCATCAAAATTGTATACACTTTTTATTTTTTTGAAAGTTGCAGGTGGTGCTTCCATCGCACTGACCATAGCTAAATTTCCACCTTTTGAGTGACCTACAACATAAACCTCTTTATCAGTTAATTTGTGAGTATTATTTTTTAAATAATTTATTGCTAATATATGAGTATTTGTAGGATAAGAGTATGTAACTCTGAAATTTTCAATCCAACCAATAATTGAAGAATCTGTACCCTTGAAGCTTATTATTGCCTTTTCACTTATTCTGAATGTACACGCACCAAACTGTGTTTCTTCGTTGGTAAGGTTTGTAAATTCATAAATATTTAAATTTTTATATCTTTCACTGTTTCTGATAATATCTAAAGCAGTATAAGCAGTTCTTACCATTTCTCCTGTTTTTTCAGGAACAGGCTTTACCTTTTGTGCGTCAAGAAAGAAATTTTCAAGAGATTTTTTGCCATTGAAGCTTTTAAGAGGAATATAAACTAAAATAGCGCAAAGTAAATTATCAAGGGAGTTCCAATGAACATCTTTTATTTTAATATCTTTATAATTTTCTAAATAATCCAAGATAGTAAACATAAAAATCTCCTTTCACCCTAGAGTGAGTGTGTTCGAACCAGATATGGTTTAATACAGTCACTTTTCCCTGTAACATCGTTAAAACTCTTGAAATACGGTAGTATTCCTACGAGTTTTGCCTTGTTACAGAAAAAATTGCCAAGTATTAAACTTCGCAGAACCTGAAATGTCCGAG
>JAZLAG010000023.1:0-86311 GCA_045613085.1 Acutalibacteraceae bacterium | reverse complement strand
GGAAAAGTTGCTAGTGCTTACAAAGAGGTAGTTGTTAGTCGTTAGTCATTAGCTTTTAGCTGTTAGCTAATAATCAAAAAGAAAAATTCTATCATTTCAGTTTATCGTAAACTGAAATGATAGAATTTTGTTTTCTCTAATTACTAACAACTAAAAGCTAATAGCTAGCAACTAAAAGCCAACCCTTGCAACATTCACTAAAAATATGTTATAATAAATATATATTGTCAAAAAGGTGGTGCGGTATGGATAAGTTTATTTTGCACAGTAATTACAAGCCGACGGGCGACCAGCCTGAAGCGATTAAAGCGCTTACTGATGGTGTAAATAAAGGACTTGAAGAACAGACTCTTTTAGGTGTTACGGGTTCAGGTAAAACCTTTACTATGGCTAATATTATTGCTAATGTAAATAAGCCGACTTTAATTCTTGCTCACAATAAAACTCTTGCCGCACAGCTTTGTAGTGAATTTAAGGAGTTTTTCCCTGAGAATGCGGTGGAATACTTTGTTTCCTATTACGATTATTACCAACCCGAAGCATACATTCCTACAACTGATACCTACATTGAAAAAGATAGTGCCGTAAATGATGAAATTGATAAATTACGCCACTCTGCAACATCTGCACTTTCTGAAAGACGAGATGTAATTATAGTTGCTTCTGTTTCATGTATATATACTTTAGGTGACCCGATTGATTATCGTAGTATGGTTATTTCCTTAAGAACGGGTATGCAAAAAGACAGAGATGCACTTCTTAATAAGTTAGTTGCAATTCAATATGAAAGAAACGATGTTGCGTTTGAAAGAAATAAATTCAGAGTAAAGGGCGATACGGTTGAAATATTCCCTGTTTATTCATCAGAAAATGCAATAAGAGTTGAGTTTTTTGGTGATGAAATTGACAGGATATCAGAGTTTAATCCATTGACGGGTGAAATTAAATGCAATCTTTCTCATGTCGCTATTTATCCTGCTTCGCACTATGTTGTTGAGCACGAAAAAATGGAAAGGGCATTAGAAGAAATCTATAATGAAATGACTGAAACTGCCGAGAATTTTAAAAAAGAAGGCAAACTCTTAGAAGCTCAACGAATTATGCAAAGGACTCAATATGATATTGAGATGCTTCGTGAAACTGGCTTTTGCAAGGGCATTGAAAACTATTCACGTGTTATGTCTGGCAGAGAACCTGGCACGGCACCATTTACTCTTCTTGATTATTTTCCTGATGATTATTTGTTATTCGTTGATGAGTCGCATGTTACATTACCGCAAGTAAGAGGCATGTTTGGTGGTGACCGCTCTAGAAAAGAAAGTCTTGTAAATTTCGGTTTCAGACTTCCGTCTGCATTTGATAACAGACCACTTAAGTTCGATGAGTTTTATGAGAAAACTAACCAAAGAATTTTTGTCAGTGCTACGCCAGGTGAATTTGAAAAATCAAAAAGTGCTAACATCGCAGAGCAGGTAATAAGACCGACAGGACTTTTAGACCCTGAAATTTTTGTGAGAAGCACAGAGGGGCAGATTGATGATTTAATATCTGAAATCAATATAAGAGTTGATAGAAAAGAGCGTGTTTTAATTACAACACTAACACGAAAAATGGCTGAGGATTTAACAGAATATCTTGAAGGCTGTAAAATCAAAGTCCGTTATATGCATTACGATATTGATACAATTGAACGAATGGAAATTATCAGGGATTTAAGACTTGGCGAGTTTGATGTTTTAGTTGGTATCAATTTGCTTCGTGAAGGGCTTGACATTCCAGAGGTTTCTTTGGTTGCAATTCTCGATGCTGATAAAGAAGGTTTCTTGAGAAGTGAAACATCACTTATCCAGACGATAGGCAGAGCGGCACGTAACGCTAACGGCCAGGTTATTATGTATGCTGACGAGGTTACTCGTTCAATGGAAAATGCTATTACTGAAACTTATCGCCGTAGAGAAAAACAAATGAAATATAATGAAGAAAATGGAATTGTTCCTGAAACTATAAAGAAAGATGTTCGTGAAATTCTTGAGATTTCTTCTAAAGATAATGTTCAGGAAAAAATTGCCAAAAAGAGATTTTCTGCTAACGAGAAAAATCAGTTGATAGAAAAGCTCACAAAAGAAATGAGAGCAGCCGCAAAGCTTCTTGAATTTGAACATGCGGCATATTTAAGAGACCAGATTGAAAAGATTAAGAACAGTTAAAATAAAGGTGTTAAAATGGAAAAGAATTTAACAGTTAAAGGTGCAAAGGTGCACAACTTAAAAAATGTAAATGTTGAAATTCCGAGAGATAAGCTTGTTGTATTCACAGGACTTTCAGGCTCGGGTAAATCTTCACTTGCATTCGATACAATTTACGCTGAGGGTCAAAGAAGATATATGGAAAGCCTTTCTTCTTATGCCCGTCAGTTTTTAGGACAAATGGATAAGCCAGACGTAGAGAGCATTGAAGGACTTTCACCTGCAATTTCAATTGACCAGAAAACAACATCAAAAAATCCACGTTCAACAGTTGGTACAGTTACAGAAATTTATGACTATCTTCGTCTTTTGTATGCAAGGGTAGGTGTTCCACACTGTCCTGTTTGCGGTAAGGAAATTAAAACACAGACTGTAGACCAGATTGTAGATAAGGTTATGGAACTCGCAGATGGAACGAAATTTCAGGTCTTAGCACCTATTGCAAAAGGTAAAAAAGGTGAATTCAAAAAAGAATTGGAGCACGCCTCAAAATCAGGTTATGTAAGAGCAAGGATTGACGGAATTATTTATGATTTGTCTGAGGATATAAAACTAGAGAAAAATATAAAGCATAATATTGAAATTATTGTTGATAGACTTGTTATGAAACGCGATATTGCTTCTCGTCTTGCTGATTCATTGGAAACGGCGTTTTCAATAACAGATGGCACAGTTTTAATTGCTGTTGTTGATGGGGAGGAACAGTTATATTCACAGAATTTTGCTTGTCCTGAGCACGGCTCTTTTATGGATGAATTAGAGCCAAGAATGTTTTCTTTTAATAATCCTTTTGGTGCTTGTCCTACCTGTTCAGGTCTCAGTATGTTTTTACGTGTTTCAGAGGATTTGTTAGTTCCTAACAGAAATCTTTCTATAAATGAAGGCGCAATTAAAGGTTGCGGTTGGGGTCAGAATGATAAAAGTACAATAGCTGGTATGTATTACTCTGCACTTGCCGAAAAGTATAATTTCACATTTGATACACCTTTTAAGGATATTTCTAAAGAGGGGCAGGATGCAATTTTTTATGGTACAAAAGGCGAAAGAATACCAGTTACAAGGGTAAATGAATATGGTAGCGGTACTTATATGACTGATTTTGAGGGTATTATAAATAACCTTGAGCGTCGTCATAGAGAAACTACAAGTGACTGGTCAAGAAATGAAATTGAGCAATATATGACCGAGTGTCCATGCCCTGCCTGTAAGGGTAAAAGACTTAAACCAGCTTCATTAGCAGTAACAGTCGGTGGTAAAAATATTATGGAATTTACCGATATGTCCGTAAGAGAAGAATTAGCTTTTATTGAGCAAATCGAAGAAACGCTTTCAGAAAAGGATAGAAAAATTGGTAAACAGATATTTAAAGAAATTCGTTCACGTCTTTCGTTTCTTTGTGATGTTGGTCTTGATTATTTAACGCTTTCGCGTTCTGCTGGTACACTCTCTGGTGGCGAAAGTCAAAGAATAAGACTTGCTACGCAAATTGGTTCTTCCTTAATGGGTGTTTTATATATCTTAGACGAGCCAAGTATTGGTCTACATCAGAGAGATAACGATAAGCTTTTACAGTCCCTTAAAAATTTAAGAGATTTAGGTAATACACTTATTGTTGTTGAGCATGATGAAGATACTATGAATGCTGCAGACTACATTGTTGATGTTGGACCTGGTGCTGGTGTCCACGGCGGTGAAATTGTATTCCAGGGAACAGTTAAAGATATTAAAAAATGTAAAGAGTCTATTACTGGTCAGTACCTTTCGGGTAAAAGAAAAATTGAAACCCCAACTACAAGAAGAAATGGTAATGGAAAATATTTAATAATTAAAGGCGCAAGTGAAAACAATCTTAAAAATATTGATGTAGAAATACCGCTTGGTAAATTTGTTGCAATAACAGGTGTTTCAGGTTCTGGTAAATCTTCACTTATAAATGAGATTTTGTTTAAAAAATTAGCAGCGGAGCTTAATGGTGCAAGAAAATTCCCTGGTAAGCATAAAGAAATTCTTGGAATTGAGCATTTAGATAAGGTTATTGAGATTGACCAGTCACCAATCGGAAGAACGCCACGCTCAAACCCTGCAACTTATACAGGTGTGTTTACAGATATCCGTGAGCTTTTCGCACAGACTCAGGATGCAAAAAAGAAAGGCTATAGCGCTGGTAGATTTTCATTCAATGTAAAGGGTGGTCGTTGCGAAGCCTGTGAGGGTGACGGTATTATAAAAATTGAAATGAACTTCCTTTCAGATGTTTATGTTCCTTGTGAGGTTTGCCACGGTGCAAGATATAACCGCGAAACCTTAGAGGTTCTTTATAAGGGTAAGAGCATTTCAGATGTTCTTAATATGACAGTTGAAGAAGCAACAGAATTCTTCAAAAATCATCCTAAAATTCATAAAAAACTTGAAACGCTTAATGATGTTGGGTTAGGCTATATAACATTAGGTCAGCCGGCAACAACGCTTTCAGGTGGTGAAGCACAGAGAGTTAAACTTGCAACTGAGCTTTCAAGACGCTCTACAGGCAGAACAATTTATATTTTAGATGAACCAACAACAGGACTTCACTCAGCAGATGTAAGTAAGCTTTTAGAAGTGCTCAATAGACTTGTGGATGCAGAAAACAGTATTGTTGTAATTGAGCATAATTTAGATGTTATAAAAACTGCAGACTATATTATTGACTTAGGTCCCGAGGGTGGTAATGGTGGCGGTACTGTTGTTGCTACTGGTACTCCTGAAGAAGTCAGTAAAAATAAAAAGTCGTACACGGGTCAATATTTAAAAAATGTATTAAAGAAATAATATTGCTATTTGTTCCACTAAATAGTATAATAACGAGGATATATTAATGAAGGAGCTTTATATTTATGAAAGCAAGCGAAAGTATACAGAATTATGATATTAAAGTAAGAGAATACACAAACTATGCAATTAAAAGCATTAAAAATTGTTGTAAAAATTTTGGTCCAAGACCAACTGGGGGCGAAGCAGAAAAGAACGCTCAGGAATATATGATGAATGACCTTAACAATTTCTGTGACGAAGTTACACGTGAAGAATTCAAGGTAAGCGATAAAGCATTTATGTCATGGATAAGAATAGGCGTTGTTATGGCAATTTTAGGAATTGCTATGTTTACACTTGGTTTTTTTGCAGTATCAGCCGCAATATTCTTTTTGATTATTTTAATGATAGCACTTGAATTCGGTTTTTATAAACCTGTTTTAGATGCATTCTTCAAAAAGAAAACTGCTGGTAATGTTTATGGTGTGAGAAAAGCCAAAGGTGAAGCTAAAAAAAGAATTATTCTTTGTGCTCATACTGACTCTGCTTATGAATGGAAATATACATATAAAACAGGAAGAAAAGGCGTTGCATTCAATATTTATGGTGCGGCTATATGCCTTTTGTTAGGTTTAGGCTTTTCCATTTACGGCATCGCGGCAAATGGTGCATTTTCAGAAATTGTCTGGCTTTCAGATGGTTTGGTTGCTAAAATTTTAGCAGTTGTGCTTTATCTTACACTTATTGTTTATTTCTTTAACTTTAGCTTTATAAATTACAAAAATCCTGTTACAGGTTGTATAGATAATTTAAGCGGTGTGTTTATTTCAAATGCAGTAGCAAAATATCTTAGTGATAATGACATTCGATTTGACGAAACAGAGGTTTGTGTGCTTTTAACTGGTGCAGAAGAAGCAGGACTTCGTGGCTCAAAATCATTTGTTAAAAACCACCCTGAATTACAGAATAAAGATATTGAAACAGTAGTAGTTGGTGTTGATACAATCTGTGAAATGGACTTTATGAAAATTTATAGTAAAGATATGAATGGCTTTACAAAAAATGATGAACGCGTTGCAAAGCTCATTCAAGAAGGTGCAAAAAATGCTGGCTTCGACGTACCTACAGGCGTTATTGAATTAGGTGCAACAGATGCGGCAGCATTTTCACAAAAGGGTATTCCAGCGGCTACCTTTGTTGCTATGAATCCAGAACCATCACAGTATTACCACACAAGACTTGATACTGTTGATATGATAAAACCACAGGCAATTGATGCTGGTGTTAAAATCGCACTTGAAACAGTATTTTTATATGACGAAAAAGGAATCTAAAAATGAATTCAAAAAATCTTAATCACAAGCTTACAGGTAGTGGTGCTTTGCTTGATGAAAAAGGAGCACTTCGTGAAGCTGGTTGGGAAAACAGTCTTGTGTATGACTATTCTCGTTCAATGGTAAAGGCTAATAAATCAAGGCTTAAAGAATGGGACTACTACCACGTAATAGACAGTGAAGGTAAATATGCCATTTCTTTTACTTTTGCTGATAACGGCTATATGGGTCTTATAGATTGCTCTGTTTTCGATTTTATTACAAAAGAAAAGTTTTCTGCAACAGAAGTTCCGATTATGCCAATGGGTAAATTGAATTTACCAGCTACAAGTGAAAAAGGTGACATTTCTTTTAAAAATAAGAGTTGCGAATTCCACATTGACAGAACCGAAACAGGCAGACATTTTTATTGTGATTTTAAAAGAACCTTTAACCATACAGAGATAGTTGCCGATATTTATTTAGAGCAACCGCCAATGGATACAATGGTTATTGCAACACCTTGGAAAGAAAATAAAAAGGCGTTTTATTATAACCAGAAAATTACTTGTATGAAAGCAAAAGGCTCTGTAACAGTAAAGGGGAGAATATACACCTTTGATGATAGTAAAGATTACGGAATTCTTGACTGGGGTAGAGGTGTGTGGACTTATGACAACACTTGGTATTGGGGCATTGGCAGTGGTACAGTAAATGGCAAGCCATTTGGATATAACATTGGTTATGGCTTTGGTGATACCACGAATGCCAGTGAAAATATGCTCTTTTATGATGGTAAGTGTCATAAATTAGATTTAGTTGATTTTTGTATTCCAGAAAATGTTATGGAAACCTGGAATATGACATCAAATGATAACAGATTTAATATGCAATTTACACCATTCTTCAATGACAGAACAGACATTTCTGTAGGGCTTATGTCACAGCACGCCGACAAATTATTTGGTATGCTGAATGGTGTGGCAATTCTTGATGATGGTACAGAATTAAAAATAGAAAATATGTCTGTTTTTCACGAAAAAGTGCATAATAAATGGTAATAAATAAGATATACTAATTTTCGGGGGATGCTTTTATGCTTTGTCAGAATTGTAAAAAAAATGAAGCGAATATGCACATGAAAAGAATAATAAATGGTAGTGCTACAGAGGTACATCTTTGTAGTGACTGTGCTCGCTCACTTGGTTATGGCGATAGTTTTGGTAGCTTTGGCTTAGGCTTTAGTGACCTTTTCAGTGATTTGTTGGGTAGAACAGAGAACAGCATCTCTGGTGCATCTCAATTAAGATGCTCACTTTGTGGTAAAAGTTTTAATGATATTGCTGAAAGTGGAAGAGTAGGTTGTGCAGAATGTTATATAACTTTTTATGATAAATTGTTGCCTACATTAAGAAAAGTTCATGGTAAAGCAACTCATCAGGGTAAGGTTCCGCTTAATCAAACAGAAGCTAAAGCTCAAACTAATGTGGATATTGACTCGTTAAAGCAAGAACTTAAAAATGCGGTTGAGCGTGAAGATTACGAGCTGGCTGCAAAGCTTCGTGACCATATACTTTTTTTGAGTGGGGGTGCTGAATGATGGGGGCAAAGTGGTATTTAGGCACAGGTGTGCAGAATGATGTTGTCATAAGCACAAGTGTTCACCTTGTGAGAAATTTAAGAGAATTCCCATTTCCGCAGATGCTTTCTTTGCAAGATAAATTAAAGGTTAATTCACTTGTTAAAGATGCTACTGATTCTTTAGTGAATCATAATTTTAATTACCTTGAGATGAAAACACTTTCACAGTATGAGGTTGTATCACTTGCAGAAAGACACTTAGTAAGTCCTGAGTTTGCTTCTTCTCGCGATGGCAGAGCACTTTTAATTACTGATGATGAAGCCCTTAGTATAATGCTCAATGAAGAAGACCATATTCGTTTTCAGGTTATGTACGCTGCATTTTCATTAGATGAAGCTTACAGAACTGCAAATGAAATAGATGATGCCCTTTCTCAAAAATTGCAATTTGCATTTGACGAAAGAATTGGTTATTTAACACAAGACCCTACAATTATCGGTACAGGAATGAAAGCCTCTGTAGTACTTCATTTACCTGGACTTGTATCTTTAATGCAGATACCAAAGCTTATTTCTACAGTGCAGAAGTTAGGACTTACATTAAGAGGCTCTTATGGTGAGGGGGCAGCTGCTAAAGGTGATATGTTCCGTCTTAGCAACAGTATAACCTTAGGTATTTCTGAAAAAGCTGCGATTGAAAATTTAAAATCTATAACTTTACAGATTGCAGCTCAGGAAAGAGTTGCAAGAGAAGAAATTTTAAAATCAGGTGTAATTGAGGATAAAATTTTCAGAGCTTATGGTACTCTCAAATATGCAAGGCTTATTGATACTGATGAGCTTATGGATTTAATGTCTCTGGTGCGCCTTGGTGCGGTTAAGGGTTTAATTAATATTGATACTGCGAAAATTGAGGGTATGATGATTAATATGCAGCCCGCGACAATTTCGCTTTCTGTTGACAGACCTTTAGACAGAAACGGACGAGATGCATTAAGAGCTAAGCGGGTACGGGAAATGTTGGAGTAACAGTTTATGACTTTAAAAATAGAAAATAAAAAACAACTCGGAGCTTCGCTTCTTTTAACGCTCGGGGCGTTTATATGGGGTAGTGCATTTGTTGCTCAAAGTGAAGCATTAGACATTTTAGGTCAATTTACTTTTTTAGCTTCGCGTTCATTTTTAGGTGTTTTGACACTTATTCCCGTTGCAATCATTTTTTATAAAAAAGGAAAGAAATCGGGTGTCGGTGAACACGGAGAATATAAATCATTTTTTTCAAAGGATTTAATTCTGAGTGGTGCACTTTGTGGGATGTTACTCTTTACTGCATCATTTTTGCAACAAGTCGGCATTGTTTCATCAGGTGTGGGTAAATCAGGATTTTTAACCACACTTTACATATTAGTAGTTCCAATTTTTGGCCTATTCTTAAAACGCAAGATAAAACCTATTATTGGGTTCTCAATAGCATTAGGTCTTTTAGGCATGTATTTTTTATGCGTAAGTGAAACAAGTGCATTGAATTTTGGAGACATAATGCTTATACTCTGTGCGGTTTGCTTTGCTATTCACATTATGGTAATTGACCATTTTGTGAAAAAAGTTGATGGTGTAAGGCTTTCAATGCTGCAATTTTTTGTTTGTGGTGTACTTTCATTAATCGCCGCCTTGATTTTTGAAACAATAGATTTTAATCTTTTAAAAGATGCCTTCGTTTCAATATTTTATGCGGGTGTTTTATCCTCGGGCGTTGCTTACACATTACAGATTATAGCCCAGAAAAATTTAAATCCTACAGTAGCATGTCTTATAATGAGTCTTGAGTCGGTTTTTGCGGCTCTTTCAGGTGCAGTTTTTGGCGAAAGACTTACAGGTAATGAAATACTTGGTTGTGTGCTCGTATTTGTTGCGATAATATTAGCACAGTTGCCAATTGAAAATTTAAAATTTAAGAAGCCATCTACAAATCAATGATTTGCAGATGGCTTCTTTTATTATGTTTTATTAGCTAATTTAAATACATCATGCTGTGTGCCTAAAATCATAATGTGGTCATTCTCTACGAATTTGTAGTTGGCACCAGGAGCACCTGTTACTCTGTCATCATTTTTTACAACGATAATGTTGACGTGGTAGTTTTTACGGACATCAATTTCCTGAATAGTTTTGCCAATCCAACTGACTAAAACAGGTATTTCATAAATTGCATATTCTTCTGTGAGCTGAATTAAATCATAAATGTTTTTAGCGTTATACTTTATACCGGTTTTTTCAGCAATTTCTCTTTCTGGATAAATTGTATCGTCAGCACCAATTTTCTTTAAAAGATTTGCTTGTCTGTCACGCTTGGCAACAGAAACAACTTTTTTTGCACCTAATTCCTTTAAAAGTGAAGTGATTTCGAGCGAAGCCTGAAAATCCTTACCGGTACAAACAAAGCAAATATCAAAGTTGTTTATACCTAAAGAACGAAGAACACCCTCATTCTGACAGTCACCGATAAATGAATCGGGGAAGATGCTATTTAAAGCTTCAACCTTTTCTTCGTTTTTATCTACTATTACAATGTCGTTACCAAGGTCAAGCATTGTTTTTGCTAAGTGCTTACCAAATCTGCCGACACCGATTACAAGTATTGATTGCATAATAATATCTCCTATAAATAAAATTCTTATCCTACTATAACATTTTCTTTCGGTCTGTCAATAGGTTCGTTAACTTTCTTTTCGGCAAAAGTTAAAAATAGTGTTAATCCGCCAACTCTACCACCAAACATAAGAGCAATAATAACAAGTTTCGAGACACCTGAAAGCTCTGTGGTAATTCCCTTTGAAAGACCAGAAGTGCTTATAGCACTTATTGTTTCGAAAATCGTATCGGTAATTGAGAAGTCGTCAACTGTGCAAATAACAGCAGTCGCTGTGAATACCGCTATAATATAAATAATTAAAATTGCAACTGATTGTTTGAGTGTTTCGGTAGGTATTGAGCGTTTGAAAACCTGAGGGTGAGTGTTATTTCGTGCTGCTGCAAGAGTAAAAACAAATAATACTGCAACGGTTGTGACCTTAATGCCACCACCAGTAGAAGCAGAGCCTGCACCTATGAACATAAGAAGGTCTGTGAGCATTTCACTGCCTTGCGAAATTTCGGAATAATCGAGAGTAGCAAAACCAGCATTTCTTGGTGTTACAGACATGAAAAAACCTTTGAGAACCTTTTCCCAAATAGGAGCACCCTCAAATGAATTCTTGTCCTCAAAAATCATAAAGAGTAATGCACCGCCAACAAACAAAATAAAGTTTGTTGCAAATACTAATTTCGAGTGCAAAGAATAATTCTTGAAATTGAATTTGTGGTTTACAATATCATCCCAAACAAGAAAACCAAGTCCACCGATTATGATTAACACTATTAATGTTATACAAATTAATGGGTCATTGCTATAATCAGTTAAAGAAGAAAAAGGCGACTTTATACCCATTAAGTCAAAGCCTGCATTACAAAAGGCTGAAACGGAATGGAATATAGAAAGTTCTATTCCTGGGCCTATGCCGAATTCAGGAATATATCTTATTGCCAAAATTATAGCACCGATAATTTCAGTAATAAAAGTAATAAAAAATATTCTTTTTAATAACTTAACAACACCGCTGAGACGAAGAGTTCCTTCTGACTGCATAAGTACTCGTCTTTCATAGATGCCTATTCGCTTTCTTAAAAAAAGCGAGAACATTGAAATTACGACGATAAATCCAAGATTTCCGATTTGAATAAGTAAAAGAATAACTATTCTGCCAAAAAGTGACCAGTGAGTGTAGGTGTCATAAAGAACAAGACCCGCACCACTTATAGCACTTGTAGAAGTGAATATTGTATTTAAAACAGGTGTCATTTCTCCACTCTGTGAAGATATTGGCAGGGTTAAAAGAGTGGCACCTATTAAAGTTAAAAGTGCGAAGCTCAACACAATCGTCTGTGTGTATGTAAACTTCTCTCTTAGTTTTTCTAACATTTAAATTTCTCCATTTTCTAATAGCGTCGCAGACCCGTAATTCTGCATTGGCGAAGCCGTTATTCTTTCCAGAACTTTCTGTCAAGGCTTCTGTATTGAATTGCTTCGAATATATGCTTCTTTTCTATTGTTTCTGATTTATCAAGGTCAGCAATAGTTCTTGCTACTTTTAAAATTTTATCGTAAGCACGTGCAGAAAGTCCTAATTTTTCAAAAGAATTTTCTAAAATCTTTGCGGCATCTTCACTAAGAACACAAAACTGCCTTGTCATAGAAGGAGTCATTTTTGCGTTGCAAGTAACAGTTGTTCCTTTAAAACGTTTTAACTGAATTGCTCTTGCTTCGTTAACTCGTTTCCTTATATCTTTGGAGCATTCACTCTCTTCCGTAGCAGAAAGCTGAGCGTAATCAACTGGTGGAACTTCTATGTGAATGTCTAATCTGTCAAGCAAAGGTCCTGAAACCTTTGAAAGATACCTTGCAGGTGCACCTTTAGGGCAAGTGCACTGTTTAGTAGGGTGTCCAAAAAAGCCACAAGGGCAAGGATTCATAGCACAGATAAGCATTACTGAACACGGGTATGTAAGAGCACAAGCGGCTCTTGAAATAGTAATTGTACCATTCTCAATGGGTTGTCTTAAAACCTCCATTGTGTTACGAGTGAATTCAGGTAATTCATCAAGGAATAATACACCATTGTGTGCAAGAGATAATTCACCAGGTTTTGGGATAGTTCCACCACCAGAAAGACCTGCTGGTGAAACTGAGTGGTGTGGTGCTCTGAATGGTCTGTAATTTATAATCGGGTTATCTTTTGAGAGATTTCCTGAAAGTGAATAAATTTTAGTTGTTTCTAATGCCTCGTCAACAGTAATATCGGGTAAAATTGTCGGTATTCTCTTGGCGAGCATACTTTTACCAGAGCCTGGAGGGCCAATCATTAAGGCGTTGTGACCGCCAGCAGCCGCAACCTCTAAAGCTCTTTTTACTTCGTACTGACCTTTTACATCTTTAAAGTCAGGTAAATAATCAGGTACTTCGAATGTGGTAAAGGGTTTAACCTTTACGGGTTTTAAAATGTTGAAGTCATTGATATGCTCAACAACCTCTTTTAATGTTTTTACACCGTAGACTTTAATGTTTTCAATTACTGCTGCTTCCTCACAGTTATCAAAAGGTACATAAATTTCTTTAACACTATGTTCCTTAGCGGCAATAACCATTGGTAAAACGCCTTTGATACTCTTAATCTCGCCAGAGAGAGAAAGCTCACCTACAAATGCAGCTTCCTTGTAATCTCCACGAATTTGTTGTGTCGCAGAAAGAACAGCTATTGCTAAGGGTAGGTCGTAATAAGAACCTTCTTTTTTTGTATCAGCAGGGGCGAGATTGAATGTGTAATGATATGAAAAGCTCATATCGAGTCCAGAGTTTTTAAGTGCGGCAGTAACACGGTCTTTAGCTTCACTTACCGCTGTGTCAGGAAGCCCTACTATACTTACAGAACCACCTTTACTAGCAGATGACATACTTAATTCAACATCTACCATATAAGAGTTAAGTCCCACAAGACCGACACTTTTAATTTTAGAAAACATTTTTACACCTACTCTTCTGTAGTTTCGTCAGTAGAATTATTGTTTGTAGAAATAGTCGTGTTTTCAGTGAATTCTTCTATTTCCTCCGTAATTGTTTCCTCATATAAAGCAGGGGAGAATTTAAACCATTCCTGTTTCTTTATATATAAAATTAATAAAACTGTGATTAAAGCCATTATAGAAATCATTAAACCGAAAACAAGTCCCTCAGGAACATATTTGAAAGTAATTGTATGATTGCCTTCTGTGACTCTCACACCTAAAAGAGCATCACCTATAATAACAATATCCTCATCGCTTACTTTTTCGCCATCAATATAAACTGACCAGCCAGTGTCATAATTTATTGATGTGTAAATAATTCCGTCCTCACCTGCTTTAAGTGTGCCTGTAATTTCAGTTTCTTCAAAGCTTTCTATATTTAAAGAATCTGCTTTTAATTGGTCGTAGCCTGATTTGAATTCTTCGTCATTAAGTGTAACTGCGTAAAGATAGGTGTAGCCAGTTGTACCCTCTGTAATAGGTGCATAAACAGAAATAGTGTCGCCTTTTTCCATATAACCTAAATCAAGGATATGTGGCTTTGTGTCAATTGGCTGAGAAATTGCGGTGCCGTCAGAAAGTGAAACAGTAATTCTTTCAACAGAATTTGAGCCTGTTTTAAAGTAGATGTAAGCATTACCACTTTCCTGAACAGTTAAATCGTACGTTAATGATGCATCGGCTGAGTCGCCTGTGACTGTGTAAGGGTAGCAACCTGAGTCACCATAGCCATCGTAATTACATGTTGTGTTGTTGGTTGATACTTTGTCTAAAGTAATGTCGTAGAAAACCTGATTTAAGCCAGTTGCACTCTGGAAGAGAGCACTTTGAACTTCAAATGGGTTAGAGTTGTCGTGTGACCATATTTCAATATCTTCATTTGCTCTGAATGCAATAGGAAGAGTGTAGTTGTTTTCATAAGCTACAAATTTACCCTTGCTGAAAAGTCTGTTGTAATACTCTTCGTTAATTTGAGAGGTTGAGCCCTGATCATTGTCAACAATATAATCAAGTGCAAAAAATGCGTTATAAACGGGTGTTTGTCTGTGATAAGTGTAGCTATTGATGTAGTTACCAAACATACCTAAGTGATATTGCATATTTGAAACCTTTTCGTAAGCCATTGAAGAGAATGTTGAAACGCCGTTGTAGTAGTACCAGCAAGGGTCCATTCTTGCACGAAGTGAGGTTAACTCCATTCTATAGTTATCGTTACCCTCGTATTCGTCAATTTTATCCTTTAAAATCTGGAAGTCGTCATAATCGCTGACAAAGTTTGTTTTTGGTTGGTCCATACTGTAATTGTTTGTATTAGCAACGATATATTCTGCACAGCAGGAGCAAAGAAGTAATGCACAAACTGCCATCTTGGGAAAATTCTTACTATGCAAAATACCAAGAGCAAGACAATAAATTCCAACGAATGCTACGCATATCCATACACCGACCTCAGAGAAATTCTTGGAGCCGATTTCCTGAACCATTATAACAAAGAAAATTATTGCTGTGCCTACACCTATAATTTGTCTTCTTGTGTATTCTTTGATGAATGTAAGTGCTCTGAATGCAAAAATTAAGAGCAAGAATGAATACATATAAGAAAATCTGTATGGTAAATCGTTAGGGAAGTGGAAACCATGCCAGATGTAGTTTAAATAGTTGGTATAACAGCTTGCAAACATTACGCCTAAAATTCCGCAGCTCAATATTTTTTCTTTTCCAGAAATCTTGTTTGAGAAAATAAAAAGTGGAACCAACATAACTGTTAAAATGCCACAATAAACATTAGGCAAAACATCCTCGCCACTGCTACGGATTGTAGGGTCCAAATAAGCTAAGTGGTTAGCTAAAAAGTCGAAAACTGAAAAATATGTTTTCAATTCCTCTGGGAATGTTCCACTTGTTGCAGAGCAATTCTGGAGTACAAAATATACAGGAATAAGTGCAAACGCAGAAAGACAAGCAGACATTACTGATGAGAATGCGAAAATAGAGCCTGTGTCAAAAAACCTTGAGTTTCTTAAAGAGTTGATAACATAGCTTAAAGTTGATTTTATATTGTTCTCACGCTCTTTTAATTTGCCACAATATGTGCTTGATAGCTCATATTGTGTAAAGTAGTTATAAATGAAGAATAAAACTGAGAAAATACAAACCATATAAGCCATATAATAGTTTGTTAGGAATGTGAGTGTTAATGAAACAATATAAAGTGACGCCTTGCGTTCTCTTATAATTTTATCAATACCAAGCATTACAAGAGGGAAAAGGTAAAATGAATCAATCCACATTACATTCCAGTAGTACGCAATAAAATATCCGCTACAAGCGTAAAGTACACCGAAAGCAGAGATTATCGGTGATTGTTCTGATGAATATTTTTTTCTTAAAAAATATGAGAATGTAAATGAAGCGGTCATAGCCTTTAAAATAATCATAATTGCAATAGCTTCGGGCATATTTTTGTGACCGACTAAAAGCATTACTAAGGCAAATGGTGAAGAAAGGTAGTTATAAAAATTACCTAAAAATGTTCCACCACCGCCTGATGTCCATGAATAAAGGAAGCTGTCAAAATTTACAAATCTCTCGTAGAATTCTGCGAAAAGTGGACCATATTGGTGGTAAAGGTCCATTCTTAAAATGGTTTTATCACCAAAAGGGATTAAGTCAAAGCAGTAATAAACCACCATCATAATTAAAAATGTGCAACCTACCGCTAAAAAAGAATAGCGGTTATCATAAAAGAATCTTAGGTTTTTGTTTTCTTGAAATTTATTCTTCATTGTTTTCTCCTGTGATTTTATTATGAATTAAAACATTCTATATAATACCATATATGTGAAATTCTTTCAATCATTTTGTACTTTTTTAATATTGTGTTTAAAAAAATATTTTGAAAAAAGTTCTAATCACGGACAAGTGTAAATAAACTTTTTTAGAAGACAAAAAGAGAGGACTTGATAAAATGCAGGATTTTTTAAATGCAGTTTCACTTTTGCCCAAGGATGTTGAAGCTTTACTTTCTGCGATAAATGGTGATTTTAAAGCTAAAGTTAATGAAATTCGTTTCAGAAGCAATAAGCCTGTGACACTTAACACCAAAGAGGGCGTTTTTTATTGTACAAAAAATGGGCGGGTAACTATTAATTATAATGATGATTTGTATTTCACTGATGACAGAAAGATTCAAGAGGTGGTTTTTTCATTAGCAAGACGCTCGATTCATACATATCAGGATATGCTGGCAAAGGGCTTTTTGCCTCTTAAAAATGGTTGCAAGGCTGGGGTTGCCGGGTGTGCGGTTATAAAGGATGGCGCGGTGTATTCTATAAGCTCGTTTAATAGTGTAAATATAAGAATATCTCGCGATTATTTTGGGTGTGCAAAAGAAATTTATAAAGCTGTGGGTGAAGAGTGTGAGTCTTTCCTTTTGGTAGGACAACCGCTTTCAGGTAAAACTACACTTTTAAGAGATTTGTGTAGGTTTTTTGCAGGCGAAGCCTCGTTTGAACCTAAAAAAATCGTGGTTGTTGACGAAAGGGATGAAATTGCTTCAAAATCCTTCGGTGGTGGTATAGATGTGGGGGTTCACACCGATATTTTATCGCTTTATCCTAAGAAAGTGGGGATTGATATCGCTTTGAGAACGCTTTCGCCAGACATTATTGTTTTAGACGAAATTGGAGCTGATGATGAAATTAACGGGATTTTATCGGGAATGAATAGCGGTGTGAAATTTATTGCAACTGCTCACGGAGGTGATTTGAGCGAGGTGCTGTTAAGACCTAATATAAAAAAACTCGTTGATGCAAAGGTTTTTAAAAAGGCGGTAATTCTTAAAGGCAAAACAACTCCTGGAGAAATTAAAGAAGTGATTGATTTATGAATATAATCTTTAGTTTATTTATTTCTTTGTGCTTTATTCTTTTAGGCGTTAATAGAATTCTTGGGATAAAAAGAAACACAAAAGCACTTTATGAAGCTTTACAGTTTATAAATTTAGTTAAAAATAATATTCGCTTTTCTTCTATGGATTATGAAAACTTAATAGAAAATGCAAAAAAAGAGCAGTTTTCATTTATAAGCTTCGAAGAGGGGGTGAGGTTTTCAGGTTGTGCCAGTGAAAATCCGCAAAAGGAATTTTCATGCTTTTTAGAAAAAATTGGCACAACTGATATTTTGGGGCAGATGTCAATTTGTGATGAGTATATAGAGCGATTTAAAGGGTTTTACAATGAAAGTGTCAAAAATGAAAAAGGAAAGGTAAATGTAATCGGGGCTTTAAGCGTACTTTCGGTGGTGTGCGTTCTGATTCTCGGAGGTTAGGGTAAATGGATATTTCATTTATTTATAAGGTAGCGGCTATAGGTTTGATAACGGCAGTTGTAAATCAGATTTTACAGAAAAATGGTAAAGAAGAATATACCATTATAACAACAATAGCAGGGCTTATAATTGTTGTTTTTATGCTTTTGCCGTTTATTTCAGAGCTAAATGATGAGCTTTCATCATTTTTCGGGATATGACAGTAACTAAGTTGGCCGTTTTTGCACTTATAGCTTTGTTGAGTTTAACCCTTTTAAAAAAATATTCTGGTGGAATTTCTGCAATTGCAGAATTGGCAGTTGTAGTAATTCTCATAGTTGGTATTATTCCTGATTTTAAAGATTTGCTTGCATCCTTCAAGGAAATAAGTGGGGTAGCTTCCGTTTCACAGGATGTGCTGAAAACTATGCTCAAAGCATTTTCGATTTTAACAGTTGGTGGTATAGCTTCTGATATTTGCAGAGATAATGGTGAAAATGCCCTTGGCGGTGTTGTAGATACAATAGTAAAAATTCTTGCGATATCTTGTGCTGTACCAACATTTTCGGCTGTGCTTACAACTGCTTTAGCGTTATTGGAGTAAAAAATGAAAAGAATTTCAATTATATTCTTAGCAGCAATTTTAATGCCGTTAGTTTCTTTTTGGTGTTTTGCAGGGGATGGCGATATTGATAATTATAAAAGTGAGTTTTCCTATGATGAAATGATTTCTAGTATTGATTCAACTGCTATTGAAGCTTTGAATGATATAGGAATAACAGAAATAAGCTTTGAGAGTATATTCTCAGTAACACCAAAAAAAGTATTTGACTCCTTTTATAATGTTTTTACAGGTGCTTTGAAGGAGCCTTTTAAAATATTCTTAAGTGTTGCTGGAGTAATGGCGATAATGGCACTTTTAACTAATCTTTCACGTTCACCAGAAACAGTGACGCTTATAGGTAGCTCTTGTGTTGCATGCGTTCTCGCGGTGCCCATGGTGTCACTTGTAACCCGTACATTTTCAGTTTTAGAAACACTTTCTTCATTTACTACCGCATTTTCGGGTGTTTTTTGTGCGGTGAGCTCTGCTTCGGGTGGTATAATTCAGGGGACTGCGTTTATTGGTATGAATGTAGCAATCAACTCAGTTTTTAGTGTGTTGCTTTCTGCAGTTTCAAGTCCGCTTTCTTACTGTATGTGTTCGCTCGCTTTTCTTTCTTGCTTTAATATTAAGACATTCAGTGAAAGAATGAGCGATTTATTTAAAAGGTGTTACATATTTATTTTGGGACTAATAACAACACTGTTTTCTGGTGTTTCGGCTCTTAAGACTATTTTGGGCGGTAGTGCTGATTCCGTAGCCAGCAGAGGCGTTAAGTTTTTAGTTGGTCGTTCTTTGCCACTTGTGGGTGGTGTGGTGAGTGAAAGCTATCAAAGTATAATTGCAAGTCTCAGTCTTATAAAAAGCACGGTGGGTGTATTTGGGATAATAACTGTTGTTATAACGGTGTTACCTATTATTGCAGAGTTAGCTTCGTGGTGGCTTACATTAACATTTATTGCAACTACCTCTGAAATTTTCGGTTGCTTTAAAATAGAGAATTTTATAAACCTTTTTAAGGATGTAATAATTCTTTTGATTGCAACTGTTTCTTTTTCAGCGTTGTTGTTTATTATTTCGTGTGGCTTTATGCTGATTTTTAAAGGAAGTGTATAAATGTGGAAAATGTCAAAGCAGTTTTAGTTAATTATGCAGTTTGTGCACTTCTTGGGAGTATTTTTGAGTTTATTTCACCACGAAAAAGTAAAGAAACATTCAGAATAGTATCATCAATAATTTTGCTTTCTGTTATTGTGATTCCACTTGCAACACTTGATTTTACAGAGATGATTGAGGAAATATCAGTAGATTATGAAGAAACTAATGAAGCTGACACTCTTTTACATACCGCGAATTTAATGGAAAAGGAATTGTACAACAAAATAGAAAATATACTCATAAATCAGGGTGTGGATGAATATGAAATATATATAAGCACAGAAATAGACAAAGAGGCAAATGAGATTGTTTTAACTGAAATTAAGCTTCTGGTTGATGATAAATTTCGGGATAAAATTCCTGATTTGGGAAGAAGCTTGAGTGGAGAGTTTAAAGAGATTTTGAAAATAGGTGTTAAAAATGAAAACTGAGTTTAAAGAGGTTTTAAAAAAGCTAAGCGGTAATAAAAAGAATATGGTGTTAATAATTTGTGCTTTTATTGCAGTAGTGCTTTTAGTCGCATCAGAATTTGCAGAAAGTGAAGCAGATGAAAATCTGGATGTAAAAACAGGCGTATCATCAGCAGAGTATATAAAAAAACAAGAAGAAAAACTAAAAACTCTATTGGAAGCAATAGATGGTGCTGGTGAAGTAGAGGTAATGCTGACTCTTGAGAGCTGTTACGAAAATGTTTATTTAAAGGATAGTAGCTTGAAAACAGAAAGCTATGACAAGGAATTTAAGGAAGAGCAGGAAGAAAGCTACATAATGGCGAAAACGGGGTCTAATACACAAGAGGGTGTAATTATAAAGGTGTATGAACCAGTTGTGAAAGGTGTTGCTGTGGTGGCAACGGGTGGAGATAGCGAAAAAGTAAAAATGGCTATTATAGAAACTGTTTCGGCAGTTTTTAATATAAATAGCGTGAATATTTCGGTAGAAAAAATGAAAACTGAAAGGACAGAGCGGTAATGAATATGTTAATAAAAAGACGACAACTTATAATGGCGACACTTGTGGTGGCATTAGGTTCGGCAGTGTTTGTGAACTGGTATTTTACTAATTCAGACGGGAATGTAGTAAACACGAGTGAAACTACAAACGAATATGTGCAGAACTTAGGTGAAGCAAAATATGTTGATTCTCAAAAGGTGGATACAAAAGATACAACCAATAAATCAACTGCAGCTGCAAGCAAAAACACCGATTATTTTGCCAGTGTGAAATTAAAAAGAACCAAGGCTCACGACGAAGCCTTGGAAAAAATGAAAGCGTTATTAAAGGAAGCACCTGAAAATAGTGATGCAGCAAAAGAAATTTCAGAGTCAATTGACTCTCTCAGTAAAACAATTAAGCTCGAAGCAGATATTGAAGCACTCATTTCCGCAAAACTCAAATGCCAGTGTGTTGTAATGATAAATAATGATAATGCAGAGGTTGTTGTAACAAAGGGCAACCTTAATGATGCAAGTATCTTGCAGATTATGGATGCGGTGCTTAATAATACTGATGTTAAGGCTGAGAATGTGAAAATCAGCGAAAGCTGATTTAATTCGGAATGCGTAATTCGTAATTCGGAATTAAAGGGGCAAAGCCGATTATAACAAGATAGCAATAAAAATCCTATCATTTTTAGTTAATGTAAACTTTAAATGATAGGATGTTTTTGTGTTTGATGTGTATATTGAATTTTGGCTGCTTTTATGGTATGATAAGAATTATAAAGGGGCGGGTTTTATGAAAAAGATTAAGATTTCAAAGAAGTTTATTAAAATTGCGGTAATAGTTTTGGTATGTATTTGTCTTTTTGATGTTGTATTGAGTGGAGTTACATCTGTACCTAAAGAATACAGAAACATATCGGTTTCATTTTTGACACTGGATTTAGATTGGTGTAGCAGACCGAGTGACGTAATATTAAAATATGGTTTGCCTGAAGATGTTAGAATGTTGGATTCAGCAACAGGCGAAAACGATTTTACTTATAATTTTACTTATGGTGATAAACAAGTAGAAGTTTTTGCGAGTAACAGATATTTGCCGAATAGCTGTTTTTTTAATTATTGTTTTTATGTGGATTGTAAAACGCCAGAAGAAGCAGAAAAGTTTTTTAATGAAAGCCATAAAAAGATGCTTGAATTATATGGTGATGAAGAAATGTTTACTTTCGATGATTATGAACCATTAGATTTAGATGAAACTGATGATACAAAAAATTCTTGCGGTAAAGAATATAGTATCTGGTCTGGAGCAACTGGAATTGATTTTAAAATAAGTTATACTGAAGATGATTCGATTGTTTTTATAACATCACATTGTCAATATTAAAATAAAAAACTCGTGTGTAGTAAACTATACACGAGTTTTATAATTCTTATTTTCAACTTTAAATTTTCAACTTTCAACTATTTTTAGAATGTTAACTGAAAAAATCTTCTCTAATTCTTCATCGGTTAAACCTAAAGATAGAATGTAGTCAAGCTCATTTTTTTGTCGCCACATTGGGTAGTCGGTTGCAAAAATTACTTTGTCTGCACCGTAACGACGGATGATTTTAAGAGCAGTTTCCTTTTCTAAAGAAAAAAATGCTGAGCAGGTGTCTACGTATAAATTTGGTAACTTACATAATTTTTCACTTGCTTCTTCCCATATAGAGTAGCCACCGAAGTGGGCGCCAATAACAGTTAAATCGGTGTAGATTTCCATTACCGGTAAAAGTCTGTTAGGGTTAGAATTATCGTAACGGTCATCACCAGTATGCATTAAAATCGGCAAGTGATGTTTTTCGCAAAGCTCATAAATTTTAAGACATCTGTAATCGTCAATCTTAAAATTCTGAATATCAGGGTGGAGCTTTACGCCTAAAAGTCCTAACGAAATAAGCTCTTTTACATCTCTCTCTAAATCTTCAGAGTTTGGATGAAGTGTGCCGAAGCCTATAAATTTATTGGGGTATTTTTTAACCTCATCAGCTATAAAGTGGTTTATGCTCGAAACTTGTTTTTCAGTTGTGGCAACAGATTGAACGAGCATTTTGCTGACACCAGAAGCTTCACTTTGTTCTATAAGCTCTTTTGTTGTGCCGTGAAATGGTGCATGGGTAACACCGTAAAATTTATCTGTACTGTCAGTTGCTTTTTGTGCTATTTTTTCAGGATAGATGTGACAGTGTGAGTCTATTATATAATATTTTTTCATTTTATTCATCTCTTTTTAATATATAAGGAAATAGGAAATAGGGTTTTGCTATAAGAAATTTATCCTATCATTTTAGTTGTAATTTATAGTAGCTAAAAATGATAGGATGTATTTTTAAATTTTCAATTAACTATTTCCTGATATTTAGTTCCTATTTCCTAAGTTTGCAAAGCAAGCTTATGCTGTTTCCACTGAGTTTGCTTTCTGGAGTCCGTATTTCTCAATAGCATTTTCACGCATTTTGTATTTAAGGATTTTACCAGCGGCATTCATTGGGAATGAATCAACAAAGTCAATGTATTTTGGAACTTTGTGACGAGCCATGTGGTCCATAATGTATTGCTTCATTTCTTCAATTGTCATTGTAACATCTTCTTTAAGAATGATACAAGCCATTATTTCTTCGCCATATTGTTCGTCAGGAACGCCAATAACCTGAACGTCTTTAACGTTTTCGTGGGTGTAAATAAATTCTTCAATTTCTTTAGGGTAAATATTTTCACCACCACGGATAATCATATCTTTAAGTCTGCCTGTAATTCTGTAGTTGCCTTCAGGTGTTCTGCAAGCAAGGTCGCCTGTGTGAAGCCAACCATCTTTATCAATAGCCGCCGCAGTAGCTTTTGGCATTTTGTAGTAACCTTTCATAATGTTATAGCCACGTGCAACAAATTCGCCTGTAACTTCATCAGGACAATCCTCACCAGTTTCAGGGTCAACAATTTTACATTCTATTTCAGGTAATGCTCTACCAACTGTTGCAACACGTACTTCAAGTGAATCGTCAGTTGAACTCATTGTGCAACCCGGGGAAGCCTCTGTCTGACCATAAACAATGGTGATTTCTTTCATGTTCATTTTGTCAACAACCTCTTGCATAACAGAGATAGGACAAGGGCTACCAGCCATAATACCTGTTCTCATATATGAGAAGTCTGTTTTTGGGAAGTCTGGGTGCTCTAAAAGAGCAATAAACATTGTAGGAACACCGTGGAAAGCAGTAATTCTTTCTGCGTTAATGCAAGCAAGTGCTGGCTTTGGTGAGAAATAAGGTAATGGTAAAATAGTACCACCGTGTGTCATTGTTGCAGTCATAGCAAGAACCATACCGAAACAATGGAACATAGGAACCTGAATCATCATTCTGTCTGCAGTAGAAAGGTCCATTCTGTCACCAATGTTTTTACCATTATTAACAATATTGTAGTGGGTGAGCATAACGCCTTTAGGGAAACCAGTTGTACCAGAGGTATACTGCATATTACATACATCGTTAACATCAACATTTGCAGCTAATCTGTAAACCTCTTCTTTTGGTACGGATGGCGCTCTACCTATTGCTTCTTCCCATGTAAGACAACCTTTTTTCTTAAAGCCTACTGTAATAACATTTCTTAAGAATGGTAATCTTTTTGAGTGGAGTGGCTCACCCGGAACAGTGTTTTCGAGTTCAGGGCAAAGCTCACCAATAATCTCGTTGTAGTTTGAATCACGATATCCGTCAATCATAATAAGTGTATGAGTGTCAGATTGCTTTAATAAGTATTCTGCTTCGTGAATTTTATAAGCGGTGTTCATTGTAACAAGAACTGCACCGATTTTTGTTGCTGCCCAGAATGCGATGTACCATTGTGGTACATTTGTTGCCCATACTGCAACATGGCTACCTGGTTTAATTCCAAGAGAAATAAATGCTCTACAGCATTCATCAACATCATCACGGAATTGTGAATATGTTCTTGTGTAGTCGAGTGTTGTATATTTAAATGCATACTGGTCTGGGAATTCTTCAACCATCTTATCGAGCACCTGAGAAAATGTTGCTTCAATAAGGGTTTCTTTTTTCCATACATATTTACCAGTGTGAGTTTTGTTTGAGTAAAGAGTTTTCTTTGCTCTTGAAGTGTTGCCAAACTGAGCCATAAAGCTTACGAAGTGAGAGAAAATAATTTCCATATCGTCAAGCTCTGGCATCCATTTTGGATCCCACTCAATAGAAGCAAAGCCGTTGTAGTTTACAGAAGTAAGTGCTAAAACTGCTTCTTCAATAGGGTATTCCCCTTCACCAATAAGGCAGTATCTTGTTTCGCCATCTTCTTTAGTAGCATCTTTGATGTGAACGTGTTTTACGTAAGCACCAAGATTTTTAATTGTTGTTTCAGGTTCTTCGCCAGCAATAAAATAAGGTGAATAGAAATCCCAAAGTGCTGCAAGAGAATCGCAAGAGAATGTGTTGAGCACATCAAGTAATTTTGTAGTATCAGCAAAAATGCCAGAGGTTTCAATTATGACAGTAATATTTTTACTTTCTGCTTGTGGGATTATATCTGAAAGAACAGAAATAACTTCTGCTTTTTGCTCTTCAAACGAAGCTCCCGTGTCAGTAGCCTTGATACGAACAAAAGGAATATGGAGTGTAGATGCGATCTCAAGGCATTTGTTAAGTTCTTCTAAAAACGCATCTCTTTCATCCTTTGAAGCGGGATTTTTAAGTGTATCAATACAAGGGATCCTTAAATTCTTTTCATAAAGCTCACGAACAGTTGCTTGTGCGGCACTCATATAAAAAGCACCATTTTTCTCTGTGAAGGATGGGTTATTTACATTGTGGAGCTCAATTCCGTTGAAGCCTTGCTCAGTTGCAATTTTGGTGAAATCCTCCCACAAATAGCCGTGCCATCCCTTAGTTGAAAAAGAAAGTTTCATATTTTGTTACCCACCTTTAGTTTTCTTCAAAAATAATCTTGTTAATTGCATTTATATATGCGCGGATGCTAGCACCGATAATGTCTGTAGAAACGCCATTGCCGGAGTAAAGCTTGCCGTTTGCTCTAAGCTTAACAAGTGCAGAGCCAGTAGCCTCTCTGCCTTCTGTAACAGAGTGAATCTGGAAGTCGTCAAGCTCGTAGTGATGACCAACAATTTGCTCAATTGTTGTAAATGCCGCATCAATAGGGCCGTCACCGATACCGATAGCCTGTTTGTTTTCTCCATCTTTTTCAAGAGTAATTTGTGCAGATGAAGTAATAATGTTACCTGTGTTGATGACATAATCAACTAATTTATAAGCTGGTGTAACCTGGAGAGCAGTTGTTGCAACAATAGCGTCAAGCTCTTTGTTTGAAATAGTCTTTTTACTTGCAACAGATTTAAAACGTTCAAATACCTTTGCACTGTCTTCATCAGATAAGTCGTAGCCTAAATTTTTAACTGCTTTTAAAACAGTTTCCTGCGAATCATTTTCAGTTAAATTGAATTCAGATGCAGGAATACTACTTGTTGTTTCTGTAACTGAAACAATTTGTTTGCCGTCTGCAATTTTTGCAACCTGATTTATAATTCTTAAAAATTCGCTGTATTTAATACCACAGCAAATGCCTAATTTGTCACCATTGTTTCTTATAATATTTGAAATAGTAACAATAGATGTTATATTAGAACTAAAAGAAGCACATTTAACTTCTGTAGCACCGTGTGTAATTGCAAGCATTGAAGAAGCTGCTGCACAACCATTTGTATCTTCGCATAAAACTCCTAAACTAACATTTTTAAGTTCAGGAATTGCTTTTTTAGTTTCTTCAATGAAGTTAATGAATGCATCAGGGAGCATAGAAGCTTCATTATCACAGATAGTGATAGTTTTTGCACCTGCTTCAATTGCTGTTTTAATTGCCAAAACTAAAACATCGCTTTCTGCTCTTGTAGCATCTACTGCAACGAATTCTACATCAGAGCAAAGAGAAACTGATTTTTCAACTAAAGTCTTAATAAGCTCAATCATTTTAGGAGCTTTTTTGTGACAGGTGTATTCCATTCCAACAGGGGAAACAGGAAGAGCAACAGAAAGTCTTGGCTTTGAGGCGGATTTTATTGCATTATATGTAGCCTCAACGCTTTCAGTAGTAGTACCAACCTGAACGCTCATAATACTGTTTTTGAGAAATGCACTTGTGGTTTTTAAAAGAAGTGTATCACTTTTTTTATTTTCAATTGCAGGGAATTCAACAACATCAACATTCGCACTTTCTAAAAGTCGTGCAATTTCAACCTTTTCTTTGAAGCTTAGTGTTGCTTCGTTACCTTGTGATTTAAGTAAAATTGTACGGTCTGAAATTCTGATTTGGTTCATAACAGTAATCCTTTCAAAGTATAATTTATATTGATAATTGTTTTTTAGTGGTATCCGGGAAAATAAAAAACCCGAGTCAAGATATAAATATCTTAACTCAGGGACGAATTTTAAATAATCCGCGGTACCACCCCGCTTACTGCACAAAGCAGTCACTCATTAAGACTCAATTAAGTCCGTAGCCATGGTAACGGGGCAACCGGAATCTCTTACACACAAACGCTTCTGAGATTCTGCTCTGGAACGAGACCACATTATTGAAACCTATCGGCTCACACCAACCGCCGACTCTCTGAAAAGTTCACTCAAAAATGCGTAATTCCTTCAATGCATTTATCAATATGTATGGTATGATATCACTCGAAATGGCGGTTGTCAAGAGTTTTTTGTAAAAATAATGTCGTTATCATCTAATAAGTAGAGACTAAATTTCCTTAATATGCATTTAAAGAAAAATAATTGTGGATATATATGGTATTATTAAATAAATATAGATTGTTCGATAATCGACAAACTATAAAAAAGTGACATTTTCCCCCAAAGTGTTACTATTGTGAAAGGGTGTTTTTATGAGAACTACACTTAGAAAAAGACTTTTGCGTCTTGCTTGTATCAGTGTTGTTGTTGCATCTTTAATTGTGACAATCGCTGCAGAGATTGGTATTTTTTCATTATCAAACTCAATTACAAAGCAAAACGGCTTAACTGTTACGTCTATTGCTGAAAAAACATTTAACGAAGAGGTTATTTATCTTAGTGAATGTCTTTTTGAAGCTGAAGAAAATCTCCTTGGTGACGCTACCTTTGAAAAGGTATTTCTTCACGGTAATTTTGATGGTTACGATTATAGTGCGGTTAACGATGTAATTGAATCAGCAAATGCAGAATATATAGTAATTGCACCTTATGTTACTAATGAAGCGGGTGATTATGTAACACTCGTTGCATTAAAGCGTAATGATGGAATAATTATTGGTGAATTAGCAGAAGATTATTTCAGCGCAATTTTAGGTGCATTAAAATTAAATGAAAATGATATTGGCTTTGTTATTGATGCAACTGGCAGAATAGTTCTTTCTGCTGATTATGATGTTGACACAACTAACAATAATCTTGCTGAGAATTTTGGACTTTCAGGTGTAGTGGCAACTTTAGCCAATACATCACCAACTGTTTCTACTGCTAAAAGCGAAGCAGGAAAAATGACAGTTGCACAAACTGCGGTGTCAGAATATGGCTATTCAATAGTTTACGGTACAACTGTAAATTCTACATATAATCAGGCTGTTTCTATAGGTATTGCGTTAATTGTTGTTGTTGCAGTGCTTTTCTGCCTCGCTTGGTGGGTTGGTCAGTTAATTGCAAAGCAAATTGCAGCACCAATTGTTAATACAACAAACAGACTTGTAAAGGTAGTTGAAGGTGACTTACACGGTGAAACACCTGTAACAAATCGTGGTGACGAAACTCAGGTTCTCAACGATGCAATGGTTAGTACAATTAAAGATTTCTCAGCATACATTAGAGATATTGAGCGTTTCTTATCTGAACTCAGTAAC
The DNA here is from genome assembly GCA_045613085.1 of Acutalibacteraceae bacterium. Taxonomy (GTDB): domain Bacteria; phylum Bacillota; class Clostridia; order Oscillospirales; family Acutalibacteraceae; genus DTU089. The sequence goes on along the minus strand of JAZLAG010000023.1, from coordinate 57,767 downwards.
GGTAACTTGAATGTAACAAGTGAGTTGGAATATCATGGTGACTACAAAAAAATCAGAGAAGCGCTCACAAAAATCCGTGGTAATTTAAAAACTACAATTTCTGGAATTAAAGAAGTAAGTGAGCAGGTTGCTTCTGGTTCGGGTGCACTTTCTTCTTCAGCTCAGCTTTTAGCTCATAACACCTCAGAAGAAGCTGCAACTCTTGAAGAGATCAGTTCAATGACTAATGATATTCAGACTAATGTTGGTAAAAATGCGGATGCTACTATAGAAGCATCTGAGGTTCTTAAGAATATTGTTGCTACTGTTGAAACTGGTAGTGCTAAGATGGCTGAAATGAAAGAGTCTATGGATGAAATTCAGCGCTCATCAGAAGAAATTGAAAAAATCGTTAAAATGATTGATGATATCGCATTCCAGACAAATATCCTTTCTCTTAATGCGGCTGTTGAGGCAGCAAGAGCGGGGGCTGCAGGTAAGGGCTTCGCAGTTGTTGCTGATGAAGTAAGAAACCTTGCGGCAAAATCTGCAGAAGCGGCTAAAAATACAATGCAGCTTGTAGAAATGAGTTCTCGTTCTGTTAAAGTCGGCGGCGAGTTAACTAATGAAACAGATGCATCTCTTAAAGAAATTCATTCTTCAATCGGTCAGTTCGCTGACCTTATGGATGGCATTACTGAGGCTTCTAAAGAGCAGGAGGGTGCTATCAAGCAGATTACTTTAGGTATCGAACAGCTTGCGAATGCAGTTCAGTCTAACTCTGCAACAGCAGAAGAAAGTGCTTCTTCTACAAACGAGCTGAACAATTTAGCTGGAATCTTAAAGGACGAAGTTGAACACTTTAACGTGTAAAAACTGTTCTTTTTGCACATAAGTCATTTTTTTACCCGCTCGACGTACCTTTGTACGCCATCGGGGTGAATAAAAAGCCTTCTGCATCAAAAATAATCAGTTTTTATAATGAAACAAGGTTGTTCTTGTTTCGCATAAGTCATAAAGCAAACCCCGATGGCATTGATTGTCATCGGGGTTTTTGTATTATTCTAATTTGAAAATTGCGGTATCGTATTTTGACATATTTAAAGTTATAACATCTGTTTCGCAATCTTGTAAATCACTGCCGAAAAGTGATTTGATTTTGTATTTCTGTGGTAAGGTGATTTTTACTTCGCCATCATTTACTGTATGAATACCTAAAAAGCCATTACCACAATAAATGACATTATCCTGTTCATTGTAGCAGTGAATGCCATTTGAAATTAAAATTTCACGAAGCTCGTTCTTTTTGTAAAATAGTTTTTCGGTAGTTGTTTCTAAATATGGTATATTAAGCTTTTTACATAATTCAACTGCATTTTTACCACTTTCAGATGGCAGAGGTGCGGTGAAAATTGCAAATTTATATTTTGATAGAATTTTCTCTGCATCTTCTACCATACACTGCTTAAAAGGAATACCTGTGTTACCCATTTCAATTCTTGTTATGTTTACTGAGTGGCAGAATTCACTTTGTCTTGGGTTATTTAAGTAGGCTTTTTCATCTATAAACATTATAACCTCTGCATTGGGGGAGCTGTCGATGTTTTTGGAAGACTCGGCAATTTCTTTCATCTTCTTTAAATCTTCCATAATGTCTTTGTCTTCGTACCATCCACCCCACATATCAAACCACCAGACACCAGAACCTTTTGTTAATTGGTGAATGTATGCTTTGCGAATTGCAGAAAGTGTGAGTTCTTTTGTAGGTGGTCCGCACCATGCAGTTTTATTTCCGTTTTCATCTGTAATGGTGTAAATGTTATCGGGGTATTTTCCTGGTCTTGACTCTTGCATTCTTTTTGTAAGATGAGTTCTTATATCACATTCAACAAAATAAAGCTTATTATGAATTTTTAAAGATTCACTTGCAATCATATCACCCCAGTCTATACCGAGTGCTCTGTTATTATCATAAGCACAGGGTGATGAGAAGAAATCTATAAAAGGGGAGTCGATTATAAATCTCAAACCGTGTAAGCCGAGGAGAATATCATTCACAAAAGCGTTGTAGCCATAAAATGTGCCGACTATCTGTTCGTTGTTTATACATTCTTTCAAAACCTTTGCAAAATGCTCAATTGTTTTTGCAGTCATTTCAGAATAAAATTCACCGTAATAACTTACAGTTTCATTGAAATCAGGGCAAATCAAATCATTTTTGGTTAATAAGGTTGTATTTGTTTTACCGTGTTTTTCTTTTAACCATTTGTTGAATTTTTTTAGTCCCATTTCTGAAAAAGAACCAGTGTAATCAAAAGGCATCCATTCTTGTGTAAGACCACCGCAGAATTGATACCCAGCGATATTATCAGCGTAAAAAGATGAACGGATATGAGAAACAAGCTCTTTTAAAAGTAAGGCACCATCGTTTAAGAATTTATCTGAAAATAAAGACTCTCTGTTACCGTTTGGTGTCTCAACAGTTTCATAAATGTTTTCGTTAATCCACCTTTTAGGCATAGCAATATTTATTCTTGGGAATATTAAAGCATCTGGACACTCTTTTAGTATCTTTCTGATAATACTCTCAAATTCACTGTAATCGGGTTCATCATTTTCAAAAACACCTGTATAAAAAGGCGAAAAATTTGTTGTGGTGTTAATTGCTGAATCTGTAAAAGAGATGTTTATAAAAAACATTTTGTAGTCGTGTTTTATGAAATCCGAAAATCTGCCACATTCCTCAAAATATGTAGTGTAGGCAAGAGGATAATGAAGCTTTCCGTTTACAGATATAAATGGTTTTCCGTTTTTGTATTCAATATGAGTTTTCAGCATATAATCACCACCGCTTTAATCAACTTCTTTTTGTGATTTTTTGTAAACGATATTTGCTATTTGGTAGAGTAAAATGGGAAATGGTATAGCAAGAATCATAACAAGTCCGCCATATTTGTATTCACTAAAAGGAATATGAATAAGCGTAGCAAAAGTGAAGGGGAGAGTTATTAGTGTGTAGATGAGTGAGTTTTGTGCTTGTGTATGCTGAACAACTCCTGTTTTACAAAATCCTATAAGCATAAAATAGTTTGTTATACCCAATATAAAGCAAATTGATGTGCTTATATTTTTCGTAAAATCAAAAGTATCTGCACAAATAGCATAAACCACTAACAAGATGCTTAATATATTCATTCCTGCGTATGAAAGTTTGTTTCTTTCATATATTATCATTTCATCTTTATCGATTTCTTGTATTTGTTTACTGAATATATCAACGGAAAAAACATCCCTCAATAAACTAACTTTTTTTACCTTTGTTTTATTATTTGTTTTCATTATTTTCATCCTCCCAGAAAATTTCGTCTAAGGTTTTATCCAGCACCTTACAAATTGAAATGCATAAATTAAGTGTTGGATTATAGTTACCTTTTTCAATCATATTAATTGTTTGCCGTGTTACGCCTACAAGGTTAGCTAATTCTTCTTGCGATAAATCTTTAGCTACTCTTGCAACCTTCAATTTTAAATTTTTCAACTGAACACCCCTTTCATGTTACAAAGAGTATCACATATCATTCTAAATGTCAAGTATATTTTACAAAAAATCCGATTTATTTTAAATTGGGGGTCTGACATATAGTGGTATAAGTGAGAAATATGAAACTTTTGTTAAAATTACGACAAATGTTTTGACATCTTGAAATTTTTTGGTAAAATAAGTATATAATAATTAAAACAATAAAGGAGTGTTTACTATGGAACTTAAAGGTTCAAAAACAGAAAAGAATTTAATGGAAGCATTTGCAGGTGAAAGCCAGGCAAGAAATAAGTATACTTATTTTGCTTCTGTTGCTAAAAAAGAGGGTTACCAACAGATTTCTGCTATTTTTGAAGAAACTGCAAATAATGAAAAAGAACACGCTAAAATGTGGTTTAAAGCTTTAGGTGAATTAAGCGATACAGCTAAAAACCTCGCAAAAGCTGCAGAAGGCGAAAATTACGAGTGGACTGATATGTATGACCGTTTCGCTAAAGAAGCTGAAGAAGAAGGCTTTTTTGATTTGGCTGAAAAATTCAGAAAAGTAGGGGCAATCGAAAAGGCTCACGAAGAACGCTACAGAGCATTACTCAAAAATATCGAAATGCAACAGGTGTTTGAAAAAGCAGAAGAAACAATGTGGGAATGCAGAAACTGCGGACATCTCGTAATGGGTAAAAAAGCACCAGAAATCTGCCCTGTATGTGCTCATCCACAGAGTTACTTTGAGGTTAGGAAAGAGAATTATTGATAAAAAATAGCAGTTGCTTGTGCAACTGCTATTTTTTATCAGGGACTAGAGGCTGGGGACTAGGGAGACTAGATAAATATTAAACTAGTACCTGACATCTAGTCCCTGATAAAACAAGATACCGCCCGACATAGTCGAGCGGTATCTTGTTTTATCTTATATTACCTGAATTAGTTTTAAGCATAACGTCGTGTGAACCGCCTTCAACAATACTTGTTGCTGAAACGAGTGTTAATTTCGCATCTCTCTGTAAATCAGGAATTGTAGTAACACCGCAGTTGCACATTGTAGATTTAACTTTATAAAGGCTCTTATTTACGTTGTCATGAAGAGAACCAGCGTAAGTAACGTAAGAGTCAACGCCTTCTTCAAATGAAAGCTTTGAAGAACCACCCAAGTCATAACGTTGCCAGTTACGAGCTCTGTTTGAACCTTCGCCCCAGTACTCTTTAACATAAGTGCCGTTAATGTTAAGCTTTGGTGTTGGGCTTTCATCGAAACGAGCGAAATATCTACCGAGCATAAGGAAGTCAGCACCCATAGCAAGAGCTAAAGTCATATGGTAATCGTGAACGATACCACCGTCTGAGCAAATAGGAACATAAATGCCTGTTTCTTTAAAGTATTCGTCACGAGCTTCAGCAACCTCAATAAGAGCAGTAGCCTGACCACGACCAATACCTTTTGTTTCACGAGTGATGCAGATTGAACCGCCACCGATACCAACTTTAATGAAGTCAGCACCAGCATCTGCTAAGAAGCGGAAGCCGTCTTTATCTACAACGTTACCAGCACCAATTTTAACTGAATCGCCATATTTTTCTCTCACGTAAGCGATTGTACGCTTCTGCCATTCTGTGTAACCTTCAGAAGAGTCAATGCAAAGAACATCTGCACCAGCGTCAACTAAAGCTGGGATTCTTTCTTCGTAGTCACGAGTGTTGATACCAGCACCAACCATATATCTTTTCTGAGCATCAAGAATTTCTTGTGGATTTTCTTTGTGTTGTGAATAGTCCTTACGGAATACAAAATAAAGAAGATTACCGTTGTCATCAACAATAGGGAGTGAGTTTAATTTGTGGTCCCAGATAATGTCATTCGCCTCTTTTAAAGATGTAGAAGCTGGAGCAGTAACGAGCTTTTCAAGTGGGGTCATAAATTCTGAAACCTTAGTTGTTAAATCCATACGGCTGATTCTGTAATCACGAGAGGTAACAACGCCTAAAAGCTTACCATTAGGTTTGCCGTTTTCTGTAACTGCCATTGTTGAATGACCCATTGTGTCAAAAAGATTAACAACATCGGCTAATGTGTCGTCTGGCTTTAAGTTAGAATCACTGAGAACAAAACCAGCTTTATAATTTTTAACTCTTGCTACCATAGCAGCTTCATCTTCAATAGATTGTGAGCCATAAATGAAAGACATACCGCCCTCTTTAGCAAGTGCAATAGCAAGTGTGTCGTTAGAAACAGACTGCATAATAGCAGAAATAAGTGGAATGTTAAGAGTTATTGGAGATTCTTCTACACCTTTTTTATATCTGCATAAAGGTGTTTTTAAAGAAACGTTAGCAGGAATACAATCAGGACCTGTATAACCAGGGATTAAAAGATATTCGCTGAATGTTCTTGATGGTTCGTTACAATAATGTGCCATATTTTTACACTCCTTCAATTTTATAGTTATTTCTCAAAGAGAAAATTTAATATACAAATATATTATATCTATTTTAAATACTCAAGGCGAAAATGTCAATGGTAATATTGCCATTATTATATAAAATTTTCAAAATATATTTGTTGTAAAATTATAACTGATATGATATTATAGAAAGGTGTTAAAATATTTTTATACAGGAGAGTAAATATGGCACATTTTGATGTTGATTTTTTAGACAAAAACAGTGAACGCTATATGTTAAGCAGAAGAATCCGCAAAATTACAGATGTAATCAAAAGCGATTTCTTCATTAAAGACAGCGTTTCTACAGGCGAATTCTTTATAAGAGATGGTCAATATACATTTGAGCAAAGAAATGAGGGCGAATGGAAGCCTTTTAAAGCTCACGCTGATTACTGGGGATACCACGAGTGTTATTGCTGGTTTAAGCAGACAGTAACAATTCCAGAAAGCTTTAAAGGTGAAAAGGTTATTTACCAGTTCAAGCCTTATTATAACGATGGTAACTGGAATCAGGTTAACCCACAGTTTATTGTGTGGATTAATGGTGAAATGGCACAGGGTGTTGATAGTAACCACCAATACATAACAGTTACAGAGTGTGCTAAAGGCAATGAAACTCTCGAAATTTATATAAATGCTTACACTGACCCTTGGGAATACAAAGGTCAGGTGCAAATGGGCGCATTTTTACAGACACTTGATACTGATGCTGTAAGAATTTATTATGATATTGCATCTCCACTTGAGGTTACAAATTATTACGATGGAGATTCAACAGTTCGTGTTGATTTAATAAAGCACTTAAACGTTGCTTGTAATATGCTTGATATTGACTCAGGTGATAGAGAGTCATTCAAAAAGACTGCAAAAGAGGCTTCTGCTTACTTAAATGAAAATATCTACGGCAAAACTCACGAAGCAACTTCATGGTCAATTGGTCACACTCACATTGACGTGGCTTGGCTCTGGAGACTCCGCCAGACAAGAGATAAGGCTGGCCGTTCATTCGCTACTGTATTAAAGCTTATGGAAGAATATCCAGATTACAAGTTTATGTCTTCTCAGGCACAGCTTTACGATTATGTAAAGCAGGACTACCCTGAGCTCTTCGAGAGAATCAAAGAAAAGGTTAAAGAGGGCAGATGGGAAGTTGAAGGCAGTATGTGGGTTGAAGCTGATACTAATGTAGCATCAGGTGAGGCTCTTGTTCGTCAGTTCCTTGTTGGTAAAAAATTCTTTAAAGAAGAATTTGGAGTAGATAATAAAATTATGTGGCTCCCAGACGTTTTTGGTTATTCTGGTGCTATTCCACAGCTTATTAAAAAGTGTGGTATGGAATACTTTATGACAACCAAAATCAGCTGGAATGAATATAACAAATTCCCTTATGACACATTTATGTGGAAGGGTATTGACGGTACTGAAGTTCTTTCACACTTCTCACCTTGTGAAGATGCTGACCGTGATGAAAGAAAAGACTACCAGACTACTTACAACGCTTACTTAAGACCAGGTTACATTATTGGTGGTAACAAGCGTTACAGTCAGAAAGATTTAGGCAGAGATTACCTTTGCACATTCGGTTTCGGTGACGGCGGTGGCGGACCAACTGTTGATATGCTCGAGCACGGTAAGAGAATGCAAAGAGGTATTGAGGGTTGCCCTAACGTTAAAATTGCTCCTTCACTCGACTTCTTCCGTCATTTAGAAAATCAGGTTAAAGATAATAAATATCTTCCTAAATGGTCAGGTGAATTGTACCTTGAATTACATCGTGGTACTCTCACAAGCCAGGCAAGAAATAAAAAATATAACCGTAAAACAGAATGTCTTTTCCACGATGTCGAAACACTTTCTGCTATTGCTAAAAAAGAAGTTAGTTTAACATATCCTGCAGAAAGAATTTTAGAAAACTGGAAGATTATTCTTCTTAATCAGTTCCACGATATTCTTCCTGGTTCCTCTATTAGAGAGGTTTATGAAGATAGTAAAGAGCAGTATGAGAGTGTATTGGCAGAGGGTACAGAATTAACTGCAAATGCAGAAGCAGCACTTATTGCTGATATGAAGCTTGCAGATGATAGCTTGGTTGTATTTAATACAACAGGCTTTAACAGAAAAGATGCAGTTGTTGCAGATATTCCTGTTGACGGTGACTTTAAGCTCTTTGATGGTGAAAATGAAGTTGCTTATCAGAAGACTTATGATGGTAAAATTGTATTCGTTGCAGAAATTCCTGCAAAGGGTTATAAGTCATTTGCAGTAAAGAGTGGTGCTCAGAGTGCAAGTGCTATGAAAGCAGATGCAAACTCAGTTGATACAAAATACTTTACTGTTGAATTTACAAATGGTGATATTACAAAACTTGTTCATAAAGAGAGTGGCAGAGATGTAGCAAGTGGTAAGCCGTTTGGTACTATTCGTGCATTCCAGGACAGACCATTTAACCACGAGGCTTGGGATATCAAATCATATTACGAAGAAAAAGAATTCGACCTTGACTTTATCGGTGCTGAAATCGTAGAGCAGGGTGCTGTAAGAGTTGTTTATAAGGTTGATAAGAAAATCAGGAATTCAGTTATTAGTGCATATTATAATGTTTACGCTGATTTAGACAGAATTGACGTTGATTATAAAACTGACTGGAAAGAAACTCACGTTGTATTAAAGGGTGATTACCCAGTTGATGTAAATGCAGTTAAGGCTACATTTGATATTCAGTTCGGTAACCTTGAGCGTTCAACTACAGAGAATACTACTTGGGATTTTGCACAGTTTGAAGTTTCAATGCACAAATGGGTTGACCTTTCAGACAACAGCTTTGGTGTTTCTGTTATCAACGATTGTAAATATGGTTGTACTGTGAAGAATGGTCATATTATGCCAACTCTTTTAAGATGTCAGACAAGACCAAATTCAGTTCAGGACAGAGAATATCATGAGTTTACATTCTCAATTTATCCGCATAGCAATCATGTTTCATCTTCAAAGGTTGTTAAAGAAGCTTTTAATGTGAACTACCCAGCATACGCTGTGTTTGCAAAGGCAAATAATGGTAAACTTGCTGATGCTTATTCATTTATAAGTGGAAATAAAGATAATATTGTTATTGAAACTGTTAAAGAGGCAGAAGATGGTAATGGTATTATTGTTCGTGCTTATGAAACCTGGAACAGTAAAACAGATGTTGAATTTGCATTTTGTGATGATATCAAGAGTGTAGTAGAATGTAACCTTATTGAAGATGGTGCAGATGAGGTTGAATTTAATGGTAAAACATTAAAGACTCAGTTCAAGCCATTTGAAATTAAGACATTCAGAGTTAATTTTTAATCTATAGAAGGATTTATATAATGGGACACAGTTTTTTTGCAATGCTTTCCCGTATGAAATACATTGACCGCTGGGCGTTGATGCGAAATACAGAAAGCGAAAATTTAGACAGTCATTCAAAAGAGGTTGCGGTTATCGCTCACGCTCTTGCGGTTATTGGTAATGCTCGTCTGGGTAAGAATTATAACGCAGACAGAGCGGCGGTTTTAGGTCTCTTTCACGATTCTCAAGAGATTATAACTGGTGATATGCCGACACCCGTAAAATATCAGAATGAAAAAATTCTTTCTGCATTTAAAGAGATTGAAGATTGTGCTACTGAACGACTTGTTTCAATGCTTCCTGCTGATTTAAGAGAGGGCTATTACAATCTTCTTACTGGTAATAATGATGAAGAACTTATGGTTCTTGTTAAAGCGGCAGATAAATTCAGTGCTTTAATAAAATGCATTGAAGAACGTAAGGCTGGAAATCAGGAATTCAAAAAAGCAGAAAGTTCAACTAAAAAGAAAATTTCTGCTTTAAAGCTTAAAGAAGCTGATATTTTTATGGAAGAATTCCTACCTGCATTTGAATTGTCGTTGGATCAACTTTAAAGGGGCTGTAAAAAAAAGCGCAGACCGCATAAAACTATATAGATCAAGGGGTTCCTACAGTGCAGATAGCTGTAAGAACCCCTATAAATTATCAAAAAAACTAAAATTGCAAAAAATTTTTCGTTTTATGCTACGAACAAATCTCACCACTCGACGTACCTATGTACGCCTTCGGGCAAGCAAAAACAAGACTGAAGCCTTGTTTTTGTTCGATTTGTCCGTTCTGCATCTTTTTTTCTATCCACTAAAAAGGGGCTGTAAAAAAACTTAGCGTTTTTTTACAGCCCCTTTTAAATGCGTAATTCCGAATTAAAGGAAACTGTTTCCTGTTTTCTGTTTCCTAAAACCTAAAACCTATTCCCCGAATATACCAAAAATTACAAAAACACGCCCAAAAGTTACATTTCGGTACTTTTAAAAAAACAAATTGATATTATGTAGATGAAAAGAAAACGAAAAGGAGTGTTCTTTATGACAAATAAAATAAAACAAATTTTAGCAGGTATCTTTTCATCAGTGGTTATCTGGGGGTTATCAATTTTGCTATCCGGTGTAATAGTTGGTGGTGAGCTTTTAGATTTAGGCTACTCTGAGTGGGGACTTGGTAGAATATTCTTTATATTGTTTTTAGGGTACAATATATTTATTGCACTTTATTCAACTAAAACAAATAAAAAATATTATTGGAGAAGTGCTTTTATAACCGAAATAATACCTTTAATATCTTTAATTATCTGTAGTGCTCATATCGGAGATACTCCACTTGCAGAGTATATATTCCCGGTTTCGTTAGTATCCTTCTTTTTTTGCACACCCGTAGGTGGTTTGCTCTATTCATTTCCTGACGATTATACTTTTTCGATGATAGCTACAGTAATAGGATTTGTCTCACCAATTGTAAGTCTTATTATTTATAAATTTAAAAGGAAAGGGTGATTTTATGAAACTTGAAAGTGTAAAAAATCGTGTGTTAAGTATCGGTAAATTATTATCTGTTTCATCAATAATTGTCACAATATCAACCTATGTTTCTGCAGTGTTAGTTTACATAGGTGACCATAGTGGTACAGGTATTGATTTGTGGTGGCTTTCAGATATTTCTTTGTTTCTTTTTTGTGTTTGCTTATTTGTTTGTATGTTTGTTCTACCGGTTATATTTGTGTCAGGTATTATACTTGAAGTTGTAATTGCTTTTAAAACTCATAATGTAAAAGAGAGTCCTGATTTGAGAATTTTAGTGATTTTTATAGGGATGTTATTGACGATAGTGTCTGGTTGGCGTTGGCTTCATGAGTTTTTTGAAGGTGGGATTTTATGAAAATTGTAAAAATAAAAAACAATATACTCAATATAGGTAAAAAATTATCTGTTATAGCAATAATCAGTAGCGTAACAACTTATATTTTAACTTTGTTTTTTTACGTAATCGAACATAGTGGTGTCGACGTTTCTCTTTCTGATATTTTTACTATGCTCTTCTACTTTTGTCTTTTTGCCAGTGTGATTATTTTATCGGTTATATTCATAACCAGTATTGTACTAACAGGTATAGTCGCTTTTAAGACTCATAATCCAAAAGAATTTCTCAATTCAAAGTTTTTAATAATTTTAACTGCTATATTATTGCCGATTGGTCTTATTTTGCCTTTGCTCTAAAATTTATTCGGGGTGTTTTTATGAAAATTATAGGAAAAGTAAAACAATGTTTTATAGGCGCTACTCCAGTAATTTTGTTGTGGGTTTTAGCGGCTATTTCACAAGATGAGGTTCTTGTAACACCGATTTATGATACCTTGGAAGCAACTACGTTCAAAAATTTTGATGTTGTCTTATATCCGATTATACCTCTAATTTCATTAGGCGTTATGTTGATATGGCTTTTTTCTTCTGCAATTATCGGTAAAAAATATGATTTGAAGTATATGTATTACGCTACACTTATTAGTGCTGTTGTTCCTACTGCAACTTTTTTGTTTGGCTTTATGTTTTCAGATGACAGTAACATATTAGCTTGGATGTTTTGGTTGACAATAGGATTAATTTTGATACCGTTCGGATGTTTAGCCAATTATTGTTTTGAGGGTGCAAGCGATTTTTTCTTTTGTTATCTTAACGTGGATTCTTATCCGGAAATTTTTGCAGTGATTGCTTTTGTTGTTATGCTTATTTCACTTGTGGTTTTTAAAAATGGAAATAAAAAGTTATCGGAAATTGGGGAATAGTGGTCAGTAAGTCGGTAAGTCAGTAGTATAAAAAGTAACTACATTCTATCGTTTTAACTTTAAATGATAGAATGTAGTTTTTTTGTTTTTATCTAATTCCTAATTCCTATTTCCTAGTTCCTAAACTTTTAAAGACTAAGAAACTTTTTGAATGCATCAACGTACTCTCTCGCCGTAGCTTTATTATTACTTTCAGCGAAAATTCTGAGAAGTGGCTCTGTGCCAGAGAAACGGCAGATTACAAAGTCACCATTCTCAAAATAAACCTTGCAACCGTCTTCGTAATTAACACGTGCTACCTTGTTTTTAAATTCAGGTAACTTTTTCTGGAGCATAATAATCTCGTTAACAGTTTCTTTATATTCAGGTGCGAAAACGAGGTTATCTTCAACCATCTCGAATACACCAAACTGTTCTTCTAACTCCTTCATAATTTCAACTGGTGATTTACCTGTAACGCTTATCATTTCTGCAAAGAGAGATGCGGCATAGACAGAGTCTTTGCCGTGAATATGACCACGAACCGTAAGACCGCCTGAAGATTCGCCACCAAGAACAGCATCTACTTCGTCAATTTTTGAAGAGATATATTTAAAACCAACTGGAACCTCGTAGCATTTTTCACCGAAGCTTTCTGCAATTCTGTCGAGCATATGAGTTGTAGCAAGGTTTCTTACAACTGCACCTTTCCAGCCTTTGTATTTAACGAGGTAGTAGTAGAGCATACAAAGAATTTCGTTAGCGTTAATGTATGTACCATCTCTGTCAATAATACCGAGTCTGTCGCCGTCACCATCCATAGCAATACCGAGGTCATAGTCGCCTTTAACAACCATATCGCTTAAAGGTGAAAGTGTCTGTTCTGTAGGTGCTGGCATAATGCCACCGAAATAAGCGTCTTTATTAAGGTTTATAGTGTCAACTGTACAACGCGTAGTGTGGAAAATAACCTGTAAGGGATATGCGCCTGAGCCGTGCATTGTGTCAAAAAGAACACGGAGCCCACGCTCTCTTAAAGCGTTAATATCTAAAAGTGCTAAAATGTCGTCAAGGAATTTGTTGAATGGATTGCGAAGATATAACACCTTGCCACTTGCTACTGCTTTGTCAAAATCAAGTTTTTCAACCGAGCTTGTTTCTTCAATTAATTCTTCAATTCTTGTGGTAACTTCCTGACTTGCATCTCTGCCTTCGTCTACAATAACTTTAATGCCGTTATAATTTGCAGGATTGTGACTCGCAGTTACTTCAATACCAAAATAAAGTTCACTGTCTTTAACCGTGTGCATTATAAGTGGGGTAGGAGCAGAACGGTTTAAAAACCACACGTCAATTCCACCAGCAGCAAGAACCTCTGCTACCCATTTTGCAGCAGATTCAGATAAAAATCTTCTGTCGTAGCCTATAATAATAGGTTTGTCAACTTTTCCAAGTTCTCTGGCATATTTTAAAATACCGCTTGCAACTAATTGAACGTTTTCGCGTGTGAAATCGTCACCGATAACAGCACGCCAACCGCCTGTACCGAATTTAATCATAGTTATCCCTCACATTAAAAATCTATGCTTTCATAATAACACAGTTAAAAAACTGTGTAAAGATTTTTTTGCCTTTAAGTAATAAAAAAATTAAAAAAAGCATAAATTTTAGAGAAGTAGTTCAGGGGGTGCGTTATGGCGTTTAATTATAATGATAAATTCAGTGGTAGATATGATGAGCGGGCAGTGGAGCTGGGTAGATACATAGCAGAGACTAATTCGACTGTAAGGGCGACAGGTAAAAAATTTGGTATCAGCAAGTCCACAGTGCACACGGATGTCACAACAAGACTTAAAAGGATAAACCCTGCGTTATATAATGAGGTGAGGGCGGTGCTCGAAAAGAATAAGGAAGAACGGCATATTCGCGGGGGAATTGCTACAAAGGAGAAATATTTGAATATTGCTAAATAATTCCATTATGTTGGATTTACCCACTCTTACTTGACAAAAATCTTCTGTAATTGTATAGTATAATACAAGTCAGGAGAGTGAAAAAATGAAAAAAATAGTTTTGATTTTTGTTGCTGTTATAGCAATTGCTTTAATACTTTTCGGCATTGCAATGGGCGTAAAAAAATACAAAGAAAACAATGCTCTTGCAACGGCAGACCCAACGGTAAATGTTTCTGACAATATGGGTACGATTTCTGTTAATGAAAATGTTGCTGAGCAGATGCTCAGTCAATATCCTTTGGAGTATTTAGGTATTCCTAAGCAAATTAATCAATATGTAATTAAGCTTAAGGATGGCGTTGTTTACGACAAACAAGCGTGTTTGGTTGAGCTTTATTTAACAGAGGATGCTGAGGTGCCAGAGGCGACTTTTGCCATTTCTGGTTATGACTGTTTTGTTTATGATGTGACAAAAAATGAATATCTTTTACTTACTATGGATGGTAGATTTTCTGTTGAAGTAAGCACAACTAATCAGGAGACAACACTTTTTTATGATGATAGCAACAATACTGCTCTTCATAAGATTATAGATGCTTTTTCAAAAGAGGACTTAGGCTTTCAAAAAGAACCACAGGAATATATTATGGTTGTTACAGGTACCAGCGTGAAAGCTCTTGATGGCAAGAGCGTTTATGTCGTCAGAATGTATGAGCAGGATGGTACCGAAACAAACTACACTTGCGCAATTGATAATGAAATTGTTTATAAATTTGATACTATACAAAAGGGCTATGTTAGTGTAGTAAGTGAATAAAATAATAATGGGGCTGTAAAAAAAGCGCAGACCGCATAAAACTATATAGATCAAGGGGTTCCTACAGTGCAGATATCTGTAAGAACCCCTACAAATTATAAAAAACTAAAATTGCAAGAATTTTTTCGTTTTATGCTACGAACAAATCTCACCACTCGACGTACGTATGTACGCCTTCGGGCAAGCAAAAACAAGACTGAAGCCTTGTTTTAGTTCGATTTGTCCGTTCGGCATCTTTTTTTCCTATCCCCTAAAAAGAGGCTGTAAAAAAACTTAACGTTTTTTTACAGCCCCGTGTTTTTATTTAAGTTCGAATTTTACATTTGAAAAATCCAGTTTTTCCAAATCTTTTTTTGTAATTGTAAAGAAAGCTTGTTTTTCTGTTTCTTGTAAAAACTCAGGCATATTGCCATCAAGCGGGTCATATTGAAGAAGAATGTAGTTGTTACCATCTTCAATAAAAAGAGCAGTTTCAGCTTCGTAAGTTTCGTTTGCAAAGTCTATTGAATATTCCAAATCCGTGTCTCCAAGAAAATCGAAGCCCAGATTAAAATCGTCAATAAGAGTGTCAGGCTCTTCATAACATAATCTCACATTTGGTTTGAATGTGCCGTCCTCAGTAATTGTGAGAAAAATATATAAAAAGCCTTTTTCTGGAAGAAGGGTGCAAGTGGTGTTGCTCCTTAATTCTGAAAGCTTTATCTGACAAAAGAAAAAATCATCATCAGAGAGGGTGCCATCAGAAAGCCATTCTTCTGGCATAGTCGGTGCACCCAAAAATTTGCTTGTTCCGTAATCATAATCGCCGTGTGCTTTTTCTACCTTTAATTTATACATTTTAATTAGCTCCTAAATATTCTTCTAAAACTTGTCCGCTTGCTTTCATTTCTTTAGCGGCCTCAACACCAACATAACGCCAATGCCAAGGTTCATAGGTGACCTTTGTTATATCTTGCTTATCCTTAGGATAACGGAGAATAAAGCCGTAATCCTGTGCATTTTTCATTAACCATTGGAATTCATCTGTATCTTCAAACCATTCGTCTACGCATACAATATCCATTGCATAGCCTAAATTGTGCTCACTACTGCCTGGTGGCATAATAATTGTAGCGGCTTTAACTGCAGCATCTTCTTTTGAATAACCAAGACTTTCGTAATAACCGATTTTGTTGTTATAGTTAATTTCTTGTCTTTCGTAAGAACGATAGCCAGAGCAAGGTGTTAAATATACGCCATCCTTACTTGCTGCCTCAAACATATTCTCATAATGTTTGGCTACACGGGAATCGAGGCGTTCTGACGAACCGCAGACATAAACTAAGTCCGGGGTATAATTGTCAGGAATTCTGTAGCCTGAATTAACAAGGGTAAGATTCCAGTTGTTTTCATCTATGGTTATTAGTGTAGGGTTGTTTATGGTGCCAGCTACAACTGCAGTTACTGGTTGCTTTGTGGTGACTTCTTTAATTGTAGTTTCAGGTGCCGTGGTTTCTGGTTTTTTTTCGTCTTTTGTTTCACTTTTTTTATTATCAGTCTGTTTTTCTGCGGTTGTTGTCTCTGTAGTGATTGCATTTTCTACAGAATCAGTTTCATCTATTGAAGCACCACTTATAATTTTGTCGTTTCGATTATTAATAACAAGGCAAACAACAGAAACGAATAAAACAACAACTGTGAGCATTAAAAAAAGAAAACCACGGGCATTCTTGCTTCTTGTTAAATTAACCATTCTTTCAACTCCATACATAAAAGTCTTTTATTATTATAATATTTAGGGATTTGAATGTCAACTGTTGGTCGTTAATGCCAAAACTTGAAAGCTGTATTTGTGCGATTTTGACAAAGATTAAAAAATATGAAAATATTGTTTTGCTAAAGCGTTTTTTGTGTTATAATTAGTCTGTTATTTAGTAAAACTATGTCCAAATTTGAAAGGGGAAAATCCTTTATGAAAAGAATTTTAACTTTAGGCTTAGCACTTTTGGTAATTAGTGCGTCTTTACTTTCACTTACAGCTTGTTCATCTTCTTCAGATGAAGAGGTAGAAGAGCAGAGTACTTTAGCAGCTGAATATACAGAAAGTGCGGTGCCTGTTGATAAATCAAGTGAAGAAATCCTTGAATATTTCAATACACTTCTTAATGGTGTAAAAGAAAATAAGCCTGCTATGTATTACCGCTTTGAGTTGAATGTTCCAAATGATAGTCTCAAGGTTACAAAGGCTGGCCAGGAGCAAGCAGAAACTGTTGACGAATCACTCTCAGCACTTAACGATGCGGCAAAAGGTGTTAAAGACCTTATGTTAGAAAATATTGAAGAAACATCGGGCGATGTTCCTTTTGGGGCTGATAATACAGATATTATGTTTGTTCAGGGTGAAAACTTTGCTTCAAGGCTTACAATTGATGATATTAAATATGCTGAAATGACTGAGATTGGTGACACATATTATATTACAATTGAGTTTAACGATATTACAGAAGCAGAGGCAAAGGATGTTCTTGCAAAGGCTTTTTCAATCCGTGATAAGGCAGATATTTTAAATTCAGAAGAGTTTGCAAAAACCAAGGAATATCTTGAATTAAAGGATTACACAGTAAGCTATAGTGGTTGTAGAATTACTGCAAAGGTAAATCGTCTTACGAATGAACTTTTGACAATTAATTATTATAAACCGGCAAACGTAGTTGCTTCTGCTACAGGTAAAAATACATTCCAGCAGCACGGCGACCTCTCAATTTTATTTACACTTGAAGATACTGCGTATTTTGAATTGAACTGGTTGAATGAAAATCCTACAAGTCCATTAGAAACAACAACTGAGGCTACAACTGTCTTAACAACTGTTTCTGCAGATGTTTCTACAACAGTTGCTCAATAATAAGATGAAAATATGGGGTGGGAAACCGCCCCTGTATTATTAGAAACAGGTGGATTTTATGAAAAAAAGAATTGTAGTTTTTTTGATGGTGGTAATAATTTCCTTAAGTGTTGTTTTTACTGCTTGTAACAAGGATGTTTATACTGACCCGTCAACTGGTAATGAGTACATATTAGTTACCGATGAAAATGGTGAAAAGGTTTTAAATGACGATGGTGAATTATTAGTTTATTCTACCGATGAAGATGGCAAAAAGATAAAAGATGAAGATGGCAATTATGTAACAGAGGTTCACGGCTTCATTGGTCAGATTGAAAATGATGGTGTTATTGAAGATTATGCTTATTATTTCACTTTGCCTGATGGTTGGAAAGCTGTTAATGACCGTGGTGAGTTTGAGAATAAAAAGAAAGGTTTAGAATTGGATATAACAATTTATGAAAAAACTTACCAAGAGTATTATGAACAAGGGTTGAAAGTGTATAATTCTTTGCTTGAAAAAGATATAGACGAGGACGATGTTGCAGACTTTAAGGTGTATTGGGAGGAATTAGATTATGATAATGCTGATACAAAGGTTTGTCTTTTCTCACTTGCCTCAGAAGAAACGATAACAGTTACAATGTTCTTTGGTCAAAGTAATAATTTATATATACTTAGAATTGAAAGTGATTCCTATTTCGATATTGAAGAAGCTAAAAAAGAAATGATTAAGATTTACGAATCACTTGAATTTAAACCATATACTTATTATCCAGATTTAACAGTGCCTACAACAGCAGAATAAACTAACGCCCTGAAGGAAAACTTCAGGGCGCTTATTTATATTTATTAAGAAAAACAGGATTTGTTAATTTATATTTTATCTTTTAATAATTTTTCTGTTGCCATATAAAGTGATGGAACAAGTATAACGGCAGCAACTATTTCAATTACACCATTTACAGAAATTAAAACAGAGAAGATTGTTTCAAGTGCAGTTGTAACGCCTGCAGTAATTGTTTCAAAGCCGTTAAACAGTGTTAAAGCAGTAAGAACTAAAACTGTGTTTGTAAGTGTTGCGGTAACTGCGGCAATGCCCAAAGAAATTGGTTTTTTGAGTTTTGTTTTAGCGAGAGCTATAAATACAAGTCCAGCAACAAGTCCTACAATAATTCTTGGTACTAAGGAAATCATCGGATTCTGGAAAGGGATGTTACCAGGAATCGGCTCTTGGAAAGCTTTTACAATACAAAGTCCGCCCCAGGTAGCCCCAAGGATTGCACCATATTTAGGGCCTAAAATAGTTGCACCTAAAATAGTTGAAATGTGAATTGTTGTGATTGAAATTACGCCTACTGGTATGTAGCCTAATGGTGTGAATGTCATAACGACTGTCAATGCCATAAAAAATGCGCAAATCACAAGACGATTGAGTTTTTTCTTTTTGTTCATAAAAATTTCTCCTTTGCTACTGTTCTCAATTGAGATACAATGCGTTTTTAGATTAATTTACCTGTTTTTCTTGTAAATAACCAAAAGACCTTCTAAAACGAGATTTTTATTATAAATTATATCTCTGTCACAACAATTGACGATTTCTTTTGCGAGTCCTCCTGTTGCAACAGTTGTTTTTATTTCTTTGCCTAGCTCTTTTTCAAGACGTGAAGCCATA
The DNA here is from genome assembly GCA_045613085.1 of Acutalibacteraceae bacterium. Classification (GTDB taxonomy): domain Bacteria; phylum Bacillota; class Clostridia; order Oscillospirales; family Acutalibacteraceae; genus DTU089. The sequence goes on along the minus strand of JAZLAG010000023.1, from coordinate 38,369 downwards.
CCATCAAGCATTGCTGCATTACCCAAAACAGTTCCAGATTTAATACACTCAATGGTGTTAGTTCCTATTGCTTTTTCTGGTGCAGACAAATCAATAGCTGGTAACTGAGATGTTCTTAAAGAAAGTGCATCGAGTGAAATGCTGATTCCAGGAGCAATAGTGCAACCTAAAAATACGTTTCCTTCATCAATTACCGAGATTTTTGTTGCTGTGCCTAAATCCATAACAAGACAAGGTAATTCGTATTGTGAAATGGCACCTACAGCACCTGCAACTAAATCGGCACCAACTTCTTTTGGGTTGTCGGTAGCAATTTTTAGTCCGTTTTTTATACCTGACGCTACTACTAAGGCTTTTACCTTAGCGACCTTTTCAATTGCTTCCTTAAAAGCACGGGTGAGCTCGGGTACAACAGAGCTTATAACAGCACCATTGAATTCGCCACTTATGTTTTCTAAATTGAAAACAGCATTTAATTCAATAGCGTACTGCTCACTTGTTCGGTGCCTTTGTGTAGCAAGTCTTGAAACGAAAATTAATTCATCGTTTTTATATATACCGAGTGTTATATTTGTGTTACCAATATCAGCAACTAATACCAAAAGAAACACCACCTAATTTGTTTTTTCTAATTATACACCTGAAAAAATAAATTATCAAGGGATTGTTAGACTTAAAATTGCAAAAAAATTATTGAAATCTAAATAAAATACTTTTAATTTATTGTGCAATATGTTATAATTAACTCGTTAATTAACTTGGTAAATTAAGGATGTGTGGATATGTCAAAGCTCCAGAAAGAATTGAAAAAGGAACTAAAAAAAGGGAAAGGTTTTATGAAAGAATTTAAAGAATTTATATCTCGCGGTAATGTTATTGACCTTGCAGTCGGTGTTATTATTGGTAGTTCTTTTACTGCAATTGTTAATTCACTTGTAAATAATATTGTTACACCACTTATTACTTTAATTACGGGTAAAGTTTCAGTAAAAGAACTTTTTGTTGCACTTGATGGTAAAGAATATGAATCATTAGAGGCGGCGACAGAAGCGGGTGTAGCAACTCTTGGGTATGGCCTTTTTCTTCAAGCGGTAATTGACTTTATTATAATTGCGTTTGTTATATTCCTTATGGTAAAAGCAATAAATAAAGTGAGAGATATAGGCAAAAAACCAGATCAACCATCAGAAGAAGCACCGACAACAAAGGAATGCCCATTCTGTAAGAGTGAAATAAATATTGAGGCAACAAGATGTCCAAATTGCACTTCGCAATTATAAAGCTAGGCAGGTTCGAACAATCTAAGTAATAATAGTAATTATAACCAATCAGATAAAATTAGTCTGATTGGTTTTTTCTATTGACTTTATTGGTTGAAAATGGTATTATGTGTCTATTGAGTTAAACTTAAGAAAGAAGATGAAAAAATGAGTACACCAAAAGTATTTGAAAGTGAATATCGTTTTTGCCTTATAATGTGGGAAAACTGTCCAATGACAATGTCAAATTTAGCAAAGGTTTGTAAAGAAAAAATTGGTTGGTCAAGAACTACTACCTACACAGTAATTAAAAGACTCGAAGAACGCGGAATTCTCAGAAAAGATGGTTCAACAGTAGTTCCTGTTTATACAAAAGAACAAATACAGATTTCTGAAATGGATGAGCTTATTGAAAAGAAATTTGAAAACAATTTACCAGCATTTATTGCAGCTTTTTCGAAAAGCAAAAAGTTGAGCAAAAGTGATATTGATGAATTAAAGAAGATTATTGATGAAGCGGGAGAATAATTATGAAAGAAATACTAAATTTGCTTTTTGATATGACTTTTTTAACAAACGTCTTTATAATAGCAATACTTGGTATTCGGTTCTTGTTTAAAAACTCGTCAAAAAATTCAAGATTGTTACTGTGGTTGCTTATAGCGATTAAGCTTATATTACCTTTTAATATAGAAAGTAAATTCAGTTTGATTCCTGAAACACTCTTTGAAAAATCGACTGATGATATTTCAGAAACCATTTCGAAGGTTGTGGTGCCATCATCAGATGTTAAGGGTGAATTAATGAATTATGAGTCGGTTTTTCTTTTAATATGGGTATTGGGTGTTACAACAATCTTGATTTATGGCGTAGTTAGTTTTTGGAGATTATATAAAAATACAAGAGATGCGATAAAATTGAAAGATAATATTTTTCAAAGTGAAAAGGTTGTTTCTCCATTTGTTTTAGGAATAATAAAACCTAAAATATATATTCCTTTCAATTTAGATGACGAAACGCTTTCACATATTATATCGCACGAAAAATCTCATATTAAAAGTTTTGATAATGTAACAAAACTTGGTGCATTCATATTACTGACAGTTCATTGGTTTAATCCGTTGGTTTGGGTTTGCTTTAAACTTTTTACTAAGGATATTGAACTTGCCTGTGATGAAAGAGTAGTTAAAAACTACACATTAGAAAAAAGAAAATCTTATGCCAAAGCTCTGCTTAGTTGTGCAGTAAATGAAGGCAGGGGGATTATTCATCCATTGGCATTTGGCGAAGTAAGCATAAAGAGTAGAATAAAATTTGTAGTGTCTTATAAAAAGACCTTGAAAATAGTTTTAGTGCTGTTTTTTATTGTGGTAGTTGTTGCAACTGTGTGTTTGGGTACGGTGCCACAAGTTAGTGCTAAAGAAACTACACAAAATGAAATTCCTGTTGTAGAAGAAACAACTACACAAGTTTATACAGAAGAAACTACAACAGAGCCTATTACGGAATATGTTACAGAGCCTACTACTGCAGAAATAACAGAATATTATACTGAAAAACAGGAAACTCAACCAGAATTTAATCTTGATGATATTGACCCCGAATACAGAGAAATTTTTTCTATAGCACAAGAAGAGGGAAAGCATGTCGGAGAAGTAATGCTACAGCAACAAATTGAAGCTGGTGTTTATAATTTGAATGATGAATACGATAACTATCCAACAAGAGAACAGGTGACTTACCCATCTGTTATTACACCACCAGAGGTGATTGAACTTATTCCAGATGGAAATTATGAAAAAGCACCAGGTATGCCTGGGTTAGGGTCATCTGGTCAAGGCTGGTAAAAATACCGGGATTAACAGCATATTCTGTTGGAAACTGAAATGAAGAATAACCAAAAATTACAAAAACACACCCAAAAGTTACATTTTGAGCAAATTTTATATTAAAAAGAATAAAATACAGATGAAGGTAAAACTTCATCTGTATTTTTATTCTGTGGGTGATATTATGAAAAATTTAAAAGAAAAGTGGAAATTAGAGCCATTAGTAAAAAAGGTTTGTTTAGTTACAACTATATATTATTCCGTTATAATCGCTCTTGCGGGATTAATTTACCTTTCAATGTTTTTATTTTCATTCAGTGTAGTCGGAGATGTTTTATTTTCAATTTTATGTTGGGTGCACATCTTCTTTTATTGGTCTAAGGTGATTTGCATTCCGCCTATAATTATAACAATGTTTTTATTATCAGTTGCCTTTACAGAATTAGTGAAAAGGAAGAATCCAAGAGTATTTGTTCATCCGTTGGTGCTTTCTTCAATTGCATCATCTGTTGTAGGTACAGTGGTTATCACAAATCTGATAGAAAGAGCGTTTTAAATATAAATTTATAAGTGATTTTGTTATTGAGGAGTATTATATGAAATTTTTGAAGAATGAAAAGTGGAAGTTAGAAGAGGTAACAAGGCGTGTTTGTCTTTTTACAATTATATATTATGGTGTTATGATTGTTCTTACCGCTCTCCTTAATCTCATTGGTTTTCTCGGTTCTGTTATACCTGATGAATTGTGCGATTCGTATGAGCATTTTATGGAAGTCTTTGTATTAATTTATGGTGTTTTTTTGTATCCAAATCTCTTGCTGTATGTTACAAAAATAATTTATGTTATTCCGATAATCATAACAATGTTTTTAATATCAGTTGCTTTTATAGAATTAGTAAAAAGAAAAAATCCAAGAGTGTTTGTTCATCCATTAGTGCTTTCTTCAATTGTAACCTCTGTTGCGGGTACAATGGCGATTATTTATTTTGTTGAAAATTCGTTTTAATAAGCGTTTGTATTAGTGAGGAGTGTTATTATGAAAAACAAAAAGTGTAAATTAGAACCATTAGTAGGAAATGTTTGTTTAATTACAACTATATTTTATGGTGCAATAATTACGCTTATTGGACTATTATATTTGGTAATGTACTTGTCACCAAACGGAACATTAGAAAACAGTGCTTTTGGTGGACTTTTGTTCGGGGTTTTGTTAGTTATATATATACCATTGTATTATTCTAAACTCATTTATATTATTCCTGTTGTTTCGATATTTTTTATATTTGGTGGCACAATAGGTCAAGAAGATTTTGGGGAATGTGTTCATCCATTAATACTTTCTTCAATTATAACAACAGTTGTAGGCACGGTTTTGCTCCTAAGATTTATCGAAAGTGCGTTTTAAAATATAAAACAGTAGTAATTTACTATTATTTATGTTATAGTATAAATAATTGGGGTAGGTGGTTATGATGCTTACAATCGCGATTTGTGATGATGAAAAGAAAATATGCGATTATATTGAAAGCCGTACAACTGAATTTTTAGCAAAAAATGATTTAGAAGCAGAAGTTTCTGCGTTTTATGATGGTAGTGAGCTTCTTAAAAAATGTGAAAACAATATACAGCACTTTGATATCATTTTTCTTGATATAAAAATGAAAACGTTGAATGGTGTTGAGTGTGCAAAACTTTTAAGAGATATTGGCGTTAATTCGCTTATTGTGTTCATTACTTCTTCTGCCGAGTATGTCTTTTCGGGGTACGAGGTAAAGGCGTTCCGTTATATTTTAAAGACTGATTTAGTCAATGCGTTTTCACGTGTTTTGGGAGAGTGCCTTTTGGAGCTAAAAAAACTCAACACGAGCTTTTTTACTGTTAAAACATCGTCGAGTGTAAAAAATATTCCACTTTCAGATATTTTATATTTTGAAAGTAACAAACGACTTTTAAATATACACACTAAAAACGAAGTTCTTTCCTTTTACGAGAAACTTGATAATGTAGAAAATGAACTTAAAGAAAAAGATTTTATAAGAACACACCAGAGTTACTTAGTAAATGCACAAAAAATTAAAAGTGTGTCAAAAGATTCGGTTCTACTTATAAATGGTTTTAGCTTGCCTGTAAGTAAAAGCAAGGCAACAAAGGTTAAAGATGCTTATTTGTGGTCAAAGAGGTAGTTAAATGTTAGAATTTTTAGAAACATCGCTATTCTATTTAATAAGACTTTTTTCTTCTACATTAGAAATTTTTCTTGCATTTTTACTTATGAATGTGTTTTTTGAGGATAAATTCAAAAGTAAAAACCCGAAAAGAATTGCATTTGTAATAAGTGCGGGAATTCTTTTAGCACTTCAGGAAACAGGTCAGAGCGGTAATATTAAAACTGTTATTCAGATGCTTTTAATGATTGCCATTGTCTTTATAATTTTTGACGGGCAAAAGCGTCTTAAAGCAGTTTTTATAGTTATTTATTCATTGTTTGTAGCACTTTCAAAATTAGTGTCTTATTTTGCGTTTTCTTTCTTTATAGATGAATATATAACAAAAATTCCTTATATGGATACTGAAAGCTTCTTTTACAGAATACTTTCAATTGAAATGCCTAATATAATTATGCTTTTAATAATTATTCTTTTAGGTCTTTTCACAAAATCAAAAAATAAAAATGTTCCTTTAAGATATTGGCTTTTGCTTCTTACTGTGCCTGTTACAACGCTTGGAACATTAACAGTTTACCAATATTATATAGACCGTTTAGCTCCTGGTGAAGAAATAAATGCTTATATCATCGTTTCAACAATAGGTATCCTTTTTATTAATGTTCTTGTATTTATGCTTTTCTCACGACTTCAAAATCAGTTAGAAATGCAAAGAAGACAAGACCTTTTAAATACGCAGATGCGTCTTGAAAAAGAGTCGTTTTTAAGAATTGAAGAAAGTTATAACAGAACAAGAGAATTAAGACACGATTTGAAAAATCATATATTCTCTTTAAAGGGTATAGCAGAAAACGGTACTAAAGAAGAACTTTTAGAATACCTTGAAAAAATGACCGATGCGGTAGAAGAAGCAACATATATTTCAATGAGCAAAAATTCTGCAATAGATGCGGTTATAAATGAAAAAATGCTTTTAGCACAAAAGAACGGAATTGCAACACATTTTCAGGTAGAGCCACTTGAAAAGATTGCCGTGCCGAGTATGGATATATGTACAATTTTAAGTAACGCACTCGATAACGCAATTGAAGCGAATGTAAAAATAAAAGAAATGAGTGACAGATATATAGAAACGAAAATCACAAATGATGAAAGTGGAGTTTTCATTTCTATAAAAAATCCGTCAACCGAAGCACCAAAGAAAAGGGCAGGGAATTACATTTCTTCAAAAACGGACAAAGAGAATCACGGTCTCGGTTTAAAGAGCATTAAAAGAACTGTTGACAAACACAAAGGCGATATGCTTATTAAGTACGAGAATAATGTATTTACAATAGTAGTGAGTTTATAAAACAAAGCACACTTGAAACAAAATTCAAGTGTGCTTTGTTTTTAGTATTTGATAACTGTATTTTCTTCAATACCAGCCTTTTCAATGCAACTTTTGAGTGCATTAGCCGCAACGTCAAACGCTTCACGATTTGTTTTATATGTAAAATCGTCTTTTAATTTGTCGGCGGTGCCACCTTCTTCTTCTAAATCCTTAAGTCCATCAAACACTTTTAAATGTGGCTCAAGGGTTAAGAATGTGTCGCTTTGTTTTACTTCGTTAAATCTTTTTAAAAGTTCAACTATTTCACCATCACCAGCACCTGCTGGGCGGATGCTACCGTCAGAATAAATACAGTCTTTTATGTGAAGATAGTCAATATAATCTTTTAAAAGCTCAAATGCTGGTAAAATTTTAACACCGCATTGGATGAAGTTTGCAGGGTCAAAAACGCCTTTTAATTTGCCTTTGAAATGAGAAAGAATTTCAAAACATCTTTCTTCATTATCGCCATAAATGCCTTTTTCATTTTCGTGACAGCAGAAAATTCCGTTTTCTAAAGCATAGTTACACATTAATTCTATTCTTCTGAAAACCTCGTCTTTGTAATCTTCATATTTTTCATTTTCTGAGAAATAGAAGCTGAACATTCTTATTCTCTTTGCATCTAAAATTTTTGCAACCTTAACACAGTTTTTGAAGTTTTCAAAGTGCTCAGAAAAATCTTCTGTAATTTTTATTTTGCCGTAATGAGAGCCGATTGCAGAAATCTGAATTTTACTTTCATCTAAAATTTTTTTAAGAGCCTTTGCTTGTTCTTCTGTGTAAAGTGAAATGTTCCCTTCGTCAAGTCCACGTGGCTCAATATGAGTCATACCATGCGCCTTTAAAGCTTCAATTTGTTCTTTAATTCCGCCACCTGCTTCATCAGCGAATGCAGAAAGATAAAATGTAGCCATTTTTATCACCTTTAATTTATAAAAATTTCTTTGTTTGCTTTTACGTATTTGCTGACCAATTCATAGAGTTTATTTGGGTTATAAATTTCTTTGAATTTGTCGTCTGTTTTGTTAATTACTGTGTAATCAATAGAAACGTCACTGTTGTCATCGTACATCGGGTAAATCGTTTCAATAAGTGGTAAAACTTCTTCGTAACCGACAGCTTTTATTGCTTCGATTATAAAATCTGTAAGGGGTGAGCCATTATTCTTGAAGAATGTTGAAAGACTTTTTACACTGTCTTCATCAAAATACTCTAAGCAATAAACAAATTTCTTTTCTTTTGGTAACTTTAAAAATGCTTCATTCATATCAGGTGCATTTTCCAACTCAATCTGAATGTTCATACAAACACCAGAAAGCATTTTATTAGTGTCAGTTGAATTGATTTTTTCAGAGGTAAGTGTTTTGAATTCTTGCCTTAATTCGTAATCTTTTTTCCAAATTTCAGCTTCTTTTTTTAATTTTTCTCGCCTTGTTCTTGAAGCAGACATTGCTTTAATCCAGACAAAAATTGCTAAAATACTTACAATTACAAGGAGTACCCATAAGTACCACTGTACGCCAAATAACATTTAATCACACCTAATTATGTATTTTGTAATGATTTATAAATATCACTTTTTTTAAGACCTGTTTTCTTTGCGATTTCTTTAGATGCTTCATTAATTGAAATACCATCTTTTATTAATTCTTTTGCCATATAAGTAGCATCTTCTAAAGTGATTTCTGTCTTTTCTTCTTCGGGTTTGCCTTCAACTATAACTACAAATTCACCTTTTGGGGCAACTTCGTCATACTTATCTCTTGCACTAAAAAGGGTAGTCTGCTCAACGTTTTCGTGGATTTTAGTGAGTTCTTTTACGAGTGCTATTTTTCTGTCACCAAAATACTCTGCCATATCTTTTAAAGTAGCAGGTAATTTGTGTGGTGCTTCGTAAAAAATCATAGTACGCTTTTCGTTTACCAATTCTTCTAAATGCTTTTTTCTATTCTGCTTTGTAGTAGTTAAAAAACCTTCAAAAGTAAATCTGCCTGCGCTCATTCCTGAAATAGCGAGTGCAGTAATTAATGCACTCGGACCAGGAACAGCACACACTTCAATATTGTTTTCATAGCAAAGCTTTGTTAAATCTTCACCCGGATCAGAAATAATAGGCATACCCGCATCTGAAACAAGAGCACAGGTTTCACCATTTAATATTCTTTCAATAATTTTATTGCCACGCCCAGCTTTGTTATGCTCATAATAGCTTATCATTGGTTTTTTTATACCAAAGTGGTTCAAGAGTTTTATTGTAACTCTTGTGTCTTCTGCGGCAATAAAATCGCAGGAAGAAAGAGTTTCGACTGCTCTCGGAGAAAAATCACCCAAGTTACCAATAGGTGTGCCAACTACAAAAAGTTTACCAGCCATCGTTTAAATCCTTATTCTAAAATTGTTCCGTCGTTTTTGAAAAGCGGGAGTTTTTCTAAATAGATAATATCTTTTCTGTTTGCAGCATCACCCTCTGCAAGAATTGTCATATTAGCAACAACGTTTGCCCCAGCTTTTTCTAAAAGTGTCTGAACAGCTTTTAAAGATTCACCAAGAGAAATAACGTCGTCAGCAATAATAACTCTCTTGCCTTTGATTTCTTCTGCTTCTGCAGTATCTAAATAAAGTTTTTGTTCACCTTCGGTTGTAATAGAATTAACAACAGCTTCAAAAACACCTGTCATATAAAGCTTTGGTTTTTTTCTTGCAACAAAGTATTTTTTGCCGCTTTGTCTTGACATTTCGTGAGCAAGCGGAATACCTTTTGCTTCAGCTGTAACTATGTAATCGAATTCTGGTGCTTTTTCTAATAACTCTTTAGCACATGCAACGGTGAGTTCTGTATCTCCAAAAATAACAAAAGCACCGATTTTAAGGTCGTCGTTTAATCTGCAGAGAGGGAGTTTTCTCTCGAGGCCTGCAATAGTCATTGAATGGTACATAATAAAACCTTCTTATCTTTTAAAATTTTAACAATACACTATAATTATAATATATTGTAAGAAAATGTCAAGGAATAATGAACTTCAGAAATAATTGTTTAAATAGAAAATAATGTGTTGAAAACGGGGTAGTAAACAGTTATAATAAAGTATATGTTAAAAGTAAAAAAACAATTATTTCTGTACGGGGGTAAATATGCATATTCCAACCTGTGAAACACAAAAGTTAAACGTTTTATCATTCAGTGAAGCACTCGAAAACGAAAAGAACGGTTCTTATGAATATGATATAAATAAATGGATTTATGTACCTAATGAATATGTCGATTACCGTTATATTTTAGGTACAAGAGGTGAAAACCCGCTTATATGTATTGGTATAAATCCATCTACTGCAAAACCTGATGACCTTGATAATACATTGAAATCTGTTGAGAGAATTGCTCGGTTTAATGGCTACGATAGTTTTATTATGTTTAACGTTTATGCACAAAGAGCCACAAATCCGAATGATATGGATTCCTGTAACAATGAATTTTTACACAATGAGAATATGAAAGCGTTCCGTTACATACTTTCTTCATATAAAAACGGTCACACACCCGCAGTATGGGCTGCGTGGGGAACAATCATTGAAAAACGCCCATATTTAATAAGTTGCGTTAAAGAAATAATTGAAATTGGTAATGAATATAATGCCGAATGGTTTACTGTTGGCAAACGCTCAGTAAAAGGGCATCCACACCACCCATTGTACCTTAAAAATAATAGCCCTGTCGAAAGTTTTGATATTGAAAATTATGTTGACACATTAAGTAAATAGGTGTATTATTTATTCTATATTTTTATTCATATACTATAGTATAAAGGAATGAGAAATTTGCCGATTACGGAGTATCTCGTAAACAATGCAAAGAACTTTAAAGATGATGTTGCATTGGTTGAAATAAATCCTGAGGTAGAAGAGAAAAACAGAGTTACCTGGCGTGAATATTCGCTTATTGAGCCAAGTAACACCAATTCTTTGAGAAAAGAAATGACCTGGGGCGAATTTGATAAAAAGGCAAATCGCTTCGCTAACCTTCTTCTTTCAAGAGGAATAAAAAAGGGCGACAGAGTGGCTATTCTTTTAATGAATAGCCTTGAGTGGCTTCCTGTATATTTCGGTGTGTTAAAGGCGGGGGCTTTAGCAGTACCGCTTAACTACCGTTACACAGCAGAAGAAATTAAATATTGCCTGAAACTTTCAGATAGTTCTGTTTTAGTATTTGGTCCTGAATTCATTGGTCGTGTTGAAGAAATTTGCGACAGAATTCCTGATGTGAAATATACATTTTACGTTGGTGAAGATTGCCCTACATTCTCAGAAAGCTACGATGAACTTGTTACATATTGCTCAACAAAAGCACCAAATGTAACGTTAAGTGATGATGACGATGCAGCGGTTTATTTTTCGTCTGGTACAACAGGCTTTCCTAAAGCTATTTTACACGCTCACAGAAGCTTGGTTCACGCTGCAAAAACAGAACAGGCACACCACTCACAAACTAAAGATGATGTATTTTTATGTATACCACCACTTTACCACACTGGTGCTAAAATGCACTGGTTTGGTTCGCTTGTTGTCGGAAGCAAAGCCGTTATTTTAAAAGGTACAAAACCAAAATGGATTATAAAAACTGCAAGTGACGAGAAGTGCTCTATCGTGTGGCTTCTGGTTCCTTGGGCTCAGGATATTCTTGATGCTATCGACAGAAAAGATATTGATTTAAGTGAATACGAGCTTGATAGGTGGCGTCTTATGCACATAGGTGCACAACCTGTTCCACCAAGCCTTATAAAACGTTGGCTTTCAGTATTTCCGCACCACCAGTATGATACTAACTACGGTCTTAGTGAATCTATAGGACCGGGTTGTGTTCATTTAGGTGTCGAAAACGTTCACAAGGTTGGTGCTATTGGTAAAGCGGGTTACGGCTGGGAAGTTAAGATTGTTAACGAAAACGGCGAAGCAGTAGAAAAAGGCGATGTTGGTGAATTAGCAGTCAAAGGTCCAGGTGTTATGACCTGTTACTATAAAGACGAAAAAGCAACAAACGATGTTCTTCGTGATGGGTGGCTCTTTACTGGTGATATGGCAAGAGAAGATGAAGATGGTTTTATCTTCCTTGTTGACAGAAAGAAAGACGTTATTATTTCTGGTGGTGAAAACCTTTACCCAGTGCAGATTGAAGACTTCTTGAGAAAGCATCCTTTAATAAAAGACGTTGCAGTAATTGGGCTTCCTGATGCACGTCTTGGTGAAATTGCAACTGCAATTATTGAAGTTAAAGATGGTGAAACTCTTACAGAAGATGATATTAATGACTTCTGCTACGATTTACCAAGATATAAGAGGCCAAGAAAAATTATCTTTGCATCTGTTCCACGTAACCCTACCGGTAAAATTGAAAAGCCTAAATTACGTGAGATGTATTGTGGCGAAAGCGTTGTTGCAAAGCAAAACGAAATTAAATAATTAAATTTTACATAGAGAGAAAGATTGGATTTATGAAAAAATTACTTTTAGGTAACGAAGCGGTTGCACGTGGTCTTTATGAAGCTGGTTGCAGAGTTGCTTCAAGCTACCCTGGTACACCAAGTACTGAAATTACAGAATTTATTGCAGAGTATGATGAAATTAAAAGTGAGTGGGCACCAAACGAAAAGGTTGCTTGTGAAGTTGCTTTTGGTGCTGCAGTTGCAGGTGCACGTTCTTTCTGTGCTATGAAGCACGTAGGGCTTAACGTTGCAGCAGACCCACTTTTTACATCTTCTTACACAGGTGTAAATGCTGGTATGGTTATAATTGTTGCCGATGACCCTGGTATGCATTCTTCCCAGAATGAACAGGATAGCCGTCACTATGCTAAAGGCTCTAAAATTATGATGTTAGAACCATCTGACTCAGAAGAATGCCTTAAGTTTTCAAAATTAGCATTCCAATTATCAGAAAGATTTGATACACCAATTCTTTTAAGACTTACTACAAGAGTTTCTCACTCAAGAAGCCTTGCAGAAATCGGCGAAAGAGTTGACGGTGGTCTTAAATCTTATGAAAAGAATCCGCAAAAGTACGTAATGGTACCTGCCAATGCAAAGGGTAAACACGTCGTAGTGGAAAAGCGTATTTTAGAGCAGATTGAATTCTGTGAAAAAGAAGCGGTAGAAATCGGTCTTAATACAGTAGAATATAACTCAAAGAAAATTGGTGTTATTACTTCTGGTATTACATACACTTATGCAAAAGAAGCGTTAGGCGATAAGGCTTCTTATTTAAAATTAGGTTGTGTTTACCCACTTTCTGAAAAACTCATAAAAGATTTCTGTAATGAATGTGAAACAGTTTACGTTCTTGAAGAGCTTGACGATTATCTTGAAACACATTGCAGAAAAATTGGTGTAAACGTTATAGGTAAAGAAGCATTTACACTTATAGGTGAATATTCACAAGGTCTTATTAAAAAAGTTGTTTTAGGTGAAGAAGTTAAGAATGTTACAGCGGATGTAAATATTCCAGCACGTCCACCAGTGCTCTGTGCGGGTTGCCCGCATCGTGGTCTTTTCTTTGCTCTAAAAAAACTTAACGTTACTGTAAGTGGAGACATTGGTTGTTACACATTAGGTGTTGCAAAACCACTTGGTATGATGGATACAGTTCTTTGTATGGGTGGTAGCGTTTCAGGTCTTCACGGCAGAAATTTAGCAGACCCAGAAAATGCTAACAGAAGTGTTGCCGTTATTGGCGATTCAACATTTATCCATTCAGGTATTACAGGTCTTATTGATATTGCTTATAACAATACAAATTCTGTTACTATTATCCTTGATAACAGTATTACAGGTATGACAGGTCACCAACAGAACCCGACAACTGGTAAAAATATCAAGGGTGACCCAGCAACTGCAGTAAGTCTTGAAAGACTTTGCGAAGCAGTAGGTATTAAGAATGTTTTTGTTGTTGATCCTTATAATTTAAAAGAAACAGAGGATGGCATTAAAAAGGCGCTTTCTTTAAATGAAGCGGCGGTTGTAATTTCAAGAAGACCTTGTGCTTTACTTAAAACTGTTAAGCATAGGCCAGCGTTTAAGGTTAATAAAGATAAATGTAAATCTTGTAAAGCTTGTATGAAAATCGGTTGTCCTGCTATAAGTATGAGAGATGGAAAAGCCGAAATCGACTTTACACAATGTTTAGGTTGCGGGGTTTGCGAACAGCTTTGCAAATTCGACGCAATCGAAGAATGAGGGGGGTGCAGTAAATGGTTAAATCAATTATGATAGTTGGTGTAGGCGGTCAAGGTACACTTCTTTCAAGTAGAATTTTAGGTACTGCACTTCTTTTAAAGGGCTACGATGTTAAGGTTTCTGAAGTTCATGGTATGAGTCAGCGCGGTGGCTCAGTTGTTACTTATGTTAAATATGGTGACAAGGTTTATTCACCAGTTGTAGGCTTAGGTGAAGCAGATTTAATTTTAGCATTTGAACAATTAGAAGCGGCAAGATGGTTAAATCACCTTAAAATCGGCGGTAAAATCGTTACAAATACTCAAAAAATTGACCCTATGTCAGTTGTTATTGGTGATGCAGAATACCCTGAAGGTGTTATTGAATCAATTAAAAATGCAGGTGTTGAAATTCACACGCTTGATGCACTCTCAAAAGCAGTTGAAGCAGGTAACTCTAAATCTGCAAACGTTGTTTTAATTGGTGCTATGGCTAAGACTACCGATATTGAAAAAGATATCTGGTTAGAGGCATTAAAACAAAATGTGCCAGAGAAGTTTTTAGACGTAAATCTTAAAGCATTTGAGTTCGGATACAACTCATAATTCAGTCTGAAATATTGGATTTTTAATAAACTTTTTTGGCAAAAGTATTGACTTTTTTTAGTCAGAATGGTATATTCAAAATGTTAAATGCGATGACCAGAAAGTAGTAGGTCGGAGAGTTTCTCAAGAGAGTTGCCGGATGGTGCGAGGCAATGTTGCTCCCTTCTTGAATTCCTTCTGTTAGCAGTGCACTGAACGAGATTTTCTCAATTAGGATGCAACGGGTGTTCCCGTAACAGAACTAAGGTATGATAGTACCTGATAAGGTCGTTATCGTGAGATTGCGACAAACTGAGGTGGTACCACGGGAAAATTTCTCGTCCTCTGTATTCTTCGGAATGCGGAGGGCGTTTTTTATTTACTCTTTTTCGTTCCGAAAAAACTGAACTAAAAACAGAAAGGGTGTACAAAATGTCACAAAATTACTATCAAAAAGAATTTGAAACTATGTCCAGAGAAGAAATGAAAAAGCTTCAATCTGAGAAAATAGTTAAACAAGTTAAGCATGTTTACGAAAACGTTCCTTACTACAAAAATCTTATGGATGAAAAAGGTGTAAAACCAGAAGATATTACTGGTATTGATGATTTACATAAGCTTCCATTTTTATCAAAGGCAGATTTAAGAGATGCATATCCTTATGGTCTTTTAGCAAAACCACTTGAGGATTGTGTTCGTATTCATTCTACATCAGGAACAACAGGCCGTAGAGTTGTTGCTTTCTATACACAGCATGACGTGGATTTATGGGAAGATTGCTGTGCACGTGCTATTGTTGCTGCTGGTGGTACTAAAAAGGATGTCTGCCAGGTGGCTTATGGTTATGGTCTTTTCACAGGTGGTGCAGGTCTTCATGGTGGTTCTCATAAGGTTGGTTGCCTTACATTACCAATGTCTTCTGGTAATACAGACCGTCAAATTCAGTTTATGGAAGACCTTAAGGCGACAATTCTTTGTTGTACACCTTCATATGCTGCATATATTGGTGAATCCTTAAAGGAACAAGGTTACAAGCCAGAGGATATTCCTCTTAAGGCGGGTATTTTTGGTGCAGAACCTTGGACAGAAGAAATGCGCAGAGGCATTGAAGAAACACTCGGTATTAAAGCTTATGATATTTATGGTCTTACTGAAACAAGCGGTCCTGGTGTTGCATTTGAATGCTCAGAGCAAACAGGTATGCACGTAAATGAAGACCATTTCTATGCAGAAATTATTGACCCTGATACAGGTGAGGTTTTACCTGAAGGTAGCAAGGGTGAGCTTGTATTTACTGCTCTTGACAAAGAAGCCTTCCCATTACTCCGCTATCGTACACGTGATATTTGTGTGCTCAGCCGTGAAAAGTGCTCTTGTGGCAGAACTCTCGTAAAAATGGCAAAGCCTATGGGCAGAACTGACGATATGCTCATAATTCGTGGTGTTAACGTATTCCCAAGCCAGATTGAAACAGTTCTTCTTAAAGAGGGCTATGAGCCAAACTACCAGATTGTTGTTGATAGAGTAAATAACAATGATACATTTGAAGTAAACGTTGAAATGACACCAGAAAAATTCACCGATAAAGTAAGTGATATTCTCAGTATGGAAAAAAGCCTTGCAAATGCAATGAAGATTATGCTTGGTATCAATCCTACTGTACACCTTGTTGCACCTAAGACAATTGCCCGTAGTGAAGGTAAAGCAGTTCGTGTTGTTGATAAGAGAAAACTTATATAATTTTGAGAGGAGTAAAATTCATGTCTATTAAACAGTTAACAGTATTTGTTGAAAATAAGCAAGGTGCAGTTATTCCTATAACTGAAATACTTTCCGAAAACAATATAAATATCAGAGCGTTATCTATTGCAGAAACAGAAGATTTCGGTATTCTTCGTCTTATTGTAAATGATGTAGAAGCTGCTGAAAAAATGCTTAAAGAAGCAGGATATCTTATAAAGGTTACAGATGTTGTTGGTGTTAAAATCGGTGATGCACCAGGTAAACTTACAGAGGCATTAAAGGTTCTTAGCGAAAATAAAATTAACTTAGAGTATCTTTACGCTTTTATGGCAAGAACAGAAAGACACGCTTATGTTGTTTTAAGAGTTGAAGATAATGATTTGGCAAAGAGAGCATTAACAACTTCTGGCTTCCATATTATTACTGAAGCAGATGTTGATAAATTATAATAATTTAAAACGAGTAAGTGCTGAGCACCAAAATGCTCAGCACTTATTTTATATACATCTCTGGTACATTCCCAAGCATAACTGTTTCTGCTAAAAGAATTTCTGTTTCTACTGTTTCGCTCTGATAAAGTGTACCGACGTTTATGTTTACATCAACTTTTATTTTTAGGTTTATTCTATGCAACGTCTGGTTTATTCCAGCACTTTTAAAGCTTGACGTAATATCTGTTTCTATAAAACCATAGTCAGTTAATTTAACCTGAAACTCAATACCTATATAGTCTAAAATGTAACTGTCAAAAAGATTGCCTAAAGAAACTCTTATTTTTTCACCACGGCTGTCTTTTAATTCGTTCGCAATAGCATTTGTGATATCTGCTTTTAGTTTATTTATTGCAATTGTATTTGTACCAATGGTAGTAACTTCTTTTTTATCATTTAAAGAAACTGTTATTAAATCGGTGTAATCGATATTATTTTCTTGCAGATAATCTGCAACACACTCATTTATCATAAGCGTGACTTCGTTTTTTACTATATATTTTGCATTTTCTCTTACAACAGGTCTTATAGGAATATCAAGAAGAATAAAAAGAATAGCCAAAATTAAAAACACGCACACCAGTTTAAAGGTGAGTGCGTGTTTTTGTTTCTTTGGTATATATCTTTTCGCTTTTATATGTATCCGTCGTCTTATGGGCTTAAAGTAAAACTTTATCATACACTTCACCGTTACATTATATGCGAAGTTTAATTGGAAGTTGAAAACTTTAGTCTATGAACTCGCGCATCAATTCGTGACCGATTTCAATAAATTTACCTGTTGACTTTGCAGTACTCTCTGTAAATGTTTCAATACCAGAATCAGAGTGTTTCGACTTCTGATAAATCATATATGGAACTGGGTCGCTTGCGTGTGTCATAGTTTTAATTGGTGTTGGGTGGTCTGGTAAAACCATAATTTTGTAGTCGTCAAGCTTTTCGAGTTCAGGGAGAATTGTGCCTAAAACAAGTTCATCAATCATTTCAATTGCTTTTACCTTGTTGTGTGGTTCGTTTCTGTGACCGCATTCATCTGGTGCTTCTAAATGTATGTAAACGAAATCGTGGGTTCTGAGTTCTTCGAGGGCACATTCAGCTTTGCCAACAAAATTTGTGTCAATGTAACCAGTTGCACCCTCAACCTCTGGTGCAGACATATTAGCACACTTTGCAATACCTTTTAATAAATCAACTGCAGAAATTATAGAACCGCTTACGTTGTATTTCTCTTTAAAGTCAGGTAAAGCAGGTTTTGTGCCTTCACCCCAGAGCCAGATTGAGTTTGCAGGCTTTTCGCCTCTTGCAATTCTCTCTTTATTAACAGGGTGCTCCATTAAAAAGTCATAGCTTTCTTTCATCATTTTAATTAACTCTGTTGCATTAGGTGATGAAGAAAGATGCTCTTTTATAACCTTACCAGAAATATCGTGTGGGGGTGTCATTTTACCTAAGTCTAAAGTACCATTGTTCCATACAAGACAATGTCTGTAAGCAACGCCACTATAGAATTTGAATATATCGTTACCGAAATGTTCTTGTACAGATTTGATGATTTCTCTTGCTTCTTTAGTAGAAATGTCACCAGCACTGTAATCTACCATTGTTTTATCTTCATAGTTTTCTTCATTGCTAAGAGTAACTAAATTACAACGGAAGATAATGTCAGTATCTTTCATATCAACACCGATGCTTACCGCTTCAAGTGGTGAACGACCAGTGTAACATTCTTTTGGGTTGTAGCCTAAAACACTCATATTTGCAATATCGCTACCAGGCTTTAAACCATCACCAACAGTTTTTACAATACCCATTTTGCCGTGTCTTGCTAAAAAATCAAGGTTTGGCTTTTTAGCTACTTCCATAGGTGTTTTGCCATTTAAAGCGTCAACTGGGTAGTCTGCCATACCATCATAAAGTACAACTACATATTTCATAAAATATCACCTTATATCTGTTCTGAAAAATTACTATATAAATATACAACTTATTTAAAGTGAATGTCAATAAAATGTGAAAAATATATTGAAAATGTTTTTTTATGTTGTATAATTAAAGAGTATTATATTTCTAAAGGAGTAATTTTTATGAAATTCCCAATTGCATTACAGCTCTATTCAGTAAGAGATGATATGGAAAAAGATTTTTATGGCACACTCGAAAAGGTTAAGGCTTTAGGCTACGATGGTGTAGAATTTGCGGGTCTTTTTGGTGAAGCACCAGAGAAAATTAAAGAAAAATTAGCAGAACTTAAAATGGAACCAATTTCTGCTCACGTGCCTTATTACGATATGCTTGAAAATCCAACAGAGGTTTTAAAAGATTATAAAGAAATTGGTTGTAAATATGTAGTTGTACCTTACCTTACAGAAGAATGCAGACCTGGTACAGATGGTTTTTCTGATACAGTTAAGGGTATAAGAAAAATTGGTGAAGCAGCAAAAGAGCTCGGTCTTCAGCTTCTTTACCACAACCACGATTTTGAATTTATTAAAATCGACGGTGAATATGCACTCGATATTCTTTATAACGAAGTACCAACAGAATTTTTACAGACTGAAATTGACACTTGCTGGGTAAATGTAGGCGGTGAAAATCCTGCCGGTTATATTGAAAAATATACAGGTCGTGCACCAGTAGTTCACCTTAAAGACTTTGTTGGTTCAAACAATGGCGGTCCCCTTTATAAGCTTATTGGTATTGAGGAAGAAGAAACGGAAGCGAAAGAGCAGACATTTGAATTCAGACCAGTAGGTTATGGTGTTCAGGACTTTGAGGCTATTTTAAAAGCATCAGAAAAAGCAGGTGCTTCTTGGGTAGTTGTTGAACAGGATAATCCTTCAATGGATAAAACTCCACTTGAGTGTGCCCAGATGAGCATTAATTACGTGAGAGGAATTAATGGTTGAGGAATTAGGAAATAGGAATTAGGAAATAGTTTTGTGAATTTTAAATTGCCTTATCATTTTTTGTTGGTATATAAATCAACTTTAAATGATAAGGTGATTTTATTTTTAGCGAAGCACTACTTCCTAATTCCTATTTCCTAAAATTTTTCGTTCTTACGAAAAATTTGACACACAAATTACACACGACTATAATATTATCATATCAAAGGGGGAGAGTTAATGTATAAAATTCTCGTTGCAGATGATGAAATTAAGATAAGAAATACTATAAATGATTATCTTACAGCAAAAGGTTTAAGTGTTATAACTGCAAGTGATGGCGAAGATGCAGTTGAAAAGAGTGAAGAAACAGAATTTGATTTAATCATACTTGATGTTATGATGCCTAAAAAAGATGGTTTAAAAGCATGTGAAGAAATAAGAAAATACAGTAATGTTCCAATTCTTTTTCTTTCAGCATTAGGTGAAGAAGCTGACTATTTAAAAGGTTTTTCTTCTGGTGGTGATGATTACATAGTGAAACCATTTCCGCTTTCAGTGTTGCACCAAAAGTGCCTTTCTATGATTGCTATGTCAAAAGGAAATTTGAAACGAGACGAGATTTCATTAAATGGAATTGTAATAGATTTAGCAAAACGAAAAGTTTTTGTGGAGTCACAAGAAATTACACTTACAACTAAAGATTATGAATTGTTACGCTATTTGATGGAAAATAAAAATATTGTTTTAGATAGAGATAAAATTCTTAACAGAATCTGGGGTTGGGAATACGAGGGAACCTCACGTGTTGTTGACACCCATATAAAAAGAATTCGCAAGGCGTTGGGCGAAAAGGCAGAGTGTATTAAGACGGTTGTGAATGTCGGTTATACATTTGAATGTGAATTGTAAGATTTAAGGGGGATTTTTATGAAAAAGAAATTGTTTAACAGTAAGAGGAAGCTTTTAAGTTTAATAGCACTTGGTGTGCTTTTAGCATTTGTTATTTCTTCGGGGATATTAGCATTTTTTACACACGAAGATATCAAAATGGAGTTTGATATGTACGCAAAGGGATTGTTAACCGATATTGATGGTTATTATATGGATTATAGTAATCCGGAAGAATGTGCTTCTCCTGAAAGTTTTTTTAATATTATTTCTAAATCAAAACTTTACAGATATCCAACAGCAATAGCTTTATATGATAGAGATGGCGAGCTTTTGTACACAAATGGAACACTCCTTACATTCAGAGATGATAAAAAAGAAAAATGTATATGTTTTTTAGATGACTACATATCAAAAAGTGATTTAAATAAACTCTTTGAATTGGAAGAGCGAGCATCCACAAATTATATTATACCTGCAAAAATAAGGTATTGGTATGATGAAAAAGGTAGAATTGTACCTGTTTATTGCTGGTTTATAGATGATGAGTATTACAAAGTGAATATAGATGAAGTACCAGAAGATAAAAAAATAAAAATAACATTTGATGTTGAAGATAGAGCCGATGCAATAGAAATCGACGTCGCAACTCTTATTATGAGTGAGATTCTTGTATATGAACGCGAATGGAAAGATAATGAGTTGTATAAAAATAAGTATTATCAACTGTTAGAATTAGCCCGAAGTGAAGAGTTAAGAAAAAAAGCATATGAGAGTTTTAAACAAGCGCTTTATAATGACGGTGCTAACATCAGATCTTTCGAAGTTAGTAATAGTAAAGGTTCTCAATATCATGGTTATCAGAATCTTACAATTGCAGGCGAACATTATTTTGTTGTTTACGCATCTTACTATAATCCTTTTATAGAGGTCTGGTATGAATGCGGCGAATGGATTCAGATACTTGCACTTAACTTTTTAGTTTTCGGTGCAGTTATTATATTTGTTGTTTCTAAATATTACGATAAAAACAAAGCATTTGAAGAAAGCAAAAATGCATTTATTTCTGCTATGACACACGAAATGAAAACGCCAATTGCAATAATTCAGAATCAATGCGAGTGTGTTTTAGAAAATATTGCTCCAGAAAATAATGAGGAATATTTAAAATCGATTTACGATGAAACACAGAAAATGGATAAATTGGTTACAGATATGCTTCAATATAACAGGATTGCAACGAATGGCAAAGTAAATGTTGAAAAATGTAATCTCAGTGATATTGTAAAGGAAGAAACAGAAAAATATAAAAAGCAATTTGAGTTGCACGAAAAGAATGTAACTTTAAATTTAAAAGAAACTGCGGTTGTAAAGTGTGATAAAAATTTAATTGCATTAGTTGTTGACAATATGCTTTCAAACACCATAAAACATACTGAGAACGGTGGCGAAGTTATAGTTACAGTAAAAGATGGCGTTGAGGGTTATAAGTTTAGTGTTTATAACTCAGGTTCGACCGTGCCAGAAAATGAAAAAGATAAAATCTGGTCTGTGCTTTATAAAACAGATAAATCAAGAACAGAGCGAGATAAATCAAGTGGCGTAGGCCTTGCAGTATCAGCAAAGATTCTTGATTTACATAAGGCGAATTATGGTTGTGTGAATGTAAATGATGGAGTGGAGTTTTATTTTAATATTAAATAGGAATTAGGAAGTAGGAATTAGGAAGTAGTTTTGTGAATTTTAAATTGCCTTATCATTTTTGGTTGATGCATAAATCAATTTTAAATGATAAGGTGATTTTATTCTTCGCGAAGCCCTATTTCCTATTTCCAAATTCCTAATTCCTATTTCCTAATTTACAATTTTCGACTTGAAATAATAGGTAATATATGCTAATATACACTCACTAATTAAAAAAGGTGAATGTTTTGAAGAAAAAGATTACATTAAACGCCTTTTCTATTGCCTTTGTTTTAGGTGTTCACGCATTACTATGCTTTATATATAACAAAATCTGCTTTTTAGATGGTGTTTACCTTTGGGGCGATTTAAAAGGTGTTCTTAAAATAATAGTTATGGTGTTTATGTTTTTGCTTGCACCTGTTTGCTACTATATATCTGGGCGTATTTTTACCAGATTTGCTAATAAAAAGTTTTATATAACTACTGTATGGGTTATATTCTCACTTTTATCTGTTTTAGGCGTTGTGGCTATATTTATGCCTGAGCTTGAGGATTTTTATCTTCTTATTAATGCTCCGTCTTATATGTACTATTTACTTTTTAAAGATAGTATTTTTTATATTTCAGTTCCCGCTATGGCAATTACAGGTCTTTTCCCTGCAATGTTTTCAAGGAATGGCTATGTAAGAAAGAAACGCCAGAAGAACGAAATCACAATGGATGAATTGAATGAGATGTTAGAAAATAACGAAAATGAAAAGAACCAAGACTCATAAGGTCTTGGTTCTCTCTTTTTTCATACTTTTATTAGTTATAAAATTAAGAACAAAATTCAAACTGAAAAGTAAAACTCCCACTATAATTCCAAAGTGAATATTGCCTGAGAATATTCCAAACTCTGCAGAGCTTAAATTATTAACAGCAATACTGTAAAGAACAGGGGAAAGTATAAAGCAAAGTGTAGATCCCGCACAAAGCACACAGTTGATTGTTGCCTTAAGTGATGAAGCACAAGCTAAAATACAAATGAAGTTCAATACGCCAAACACAACTGCTAAATAAAGAAGCAAGAGTGCAATAAAAATAAATGCGAAGCTTATGCCGAGTTCGGGTAGTTTAACTAAATTAAGCATTGAACCCCAATTGATATTCAGAAGATTGTTTAAAGTGAAATCTAAAAGTGAAACCTTGCTTGTTTCTTCACTTAAAAATGGCAGATTAAATATGTAGGATGCGACTGGTAAAACAAGTACAACTAATGGTACAAAAGTGAAAATAAATCGCATAATTCTTAATTTGTTGCCAAACAATGCACTTTTGAAGTTGGTTGTGAAAATTCTGAATTTTGACCAAGCAGCTTCAGCCTTTTTTGCATCACGCTCTAACATGTTTTCCCAATCGTAGTTTGGAATGTTTGTGCCACAATGTGGACATTCAGCTTTGATATTCCAAAAATGGAGTTGGTTAAAGCAATGTGGACAATATGCCATAATTTCACCGCCTTTAGTAATTAGGGACTAGGGATTAGTAGTCTAAAACCCTAAGAATATTTTTAATTTCAACGCCAAGTCCATCAATCATAGCTCTGGCATCTTTTTCACACATCAATGGTGTGATAAATGCGATTTCTGTTTTATTATTTGTTTCAAGAATCTGAGCATCACTGAATGTAGCTTTAACTTTTTCAACTACTGAATTATAATCATTAGCTACGACTCTTACATAAAGCTCAGAGCTTTGCTCATAAGGATTGATAACATAATCATTTTCAGCAGCTTCCCAGCCAATAAGCTTTCTCCTGTCGGTGTGTTTTGCACAGTCGATTACATCAGCAACAACTGCACTTGCAGTTGGAAATTTACCAGCACCTCTGCCGTAGAATACTACATCACCAACAGCGTCGCCTCTGACAAGAATTGCGTTAAAAACATCTGTTACAGATGCCAATTGACAACCATTTTTGATAAGACATGGACCAACTGTAGCAGAAATTTTGCCTGATTCAAGCTTTTTGGCACGGCCAATTAGTTTTATTACACCGCCCCACACTTTAGCATATTCAACATCTTCTTTTGAAATGTTTACAATACCCTCTGCTTCAACTTCATCTGGGTAAACATGTTTACCGAAGCAAAGAGAAGCTAAAATGCAAATCTTTCTTGCTGCATCGTGCCCTAAAATATCTGCAGATGGGTCTCTTTCTGCGTAGCCGTTTGCCTGAGCAATTTTGAGAGCCTCGTCAAAATCCATGCCCTCGTCAATCATTTTTGTAAGAATAAAGTTTGTAGTACCATTAAGAATACCAGAAACCTCTTCGAATTCGTTCGCAGCAAGACATTGGTTAATTGGTCTTATAATTGGAATACCGCCACCAACACTTGCTTCAAATAAGAAATTAACATTGTTTTCTTTTGCTAACTCCAAAAGCTCGTAGCCTTTTGCAGCGACAAGCTCTTTGTTTGATGTAACAACACTTTTACCAGCCTCTAAAGATTTAGAAACAAAATCGAAAGCTGGATTTACACCACCCATTGTTTCAACAACAATCTCAATTTCTTTATCGTTAAGAATAACATTAAAATCTTTTGTGAAAAGCTCAGCCAACTGATGTGATGAAAAATCACGGATATCAAGAATTCTTTTGACATCAAGCGAAGCCTGACCGCATCTTTCTGTAATACTTTTTTTATTTTTGAGGATTAACTCGACAACGCCAGAACCGACTGTGCCGAACCCCATAACTGCAACCTGCATTTTTTACACCCCTGAAAATATAATTACATAATATATTAGCATAACTTGTGGTGATAATAAAGAGTTTTTTCAAAATTTTTGAAAAAAAGTTCAATATTGTTAAAAATTTATGTCAAATGTGTAATTTTCATTGTATTATTTAAAAAAAAGGTATAATATATAATAGAAATTTCTGTAAACAGGTTGGAGAGAATAATGGATAGTGTAATAGAGAAAAGAAAATCGTTCATAATCAATTTTGTTTATGCAGTTATATGTATAGGACTTTTTTATGTGTTTATAAAGTATTGCCTTGGTGCTTTGACACCATTTATAATAGCTTTTGTGTTAGCTTATGCTTTACAAAGACCTATTAAATGGGCACAGAAAAAACTGCATTTGAAATCTCATGGCATAATTTCATTTTTACTTGTGTTGCTTGTGGTTGGTATTGTATTTGGTGCATTGTCAATAGCAGTTTTTGTTCTTTTTAATGAGTTGAAAGGTTTTGCAAGTTATTTGACATCACAGTTTTCTTCAATAGATGAATTAATCGTAACATTAGAGAATTATGCTATGGGTGTAATTGTTCGTTTACCCGAAGGTATAAGAGGGACAGTAGGTGACTATGTTACAAATGCTTTTGATTCATTAGGTAAAGGTCAATCTCAGATTGATTTATCGATGCTTTCAGCTCCGTTAAGTGGGGCATGGAGTGTTGTGAAAAGCTTACCTTCAACGATACTTTCTGTTGTTGTTGCGGTGGTTTCCTGTTTCTTTATGGCAAGTGATTATGACAAGGTTAAGGAATTAGTTTTAGGTTTCTTTAGCGATAGAAAAAGAAAGTCTATTGTAAAAACAAAAAGAACTGCTACAAAGGCTATAGCAAAGCTTTTAAAAGCTTATGTAACAATTATGGCTATCACTTTTGCCGAAATGTTTTTAGGACTTTTCCTTTTAAAGCTTATAGGTGTTTATGATGGTAGTTATATTGCTATAATTTCATTTGTAACATGTATTATAGATATCGTTCCTGTTTTAGGTACAGGTACCGTTCTTCTTCCGTGGGCGGCATATAATCTTTTGTTTGGCAATTTTGGAATGGGTGTAGGTCTTCTTGTTATTTATGCTGCAATTACTGTAATTAGACAGATTGTTGAACCCAAGCTTGTTGCAAATCAAGCAGGGCTTCCCGCTATAGTTACAATTATGGCAATGTTCTTAGGCGTAAGAATTTTTGGTGCTTTTGGAATTATTCTTCTTCCATTTACAGTAATTATTTTAAAGTTGCTTTATGACGAGGGGATTTTTTCGTCAAAAGAGAAAAAGGAAGCAATCAAGGAGAATAAATAATGCTCGATTTTGGTTATATTGATATTCATTCCCATTCTTTATGGGGGATGGACGATGGTGCGAGGAGTTTTGATTCGTCAGTTGAGCTTTGTAGGCTTGCTTATGAAACAGGTACGGATATTCTCTTCCTGACACCACATATTATTCATTGGGAGGATGCAAGTGCTCTTTATGATGCGCGCGAAGAGAGAGCTTCGTATCTTCAGAATATTCTTTACAATGAGGGTAAGGATTTAAAGCTTATTAAAGGTTTTGAAATTCTTTGTGATGATGATATTTTTGATATAAAATATTTTACCCCTTACACACTTAACGGTACAAAATATATCTTAATAGAATTCAATTTTCACAGAACAACTGAGGAAGATGTCAATGCCTGGTGCGATTATCTTATTTCAAATGGTCTAGTTCCGATTATTGCACATCCAGAAAGATATGAATTTGTGAAAAACGATATAAGTGTAATTGAACGCCTGAGTGATAAGGGATGCCTTTTTCAGATGAATTGTGGTTCGGCGGTTGGCGTTTTTGGCGATGTTGAATGTAATGTTGCCTTAAGAATGTTATTTGGTGGATACGTTGATTTTATTGGCTCAGATGCTCACGACCTGAGATGGCGCACAACAGATATGGATATCTTTATCAGAGATTATCCTGAGGATTTAGATGAAGAATTGCTATATTTAGCTTTAAGAGAAAATCCTGAAAAGCTTATAAATAACGAAGATATAACACCAAAAAGGTATGGATTTTAATAAAAATTGCTGTTTTGTTTACAAAAAATTCAAAAATTTTAAAAAAATATCGTTTTAATTCTTTTAAAGAACAATAAACAAGAAAAAGTGTGATATTATTCCTGTGTAGATAGAATAAAGGAGGAAATTATTATGGGTGATATGTTAGTTTCTTTATGGTCAATTATGGCGAACTTCGGTTTTGACACACAAGACCTCGCAAATAAAATTGGCAATATTATTGCTAAAGATGAGAACGAAAAGTATACAGGTACTCTTGCACCAGTTGCTGATATTCCACTTATTGGTGAGATTATCGGTCTCTTTGCTGAAATCGGCAACTCAGCAGGTCAGGTAACACCTCCAACTATTTCTTAATTATAAGAAGATTTAGTAAATACTGAGAGTGTAGTTTTCTACACTCTCTTTTTTATTATAGATTAATTTACAGTTTATTAAAAAATATGGTATTTATTTTTTGCTTGTCTTATAGTATTATATATTACATTATAGTATAGGTTAGAATGGGTGTGTTTTTTTGAGTAGTAATAAAAATAAACTAGATAGAAAAAGTAAGCAGTTAATTGTTGCTATTTTTGCAGTTTTAATTCTTCTTACGTTCTCGGCTGTTATGTTGATCGCGGCGTTTAACTATAGTAAAATGAAAAATGAACCGACAACAACGCTGACTCAGCCTATAGCAACTGTTCAGGTTGTAGAGAGTACTACTATACCAGTGGTAGATAATGATAATAATGGTGTAACTCAAAATAGTAATCCACAACTCACGACAGAAGCTGTGAGCGAACAGGAACAGATTTCTGTTGAAGGACTTGAGGAGTTTACCAAAACAGGTGATAATCACATTTCAGATTCACCTGACAATGAATTTATTAAATTAATCGTTGATCAAAAGGGTGCAGATGCTGAAAGACTTATTGCAATTTATGCTGTGCCTGATTTGGGAAACAATTTTGTTCTGGAGTTCAGTGACAAGCGTGATGAAAACGGCAATATCATAAGAAGCCCAAAGACACTCAAAAAGATATACCATATTAATAAAGAGCGTAATATTACAGTTGCAACTGGTAAGCCTACAGGCAATGAAGGTGTTGATTATGGTACGAGTCTTATGACGTATTATCTTGTAACTGATGTTGTAATGCCGGAATTCCCAGATTATTTTACTGATGTAGGTTGATTTGTACAAACCGAAGCGAGTGAAAAAAGTCTGTTTTGGTTAAAAATACCTGCTATACAACTTTCACAAAAAAATCTTTAAAAATTCTCAAAAAATGCTAAAAAAACTCTTGCATTTTTGAAAGTTCTATGTTATTATACTAGGGCACGCAAAGGGGCGTGTCCTATTTTCATGCCCTTTTTGCGTAAATGATATGCGATGATGCGGGAGGTGGCTGCCTAGAAAGGCAGGGAATTTCCGCGGAGTATGTCCGATTTTAAACCGGGCGATTTTAAATACTGTGCAATCCGTATTGCCTGACTTAACTGAGGCTTTCGGCGTTGTATGGAACGCGAGTTTTTCCCGGAAGTTTATTCCGGTTTTTCAACGGAGTGAGCGAACATCCCGGGCGAGTTGTTAAAATTTGCGTGAGCCCGCCAAAATTTTTAGGAGGCGTTACAAATGGCAGTTAAGGAAAAAATCAGAATCAGACTTAAAGGTTACGACCACAACGTTGTTGACAAGGCAGCAGAAAAGATTGTTGAAACAGCAAAGCGTACAGGTGCTCAGGTTTCAGGTCCTATTCCGCTCCCAACTGAGAAAGAAGTTGTTACAATTCTCAGAGCTGTTCACAAGTACAAGGATTCTCGTGAACAATTTGAACAACGTACTCACAAGAGACTCATTGACATTCTCAGACCTTCAAACAAAACTGTTGAAGCTCTCACAGGTCTTGAGCTCCCAGCTGGTGTTGATTTTGAAATCAAACTTTAATCCGATATAAAGTTTGATTTTAAATATACCTATTATAATATATAGGTGTGCAGGTCATGTTGGGGAAACCCAACCAATAATCTGACAGGAGGAAAAAGTTTATGAAAAAAGGTATTATCGGAAAGAAAATCGGCATGACTCAAATTTTCGATGAAAAAGGTAACATGATTCCTGTTACTGTTATCGAAGCAGGTCCATGCGCAGTTGTTCAGAAGAGAACAACAGAAAATGATGGCTATGAAGCTGTTCAGCTTGGTTTTGGCGACATGAAAGCTAACAAAGTGAACAAACCTATGAAAGGTCACTTTGCTAAAGCAGATGTTGCTCCAAAGAGAGTTCTTAAAGAATTTAAACTCGCTGATACTTCAAGCATTAACGTTGGTGACATCATCAAAGCTGACATTTTTGCAGCAGGTGAATTCGTTGACGTTGTAGGTACAAGCAAGGGTAAAGGTACAGCCGGCGTTATCAAACGTTGGAACTTTGGTAGACTCAGAGAATCACACGGTACAGGTCCTGTTGCAAGACATGGTGGTTCTTTAGGTGTTATTGACCCAGCTCGTATTTTTAAAGGCAAGAAGATGGCAGGTCACCTCGGTTCAGAGCGTGTTACTGTTCAAAATCTCAGCGTAGTAAAAGTTGACAGTGAAAACAATCTTATCGCTATCAAGGGTTCAGTTCCTGGTCCTAAAGGCGGCATCGTTGTTATTGCTGACAGCGTAAAAAAAGCGTAAGGAAGGAGTGTAACAGATGAGTAAGTTATCAGTACTTGATATGACAGGCAAGAAAGTTTCTGATATTGAGGTTAAAGATTCTGTTTTTGCAATCGAACCAAATATGTCTGCAATGCATCTTGTAGTTGTTAGCTATTTAGCAAATCAGCGTCAGGGCACTCAGTCCACAAAGACTCGTTCGGAGGTAAGTGGTGGCGGTAAAAAGCCATGGAGACAAAAGGGTACAGGCCGTGCAAGACAGGGTTCAACAAGATCTCCTCAATGGTATCACGGTGGCGTTGCTCTTGGTCCAAAGCCTCGCACATACGGCATTGACGTTAACAAAAAGGTTAGAAGACTTGCTATGAAGTCTGCTCTTTCTTCAAAGGTAGCAGCAGATGAAATGATAGTTCTTGATTCTGTTAATCTTGATGCAATCAAAACAAAAGAAATTGCTAAGATGTTCGAAGCAATTAAAGCACAAAAGAAAGTTCTCGTAGTTCTTCCTGAAAACAATGAAGTAATCTACAAGAGCACAAGAAACATTGAGGGTGCAAAGGTTTCTACTGTTAATACTCTTAATGTATATGACATTCTTAACTGCGATACAATCGTTGTTCTTAAGGATGCTGTTACTAAGATTGAGGAGGTATATGCATAATGAAAATGGCACAAGACATTATCATTAAACCTATCATCACAGAAGATTCTATGATGGGTATTGCCTCAAAGAAGTACACATTTAAAGTTGCTAACGATGCTAACAAGCTTGAAATTGCAAAAGCAGTTGAAGAGCTCTTCGGCGTAAAGGTAGCAAAGGTAAATACAATCAATGTCAATGGTAAGTACAGAAGATACGGCGTTCACGAGGGCTACAAGGCTTCTTGGAAAAAAGCTATCGTAACACTTACTGAAGATTCAAAGACAATTGAGTTCTTTGACGGCTTGATGTAATCTGTAAAACAAAAACTATAATAAATTATACCCAATGGTATAGTATGGAGTTGACATTCTCCGCAAAGCCATATTAGGAGTGTGAATAAAATGTCTATTAAAGTTTATAATCCGACTACAAATGCTCGTCGTGGCATGTCGGTTACAGATTATTCAGAACTTTCAAAAGTTGCTCCAGAAAAAAGTCTTTTAAGACCTCTTAAAAAGAATTCTGGTCGTAACAACTACGGTAGAATTACTGTTCGTCATCACGGTGGCGGAAACCGCAGAAAGTACAGAGTAATCGACTTCAAGAGAACAAAGTTTGATGTAGAAGCTATTGTTAAAACTCTTGAATATGATCCAAACCGTTCAGCTCACATCGCTCTCATCGAATATGCAGATGGCGTTAAGAGCTATATCCTTGCACCTGTTGGTCTTAAAGTTGGCGACAAAGTTGTTGCAGGTCCAAATGCAGATATTAAACCAGGTAACGCTTTACCTCTTACAAATATCCCAGTTGGTACTTTCATTCACAATGTTGAACTTTATCCAGGTAAAGGCGGTCAGCTTGCAAGAGCTGCAGGTAATGCTGCTCAGCTTATGGCTAAAGAAGGTGTTTACGCTCTTCTTCGTCTTCCATCAGGTGAACTTAGAAATGTTCCTGTAAATTGTATGGCAACTGTTGGTCAGGTTGGTAATACAGACCACGAAAACGTTAAAATCGGTAAAGCTGGTCGTACACGCCACCTTGGTATCAGACCTACAGTTCGTGGTTCTGTAATGAACCCTAACGATCACCCTCACGGTGGTGGTGAAGGTAAATCACCTATCGGTCGTCCAGGTCCTGTTACTCCTTGGGGTAAACCAGCTCTTGGTTATAAGACTCGTAAAAAGAAAAAACAATCTAATAAGCTTATTGTAAAGCGTATCAATGGTAAATAAGCCGGAAAGGAGCATAATTTATGAGCAGAAGCGTTAAAAAAGGACCTTTCGTGCAACCTAAATTACTCGAAAGAGTTCAGAAAATGAATGAAAACGGCGAGAAAATCGTGCTCAAAACATGGAGCAGAAGTTCAACAATTTTCCCAGATTTCGTTGGTCATACTTTTGCAGTTCATGATGGTCGTAAGCATGTTCCGGTTTATGTAACTGAAGATATGGTTGGCCATAAGCTCGGTGAATTCGCACCAACAAGAACCTATAAAGGTCATGCAGGTTCAAAAACTACTAAAGGTAGATAATCGGTTGAAAGGAGTGTGTAACAATGGAGGCAAATGAAATGATGGTTGAAGCTACTGCGAAAGCAACTTATTTAAGAATTGCTCCTCGTAAAGTTCAGATAGTTTTAGACCTTATTAGAAATAAGCCTACTGATGAAGCATTAGCAATTCTCAAGCACACACCGAAGGCCGCTTGTGAGCCGCTTGAGAAGCTTCTTAAATCTGCAGTAGCAAATGCAGAAAATAAAAATATGGATGTAACAAGACTTTATGTTGCAAAGTGCTGGGTTTGCCAAGGTCCTACTCTTAAGAGAATCAGACCTCGTGCAAGAGGTAGCGCTAACCGCATAAACAAGAAAACATCTCACATTACCCTTGTTTTAAGGGAAGCAGAATAAGCGAGAGGAGGAAATTGAGATGGGACAAAAAATTAATCCTACCGGTTTAAGAATCGGTGTTATCAAAGATTGGGAATCTCGCTGGTATGCTAAGAAAGGTGAATTCGGCGATAATCTTGTTCAAGACAATATGATTCGTGAATACCTTCTCGAAACACTTGCACCTGCAGGTGTTCCAAAAGTAGAAATCGAAAGAGACCCAAAAAGAATTCGTATCAACATCTTCTGTGCTAAACCAGGTATCGTAATTGGCCGTGGTGGTGCAGAAATCGATAAACTCAAAGAAACAGTTAAGAAAAAGCTTAACACTGAAAAAGATGTTTACATTAACATCACAGAAATTAAGCAACCAGACCTCAACGCTCAACTTGTAGCTGAGAACATTGCTCTTCAACTTGAAAAGCGTGTATCTTTCCGTCGTGCTCTTAAGCAATCAATCGGCAGAGCTATGAAATTAGGCGCAAAAGGTATCAAAACACAAGTTTCTGGTAGAGTTGGCGGTGCTGAAATTGCTCGTACAGAGAGCTATCATGAAGGTACTATTCCGCTTCAGACAATCCGTGCTGACATCGACTATGGTTTTGCAGAAGCAAAAACAACTTATGGTCGTCTTGGTGTTAAAGTTTGGATTTACAATGGTGAAATTCTTCATGAATCCCGCAGAAACAAGAAGAGGGAAGGAGGAGCCAAGTAATGTTATTACCAAAAAGAGTTAAATACCGTCGCGTTCAGAGAGGCCGTCTTAAGGGCGTTGCTCACAGAGGTAACACAGTTAACTACGGTGATTTCGGTCTTCAGGCTCTCGAACCCGCATGGATCACATCAAATCAAATCGAAGCTGCCCGTATCGCTATGACAAGATACATCAAACGTGGTGGTAAGGTTTGGATAAAAATCTTTCCTGATAAGCCGATTACAGAAAAACCGGCTGAAACTCGAATGGGTTCAGGTAAAGGTTCGCCAGAATATTGGGTAGCAGTCGTTAAACCAGGCAGAATTATGTTTGAGATTGGCGGCGTTAGTGAAGAGCTTGCGAGAGAAGCTATGCGTCTCGCAGCCAACAAACTTCCAATCAAATGTAAGTTTGTTGTAAAGGCAGAACAGGATGGTGACAAGCAATGAAGGCAAGTGAATTAAGAAAACTCTCTCAAGCGGAGTTGGATGCTAAGCTCCTTGAACTTAAGAAAGAACTCTTTAATCTTCGTTTTCAACAAGCCATCAATCAGCTTGACAACCCTATGAGAATAAGCGCAGTTAAGAAAGACATCGCAAGAGTTATGACTCTTATCCGCGAAGCTCAGCTTAACGGCCAGAATTCTTGATTACGGAGGGCAATTAAATGAGTGAAAGAAATTTAAGAAAGACCCGCGTTGGTATCGTTACAAGCGATAAAATGGATAAAACAGTAGTTGTATCTGTTAAAGACAGGGTTAAACATCCACTTTACGGCAAAATTGTCAACAACACACTCAAACTTAAAGCTCACGACGAGAACAATGAGTGCGGAATTGGCGACCGTGTTATGATTATGGAAACACGTCCACTTTCAAAAGACAAGAGATGGCGTGTAGCTGAAATTATTGAGAAGGCTAAATAATTTAGTCAATTAAAGGAGGCATTCACTGTGATACAACAGCAGAGTTACCTCAAGGTTGCCGACAACACGGGCGCAAAAGAAATTATGTGCATTCGTGTTTTAGGTGGCACAGGTAAGAGGTATGCCAATATCGGTGATGTTATCGTGGCTAGTGTCAAGAAAGCAGCACCAGGTGGCGTTGTTAAAAAAGGTGATGTGGTAAAAGCTGTAGTAGTTCGTACTAAGAGCGGTGTTCGTCGTAACGACGGTACTTACATCCGTTTTGATGAAAACGCAGCAGTTATCATTAAAGAAGATAAAAACCCAAAGGGTACCCGTATTTTCGGGCCTGTAGCAAGAGAGCTTCGTGAGAAAGAATATCTCAAGATTCTTTCACTTGCTCCGGAAGTACTTTAATTGGAGGTACACAAATGAGTAATAAAGTTCACGTTAAAACAGGCGATGAAGTAATCGTTATTCAGGGTAAAGACCGTGGCGTAAAAGGTAAGGTACTTCAGGTATCTCCTTCAGAAGGCAAGGTTATCGTTGAAGGCGTAAACATCGTTTCAAAACACGTTAAACCACGTAAGATGGGTGAAGCAGGCGACATTATTAAAGCTGAAAGTGCTCTTTATGCTGATAAAGTTCAACTTATCTGCCCTAAATGTGGTCAACCTACAAGAGTAGGTCACGTTATCGAAGATGGTAAAAAAATGAGAGTTTGCAAGAAAGCTTCTTGCGGCGCAAAGTTTGAATAAGGGAGGGACATGACTAATGGCAGCAAGACTTAAAGAAATGTATAAAAACGAAGTAGCTCCACAGCTTATGAAGAAATTCAATTATAAGAGTGTCATGGAAATCCCAAAGCTTGATAAAATCGTTATCAACGTAACATCAGGCGAGATTAAGGATAACTCAAAAATTCTTGATTCTATTATAAGCGACTTGAAACAAATCACAGGTCAGACACCTGTTGTTTGTAAAGCAAAGAAATCTGTTGCTAACTTCAAACTTCGTGAAGGTATGGATATCGGTGCAAAAGTTACTCTTCGTGGTGACAGAATGTACGAATTCCTTGACAGATTCTTCAACTTAGCTCTTCCAAGAGTTCGTGACTTCAGAGGTATCAATCCGAACTCATTCGACGGTAGAGGTAACTATTCAGTGGGCGTTAAGGAACAACTTATCTTCCCTGAAATCGAATATGACAAAATCGACAAGGTTCGTGGTATGGATATCAGCTTTATCACAACCGCAAAAACAGACGAAGAAGGCCGCGAACTCTTAACACTTCTCGTCGCTCCGTTTGCTAAGTAAGGAGGGTTATCATGGCTAAGACATCTATGAAAGTTAAACAGGCTAGACCTGCTAAATATTCAACAAGAGCTTACAACAGATGCAAGATTTGTGGCAGACCACACGCATATCTCCGTAAGTACGGCGTATGTCGTATCTGCTTCAGAGAACTTGCTCATGCGGGCCAGATACCCGGCGTTAAAAAGGCAAGCTGGTAATAGAGCAGTTGCAAAAGGAGGAAATACGGCATGCAGATTACTGATTCAATTGCTGATATGCTTACAAGAATCCGTAATGCTAATTCAGCAAAGCACGACACAGTGCAAATTCCGGCATCTAACATCAAGAAGGCAATTGCTCAAATTCTTGTAGATGAAGGTTATATAAAGAGCTTTAAAGTAATCGAAGACGGTAAACAAGGCGTTATTGAGATTGCTCTCAAATACGGTCCTAACAAGTCTCAGGTTATTACAGGCCTTCGCAGAGTTTCTAAGCCCGGACTCCGCATTTATTCAAATTGTGAGGATATGCCAAAGGTTCAGAATGGTCTTGGTATCGTTATCCTTTCAACATCAAAGGGCATTATGACAGACAAGGACGCTCGTAAAGCTAATGTTGGCGGCGAGGTTCTCGCATACATCTGGTAAGGAGGTACAGTACTATGTCAAGAATAGGCAGAGCACCAATAGCTGTTCCAGCTGGTGTAGAAGTTAAGATTGACGGCAGCACTGTTACCGTAAAAGGTGCAAAAGGCACTCTTTCCAGAACAGTTAACAGCAACATGAACGTCACTCTTGAAAACGGTGTAATTACAGTTACCCGTCCAAACGATTCAAAAGAAAATCGTTCACTTCACGGCCTTACAAGAACACTTATCAACAATATGGTTGTTGGTGTTAGCGAAGGCTTCTCAAAGGAACTTGAAATCAATGGTATCGGTTACCGTGCTGCAAAACAAGGTAAAGACCTCGTTTTAAACATCGGTTACTCACATCAGGTTATTATGCCTGAAATCGACGGTATCACAATTGATGTTCCGGCTCCAAACAAAATTATCATTTCCGGTCCTGACAAGCAAAAGGTAGGTCAGTTTGCTGCTGAAGTTAGGGGCAAGAGACCTCCGGAACCTTACAAGGGTAAAGGTATCAAGTACATTGATGAAGTTATCCGTCGTAAGGAAGGTAAAGCAGGTAAGGGCAAATAATCCCCGAAATCATAAAGAGGTGAAGAAAAAATGGTACAAAGACCAAACACCAATAAAGCAAGGGTGCAGCGTCATAAGAGAGTACGTGGCAAGATTGTTGGTACAGCAGAATGCCCACGTCTCAATGTATTCCGTTCTCTTCAGCATATCTATGCTCAGTTGATTGACGACGTAGCAGGTGTAACACTTGTTTCAGCTTCAACTGTTGAGAAAGACTTCAAAGATTACGGCGGAAACAAAGACGCAGCCTTTACTGTAGGTAAGTTATTAGCAGAACGCGCAGCGGCTAAAAACATCAAAGACGTTGTTTTTGACCGTGGCGGATACATTTATCACGGCCGTGTTGAGAGCTTGGCCGAAGGCGCTCGTGAGGGCGGCCTCAACTTCTAAGAGAATGGGAGGAATAACTTTTGGCTAAATTCGAAACAGCTCAGAAAGAAAACGAACTTCAAGAAAGAGTTGTCGCTATTAACCGTGTTTCAAAAACAGTTAAGGGCGGTCGTATCTTCAAGTTTGCTGCTCTCGTAGTTGTTGGTGACGGCAACGGAACAGTAGGCTTCGGTCTCGGTAAATCTGGTGAAGTTCCAGACGCTATCCGTAAGGGTATTGAAGACGCTAAGAAAAATCTTGTTAAGGTTTCTCTTAAAGGTACAACAATTCCACATGAAGTTATTGGTAAATTCGGTGCAGGTGTAGTTCTTCTTAAACCTGCAGCACCAGGTACTGGTGTTATCGCTGGTGGTCCTGTTCGTGCAGTTGTTGAAACAGTTGGTATTAAGGATATTCGTGCGAAAGCTCTTCGTTCAAACAATCCTTGCAACGTTGTTCGTGCAACAATGGACGGTCTTAAACAACTTCGTAATGCAGAAGAAGTTGCTAACATCCGCGGTAAATCTGTAAAATATTTTAAAGATTAAGGAGGGTGGCTTAAATGGCTAACTTAAACGTTAAACTTGTTAAAAGCCTTATCGGTAGTAAGAAAGACCAAATTGCCACCGCTCATGCATTAGGTCTTCGCAAAATTGGGGATGTATCATCACAACCTGATAATCCTCAGACACAAGGCAAAATCAGAAAAATTGCCCATCTTATTAAGGTGACAGAAGAATAAGCAAGGAGGTGCTCAAAATGAAGCTTCACGAGCTTTCACCCGCAGCTGGCTCTAAAAAGTCAGTAAAACGTATCGGTAGAGGTCCTGCATCTGGTCAGGGTAAAACAGCCGGTAAGGGTCACAAAGGTCAAAAGGCGCGTGCAGGTCGCGGTATGCGTCCTGGATTTGAAGGCGGTCAAATGCCTTTACAAAGACGCCTTCCAAAAAGAGGTTTTGTTAATATTTTCGGTAAAGAGTTCGCTATCGTTAACTTAGCTGCTCTTGAAAACAAGTTCGAAGATGGTGCTGTAATCGATATCGAAGCACTCAAAAATGCAGGACTTGTAAATAAGACACTTGATGGTGTTAAGGTACTCGCTCACGGCGATATCACAAAAAAATTCACTGTTAAGGTAAATGCTTATTCTGATGCAGCAAAGGCAAAAATTGAAGCTGCTGGAGGAAAGGCAGAGGTGATTTGACGTGTTTCAGACTCTTTCTAACGCATGGAAAATCCCTGATTTAAGAAAAAAACTTTTATTTACTGCATTCATCGTTATCTTATATAGAATAGGTTCAAACATTCCTGTTCCATTTATAGATATGCCTGCAACCGGTCTTCTTGACCCAACTGCTGGTACAACATTCTTAAACTACTTAAGTATGATGACTGGTGATGCATTTAACTACGGTACAATTTTCGCACTTTCAATTACACCTTACATCAACAGTTCAATTATTATTCAATTATTAACTGTTGCTATTCCTTACCTTGAAAGACTTTCAAAGGAAGGCGAAGAAGGTAGAAAGAAAATCGCAAAAATTACCCGTTACGTAACAATTGCACTTGGTCTTCTTCAAAGTACAGCTTACTTTATCTACCTCAATGCAAAGAACTACGTTCTTTACACAGGTGATAATAAATTTGTACAAGTATTCCAGGCACTCGTTATTATCTTTGTTCTTACCGCAGGTACAGCACTTGTTATGTGGCTCGGTGAACAAATCAATGACAAGGGTATCGGTAATGGTATTTCAATAATCCTTTTCG
>JAZLAG010000022.1:0-57950 GCA_045613085.1 Acutalibacteraceae bacterium | reverse complement strand
GAACCAGATATGGTTTAATACAGTCACTTTTCCCTGTAACATCGTTAAAACTCTTGAAATACGGTAGTATTCCTACGAGTTTTGCCTTGTTACAGAAAAAATTGCCAAGTATTAAACTTCGCAGAACCTGAAATGTCCGAGTTTATGTGCATTTTGGATTACATTTACGAAGGTATACTGGCGTATATCAAGACAAAAAAATACAAAAGGTGAGGGAAATCGGACATTTAAGGCATATTTGGTTCGAATACACTCACTCTAGGTGAATAATATGAAAAAGAAAAAACTTACTTATAACTCCCTTGCGTTAGGAAACATTAAAAACCGTAAGAAGCAATACACACTTCTTATTATCGGTATAATTCTTTCAATGACCCTTTCGTCAAGTTTTACATTTTTCGTTTCAAGTGCTATAAGCTCTGCTTTAGAAACACATAATTTTCTTTATGGTAAACAAACAGATATTATGCTTAATACTGCAACAAGCGATGAAATAGAACAATATTTAAACGAAACAACAGAAAAGCATGGCTATGCACATATTGTAGGAAAAGTTACTTCAGAAGATGGCGAAACGAGTACAGGTTCTTATGTAGCGTGGTTAGATGATAATGCAAAAGAGCTTTATTACCAGAGCCTTATTGAAGGCAGAATGCCAAAAGCTGAAAATGAAATAGCAATTGAAAAAAGTGCTTTAGAAAGACTTGGTATTGACTATAAATTAAACGATAAAATTACTTTTGATTTTTACGTTAAAGATGCTCGTAATATTAAAGAAAAGCCTATAAAAAAAGAATATATTCTTGTAGGTGTTTTAAACGATAAGCGTTCAAACATTGAAAAACAATCCGGGGCAACAGATATAGATATACCTGCCGCATTTGTTATGGATAACACCGAGGTAGAAATAGGTGGCAAGGAAGCTTTAGATTGTTTTATTTATAGAAATAACGATATATTACTTCAAGGTTACGTTAAAGTAACAAGCCCTTTGAGAAATGCTTATTATGGTGCTAACGATGGCATGGGTTGGTACACCACAGGCGGTTACGAAATTATGTACACCGTTGCGGATACTTTTGGTGTTAATGCGCCCTATTTACTTATTCTTGTATTTGTTGCGGTTTTAGCAATTGCCGCAAATATTGGTATAGTCAATGCGTTTTCAACAAACTTAAAAGAACGTAAAAGACAAATAGGTCTTTTAAGAAGCGTTGGTGCTACAAGACGCCAGATTATAAAGGTTTATGGCAAAGAGACATTTATTTTATGCCTTATTTGTACACCTGTAAGTAGTTTAATTTCTGTTGGTGTAGTTGCTTTAAGTGTCAGCACGTTTGGTGAAAACTTTGTATTTAAGCCAAGCTGGTGGGTGTTACCTTTAAGTGCAATAATAAGTATTTTAATTGTTACACTTTCATCATTTATTCCACTATTTTCTGCTTCAAGAATTACACCAATGCAGGCTATAAGAAATATTAGTCTTAACAGAAAAATTAAAACTAAAAAAATAAAAACTCAAAAAGAATTTGATACTCCGAAACTTTTAGCTACTAGAAATATTAAACTTTATAAGAGTAAACAAGTTTTAACAAGTGTAATTCTTGCTATTGCAGTCTTTGGCTCTCTTTTTGGTTTTTCTTTAGCTGGGGGAATTGAAAAACAAAACATATCTCTTAAGGCAGATTATAAAATTACTTCTTATATGGAATATGGCACAAAACATCTTGCAAATTACGACTGGATGCGTTATGGAATTTCTGAAAACGAAGTTCAGGAAATTCTTTCCAATAGTTATGTGGAAAGTGTTCAAGGCAGAAAAGGAACTAACGGATATATTGAAGTAGAAGAACTTACTGATTATTTGAAATTGTGTAATTACGCAACAGGGGTTTATGCCGAATCTGTTAGTAGCGTAAAGATAACAGAAGAAAACTATGAAAAATATCAGGAAATACCGATTGAAAATACCGCGGTTATTGAAAAAGCAAATATTACTTCGCCAATTCTCCCATTAGATTTTATCGGTTTATCAGAAGATAGTTTTAAAAATGAAATTGAAACTGTTTTAGAAGGCAAAATAAATATAGATAAATTAAATTCTGGTGAAGAAGTGGTTTTAGTTTTACCTAAAACGCTGGAACTCAGCACGCATTTCTACACTTTTGAAGGCGAAGAAGATTACAGTTACTCAGACCTTTATATAGATTCAAAACCTTATGATGTTGCTGATGAAGATATAACAATACTCAATTCAGCAGAATTAACAACTGAATTTAAAGTTGGCGATAAAATTAAACTCGGCTGGATAATTTCAAATACTGGTGAAGAACCTTTAGATTATGGTGTAGAGGGTGCTGCAGAAGCAACTGTAACTAAAGGAACTTTTGATCACGAAAAAATTGAAAAAGAGGTTACAATTGGTGCAATTATTTATGAGTACTCAGGTATAATAGAAACTCTTTTCAACAGAGTGATTACGGAACCTTGCTTATTGACAACAGTAGACGGTTTAAACACTTTTACCAAAAACGTACCTTATGAACACATTGAGGTAGACCTTAACACTGAATGTAATGAAGAAATAAACAACGAACTGACAAGTCTTTTTGACAGGATTTTTGCAGGTAAAGATGCAATGGTTGAATCGTTGTACGAAAGAGAAAAAGATAACACACTTACAGTAAAAACAATGTATATTATAATCACTGCTGTTGTAATTTTACTCTTTACAATGTGTGGCAGTATGATTAACAACGCTCTTACTGCAAGAATAAGAGAAAGCAAAAAAGAAATTGGCACACTTCGTGCTGTTGGTGCTTCTACTAAAGAAATCTCAAGTTCATACATTCGTCAGGTGCTTTCAGTTTTGGGTGTTGGTACACTCACAGGCGCCGGTGCTTTTGGCTTGTTCTTCGGTATTTATACTCTGATTATTATAAGTTATGGTCAGACACAGGATGATTACATTATAACATTCTGGCAGACTCTTATAGGAATAGTCTTGCTAATTGTTTTCTGTGTTCTTAACGTTTACTTTAAAGTAAAAAAAGAAATGAAGCACAGTATAGTTGAAAACATAAGGGAGTTGTAAAAATGAAAAAGAAAAAGTTAACATATAATTCCCTCGCTATGAGCACTCTTAAAAATCGTAAAAAGAGTTATGCCCTTATGATTATGGGCATCGTTTTAGCAATGATATTTTCTTCTGGTGTTCCGTTTTTTGCTTCTTGCTTACAATCTTCAAGAGAAGAGATGCAATACAGAAAACAGGGTAAACAAGATACTATTGTTACCAATGCACAGAACTACGAATTAAATAAAGCTATAGAAGATGGTTCTATAATTGGTGAAATTGGTTACGCTCATATTCTTTCTTATGCATGGAACGAAAAAGAAGATTTTTCTAATGGTACAATGATTGGATGGCTTGATGAGAGAGCAACAGAGCTTTATTACCCTGTTGTTTTAGACGGCAGAATGCCAGAGAAAGAAAACGAAATTGCTATTGAAAAA
Organism: Acutalibacteraceae bacterium; assembly: GCA_045613085.1. Taxonomy (GTDB): domain Bacteria; phylum Bacillota; class Clostridia; order Oscillospirales; family Acutalibacteraceae; genus DTU089. The sequence continues at coordinate 54,434 of JAZLAG010000022.1, read as the reverse complement.
AGTGCTCTTCAAAGAATGCGACTTGATACAAAAATCGGTGAAGATATCACTTTAAAAGCCTTAGTTTGTAAAAGTGATGAGTTTTTAGAAGAAGAGACTGAAGTTACCTACAAACTCGTTGGTATTCTCCATGATAAAAAATCAAATTTTGAGCTTTTTAGTAGCAATACTGTAGAAAGAGCCCAAAAACTACCTGCCGCATTAGTGGTAAAAAATTCACAGGTAGCAATTGGAGGTAAAGAAGCGTTAGTTGCTTTTTTCAATGAATCGTGGATTGATGAAAGTTATATTATGTCGAATGTTTCTTATGATGACCAGTTAAGCAACTATATTTATGCAAACTCTATAACAGACAATTATACAAAGCTTACCTATAACCTTGCTACAGTAATTTTTATTTCAGCTTTGCTTGCGTTTATGTCTTGCTTTGGCATAGTTAATGCATTTAATTCTAATTTAAAAGAACGAAAAAAGCAGATTGGTATGCTAAAGGCTGTTGGTGCTACAAGAAGACAGTTGATTTCGATTTTCGGTCGAGAAGCATTTATAATTTGCCTTTTTACAACACCTTTAAGCATTGCTGTTTCTTTTGGTGCAGTTAAGCTTTTTGCAAAAATAATGGGTGAAAATTTTATATTTAAACCTAATTTCACAGTTCTTATATTGGGTGCTTTGTTAGGTGTTGCTTGTGTTATGCTTTCAGCAATTATTCCACTTTTCAGCGTTTCAAGACTTTCGCCAATGCAGGCTATAAGAAATATTGAAATGATGCGAAAGATGAAGAATAAGAAAGTAAAATCACAAGAATCTTTTATTGTTTCGAAGCACCTTGCGAAAAGAAAACTTATTTTTTATAAAAGTAAAAGTGTTGCTATAGCTTCAGTAATTGCTTGTACTGTTGCAATTTCAAGCTTAGCTCTTGCTTTCCTCAATGTTCGGATTAACGATTCATACGAATATTACGATGTTGATTATACAATTCATTATTTTGGCGGTTTTGGGTCAAGTAATGGTTTTATTAATGATTTGACTGTCCAAAGCGAAGAATCACCATTAAATGAAAATAGAAAATACGAGATTATTGAAATACCACAGGTATCAGATGTCTGGGGCAGAAAAGAGGCTAATTTAAACATCGTGTTTGAAGGTGAAATCCCTGAATATTTACAGGTAGTAGAATACTCAACTAATGGATTGCAAAGTTCTCGTTTTCTTACTGCTAATGATGCTTATTATAAGGAAATTGCATCAACACCTGGCGAACATAAAGCAATCACCTCTCCTGAATTAACCGAAGAAACGGTTAAGGATTTTTTCCAAGACACTGCAAATCCAGACTATACTTATACTAAAAAAATTGCGAAATTTCACGAAAACGAGGAACTTTTTAATGTCCAAATTGTAGGTCAAAGTCCAGAGCTTTTTATTACTAACGAAATAACAGAAGATAATTTAATTGCTGGTGAAATAAATATTGATAAATTAAATTCAGGTGAAGAAGTTATTATTTTTGCACCAGAAAAAATCGGATTTTGCTATGAACCATTTTCAGGTAATGGTTACTCTAACGCTATTTACAATTTGTCATCGGAAGCGGAAAAAGATGACGAGATGAAAAAAGATATAAAAGATAATTTAAAGGCTACAGCTGAAAATCCATTCAAAGTTGGCGACACATTAAAACTTTCACTTCTTTGTGATGATGGCAAGGGTAATATAACAAGAGAAGATAAAGAAGTTAAAATTGGTGCTATTGTCGGTAAAAAAAGCACTCACGGTTATTTTGGTATATATACAACTATTGAAGGTTTAGATACATTCAACACAAAATTCAATTATGAAGATTTCAACATTGTATTAGAGGAAGAATGTACTTTAGAAATTGACGAAATTATGCAAGCCGAACTTTCGAGTATATTACCTGGTAAAGATATTCTTTCTGTTTTTGCTATTCACGAAGCTGAAAAGCAAGAAAAAGTTAACTGGATTATTTCCATTGCTTCATTTGTTCTTGTTTTCCTTTGTGTTTCAATTTCACTTATAAATAACTCTATAAGTGCCCAAATTCGTGAAGGTAAAAGAACTTTAGGTACACTTCGTGCTGTTGGTGCTTCTGAAAAAGAACTTATTTCGTCTTTCGTTACACAAATACTTTACATTTTGATTTTAGGGTTCGGAGTGGGTAGTGTAATTTATTTATCTACAAATTCCGTTATAGGTGTTCTTCTTTGGGGTAAACCATTCAAGATTAATATATTACCTATAATAATTATGTTTGTTGTTTTGGCACTAACTACATATATAAATCTTAAAATCAAAATCAAATCAATTACAAAAAACAGCATAGTTGAAAACATAAGGGAGTTGTAAAAATGAAACGAATTTTAATATTTTTAATGTGCCTTTCACTTCTCGTGCTCCCTTGTGTTGCTGCAGAAGATTCTTTGGTAATAACCGAGGCAGTAACACAGAGTAATATTACAGTACCTGCTGAAAAACCAACAGAAACAATCACAGAACCCACTACTCAGAAAGCGGAATCTACAACAGAAAAAACTGCTCCTGTTGTTGAAAAAGAAGAGGTAGAAGAAATCACAGAAGATAACTCTCAACCTCGTCTTATGGTAGTAAGCTATGAAATAGCGGATGGCTTTATTAGTCCCGAAGAAACAAAAATACTTACTGTAACCTTAAAGAATATGCATTCTAAAAAGCAAGTAAGTAACATTAAGCTTTCTGTTTCTGAGGACTCTGATGAAATAAGACCAACAGGAATGGGCACAAAGTACGTTGATTCAATTGGTGCTAATAAATATTACACCTGGTCAGTCGAATTAAAAGCAGTGCACACTGCGACTATAGGTGAACATAAACTCAGTTTCAGTTGCGAGTACGAAGACCAGAATGGCTCTGGCTACAATGCAGATGATACTTTAAGAATTGAAGTAAGACAACCCGCGCTTTTAGAGTTTGACGGTGCAAAGCTACCTGTAAAGGTTGTTCAGGAAGATACTGTTACAGTAAACATAAATCTTATGAACACAGGTAAAGCCCCACTTTATAATTGCAAGGTCGATTTTAAAATTGACGGTCTTGACTCAGGTGGCAGTAGCTTTGTGGGTGAAATTGCCCCACAGGAAAGTGCAACTGCAAGTGCTAATTTAAGAGTTGATTCTGAGCTAACTGGTAAAGTTACTGGTACAATTATTATAACTTTCGAAGATTCTTTCGGCGAAAAGTTTGAACTAAAAAAAGATGTTGAAACTAAAATTGAAAAGAAGGTTATAAAAGCCGAAAAGCAAGAAGAAAAAGAGAAGAAAAACCCATTGTGGTGGTTATTCCTTTTAGGCGGTCTTATCTTAGGTGGCTCTCTCGGTTTTGGTATTCCGTTCTTTATAAATTCAAATAAACAACGAAAGAAAGATGAAGAGAGATTATAAAACATCACCCACAAAGCATTTCAATGCTTTGTGGGTGAAAATTATTATAAGTATTGAAATATAATCCTTTTTGCAATATAATAAGAAACAAAATTTTAAGTATGAAAAATCTTTACGGAGAGATAAAATGAAGGATAAATCAGAAAAAAAGGTGCGAGAGAAGGCGCACATAATAAAAAACACGGCATTTATGCTGAAAAGTGCATTAAAGTGTGCACCATTATCGCTGTTAATAATCTATTTTTCTTATATTGCAGAAAACGTTTATTATGCAGTTGTAATAAACGTAATGTTTCTTGAAACGGCACTTTCTGTTATTGAGGGTAATGGCACTTTTCAGGAGTTTGTAATAAGAATTGGTGTTATAATTTTAGGTAAAATTTTTGTTGACCTTATCGGCTACATAGACGTTTATACTGTCAGAATTAAATTTGAGATTAAGTGCGAAAGTTATCTTAATTCACTTATTTTCAAAAAAGCTCAGCAGGTAGAGCTTGGTTGTTATGAAAATCCTGAGTTTTTTGACAAATATAACCGTGCAACCTGGGTAATAGACAGAGGTGGCTTTAAAAGAATAATTGAAGGCTCAGCGTGGACTTTAGGTTCACTTCTTAGCCTTGTTCTTCTTGTGTTCTACCTTATTTCAATAGACCCGTTACTCATTCTCTTTATTTTGTGCCCTGCAATTGTCATTATTTTCAGAGTTCTTAAAAATAATCTCGAACTCGAAAAAGAAAAAGAAATGACACCTTATGAAAGACAAAAGGATTATGTGAGAAGAACCATACTTCTTAAAGATTTTGCAAAGGAAATTAAAACTACAAATATATTTGTAGTTATGGAAAAACGCTTCCGTCAGGCAATTGAAAAAAATATAGAAGTAATAAAAAAATATGGTTGGAAAATAGCCTTGCTTGAATTTTTCTCAGACTATTTTGCAGAAATAATTCCAATCGGAGGTGGATTTATTTATGGTTGTTACCGTCTTATAGTGTTAGAAAATTTACCTGTTTCAGAATTTTCCGTGCTCGTTTCTGCCATAACAACTTGCAGAAATAAAATAGGTCATTTAGCAAAATATTTTGCAATGCAACAAAAACATTGTCTTTGGGTGCAGAATTTAAGAAACTTTTTAGAGTATGAACCACAAATTAAAAGTGGTACAGTTATTCCTGAAGATTTCGAAAGCATTGAATTTAAAAATGTATCTTTCAGATACACTGAAGATATGGATTACATTATTAAAAATGTATCCTTTAAAATAGAAAAAGGACAAACTGTTGCGGTAGTAGGTCATAACGGTGCAGGTAAAACTACACTTTCAAAGCTTTTAATGCGTCTTTATGATGTCACAGATGGCGAAATTCTTTATAACGGAAGAAATATAAAAGAATATAATTTACCTGAATATCGTGAGAAATTTGCATCTGTATTTCAAGATTATAAAGTGTTCGCTATGACTGTTGCTGAAAATGTTTTAACTGAAGAAGTAACAGACGAAAACAAAGAGATTGCTGTAAATGCTCTTAAAATGTCTGGTGCTTACAAGAAAATTGCGAAGCTTCCAGAAAAAGAAAATTCTCTTCTTACAAAAGAGTTTGATTCAGCGGGTGTTCTTCTTTCTGGTGGCGAAACCCAAAAGGTTACAATTGCTCGAATTTTTGCAAGAGATTTTTGCGTAGCAGTTCTCGACGAACCATCATCTGCACTTGACCCTGTTGCAGAAAGCAAAATGTACGATGCACTTATTGAGGGTACTAAAGGTAAAACTGTTATTTATATTTCTCATCGCCTTTCAAGTGCTACACGTTCTGATAATATTCTCGTTTTTAATAATGGCGAGTTAGTAGAACAGGGCACACACGAAGAATTAATGGCAAATAACGGTGAGTATGCAGAAATGTTCACACTTCAGGCATCGGGCTACACTCAGAATGAGGAGGTGTGTGACGTTGAAGAATAAGAAAAAAGAAAAAGTAAGTTCATTAAAAAACTATATTTATATGCTTAAATTCATAAGCAAACACACACCGCTTCTTGTAGTAGGTTATTTGCTTATAGATGTTCTTGGTAATCTTCCGTGGACGCTTTCAAATGTTGTGCTTCTCAAGTATATATTGGACGTAGTGGCAGAAGGCACAGGTTACGAAAGAATTCTTTTTGCACTTATTTTCTTTGTAGCATTTGTCGTTGTAACCAATCTTTTTACAACGCTGTTTTACGAGATTTCTATGCCAAAGCAAAAAGAGAAGCTTTACTTTGCCATTTATAAAACAATTTATGAAAAAGCGGCAAAGATGGATTACGAAGCGTATGATAATCCAGAATATTATAATGACCTTGTTCTTGCGATGAATTCTATGAATGAAAGAGCATATTCGGTTCTTTCAAATACACAAAGTATTTTTACTGAATTTATAGGAATTGTAACAATAGGTGCGGTTATTATTTCAATTGACCCTGTTTGTCTGTTATTTGTTGCTTTATGCGTTGTGTTTATGGTTCCTGTGGGTAGAGTGATTGCAAAAGTGAACGTTGATAGAACCGAGGCAATGACACCACTTGACAGAAAAAATTTATATTTCAGCAGAGTTTTTTATCTTCAGGATTATGCTAAAGAGTTAAGGCTTTCTAATGCTGGTGAAATGATTGAAAGAAGATATAATAAAAATATATTTGACAGAATTGAAACTATTGCTCCATTCCTCGCAAAACAGTGGAAGCTTTACTTCTGTCAGGAATCGTTACCAATGACGTTACTTATTTATCTCGGAATAACCTTACTTATGGGCTACAAAGCAATTGTTACTAAAGAAATAGGTCTTGGTGATTTCGCCGCAACGTTTAATGGTGCAACATCCATAAGTACAAGCGTTTTTGCAATAACAAGCCAGTTTGCAATAAGCATAAGAGAGAATGGTCTTTACGTTGAGAAATTTCGCAAGTTTTTGAATGCAAAAGAAAAAATGATTTCAGGCACAAACACAACTGTTTTCGAGAAGCCTGTAACAATCAGATTTGAAAATGTTTCTTTTAAATATCCAGGAACCGAAAAATACGTTCTTAAAAATATCAATTTAGAAATATCACCTTATAAAAAGGTGGCGCTTGTGGGCTACAATGGCGCTGGTAAAACTACTCTTACGAATCTTCTTTTACGCCTTTATGATGTGACCGATGGTGTTATAACTATAAATGGTGTAGATATAAGAGAGTGGGATATAAGCGAATATCACCGCAACTTTGCCGCAGTTTTTCAGGATTTTTCACTTTTCGGTGCAACTGTTGGTGAAAATATTTCTATGAATGATACACCAGATAAAAAACAAGCAGAGGAGGCTCTGAAGGCGGCAAACTTCGACAGAGAATTACCAGACGGAATGGATAGCATTCTTTTAAGAGAATTCGATGACGACGGAGTTTCTGTTTCTGGTGGTGAGGCTCAGAAAATTGCTATTGCAAGAGCATTTTATAAAGATTGTACGTTTGCAATTCTTGATGAACCGAGTGCAAACCTTGACCCCGTCGCAGAATATGCACTTAACCAGTCTATGACAAAAGCGGCAGACCATAAAACAGTTGTGTTTATTTCACATCGCCTTTCTACAACTGTTATGGCTGATGAAATTTATATGCTTGAAAAAGGTGAGATAATTGAATACGGCTCACACGATGAATTGATGAAGCTTGACGGAAAATATGCATATATGTTTAGACTTCAAGCGGAGAAGTATAAGAAGTGAGTGGAATATTAAAGGGGGATGTAAAAACGAAAGTTTTACATCCCTTTTTGACTTGCATCTGACTTGCATTTTTTATAAGAATATGTTTTGAGTGGAAATTTTAAAAGAATAAAAAATAAAGAATAGAGAATAAAGAATAATACAAAAGCGGCGTAAAACGCGAAGCTCTTTATTATTTCTTATTTATTATCTATTCTTTATTCTTTTAGGCAACAGTCAGTTGCCGCTTTTGGTGGAGATGGCGAGATTCGAACTCGCGTCCGAAGACCCATTCCCCAAACTTTCTACGAGCGTAGTTTATCTTTTAAGTTTCCCCTTTAAAATCGCCGATAAACAGGCTAAATTAAAGGGTAGCCCTTTGAGTCCGTACAAGCTACAAGGCTATCACTTGTGCCGGTGCACCGCTAAGATGACACCCTTAACTGAATCGCGGTACTTTCAGTCAGGATGAGCCGCCATTAAGCAGCAGCTAAAACTGTTTTATTATTGTCAGTTATTTTTAAGTTGTGACTTTTATAGTGGTGCCACTCCACTGCTCGCTTATCTGGGTTCAAAATCCCCGTCGAAATCCTTTCATCCCCATATGTTTCGCTTTGCTCAAGTGAAGAGTGAATAGTGAAGAATTAAGGGGACACTACGCGTCCGATTTTATATTCAATTTTCAAATTTTTTCGCGTAGTGAGCGTTCTATATTTCTTTGTGCATCTTTCTTTGCAGCATCTTCTCGTTTATCGTAAAGTTTTTTACCTTTACAAAGTCCGATTTGCATTTTTGCTCTGCCTTGGGAATTAAAGTATATGGAAAGTGGAATTAAAGCACAGCCTTGCTGTTTAACCTCGCCCATAAGTCGCATAATTTCTTTTTTGTGCATTAAAAGACGCTTTGGTCTTAATGGGTCACGGTTAAAACGGTTACCATGGTCATAAGGTGAAATGTGTACGCCGTTTGCGAGCATCTCACCATCAACAACGTTGCACCACGAATCCTTAAGATTAACTTTACCAAGTCGTAAAGATTTAACCTCAGTACCACAAAGTTCAATTCCTGCTTCATAAGTTTCAAGGATGAAATAATCGTGATATGCTTTTTTATTCTGGGCTACTGTTTTGCTTTCTGCCTTTGGCATAATATTTCATCCTTTCTATCTATGATTTGAAATTACAATTCTCTTCTGCCCTCAAGAGCACGAAGAAGTGTAACATCGTCGGCGTATTCAATATCTGCACCAACAGGAATACCATACGCAAGTCTTGTAACCTTGACTTCAAATGGTTTTAAGAGTTTGCCTATGTACATAGCGGTTGTATCGCCCTCTAATGTTGGGTTTGTTGCCATAATAACTTCTTTTATATCACCCTTAGAAACGCGTTCTACAAGAGACTTAATAGTGAGTTGCTCAGGACCTATACCATTCATTGGTGAAATTGTGCCGTGTAATACATGGTAGACACCCTGAAACTCTCTTGTTCTCTCAAGAGCGGGTATGTCTCTCGGGTCTTCTACAACACAAAGAAGAGTGTGGTCACGCGTAACGCTTTCACAAATAGGGCAAAGCTCATTTTCTGTTAAATTGTGACATAACGCACAATGATGTATTTTTGTGTGTGCATCCATTATTGCATCGGCGAATTCCTGAGCTTCATTTTTTGGTAAATCTAAAACATGAAAAGCCATTCTCTGAGCAGTTTTTCTGCCGATTGATGGGATTTTTTGGAATTGCTCTACTAATTTTTCGAGAGCTGCAATATCATAGTTTGCCATATCTTAGAATCCAAAACCAGCTGGAAGACCGAGTCCGCTTGTTACGCCACCCATTTTTTGTTCCATTGTCTCAGATGCTTTTCTTAATGCTTCGTTTGTTGCAGCAACAATCATATCTGAAAGAATTTCAACATCATCAGGGTCAACAACCTCTGGTTTAATGTTAACAGAAAGAATTTCGTGCTTGCCATTTACTTTTACTTCAACGGCACCACCGCCAGAGCAAGCTTCGAATTCGCTTTCTTCAACTTCTTGTTGAATACGAGCCATTTCGTTTTGCATATCTTGAATTTTTTTCATCATATTTGCTTGTGAGTTACCGCCTTGGTTAGGAATTCTTGCTTTCATATTATTGTACCGTCCTTTTTGAAAATTTATTCTTCAACAATAAAATCAATTTGCATTTTATTGAGTTTTGCGATTAACACATCAACAGGTTCTGCATTTTCATTTGCGGTAGGCGATTCGCCATCAGTGTATATAGCAGGTCTTAATTTTTCACCTGTTGCTCGTATGATTGCGTCCTGAATTGCTTCAAAATTCATCTTTACTTTAAACAAAGCTGGGAAAGCAGTGTTCTTTGCTTTTATAAAAATTGTATTGCCAGCCCTGAAAGCTTGCGAACCAGCTAAAACAGGATGCAAAGGCTTGTTGATTTTAGAAAGTTGTTCTAAAACATTCTCCCAAGCTGTAAAGGGTTGCGCCTTGTCACTCTCGGTTACGAGCGACATATCAACAGTAGTTTTTGGTAATGTTGGTTCATCAATAATTACTGGTTTAACTGGTGGTTCGGCTGGTTGTGAAACCTCTGGAAGCATTGTAGGTTGCGGTTTTTCGCTCTGTAAAGGTGTTTGGCTTGACTCCGCATTTCTTTCTGCAACGGGTGGGATTTTTTCAGTACTCTGAACTTCTGGAACAATTTTAGTTTTTTGTGGCTGATGAATCACTGGTGTTACAGGAGTACCGCCCGCTTTTAGCATCATAATTTGTGCTTGTAGCTCATCAATTCTTGCAATTAAAGCGGAATTGTCAGTTGAAAGCTTAGGGGAGCAAAGCCTTATAAGCATAGTTTCCACTTTCGCTCTTTGGTGAGCGCTATATTTAAGCTGAGCAGATTCTGTGCAGAGAGTTTCCATTATATAAAGAATAGTGCCATAAGTTAACGAATCAGCTAATTCTCTATAACGATTTAGTTCATCTGGTGTGCAAACAACAAATTCTTCGGGCTTTTTCGTTGTTTTTACAATCATCACATTTCTGAAATGGTTGACTAATTCGCTCACAAGTCTTTCCATATCACAAGAAGAGGTGTGAAGCCTGTCAACAATGTTTAAAACCTCAGAACTGTTTTCTGTTTTTATTGCTTCTGAAATTTCAAAAAGATAATCTCTGCCTAAAAGCCCAGCTGCCTTACTTACAGTTGTAACTGAAATAGCTTCATTAAAGCTTGCACATTGGTCAAGAATTGAGAGAGCATCTCTCAAAGCACCATCAGCAATTCTTGCAATAAGCATTGCTGCATCTTCTGCTAATGAAATGTTTTCATTTTCTGCAACAAGTAAAAGTCTTTTGGAAATATCTTCAGGCGGAATCCTTCTGAAATCAAAACGCTGACATCTTGAAAGAATGGTTGCAGGAAGCATATGAACTTCTGTTGTAGCAAGAATAAAGAGGACATGGCTCGGTGGCTCTTCTAGAGTTTTTAAAAGTGCATTGAAAGCACCACTTGAAAGCATATGAACCTCGTCTATTATATAAACTCTGTATTTTGCAACAGCTGGAGTGAAGTTCGCTTCTTCTCTTAAATCACGGATGTTATCAACACCATTGTTACTTGCAGCGTCAATTTCGGTAACATCTAAAATTGAACCATCATCAATACCACGACAAACCTCACATTCATTACAGGGGTTGCCGTTTTGTGGATTAAGACAGTTAACTGCTTTTGAGAGTATTTTTGCACAAGTTGTTTTACCTGTACCACGGGAGCCAGTAAAAAGATAGGCGTGAGAAAGCCTGTTAGTAGCTACTTCGTGCATCAATGTTTCTGTAATGTGGCCTTGACCTGAAACATCACTGAAAACCTGAGGACGCCATTTTCGGTATAAAGCCTTATGCAAATTACTCACTCCTTAAACAAAAAAACACTCAACTCGGTCATACGACGAATAGGCGGACTGTGGCGCACAGAACTATCCGCTTAATGCTGCTCGGTTCCCCGCCTGACATGGTTCACGGTGCCCCGTCGCACAGGACCCACTCGTCGCATGACGGAGCTGAGTGTGCTTTAGGTAAGTATTATAACTTATTTAAACTCAAAAATCAATAGAATTTATATGAAAAACGATTGGAAATTATCCTTCGTACTCGTCTTCATTTTCCCAGTTATGCCAAACTGCCTGAATATCGTCATTATCTTCAAACATTTCTAACATTCTGCTCATTTGCTTCATCTGGTCTTGGTCTTCAAGACGAGTGTATGTCTGTGGAATATATGCAACCTCAGCAGAAACAAATTTGTAGCCCTTAGCTTCAAGGTCGCCACTTACGCCACCTAAATCGTTAGGCTCTGTGCGGATTTCGAAGATTTCTTCGTCATCTGTGAGGAAATCTGTTGCACCACATTCAATAGCGTCTTCCATAAGCTTCTCTTCATCAACGCCGTCTTTTTCAACGATTATTACACCAAAGCGGTCAAACATAAACATAACGCAACCAGATGTACCCATATTACCACCGAATTTGTCAAAGTAGTGACGAACATCACCAGCGGTACGGTTACGATTATCTGTAAGAGCTTCAACAACTACTGCGATACCAGCAGGACCGTAGCCCTCGTAAACAATGTTTTCGTAATTTTCTGTTGAGTTATCGCCAGCAGCCTTTTTAATGATTCTTTCAATATTTTCATTAGGTACATTATTTGCCTTAGCTTTTGCAATAACATCTTTTAATTTTGAGTTACCAGCAGGGTCTGGACCACCCTCGCGAACAGCAACAGCAATTTCTCTACCAATTTTCGTAAAGACTTTAGCTCTCGCTCCGTCTGTTTTTTCTTTTTTTCTTTTAATTGTGCTCCATTTTGAATGTCCTGACATTTATAAAACTCCTTTAAAAAGAAAAATGTAATTTAACTGCAATATATTATCACATAGTTTTCAGTTTGTCAATTGAAACGAGTGTATAGATATGTAAAAATTGGCAATAATAAAGAGGATTTTGGAAACACGAGGAGAAATGTATGAAAAATAATAAAAAAGTATGGAAATATTTAGTGAAATGTGGTAAAATACTCCCTATTAACATTAGGAGTGATTCTTTGAAATACACATTTGATTTTAAAAATATAGGCGAAGCCACAGAATTCTGCACTGTTAAGGCAGAGGGCTTTAAAACTGCTTGTGCATCTTTGAGCTTTATGATTCCGCTTTCAGAAGATGCATCCCTTTTTGCGTTAATTCCTAATATTCTTACTCGTTCATCTGAAAAATATCCTACCTTAACCATGCTTGAAAAGAAATTAGCAACTCTTTACGGTGCAGAAATAGGTGTAGATGTTTCAAAAATTGGTGAAAATCAAGTTTTGAAGCTTACAGTATGCTCTATTGATGACCGTTTTGCACTTCATAATGAAAGCATTGTTTTTGAGTGTTGCAAAGTTTTATTTGAGCTTGTTTATAAGCCTAAATTCGTTGGCGAATATTTTGATGAAACAGAGGTAGAGAGTGAAAAACGCCTTTTAGCAGAGCAATTGGGTGCTGAAATTAGCGATAAGAGGATTTATGCTAAAAACAGACTTGAAGAAATAATGTGTGAAGAAGAACTCTATGGCATTAATAGATTAGGTACTGTAGAGGATATAAATGCTATAACAAAAGAAAAGCTCACTAAAGCTTATAAAAAGCTTTTAAAAGAGGCGAAGGTACTTCTTTCTGTTAGTGCTAATGGTAGTGTTGAAGCAGAAAATATTAAAAATCTCTTTTTGGAATATGCTGGTGACATTGAACGAGCACCTGTTAAGAATGAAACTCTCTATGTAGAAAAAGCAGAGGATGTTACCTATGTTAAAGAAACTGCTCCTGTTAAACAGGGAAAGCTTGTTTTAGGCTTCAGAATGGGTATGAAAGACCGCGATGATGATTATGCTGCAAAGAGAATTATGTCAGATGTTTTCGGTGGGAACCCTAATTCAAAGCTCTTTAAGGTTGTAAGAGAAGAAATGAGTCTTTGTTATTACTGTTCCTCAAGAATGTTAAGAGCAAAAGGTATTATGCTCGTGCAGAGTGGTATAGAAAGCTTTAACGAAGAAAAAGCTAAAAATGCAATTTTAGACCAGCTTGAAGAAATAAAAAAAGGTAATTTTACAGAAGAAGATTTGGAGTCGTCTAAAAAATCACTGGAAGATGCATTTAAGAGTGTCAGCGATAGTCCAGAAGCGCTTGATTCGTGGTTTACAACTCAGATTGAGCATAGTGAATATTTGTATCCTGAAGATTATATAAATATGTTTAAAGGTGTTACAAAAGAGGATGTTATAAGAGCTGCAAATGATGTTACACTTGATACAGTGTTTATGTTAGCGGGGACAGAAGATGAAGTGGAGGCTTGTGAATAATGGAATATATTAAAAATGATATTTTAGGCGAAGGCTATTATTCAATTGACCACAAGTCAGGGCTTAAAATTTTTGTGTATCCTAAAAAGGATTATGCTCAAACTTATGCTGTATTTGGTACAAAATATGGTTCTATAGATACACGCTTTAAAAGAAGTGATAAAGATGAGTTTATTGAAATCCCTGAGGGCACTGCACATTTCCTTGAGCACAAGCTTTTTGAAAGTGAAGAGCTTGATGCGTTTCAACGATATGCAAAAACAGGTGCTTCTGCAAATGCTTATACGAGCTTTGACAGAACTTGTTATCTTTTCACTTGCACAGGTCATTTTAAAGAGAATTTTGAGATTTTGCTTGATTTTGTAAAGCATCCATATTTTACAGAGGAAACTGTACAGAAAGAACAGGGTATTATCGGTCAGGAAATTGATATGTATAAGGATTTGCCTGACTGGGTCTGCCTTTTTAATATGCTTTCGGGTATGTACCACAATCATCCTGTAAAAATTGATATTGCGGGTACAAAACAATCTATTTCACAGATTACTGCAAAAATGCTATTTGATTGTTATGACACTTTCTATAATCTTTCAAATATGGCTCTTGCTGTTGCGGGTAATGTTACACCAGAAGAGGTAGTTGAAATTGCTGACAGACTTTTAGAAAAAGAGGAAAGGGTTACCGTTGAAAGAGCTTTTAAGGATGAGCCAGAAAGCATTATAAATCAATATGTGGAAGAGAAATTAGCTCTCGTGACACCTGTTTTTTGTCTTGGGTATAAAGAAAATCATAAAACACCAGAAAGAACAATAAAAGAAACTATAGGCAAGGCATTGCTTCTTGATATTGTTGCGGGTCAGAGCTCGGATTTATATAAAGAGCTTCTTGATTCTGGTCTTATAAACGATACCTTTTCGACTGAGTATTTTAACGGACACGGCTATGCTTGTCCTATGTTTTCTGGCGAGTCACTTGAGCCGAAAAGGGTGGCAGAGCTTATCCATGAAAGAATAACTGAATATAAAGAAAAAGGCTTCACAAACGAAGAGTTTGAAATTGTAAGAAAGAAGCATTATGGTAAAACTGTAAGAGCGTTTACTGATGTAGATACAATTGCAAATGGTCTTGTTGTTTCTCATTTTGAAAAGGATGACCTTTTTTCAGAGTTTAAAGTTTTACAAGAAATTACACCTGAGTATTGCTATGAATTATTAAAAGAATCTTTTGATAGTGAAAAGGTAGTGCTTTCGGTAGTTATGCCAAAAGATATATAGGAGCTTGTTTTATTATGGTAGAATGGTTTGCAGACTTCTCAAGAGTTACATTTGGTGGTGTTGAGAATGTTTTTGATGTTTCATCCGTTTTTTGTGAGTTTCTCATTAACGGACAGGTATATTCAATTAAGTGGTATGGCGTGATTATTGCTTTCGGCCTTGTTTTAGCTGCACTTTTTGGTGGTAGAATTGCTTATACATGGAAGATGGATTTAAGCAAAATGGTAGATGTCTTAATCTATGGTATGTTCGGCGGAATAATTTGTGCAAGAGCATATTATGTTATTTTTGAATGGGATTATTACAGCCTCCACCCCGAAGAGATTTTTCAAATTTGGCGTGGTGGACTTGCGATTTATGGCGGTATTATAGGTGGTATTATTGCTGCATTTATTACTTGTAAATTAGAAAAGCTTAACTTTTATAATTTACTTGACTGTGCGGGTATGTCGCTTCTTATTGGTCAGGGTATTGGCAGATGGGGTAACTATGCTAATCAAGAGGCGTTTGGCGTTTTTACAAATGGCAATTACGGAATGATGAGTGATAAAGTCATTTCGTACATAGAAGCACACCCTGAACTTTACGGACTTGAGAATGTAGCGGATATTTCAACTTATATTGAAGAAAATAATCTTTTTGTTCATCCTACGTTCTTTTATGAATTCGCTTGGTGTATGTTGGGCGTTTTAGTGCTTTACATTATTACGCGAAAATTCAGAAAATTCAGTGGTCAGACATTCCTTTGCTATGGTATCTGGTATGGTCTTGAAAGAGCAGTGGTAGAGGGTCTTAGAACAGATAGCCTTTATATAGGCAACACTGATTTAAGAGTTTCACAGGTTTTATCTGTAGCAATCGTAGTTGTTTGTGCGGTCATTCTTGCAGTAAAGTTTTTGAGTCTTAGGAAAAAGCCAGCGTTAATTGAGGGTGTTGATTACTTTCCTACTGATGAAAAGCAAGTGAAAAAGGAAAAGAAAAACAAGCCTTTAAAAGAAGAAAAAGATAGTAACGATTTTGCAAAAGAAGATAAAAAGGACGAAGAATAATGGCAATTATTATTGATGGTAAAGAGGTAGCAAGAGAAAAACGAGTGCAAATCAAAAGTCGCGTTGAAGATTTGAAAAAACAGGGCAAATCTGTTGGTCTTGCGGTGATTATAGTTGGCGAAAATCCAGCATCAAGAGTTTATGTTAATAACAAGAAAAAAGGATGTCTTGAGGTTGGTATTGAGTCATTTGAGTACGCTTTGCCAGAAAGCACGACTGAGGCAGAACTTAAAGCACTTGTAGAAAAACTTAATGCTGATGACAGAGTGAATGGTATTTTATGTCAGTTACCTTTGCCAAAGCATATAAATGAGGATGCTGTTATAAATACAATTTCTCCAAAGAAAGATGTTGATGCATTCCATCCGGAAAATGTAGGTCATATTATGATAGGTGACTATACATTTTTGCCTTGTACACCTGCTGGGATTATGGAAATGTTAAAGTTTTATAATATTTCAGTATCGGGTAAAAAGTGTGTTGTAATAGGTAGAAGTAATATTGTCGGTAAGCCAATGGCAATGCTCCTTTTAAAAGAAAATGGTACGGTTGAAATCTGTCATTCCAGAACAGAGGATTTAAAGAGTGAGACTCTTTCGGCTGATATTTTAGTAGCTGCTGTTGGTAAAACAAAATTTGTAACAGAAGATATGGTAAAGCCAGGTGCCGTTGTTATAGATGTTGGAATGAATCGTGATGAAGACGGTAAGCTTTGTGGCGATGTGGATTTTATAAATGTTGAGAAAAAGTCATCTTACATTACACCTGTTCCTGGTGGTGTAGGTCCTATGACAATTACAATGCTTCTTGAAAATACAGTTCGTGCAGTAGAAAAATCTGACACTGTGTAACTTACACATAAAATAAAGTAAAAATTTGGTGAAAATTAAACCTTAAAACCCCGTTCAGTTGGTTGCTGATTGCTTGACAACTGAACGGGGTTATTGTATAATATTACAGTATGTAAACTAGTGTAATTATAGTTTGTATTATGCAGAAATTTATGTGAAGGGATGCGTGTTATATGACAGCATTGAAAAAACCTTTGAGTGCCATTTTAGCGTTTCTTTTAGTATTCGCTTTTATGTTTGTCACTCCAATCGTTGCTTTTGCGGAAGACGAGGTAATTGAGTTTTCCAAGGAAGAAATTGAACTTAACAAAAAAAGCGATAACGGCTTTGAGTATGTCAGAACATCTGACGGTTCAGCGGCAATTTTAGTTGGTTATGTAGGAACTGAAACAGAGGTTAAAATTCCATCATCAATCAATAACTTGAAAGTTATCGAAATTGCTGACGAAGCATTTATGAACAACACCAGAATTGTTGAGGTTAAAATGAACTCTAATGTTACCAAAATTGGTGACAGAGCATTTATGGGTTGTACTTCACTTAAAGCGGTTAAGGCGATTAAATCAGTTACAACTTTCGGTGAATCTATTTTTGAAGGTTGTACTTCTTTAGTTGAAGTAGCAATTCCAGATACAGTTGTTAATATTCCTGTTCGTGCTTTTTATGGTTGTTCGTCACTCCTTGATGTTCAATATCACAAAAACTTAAAGAGTGTTTCACCTGATGCATTAACAGGTACTGCGTGGGAAGAAAGTCAGCCAGATGGTGCTTTAGCATTTGGTAGAATTTGTTATGGCTACAAAGGTGACATAACAAACCTTGTAATTCCTGAAGGTGTTTCAATTATTGAACCTTATGCATTTTTAGGTTGTGAACAAATCAAATCAGTAGAATTTGGCCCTGATGTTGAAGAAATCGGTCTTTACGCTTTCCAGAATTGTGTAAATCTCGAAACAATGGTTTGCGATACTGCAGTTTCAATTATCAGAGCTGGTGCATTTAAAGGCTGTTCATCACTTAAGGCGGCAGATTTCTCAGAGTGTACAATTTCTACAATTGGTTATGAAAGCTTTTCAGGTTGTACTTCACTTTCACAAGTAAGTCTTCACGAAACACTCAGTGAAATTGGTGAACGCTCATTTGAGGGTACAGCAATTAAAACTATTGAGTTTGGTAAGAATGTGAATTCAATTGGTAAGGATGCCTTCCTTGGAAATAAAGTTCTCGAATCAATTGTTGTAGTTGAAAAGAATAAGGAATTTTCAACTGTTGATGGCGTTCTTTATAATAAAAATAGTAGAAGTTTAATTGTTTATCCTGTTGCTAAAAAAGGTGCATTTACACTTCCACAGGGCGTTGAAGAAATCAGAGAGGGTGCATTTAAAAATGCAACTCTTACAGATTTAACAGTTCCACAAGATTCTGCTCTTAATACAATTAGAAATAATGCGTTTGAAGGCTCAAAAATCACTTCAATATCACTTCCAGAAGCAGTAACAGTAATTAATGCAGAAACATTTAAAAATGCTGATAAGCTCAAATCAATTGAACTCGGTTCTGCAGTTACATATATTGGTAAATCTGCTTTTGAGGGTGCAAAATCTTTAGCAGAAATCAGTCTTCCAGATGCAGTTCGTGATGTTTCAACAAAAGCATTTAAAAATACAGGTCTTGTTACTGTTAATGTTGGTAATGGTGTTGTAAGACTTGGTTCCGAAGCATTTGCTAATAACAAAGCACTTAAAGATGTTGTTTTAGGCGAAAATCTTGAGAAACTTGGTGCAGGTGCATTTATGAATTGTGCGGCACTCTCTAAAATAAATCTTCCTGCGAATGTAAATTCGTTTGATATTACAGTATTTACAGGTTGTAAGGCTCTTAAGAAAATTGCTCTTGCAAATGATAATGCAAATTATAAAGTAGCTGCTGGTGCTATTTACACAGCAGATGGTAAATCACTTGTAGCAGTTGCTAACAATGAACTTAAAGAACTCAAAATTGCAGACGGCACAGAAACAATTGAAGCTAATGCTTTTGATTTAGCTGGTGGCATTGCAGATATTACATTCCCAGAAACACTTAACAATGTAAAAGGCTTTGCTCTTGATGCTACTGCTTGGTATAAGTCACAGGGTGCTGGTGCTATTTATGCTGGTAAAGTTCTTTACAAAGTTACTGGTAATGTTTCAGAAGTTAAAGTTGCTGATGGTACTTTAGCAATTGCTGATATGGCTATAAACAATAAAACTGTAAAAGCAGTTACGATTCCAAACACTGTAAAAACAATTGGTGCAAAAGCATTTATGGATTCTGCGGTTTCAGAAATCGTTATTCCAGAAAGTGTGACAGTAATAGGTAACAATGCATTCCAGAATGTTGCTTCTCTAAAAAAGATTGCACTTTCAAAGAATCTTGTAGAAATGGGCAAGGGTATATTTAAAGATTGTTCAAATCTCCAGTCAATTACAATTCCTGAAACAGTTAAAAATATTCCTGTAGATGCATTCCTTAACTGCTCTTCACTTGGCAAGGTAGTTTTAGGTTCAGTTGAAACAATTGGAAAATTTGCATTCAAGGGTTGTGGGAAACTCATCTCTATTGAACTTCCTGTTACTCTTACTGAGGTTGACCCATTAAGCTTCTATGGTTGTACAGCACTTGAGGCAGTAACTGTTGTTGAGGGTAATGCAAAATTAAAATCAGTTGAGGGTGTTGTTATTTCAGCTGACGAAGAAGGTAACTTTAATACACTTGCTTTATATCCAGCTGGTAAACATGGTGGATATTCAGTTGCTGAGGATATTAAAAATATTGCAGACAGAGCGTTCTATAACTGCGATAACCTTGCAGAAATAACATTCTCAGATAATATTGAAAGAATTGGTGCAGAAAGCTTCCTTGATTGTGATGCACTTCTCACAGTTACTCTTCCTGCTGGTGCAAGATCAGTTGGCGATTATGCGTTTGCTTCTTGTAACGAACTTCGTGAGTTTGAAGTAAATAGTAACCTTACTGAATATTCAGAAAATGTATTTGATGGTTGCTACTATTTTAATTACGATTTAGTTACTATCAATGTTACAGAAAGTTCAGCAGTATTTATTATTGCGGTTGCAGCAATATTTGTTGTTATCTGTGTTGTATGGTACTTCAGATATCAAAAGAAACAAGTTAAACAGGAACAAGAAATCAAAGAGAAGATTGCTGAAAGAGAGCTTCTTGAGAAGGCTAAGAAGATAAAAGCTGAAATGGCAGAAAAAGAATAAAATTATAAACCCGATTGATAAATCAGTTTATCAATCGGGTTTATTTTTTATAACTCACCATTTAAAAATGCCTGTTTAAACCAGACGTCTTCAACCTGAAATTCTTTATGGTTAAGATAATTTAATATACCAGCATCGGTGGTGAAATCGAAAACTAACTTGTATGAACACAAGAATTGCTTTTTGTAGCCACCGAATTTTTTGTTTTGCTCATTTGTGCCGTATTTACCATCACCTAAAAGCGGATGACCTAATGAACTCATGTGAGCTCTTATTTGGTGGGTTCTGCCTGTGAGTAATTCAATTTCAACAAGGGAAAGACCATTTTTAGAAGAGAGTACTTTATATTTTGTTGCAATTTCTTTACTGTCTGCTTGTTTTTTATCTGAAATATAAACCTTGTTTTGCTTTTCGTTTTTCTGAAGATAATCTTTTAAAATACCTTCTTTTTGCCTTGGCGTGCCAATAACCACACAAAGATATAATTTGTGAAGCTCACGTTGTTTTAATTTCTCATTGAGAATTCTTAAAGACTCTGCATTTTTTGCGGCAATTATAATGCCTGCTGTGTTTCTGTCAATTCTGTTGACTAAAGCGGGAGTGAAGCTCATTTCACTGTCTGGCAGATACTCTTTCTTTTCGTAAAGATAACGCTTGATTCTTGAAATAGCAGTGTCGTTATATTCTCCCTCGTTAGGGTGAGATAAAAGCCCCTGTGGTTTGTCGCAAAGTAAAATGTTTTCATCCTCATATACAATTTTAAGCGATTTACCTGCAGATAAAAAGTCGTATTTTGGCTCTTTGCTTCCAAAGAATTCATCATTTATATATAGAGAGATGATATCATTTTCCTGTAGCTTATAGCTTATTTCAGCACGTTTGCCGTTTAGCTTGATTCGTTTGCTTCTTATATATTTATACATAAGAGATTGAGGTAAAAGCGGAAATGATTTTGTAAGATATTTGTCGAGTCTTTGACCAGCATCATTCTTTTTTATTGTAAATTCTTTCATCTTTTATCAATTTCCTCTTTTATATCCTTTAATTTTTTTAACCGTCTACTTACCGCAGAACGAGAGAGGGGAGTTGACATCATTTTGCCGAGCTCGTCAATTGATGCTTCTGGATTTTCCAGTCTTAATGTACAAAGTTCTGCTAAATCCTCTGTCATATCGGTTAATTTTATTTTAGATAAAATATGCTCAATAAGCTCAATTTGTGCCATACCAGCTTCTATGGTGCGGCTTAAATTTGCAGCCTCAAAATTGGTGCGTCGGTTAATTTTATTTTTAACCTGCTTCATTGCCTTTGTTTCCATAAGGAAAAAGAATGATTTTGTAGCCCCTATTTTGCCTAAACAGTCCTCAATAGTTTCAGACTCCTTGCAATAAACAAGCTGAGTGTTGTTTCTGACAAGTGTTTTCATATTAAGGTTTATTTCATTTAAGACTGATAAGAATTCAGATGCTAATTTCATTCTGGAAATATTGAATTCAAGGTGATATTCTTTTTCTGGGTTTGTAATATTACCGCAGATTAAAAATGCACCGCGTACAAAAGAAGCGTAGCAACAATTTTCTTCTTCATCTGTGTTTTCAAAATTGGCAAAGTTAATGGAAAGAGAAACCTCTTTCCCTGTATAACCGAAGAATTCAAGGATTTTTTTACGGTCATCCTTGCTATCAATACGCACCTTGTGATTTCCTGCTTTAGAGTAAGCTATAACAGGGGTAATACCTGTCAGTTCTTTTATTAAATCGCAGTAGTGCAGAGCAACACAGTTAAGCTCAGTCATAAAGGTCATTTCAGAAAGTGAAAAAGACCTACTAAAAATAAGCATACCTAAAGCCTCTGCCTTTTTGCAACAGGCAGAGGCGGTTTGCAATTCACATAATTCTTCTTTAATATCCGTTGAGAATGACATAAATTACCTCAAAATTCTGACTTCTGGTGTGAGTGTAACACCTTTTTCTCTTTTTACGGTTTCTGTTATAAAATCCATAAGTTCTAAAATATCGGTTGAAGTGGCGTTGTCGTAATTGATGACAAAACCAGCATGCTTTTCGCTGACTCTGGCACCACCAATCTGTTTGCCCTTTAATCCACATTCTTCAATAAGAGCACCAGCAAAATAGCCCTCAGGGCGTTTAAAGGTGCTACCAGCACTAGGATATTCTAGTGGCTGCTTATCTTTTCTTCTACCTAAAAGCTCAGTCATTTTTTCTTTGATATCTGACTGATTGCCTTTTTTTAAGCTTATTTCTATACCTGTAATAATGTAACCATTGTGCTCATAGGCAGATGTACGATAGCCGAATGCGAGATTATCACCAATTAAACAACCTTCGTTACCATCTTTATCAATATGATAAACCTTTGTGACAACATCTTTCATTTCGCCACCATAGGCACCACCGTTCATAAATACAGCACCACCTACAGAGCCTGGAATTCCGTATGCAAATTCGAGTCCTGTGAGAGAATGTTTAAGAGCGAAATTACAAAGTGTACTAAGCTTTACGCCAGCTTCACAAAAACAGGTTGTTTCGTCGAGTAATGTTATTTTGTTTAAATCATCGGCGATATGAATAACAATACTATTTAAACCATCATCGCTTACTAAAACATTACTTCCGTTACCTAAAACTGTGTAAGGCAAATTTTCTTTATTGCATTCTTCAAGAATTTTACTTAATACAGTAACTGAATTTGGTGATATGAGAAGCGGACAATTACCACCCGTCTTAAAGGTTGTGTAATTCTTCATGGAAGCGTTTTCTATGAATTTACAACCATATTCAGTTGCTATTCTCTTTAATTCAGTAATATCAATCACCATCATTCATCAAGAAGTGCGGCACCGATAATGCCCGCATCGTTACCTAATTGAGCAGGGAGAATAATCGTTTGTTTATTTGAATGTACGCTGTAACGCTCATCTGTGATATGTGCTCTTATAGGACGAAGGATTTTTTCTCCCTGTCCACTTATGCCACCCCCAACACAGATGATTTCAGGTTGAAGAGCATTGATTATGTTAGCGATACCAACAGAAACATAATAAAGATATCTGTCAACAACTTCTTTAGCAGTAGCATCACCTAAGTCGAGTGCATCAAAAATTGTTTTTCCCTCAACTTTGTTGAGGTCACCATCACAAGTTTTCCAGAGAAGACTTGTTTTATTATTCTGCATAGCTTCAACAGCTTGTGAAACGAGTGCTGTTGCAGAAGCGTATTTTTCCCAGCAACCTTTTCTGCCACAGTTACATTGAATACCATCAACATTTATAACCATATGACCCATTTCACCGCCGCAGTAGTTAGAGCCACGGATGATTTTGCCATCAATAATAATACCACTACCAACACCTGTACCAAGGGTAACAGCAACAAAATCCTTAACACCGTTACCACAACCTGCAACAGCTTCACCTAAAGCGGCACAGTTAGCATCGTTTTCAAGATAAACCGGTTTTTTAAGTCTTGCTTCAAGCATTTCTTTTGCTGGAACATTATTAAATTGAAGATTATTTGAAAATTCAATTGCACCAGTGGCTTTATTTACAGAACCTGGAGTGCCAATACCGATTGATTGAACATCATCGATTGAAATTCCAGCATCTTTAATAGCTATTTCAACTGATTCTTTAATTGAGTCGAAAATTTCAGGAGCTGGACGAGGTGCACGGGTTTTAACTTTTCCGCGACCAATAATTTCATTATTTTCATTAAGAACACCTGTAGCGATATTTGTACCGCCAAGGTCAACACCTATTCTATACATAATTATATACCTCCGAAAAGTTTTTATTACTGTTTTATTATATATTAGTTTTACTAGAACCAAAGTTCAAGCTCTGTTGGTGGCATATCAAAATCTTCCATACCCACTCTTTGTAAGAATTCTTTAGCGGCGTTGTAGCCCATCTTTTTCTGACGGTTATTCATAGCCGCAATTTCAATTATAATTGAAAGGTTTCTACCTGGTTTAACAGGAACGACTGTTGCTGGTACCTTAATACCTAAAATTGTAGCAAAAACATCTTCTGTGCCCAGTGTGTCATAAGACTTAGTAGAATCCCATTGTTCGAGTTGGATAACCATATCAATTTTTTCGGTGAGCTTAACTGCACCCATACCGAAAATATTTCTGGCGTCAACAATACCTATACCGCGTAATGCCACAAAGTGACGACTGTTATCAGGAGCGGAGCCGACAAGAGATTTTGATGAAACCCTTTTGATTTCAACCTCGTCATCAGCAATGAGTCGGTGACC
The DNA here is from genome assembly GCA_045613085.1 of Acutalibacteraceae bacterium. GTDB lineage: Bacteria > Bacillota > Clostridia > Oscillospirales > Acutalibacteraceae > DTU089. The sequence continues at coordinate 30,155 of JAZLAG010000022.1, read as the reverse complement.
GCGTTTTATTAATTCAACTGCAGTTTCGCTTTTACCAACAGCACTGTCGCCAACGATTAAAATACCTTCACCATAAACCTCAACAAGTACTCCGTGACGGGAAATTCTTTCAGCCAATTCAACACCTAAATAAGAAATAACGGTTGACATTATTTCCGATGTTGTTACATTACTTTTTAAAAGTGGAACCTCGTATTGCTCTGCAAGCTGTAAAAATAAATCAGGAATTTCAATTCCGCGTGTTACTATAACAGCCGGGGGACGAAGACCGAAAAATGTGTGGAGTCGTTTACCCATAGTCTCGTTGTCCAGCTCTTTTAAATAGTCCATTTCACTGAGGCCTAAAAATTCAAGTCTTTCAGGGTCAAAGTGTTTTTCGTAACCTGCAAACATAAGACCAGGTCTGTTTACATCCTGAGAACGAATTAAAAGTTCTTCTTGTGGTTTATCAGGCATATAAACAACTTCTAAACCGTTGTCGCTGATGAGCTTTGATAAAGCAACTGTATATTTACCAGCCATTATTATCACTCCTATAATGTATTGTATAAACACATACACATACATTATATAATAAGAAAAGAAAAAATCCAATAGAAATTTTGAAATTTACCGAAAAATTGCAAAAAAACATTATAAATTGTCTATCGGTGCATTTTTTGGCTTCAAAAGACAGTCTCTTTTATTCAATTTGACATATTTTAAGAAAATGCTTGACTATTAAAAAACCTTGTGATATACTCATAGCACCTCTCGTAGAGGGTTCTTTTTTTGTGCCCTAATTTAAGAGAGGGAGGCTAATCAGAAAATGGAGGTGCCGTTCGTGAGAGTTAAAATTACACTTTCCTGCACAGAATGTAAACAACGCAATTACAACACTATGAAGGAAAAGAAAAACAACCCGGATAGGTTGGAGATGAAGAAGTACTGCAGATTCTGCAAGAAACACACTCTCCACAGGGAAACAAAGTAAGGAGGTAACTTATGGCTGACGAGAAAAAAGTAACAGATGCCGAGGTTGCCGCAAAAAAGGCAAAGAAAGCTGAAAAGAAGAGCAAGAAAGCTCCTTCTAAGTTCAGCCCGAAAAATATCGGTAAAGGTATTGCTCGTTTTTTCAAAGACCTCAGAGGTGAAACAAAAAAGATTGTTTGGCCGAATGCTAAGATGGTTGTTAAAAGTACAGGTATTGTGCTTGCAACAGTTCTTATTCTCGGTGCGGGTATCTGGATTATAGACTTCGCAATTTCAGGTGGAATTTCTGCACTTAACAATGCAGCAAATGAAACTGAAGTAACAGAAGTTGTAACAGAAGACTCTGAAGAAAACCACGAAGGTCATGATCATGACTCCGAGGAAGAAACAACAGAGGAAACAACTGCAGAATAATCTTTATTATTTCGGAGGTGCGCTATGGCTGACGACGCAAGATGGTATGTCATTCATACCTATTCAGGCTACGAAAATAAAGTAGCAGGTAATATAGCAAAAATCGTCGAAAACCGTAAAATGCACGATAAAATTCTTGATGTATGTATTCCACTTGAAAAGGTTGTTGAAGTTAAAGATGACAAAACAATCGAAGTAGAGAGAATGATATTCCCAAGTTATGTTGTTGTTAAGTTAGCGGTTGAATATGACGATGATAACCAGCCTCAGGTTCCAAATGAAACCTGGCATGCTATCAGATACACTACTGGAGTTACAGGCTTTGTAGGTCCTGAAAGTAAACCAGTTCCACTTACTGAGAAAGAAGTAGAAAAGCTCGGTATTGAAAATAAAGTCGTTGAAGTTACTTATAATGTAGGCGATATGGTTACTGTTACAGATGGTCCTTTTGAAGGCTTCTCAGGTGTAGTTGAAGCACTTGACACCGAAAAGAATATGGTTCGCGTAACTATTTCTATGTTCGGTAGAGAAACACTTGTTGAGTTCCAGCTCAATCAAGTACAGAATGCAGTAGAATAAGCTGCTAAAATCAATTTGGTAACGAGCGTTAAATAACGCTGTTATATGCGACATTTTGTCGCGTGTGGGAGGAGCAAGGCGAGCTTCTTGTTCCGCCATACCACGAATTTTGGAGGTGCAAAACATGGCTCAAAAAGTTGTAGGTCTTATTAAATTACAAATTCCCGCTGGTAAAGCAACTCCGGCACCACCTGTTGGTCCTGCATTAGGTCAACACGGCGTAAACATTATGGCGTTCACAAAAGAATTCAATGAGCGTACAAAGAACGACATGGGTCTTATTATCCCAGTTGTTATTACAGTTTATGCTGACCGTTCTTTCACATTTATTACAAAGACACCACCTGCTGCTGTTCTTATTAAGAAAGCATGTGGTATTGAAAGCGGTTCAGGTGTACCGAACAAAACTAAAGTTGCAACAATTACCGGAGAGCAAGTAAGAAAAATCGCAGAGCAGAAAATGCCTGACTTAAACGCAGCAGATATCGATGCAGCTATTTCAATGGTTGCTGGTACTGCACGTAGCATGGGCGTTACTGTTGTTGATTGATGCTCCCGGGTGGGAGGAAATTCCGATTTAACCACTCTATAGGGAGGAAATAAAAGACTATGAAACATGGTAAAAAATATGTAGAGAGCGCAAAACTCGTAGATAGCACAAAGCTCTATGATGTAGCAGAAGCTCTCGAGCTTGCAGCAAAGACTGCAAGTGCTAAATTTGATGAAACTGTTGAGATGCACATTCGTCTCGGTGTTGACTCTCGTCACGCTGACCAACAGGTTAGAGGCGCTGTTGTTCTTCCTAACGGTACTGGTAAAAAAGTTCGCGTTGCTGTTTTTGCAAAGGGCGATGCTGCTAGTGCTGCTGAAGCTGCAGGTGCTGATATCGTAGGTGCAGAAGACCTTCTCGCTCAAATTCAGGGCGGTATGATGGACTTTGATGTATGTATCGCTACACCAGATATGATGGGTCTCGTAGGTCGTTTAGGTAAGGTTCTCGGTCCAAGAGGTCTTATGCCTTCACCTAAAGCTGGTACTGTTACTCCAGACGCTGCTAAAGCTGTTGAAGAAGCAAAAGCTGGTAAAATTGAGTACCGTCTTGACAAAACAAATATTATTCACTGCCCAATTGGTAAAGCTTCATTCGGTGGCGAGAAATTAGCAGAAAATGCTAATGCTCTTCTCGATGCTGTTATTAAAGCAAAACCAGCAGCAACAAAGGGTACTTATATCCGTTCATGCGTTGTTGCTACAACAATGGGCCCTGGTATCCGTGTTAACGCTGCAAAGCTTGCTGGCGCTGCAGTTGCTGCTGAATAATCAGGGAATAATAAAAAAGTGTTGACAAGCACAAAACTTTGTGCTAATATACCTATGCTGTTCTAAAGACAGTAGGTGCAAAATGCCTAAAGGTTTAAGATTTAAACCGCCTACCGAGGAATTGTGTTAATTAACATTTTTATGTGTTTTAATGCCTTTCTCGTGTTGTGCGTGAAAGGCATTTTTAATTATAAATTTCGCTCATAGCGGAGGTGAATTTTTTTGGCAAGCGCAAAAGTATTAGAAGCTAAAAAAGCTGAAGTTGCTGCTCTCTCTGAGAGATTCCAAGGTGCTTGTGCCGGCGTTCTCGTAGATTACAAAGGTATCAATGTTGCTGACGATACAGCTCTTCGTGCAGAACTTCGTAAAGAAGGTGTTGAGTACACAGTTACTAAAAACACTATGATTGAACTCGCTGTTAAGGGTTCAGAACTCGAAGGTCTTACAGATTGTCTTAAAGGCACTACTGCAGTTGCAACATCTAAGGATGACTATGTAGCTGCTGCAAGAATTCTTGCAAAGTTTGCTTCAACTCACGAAAATTTCACAATTAAAAGTGGTTTCCTTGATAACGAAGTAATCAGCCTTGATAAAATCGATAGCCTCGCAAAACTTCCATCAAGAGAAGTTCTTCTTGCTACTGTATGTAATGTATTTAATGCTCCAATCGCATCATTTGCTCGTGCAGTTCAAGCTATCGTAGATAAAGGTGAAGCAGCAGCCGAATAATTGCTGTAACTAATTAAAACAAAATTAAATTTTATTAATGGAGTCTTAAGACTCAAATTTAGGAGGAAAATAAAATGGCATCAGAAAAAATTACTGCTATTGTTGAAGAATTAAAAGTTCTCTCAGTTCTTGAACTCTCAGAACTCGTAAAAGCTGTAGAAGAAGAATTTGGCGTATCTGCAGCAGCTGCAGTTGCAGTTGCAGCTCCAGTTGAAGGTGGCGCAGCAGCAGCTGAAGAAAAGACAGAATTTGACATCGTTCTTACAGACGTTGGTGCAAACAAAATTGCTGTTATCAAAGTTGTTCGTGAAATCACAGGTCTTGGCCTTGCTGAAGCAAAAGCTAAGGTTGACGGTGCTCCTGCAACTCTTAAAGAAGCAGCTTCTAAAGAAGATGCTGAAGCAGCAAAAGCTAAGCTCGAAGAAGCTGGCGCAAAAGTTGAACTTAAGTAATTTAAGTTTAATAAAACAAATTCACTCGGTAGAGCAATCTACCGAGTTTTTTGTTTTTTATTAGGAAATAGGAATTAGGAATTATGGATTATTAGGATGCGATTTGAATGCAGAATGCTGAGTGCAGAATTTCGGGTCTGAGACGCAATTATAATATTATAAAGATAACTACATTCTTTCATTTAGAATTTAAGCTAATGAGAGAATGTAGTTTGTTTTATTACTAAAATCTAAACCTAACACCTAATGTCTAATACCCAACAACTATAAATGAATTTTTAAGAAAAATTCATTTTTCTCTTGACGAATTGAAAGTGTTGTGATATACTTGTAAAATCTATAATAATGGAATAGTGTCGCTAACCATATTTTGCTATTCTGTTATTGTGCAGAAGTGACAATTTACACGTTTTAAATTTTACGTGTAAAATTTTCCCAGCAGAAATTTGTTAAATATTTCTTTTTTCAGCTTATATAGTGGAAAAAGAGTTAAAAATAGGAACGGAGTGATATAACTTATGGCGAATGTGAAACCCGTAAAGCTTGGTAAGAATACCCGTATGAGTTTTGCTGAAATCAATGAGGTTATGGAAATGCCAAATCTTATTGAGGTTCAGAAGAATTCTTATAAGTGGTTTCTTGACACAGGTCTTAAAGAGGTTTTCCGTGATATTGATGAAATCACGGATTATTCGGGCAATCTTGTACTTAGCTTTGTAGATTACCGAATGGACGAAAAGCCGAAGTACAGTGTGACTGAATGTAAGGAGAGAGATGCAACATATGCTGCTCCTTTAAGAGTTACAGTCAGACTTTACAACAAGGAAACAGGCGAGATTAAGGATAACGAGGTCTATATGGGTGACTTCCCAATTATGACTGACAGCGGTACTTTTGTTATCAATGGTGCTGAGCGTGTTATCATTTCACAGCTCGTTCGTTCTCCTGGTGTTTACTACGGCAATACCTTTGACAAAAATGGTAAAAAGCTTTTCACAACAACTGTTATTCCTAACAGAGGTGCTTGGCTTGAGTACGAAACAGACCAGAATGATGTATTCAATGTAAGAATTGATAAGAACAGAAAGCTTCCTATCACTACATTTATAAGAGCATTAGGTCTTAGCTCAAATGCTGAAATTCGCGAATTCTTCGGTGATGACGACAGAATTGAAGCAACTCTCGAAAAAGATACAACTCAGAATACAGAAGAAGCATTACTTGAGGTTTACAAAAAGCTTCGTCCAGGTGAGCCACCAACACTCGAGACTGCTCAAAGTCATCTCGATGGTCTTTTCTTTGACCCACACAGATATGATATCTCAAGAGTTGGTCGTTATAAATATAATAAGAAGCTTGCTATTGAAGAAAGAATAGCAGGTGGAATTCTTGCTGCTCCTGTTTTTGACCCAATGACAGGCGAACTCCTTTTGGATGAAGGCGAAAAAATATCTAAAGAAATGGCTGAAAAAATCGACAGAGCTGGTGTAAAAGAAGTACTCCTCACTGTTGAAGAAAGAACAGTTAAAGTTATTTCTAACGGTATGGTTGACCCAATGGATTTCGTAAAGGGCTTTACAAGAGAGCAGCTTGAAGAAATTGCTATTAATGAAAAAGTATGCTTTAGTGTACTTTCAGACCTTATTAACCAATATGGCGATAGCGGTGAAGAACTCTATGAAAAAATGAGAGAAAACTGCGACGCTCTTATTCCAAAAACTATCACAATAGATGATATTTTTGCTACTATAAACTATCTTAACTGCCTTGGTAACGAGCTTGGCACTACAGACGATATTGACCACCTTGGTAACCGTCCTATCCGTTCTGTTGGTGAGCTTCTTCAAAACCAATTCAGAATTGGTTTCACAAGAATGGAAAGAGTAATTCGTGAAAGAATGACTCTTCAGGCACAAGAACCAGACAAGGCAACTCCTTCCGCACTTATTAATATCAGACCAGTTATTGCTGCAATTAAAGAGTTCTTTGGTTCATCTCCACTTTCGCAATTTATGGACCAGACAAACCCACTTGCAGAGCTTACTCATAAGCGTAGACTTTCAGCTCTCGGTCCTGGCGGTCTTTCTCGTGACCGTGCAGGCTTCGAGGTTCGTGACGTTCACTATAGCCACTATGGTCGTATGTGCCCTATCGAAACTCCTGAAGGTCCTAACATCGGTCTTATCTCATATCTTGCAACATTCGCAAGAATCAATAAATATGGCTTTATTGAAGCTCCTTTCCGTAAAATTGACAAGAAAACAGGTAAAGTTCTTGACGAAGTTGAATATATGACAGCAGACGTAGAGGATAACTACTGTGTTGCACAGGCTAACGAACCACTTTCTGATGATGGTCACTTCATCAATGACCGTGTTACAGTTCGTTATCGCGACGAATTCAGAGAGGTTGCTCCTACAGTTGCTGATTATATGGACGTTTCTCCAAAGATGGTATTCTCAGTTGCTACTGCGATGATTCCATTCCTCGAGAACGACGACGCGAACCGTGCACTCATGGGTTCAAACATGCAGCGTCAGGCAGTTCCGCTTCTTAAAACAGAATCTCCAATAGTTGGTACAGGTATGGAATATAAGGCTGCTGTAGATAGTGGTGTTGTTGTTCTTGCTAAACGCGCTGGTACAGTTACTGCGGTTAGTGCGAAAACTGTTGAGGTTACAACTGATAAGGGCGAAGTTGACACTTATGAGCTTATTAAGTTTATGCGTTCTAACCAGGGTACTTGTGTAAACCAACGCCCTGTAGTTGAAATTGGCGAGAAAATTGAAGAAGGTACAGTTATTGCAGACGGTCCTGCAACCTCACAGGGTGAAATTTCTCTTGGTAAAAATGCCCTTGTTGGCTTTATGACCTGGGAAGGTTACAACTACGAGGACGCCGTTCTTCTTAATGAAAGACTCGTTCGTGAAGATGTTTACACATCTATTCATATTGAAGAGCATGAGGTAGAAGCTCGTGACACAAAACTCGGACCAGAAGAAATCACAAGAGATATTCCTAATGTCGGTGAGGATGCGTTAGCAAACCTTGACGAAGAGGGTATTATTCGCGTTGGTGCTGAGGTTCACTCAGGCGATATTCTTGTTGGTAAGGTTACACCAAAGGGTGAAACTGAGCTCACACCAGAAGAAAGACTTTTAAGAGCTATCTTCGGTGAAAAGGCAAGAGAAGTTCGTGACTCATCTCTTCGTGTTCCACACGGTGAATATGGTGTAGTTGTTCAGGTTGAGGTATTCACAAGAGCAAATAGCGATGAATTAAATCCTGGTGTTAACAAGGTTGTTCGTTGCTATATTGCACAAAAACGTAAAATCAGCGTTGGTGACAAGATGGCTGGTCGTCACGGTAACAAGGGTGTTGTTTCTCGTATTCTTCCACAAGAAGATATGCCTTTCTTACCAGATGGTACTCCACTTGATATAGTTCTTAACCCACTCGGTGTTCCTTCTCGTATGAACATCGGTCAGGTTCTTGAGGTTCATTTAGGCTATGCTGCTCGTGCACTTGGCTTTAAGGTTATGACAGCTGTATTCGACGGTGCTCACGAAAGTGATATTCGTGATTTACTTTCAGAGGCTGAGCTTTCAACAGATGGTAAAACATGGCTTACAGATGGTAGAACTGGTCGTCAGTTCGATAACCCTGTTACTGTTGGTGTCATGTATTATCTTAAGCTCCACCACCTTGTTGACGATAAGATTCACGCTCGTTCAACAGGTCCTTACTCACTCGTTACACAACAACCACTTGGTGGTAAAGCACAATTCGGTGGTCAGCGTTTCGGTGAAATGGAAGTTTGGGCACTCGAAGCTTATGGTGCTGCATATACTCTTCAAGAAATTCTCACAGTTAAGTCTGACGATGTTGTTGGTCGTGTTAAGACTTATGAATCAATTGTTAAAGGTCTTAATGTACCGAAATCAGGTGTTCCTGAGTCCTTCAAGGTTCTTATTAAAGAACTTCAATCTCTCGGTCTTGATATTCGTGTGCTTGACAAGGATAATAACGAAATTGATTTAAAGCAGAACTTTGATGATGAAATCAATCTTCCAACTGTTGACGATGAAGCATTCAGAAATGTTAATGATGCTGAGGGTGCAGAAGGCTACGGCATCAAAGATGAGGATGGCGAAGATTATATCCCAGATATGGGCGATGAAGATGATGATTTCGCTATGGATGACGAATTCGGATACGAAGATGACGGTGATGACTTCGGTTACACCGACGACGATATGGATGAATAATTAGTGCTTTATTTTAAATAGGAAGAAGGGTAATTCATATATGGCATACGCTTCAAAAGTTGAAACAATTGAAGATAACAATATAGATTTTGAATCAATAAAAATCGGTCTTGCTTCACCTGACCAGATAAGAGAGTGGTCATACGGTGAAGTTAAGAAGCCGGAAACAATTAACTACCGTACCCTTAAACCGGAAAGAGATGGTCTTTTCTGCGAAAAGATTTTCGGACCTACAAAGGACTGGGAATGTCATTGCGGTAAGTATAAGAGAATCCGTTATAAAGGTAAGGTTTGTGAACGCTGTGGCGTTGAAATCACAAAAAATAAGGTAAGACGCGAAAGAATGGGTCACATTGAGCTTGCAGCTCCTGTTTCGCATATCTGGTATTTCAAGGGCACACCATCAAGAATGGGTCTTATGCTTGATATATCTCACCGCGACCTTGAAAAAGTTCTTTATTTTGCAAAATTTATTGTTATTGACCCAGGTGATACTCCACTTGAGAAATATCAGATTTTAAGCGATAAAGAATACGATGATATGGTATTAAGATATGATGCTAATTCATTTAAGGCAGGTATGGGTGCGGAGGCTATCCAGACACTTCTCGCTGAAATTGATGTTGATGCATTATGTGCTTCATTAAAAGAAGAACTCCAGGATGCTGCAGGTCAGAAGAAGATAAGACTTCTTAAAAGACTTGAGGTTGCTGAAGCATTCCGTTCATCAGGTAATCGTCCTGAGTGGATGATTCTTGATGCAATTCCGGTTATTCCACCAGATATTCGTCCTATGGTTCAATTAGACGGTGGTAGATTTGCTACATCTGACCTTAATGACCTTTACAGACGCGTTATTAACAGAAATAATCGTCTTCAAAAGCTCCTTGAGCTTGGTGCACCTGAGATTATTATCCGCAACGAAAAGAGAATGTTACAGGAAGCTGTTGACGCACTTATTGACAACGGCAGACGTGGCAGACCTGTTACAGGTCCTAACAACCGTGCATTAAAATCTCTTTCAGATATGCTTAAAGGTAAGCAAGGTCGTTTCCGTCAGAACCTTTTAGGTAAGCGTGTTGACTACTCAGGTCGTTCAGTTATCGTTGTTGGTCCTGAACTCAAGCTTTATCAATGCGGTCTTCCTAAAGAAATGGCTCTTGAGCTTTTCAAACCATTTGTTATGAAACGCCTTTGGGAGCTTGGTATTGCTAATAATATTAAATCAGCTCGTAAAATGGTAGAAAGAGCTCGTCCAGAGGTTTGGGATGCTCTTGAAATCGTAATTAAAGATCATCCGGTTATGCTTAACCGTGCTCCTACACTTCACAGACTTGGTATTCAGGCATTTGAACCAATCCTTGTTGAAGGTAGAGCTATCAAACTTCACCCACTCGTTTGTACAGCTTTCAACGCTGACTTCGACGGTGACCAGATGGCTGTTCACGTACCACTTTCAGCAGAAGCACAGGCAGAAGCTCGCTTCTTAATGCTTGCTGCTAACAACCTTCTCAAGCCATCAGATGGTAAGCCTGTTGTTGTTCCTACACAGGATATGATTCTTGGTTGCTACTACCTTACAATTATTAAACCAGACGAAATTGGTAATGGTAAGGTATTTAGAAACCTTGATGAAGCTATTATGGCTTACGATGAGGGTGATGTAGGTCTTCATGCACCTATTAAAATCCGTATGACAAAAACTGTTGACGGAGTTACTCATACAAAGCTTCTTGAAACTACTCTTGGTAGAGTTATGTTTAACGAGCCAATTCCACAGGATTTAGGCTTTGTTGACAGAAGCAATCCAGATAATCTCTTCGCACTTGAAATTGATAAACTTGTTAATAAGAAAGAGCTTGGTAAGATTATTGAGCGTTGTATCCGTGTTCACGGTACTGCAAAATCTGCTGAGGTTCTTGATGCTGTTAAAGCACAGGGTTACAAGTATTCAACACGAAGCGGTATTACTGTTGCTGTTTGTGATGCTACAATTCCTGAAAAGAAAGCTCAGTATCTTGCAGAAACAGAAGCTAAGATTGACGTTATCAATGAAAACTATGAATTTGGTTTCCTTAGTGACCAAGACCGTTCTCGTAGCATTATTAAAGCTTGGGAAGAATGTACAAAGAATGTTTCTTCAGAGCTTCGTAACGCTATGGATCCATATAACCCAATCTTTATGATGCTTGACTCTGGTGCCCGTGGTTCTGACTCACAGCTTCGTCAGTTGGCAGGTATGCGTGGTCTTATTGCTAACACAGCAGGTAAAACTATCGAAATTCCAATCAGAGCTAACTACCGTGAAGGTCTTAATATTATTGAATACTTCATTTCCTCTCGTGGTGCTCGTAAAGGTCTTGCCGATACAGCTCTTCGTACTGCTGACTCTGGTTATCTTACAAGACGTCTTGTTGATGTTTCTCAGGAATGTATTATCCGTGAAGAAGATTGCCACTGTCACGATGGTCTTGAGGTTTACGATATCAAAGATGGTAACGATGTTATCGAGCCATTGGAAGAAAGACTTACAGGCAGATATCTTCTTGAAGATTTCTGCGACGAAAACGGCGTAGTAATTGCTACAGCAGAAGAAATGCTCACTGATGCAAAAGCTGCTCAGATTGCAAAAATTGTTAACGCAAGAGAAAACGCTGAGGATAGAAAGATTAAAATCCGTTCACTTCTTACTTGTGAATCTGAACATGGTGTATGTATTAAATGTTATGGTAGAAACCTTGCAACTGCTGGTCCTGTTACTGTTGGTGAAGCAGTTGGTATTATTGCTGCTCAGTCAATCGGTGAACCAGGTACACAGCTTACAATGAGAACATTCCACACTGGTGGTGTTGCTTCATCAGCCGATATTACACAGGGTCTTCCTCGTGTTGAAGAGCTCTTCGAAGGTAGAAAGCCAAAGACACTTGCTATGCTCAGTGAAATTTCAGGTGTTGTTTCATTTGAAGAAATCAAAAAGAGTAAGCATGTTGTTGTTACAGGTGAGGACGATGTTAAGAAATATCTTATTCCTTACGATGCAAGACTTTGTCCTGAAATTATTGAAGGTGTTCACATTAAGCAAGGTCAGCATCTTACAGAGGGTGCTGTCAACCCACATGATGTTCTTGCAGTTCTCGGTGTAGATGCAGTTCACAATTATCTTATTAAAGAAGTTCAGATGACTTATCGTATGCAAGGTGTTGATATCAACGACAAGCATATCGAGGTTATAGTTCGTCAAATGATGCGCAAAGTTAAGGTTGAAGAACCAGGTTCAACAGATTTACTCCAGGGTACATCAGTTGAAAAGAGGGAATTCAATGCAGCTAACAGAGCAGCTAAGGCAAGATGTGAAGCTACAGGTGAGGAATTTGTTCCAGCAACATATTCACCAGTTCTTCTCGGTATTACTAAGGCTTCTCTTGCTACTGAATCATTCCTTTCAGCAGCATCATTCCAGGAAACAACTAAGGTTCTTACAGATGCCGCAATCCGCGGTAAGGTTGACCCGCTTCTTGGTCTTAAAGAAAATGTTATCATTGGTAAGCTTCTTCCGTCAGGTACCGGTATGAAGTGTTACAATGATGTTGACATTGTTTCTACAGAACCAAATTATGCCGAGGAGCTTTTAACAGATAAAAGCTTAGCAGGCATTATGGAAGCTGTTAGTGCAACAGAAGAACAAGCAGAGTGATTAATTTCTGCTAAAAGTTGTGCATTTTAACGATTTTAAAATTTAATCTTTGTTAAGTGTTGACAAAGTCGTTTTAAAATGGTAAATTTATTCTTGCATGTGTAGGAGAGGTATGCCCTCTCCTTGCATATACATTAAATTTTCGGAGGTGAAATACTTGCCAACCTTTAATCAGCTCGTACGCAACGGAAGAGAGACTCTTGAAAAGAAATCAAAAGCTCCAGCACTCGGTAAAGGTCTTAACTCAAAGAAGAATGTTCTTACAAACAATAACTCTCCACAAAAGAGAGGTGTTTGCACAGTTGTTAAGACTGACACACCTAAGAAGCCTAACTCAGCGCTTCGTAAACTTGCCAGAGTTCGTCTCACAAATGGTATTGAAGTTTCTGCTTACATTCCAGGTGTGGGTCATAACTTACAAGAGCACAGCGTGGTACTTATCCGTGGTGGTCGTGTTAAGGACCTTCCTGGTGTTCGTTACCACATTATTAGAGGTACACTTGATGCTCAAGGTGTTGCCAACAGGATGCAATCTCGTTCTAAATACGGTGCAAAGCGTCCAAAACAAGCAGCAAAATAATTTGTCGCTTGAAGTTTATTTGAAGGACAATCTTCTTGCAGGCTGAATTTATTCAACCAATGGTAAGTATATAACCTATTTTATTATAGAGTTGTAACACCTCCCATTGGCGCCACGGGAAGCAACGTCACTCGAGTACCTATGATATCATTATAATTATGAAGGAGGGAAGCGAAGTGCCAAGAAGAGGCCAGATAGCAAAACGTGATGTTTTGCCAGATCCGCTTTACAACTCTAAGCTTGTTACAAGGCTTATTAACAATGTTATGTATGATGGTAAAAAAGGTGTTGCACAAAAAATTGTTTACGACGCTTTTGACATCATTGCAGAACAAACAGGCAAAGAACCTTTAGAGGTTTTTGAATCAGCTATGGAGAACGTTATGCCAGTTCTCGAGGTAAAAGCTCGCCGTATAGGTGGTGCAACATACCAAGTTCCGATCGATGTTCGTCCTGAAAGACGTCAGACACTCGGTCTTCGTTGGATCACACTCTATTCTCGTCAACGTTCTGAAAAGACAATGAAAGAAAGACTTGCCAACGAAATTTTAGATGCAGTTAACTCACAGGGTTCTGCATTCAAAAAGAAAGAAGATACACACAAGATGGCAGAAGCAAACAAGGCTTTTGCACATTTCAGATGGTAATCATCTATTTATTCGGAGGATATTATGCCAAGACAAGTACCATTAGAATTAACTAGAAATATCGGTATTATGGCTCATATCGATGCGGGTAAAACAACCACAACTGAGCGTATCCTTTACTACACAGGTGTTAACCATAAGTTAGGTGAAACTCACGATGGTTCCGCTACAATGGACTGGATGGAGCAAGAGCAAGAAAGAGGTATTACAATTACTTCTGCTGCTACAACTTGCTTCTGGAACAAACACAGAATCAATATCATTGACACCCCAGGCCACGTTGACTTTACAGTTGAAGTTGAGCGTTCATTAAGAGTTCTCGACGGTTCTGTAACAGTTCTTTGTGCTAAGGGTGGTGTTGAACCACAGTCTGAAACTGTTTGGAGACAAGCTGATAAGTACAAAGTACCAAGAATGGTTTATGTTAATAAGATGGACATTATGGGTGCAGATTTCTACAATGTACTCCAGATGATGAAAGACCGTCTTAAATGTAACGCTGTTCCGATTCAGCTTCCAATCGGTGCCGAGTCAGACTTCAAGGGAATTATCGACCTCGTAGAAATGAACGCTGTTGTTTATTACGACGACCTCGGTAAAGACATTCGTATTGAAGAAATCCCTGAAGATATGAAAGAACTTGCTCAGAAGTATCGTGAAGAGCTTATTGAGCACGTTGCTGAACAAGATGATGACTTAATGGAAAAATACTTCGCTGGTGAAGAACTCACTATTGAAGAAATTAAGACTTGCATCAGAAAAGCAACAATCGCTAACAACATGGTTCCTGTTGTTTGCGGTACTTCATACAAGAACAAAGGTGTTCAAAAATTACTTGACGCTGTTATCGATTATATGCCAGCTCCAACAGACGTTGAAGCTATCAAAGGTATTAACCCTGACACAGAAGCAGAAGAAGTTCGTCACTCTTCAGATTCAGAGCCATTCGCTGCTCTTGCATTTAAGATTGCAACGGACCCATTTGTTGGTAAGCTTTGCTTCTTCAGAGTTTACTCAGGTAAAATCGAAACAGGTTCAACAGTTTACAACTCAGTTAAAGACGACAACGAAAGAATTGGTCGTATTCTTCAGATGCATGCTAACGACAGAAGAGATATCGATTGCTGCTATGCAGGTGATATTGCTGCTGCTGTTGGTGTTAAGAGAACAACTACTGGTGATACACTTTGCGATAAAGCTCACCCAGTTATTCTCGAATCTATGGAATTCCCAGAGCCAGTTATTCGTGTTGCTATTGAGCCAAAGACTAAGGCTGGTCAAGAAAAGATGGGTATTGCTCTTGCAAAACTCGCTGAAGAAGACCCAACATTCAAATGCTATACTGACGGTGAAACAGGTCAAACTATCATCGCTGGTATGGGTGAACTTCACCTTGAAATTATCGTTGACAGATTGCTTCGTGAATTCAGAGTTGAAGCTAACGTAGGTAAACCTCAGGTTGCTTACAGAGAAACAATCACTGCTGAAGCAAATGCTGATACTAAGTTTGCTCGTCAGTCTGGTGGTCACGGTCAATACGGTCACGTTAAAATTAAAATCGAACCTAACGAACAAAAAGGTTACGAGTTTGTCAACAACATCGTTGGTGGTGCTATTCCTAAGGAATTCATCGGCCCTGCAGAAGCTGGTATTAAAGGCGCAATGCTTTCTGGTGTTCTTGCTGGTTACAACGTTGTTGACGTTAAGGTTACACTTTATGATGGTTCATACCACGAGGTTGACTCATCAGAAATGGCCTTCAAAACTGCTGGTTCTATGGCTTTCAAAGAGGCTATGGCAAAGGCATCTCCAGTTCTTATGGAGCCAATTATGAAAGTTACAGTTGTTGTTCCAAGTGAATACATCGGTGACGTTCTTGGTGACCTTACATCTCGTCGTGGCCTTCCACAAGGTCAGGAAGACAGAAACGGTGCAGCAGAGCTTATCGCTCATGTTCCGCTTTCAGAAATGTTCGGTTACGCAACAGACCTTCGTTCAAAAACACAGGGTCGTGGTCAGTATGTTATGGAACCAAGTCACTATGCTGCTGTTCCAAGAAACATTGCTGAAAAGATTATGGACGAACGCTCAAAATAATCTTTCAAAAAACTATTGAATTATTTATAATTTTTTGTTATTATAGTAACGTGCAAAATATTGCGTTACACAAAGGAGGAAATTACAATGGCTAAACAGAAATTCGAAAGAACTAAGCCACATATTAACATTGGTACTATCGGTCACGTTGACCACGGTAAGACAACTCTTACAGCTGCTATCACAAAAACTCTTTCACTTAAAGGTTATGCACAATTCGAAGATTATGCAAACATCGATAAGGCTCCAGAAGAAAGAGAACGTGGTATCACAATCAACACAGCTCACGTTGAATATGAAACAGATGCTCGTCACTATGCTCACGTTGACTGCCCTGGCCATGCTGACTATATCAAAAACATGATCACAGGTGCTGCTCAGATGGACGGTGCTATCCTCGTTATCGCTGCAACAGACGGTCCTATGGCTCAGACAAAAGAACACCTTCTCCTTGCTCGTCAGGTTGGCGTTCCTTACATTGTTGTATTCCTTAACAAATGTGACCTCGTTGACGACCCAGAACTTCTTGAACTCGTTGAAATGGAAGTTCGTGAAACACTTTCAGAGTATGAATTCCCAGGCGATGATACTCCAATCATCAAAGGTTCAGCTCATCAGGCTCTTATCGCTGCTGAAGACCTTTCACTTGACGTTTATGCTCCAATCCTTGAACTCATGGATGCTGTAGATAGCTATATCCCAACTCCAGACCGTAAAGCTGACCTTGATTTCCTTATGCCTGTTGAAGACGTATTCACAATCACAGGTCGTGGTACAGTTGCTACTGGTAGAGTTGAAAGAGGTCAACTCAAAGTTGGTGACGAACTCGAAATCGTTGGTCTTAAAGAAGAAAGCTCAAAAACTGTTTGTACAGGTGTTGAAATGTTCCACAAGCTCCTCGACTATGCAGAAGCAGGTGACAACATCGGTGCTCTTCTTCGTGGTGTTGACAGAAAAGGTATTGAACGTGGTCAGGTTCTTTGCAAACCAGGTTCAATCAAACCTCACACAAAATTCAAAGGTCAAGTTTACGTTCTTTCTAAAGACGAAGGTGGCCGTCATACTCCATTCTTTAACAACTATCGTCCACAGTTCTTCTTCAGAACAACTGACGTTACAGGTGTTATCACTCTTCCAGAAGGCACAGAAATGTGTATGCCTGGCGATAACGTTGAAATGACTGTTGAACTCATCACTCCAATCGCTATCGAAAAAGGTCTTCGTTTCGCTATCCGTGAAGGTGGCCGTACAGTTGGTTCAGGTGCTGTTACAGATATCGTTGAATAATTAGCACTTAAAAGAACTAATTAAATTATAAAAACTCGGTGTGGTAGAAGCAATTCTACTACACCGTTTTTGTTTCTACTGACCGTGAAAAGCGTTGATAATACTTGTGTTCTACGATTAGCAGATAACTTCTACAAAGAGTTTCTTGATTTTTTTATTCGTTTATGCGAAAATAAAGATGCAAGAAACAAAACACGACGTCGGGGATGTATCTTAGCAAATTTAAAGGGGAATAAAATATGGATAAAAAATCAATGGGAACTTTTCTTACTGATTTAAGAAAAGAAAAAGGTTTAACACAACAAGAGGTTGCAGATAACCTTAACGTCTCAAACAAAACTATAAGTAAATGGGAGCGTGATGAGGGGTATCCCGAAATCACAATATTACCAGAGATTGCAAGGTTTTATGAGATTACAACCGATGAACTTCTGAACGGAGAACGATTTGTAAAAGAAGTAGAAATTTGTGATAGTAGTAGCAAAGATAAGTTTTTAGAAACAAGTAAAACTGCATCTATTGTCTCAGTTACAATATCTTCACTTTCATTTTTGATTTATTTCATCTTTTGCCTTTTTATAGACTTTACAGGATTTCCGGGTTTTGTTTATGGAATTGTAGGTTGTACTATAATTTCTTTAATTTGTTTCGCTTTAACCAAAAAACTCTTCAAAATTATGAAGAAAGAGAAAAAAGAAATAACAAGTAATACTATAAACTTACTTTGCTTCTCGGGATTTTTTTCTTTAGTAAATACTCTATCATTAATTTTCTTGTATGTCAGCGAGAAATTAGGTGTTATTACAAGGTGTGATTCATACATACCTTTTGCTTTGTTAATTTCAATTGTAATAATATATAAAATGCGTTTCCGATTACTAAAAGCTAATAATTTATATAGTATTTCAAAAGAAAATGAAAAATTGAAGAAAAAGTTATCTGTAATTTCAAAAGCATTAATCGTTGTTGCGTTTATCGGTGCGATTATGTTTGCCTTGTTTGAAACAAATAATAGTTCATTATATTTTGATTATGATATGATTGAGAAATTTGTATTGTTTCTTCAAATTGCAGTTATGGGTGTTTCGATAGGTTCAATTGGGCTTATTGGACTTATGACCTGGATTTATAATAAAAAGAAAATATAAAAAGAAGAAGGTGATTCGTTAATGAATCACCTTGTTCCTTTTAATATTGAATTTTTCTGTCTTTGTAATAATACTCTTTATCGTGTTCACTTATTTCTCTTAACACCTTACAAGGATTGCCGACTGCAACAACATTTGATGGGATATCCTTTGTTACAACGCTACCAGCACCAATTACTGTATTGTCACCAATAGTAACACCGGGGAGTACAATAACACCAGCACCGAGCCAGCAGTTTTTACCTATGTGTACAGGTAAGTTGTATTGCAAAGCCTTTTCTCGTAACTCTGGTAAAATCGGGTGACCAGCAGTTGCTATAACTACGTTTGGCCCTAACATTGTGTAGTCCCCAATGTAAATGTGTGTGTCATCAACGAGTGTTGCATTGAAATTAAAGTAAACATTATTACCTAAATGAACGTGCTTACCACCCCAGTTTGAATGAAATGGTGGTTCAATGTAACAGTTTTCGCCGACCTCAGCTAACATTTCTTTCAGCATTTCAGAACGCTTATCAAGTTCAGTAGGTCTTGTGGCATTAAAATCGTAAAGTCTGTCAAGACATTTTATCTGCTCTTTAAAAATATCTTCATTATTCGGGTCATAAATTTCACCCGAGTGTAATTTTTCGTAATCAGTCATTTTTTACACTATCCTCAATTTTTTTAGCTGCTTCAAAAGCCATATTATAAAATGCTTCACACGGAACACCAATTAAATCATCGTGGGTGTGTTTATTTGGTTTGTTTTTCACACAAAGTTCAAGACTTATCCAGCCATTCCAGTTAAGTCTTTTAAGGTTATCAACAAATCTCTGCCAATTAACCTTGCCGTGTTTAAATGGGATGATATGTGAGTCGTCAGTCCAGAAAACTCTGTCACCAGTGACACCCATATTATCATTGATATGTAAGAAGAATAATTTATCACCAAAATCTTTTAACAAGTCATATCCTGCGTTATAACAAAGCTCGTGACCTGTGTCAATGCAGAAGCCACAATTCTTTCTGTGGCTTAATTGCTCTTTTATGCCGTAAAGACATTCTACGCCTTCGGTATTTTCAAAAGCTAAATTTAAATTATATTTCTCTGCTTCATCAATTAAAAATGAGAAGTTTTTAATACCAGTATCAGTTACTTTAGCAACAGTATCAAAGCCGATATAAACATGGCAAACAAGAGTTTTTATGTTAAGCTTGCCACAATCGTTAATACACTTTATAAGCTTGTGAAAAATTGGTGGTTTTTCTTCATTCCACATATCACATACATTATCAAACGGAGCGTGAATTGAAGCGATTTCTAACCCGTTTTCTCTTGCAAAGTTAACAGTTTCTTCAAATTCAACTGTATCATTCCAATCAAAGAATACACCTTGAAAGCCAGCGTTTTTTACGGCTAAAATCTGCTCTTTAAGTGAAGCATCAAAATTATTTGTTTCTACATTAACTGCTTTTTTCATATTGTCATCGCCTTATTTCTTTAATGGGATTATGTATTCTGAAAATTCGCTATCGATATTTTTACCCTCAACAAAGTTACGGGCTTTGAATATAATTCTATCGTCATAAACCTCACCGATGTAGCCAACACCTAAATCGGTAACACCGAAATTGTTTGGCTTTCTATAGCCTGGAACACTCAAAGAATAAACGCCGTTTTCTTCATTTAAAACCTCAAATGTTTTTTCAAATACACCACCGTGAAGGTGACCGTTAATGAAAAATACATTTTTAAATTGCTCCATAACCTCACGCACTTCGTCAGATTGCTCACCCATATCACCAGTTTTCCATACTTCAGGAAGTCCGTGCGTAAATTGAAATGCCTGATGGCACATAACAAAAGCAGGTTTGTTGTTTTTTGTTGCTCTTTCAAGCTCTTTTCTTAAAAACTCTATTTGCTCTTTACTTATGTAGGCTTTTTCAAGAACTCTCTTTTCAGTACCTATAACAATAAATGTGTAGCCGTTCAAATCATAAGAATAGAAGCTTTTTCTGTTAGTATCGATATTAAGATATTCATTTACCTTGTCCATAATAATTCTTTGATTACGTCTGTACTGTAAACGAACATCGTGATTACCCATTGTAATAAAGAGCTTTAACTTATCTTTGTATGTATCAAAAACTTGGAAAAATCTTTTGTATTCACCTTTTTTACCAAGCTCAGCAATATCACCAGCCATAAGTAATGCATCAAACTTTTCACTTGAATTAAAAATATCTTTAAAGCAGTTTTCTACATTATGTGCAAGATATTCCTTTTTAGAAAAGTGAGTATCTGCAATAGCAGCAAATGCTAATTTAACGTTTTCAGAATCTGTAAATTTAATTGGATTTTCTGTTTGTAATTCATATTCAACCTCACTGCTTGGTAAAAGAGCCTGTAATTGAGCTTTGTATTTTGTTATGAAAATTTCTAAAGACATTTTTAAAATCCTTTCAACTACTTTGGTATAGTAATATAAATATTATATAGTGTTTGTAAATTATTGTCAATTTAAATATATATTGCCTTATTGTGTGAAATGTGTTATATTTATATTATTATACGAGAAAAATTAGGAGGTTTTGACAATGGCTGTTGATAAAAGAACATATCCTACATGGTTAAATGGCGAAGTTAAGAGTGTGCAAAAAGAGTACACAGAGCCTACAAAATTACTTGATGAAAATGGTAATTTAGTGGCACCAGGCTGGGCAAGACATAACGTATTCCAGTATGACAGAAGTCAGGTTGTTCCAAAAATGCGTAGCAAAGAGTGGGATTTTTATCAGATTTCTAATGGTAAATATGCAGTTCAGTTGAACTTTGCAAATATTTCATTTGGTGGATTTATAAGTGCTAAGCTTATTGATTTACATAACAAGCAGCACGACAGAAAGCACGATACAAACACAGTTTGCGATGCAACTATTCTTTATTTAGGTGGTAGAGAAAAATATAAAATGCCACCAAAGGGCGACGTGCCGAACAACCTCAAATATACAGTTGAAAGCTTTTTAGGAAAAGCAGAATTTGAATTTGATACAAAAGAAACAAGCAGAACACTTTATTTTAAAGGTAAGGCAAAAGACCAAGATGTAATATGTGACTTCCATATGGATATCCCAGAAGGACTTGAAAATATTACAACAGTTCTTCCTTTTAAAGATATGAAGTCAGGCTTCTTTATGACAACAAAGCAGAATTGTATGCCTTGCTCAGGTACTTTTAAATTCGGTGACAAGGTTGTAGAATTTTCAAAAGAAGATACATTCTGTGCTCTTGACTGGGGCAGAGTTAATACGCCATATCAATTAGTATGGTACTGGGGTAATGGTGCACAAAAAATTAAAGATGAAGATGGCAATGAGCACACAGTTGGCTTTGAAATCACCTGGGGTATCGGTGATGAAAGTAATGCTACTGAAACTGCTATTTTCTATGACGGAAAGCTTCATAAATTCGGTGCAGTTGATGTTGAAAAATTCCCTAAAACAAACGGCTTTATGAACGAATGGAAATTTGTTTCAGAAGACGGTAGATTTGATATGACAATGAAACCTTTCTTTGATAATCATAGTGATACAAACGTGCTTAATCTTTTAAGAATGCATACTCACCAGTTACACGGCATCTGGAATGGTACAGTTACACTTGATGATGGTAAAAAGATAGAAATCAAAGATATGTATGCATTCTGCGAATACTGCGAGAATAAATGGTAATTGTATGGAAAAATTAAAATTTTATTTACTCACAGACACGCACTATTTTGAAGAGTCTTTAGGTGCTTCAGGTAAAGCGTATGAGGAGTATATGAAAACTGAGGCGTTTTACCTTAAAGAGAGTAGCGAAATAAATAAAGCTGTCTTTAAAAAGCTTAAAGAAGATAAAGAAACCGAGCTTATTATAATACCTGGTGACCTCTCTAAAGATGGTGAATATGAGAGTCACAAAAGTCTAATTAAAGAATTAACTGCTCTAAAAGACGCTGGTAAAAAGATTTTTGTGCTCACTGCTGGTCACGATTTTAATGAAACTGGCAGAGGCTATAAAAACGATAAATTTGTTGGCTCAAAAGGTACAGAGTTTAAAGAGCTTTATAATCTTTATTATGAATTTGGTTACAAAGATGCTCTTTCAGTAGATGAAGAAACGCTTTCATATATAACAGAAATTGCAGAAAACACCCGACTTTTAGCATTGAATTGTGACAGTAAAAGGGAATGCAAAGGTTTAATTGATGAAAGACTTTTAAAATGGGCAAAAGAGCAATTAAACAAAGCCAAAGAAGAAAATTCTTACGTAATTGCTATGTGTCATTATCCTGTTATTCCATCTGTGCCTGTGTTCGATTTAGTTGGCGATGCACACGTTAAAAACTGGCGAGAAATAGCTTCATTTCTTGCAGATAACGGAGTAGAGCTTGTTTTAACAGGTCATATGCACATTCAAAGCATAAATGAATTTGTAAGTGAAAAAGGCAACAAGCTTTATGATATATGTACGGCTACAACAGTTGGTACACCAGGTAAATATCGTAAAATTGAAATTGCAGAAGATGGCACTATGAATGTGAAATCTATTAACGTAGAAGGCTTTACTTTGCCAGATGAATTTAAAACCGCAGAAGAATTTTTTGATTGGCGTTTTAAGTATTCAGTAAAAAACAAAATCAATAAAATTCTTGAGGGTGGTAGCGGATTTGTTAAGGTGTTAAAGAAATTCGGCGGTAAAGTGCTTAATTTAATTAAACTAAAAACTATTGCAAGATTATTGTTTATAAAAATCGATAGTTCTTTAAAGAATATTAAGCTTATGGATTTTGCAGGCGAAATAGCTACAGCAATTTTTAAAGGCGATATGCCTTATATAAAAGGTACACCCCAGTATGATGCAATAAGTAATGCTTTAAAACGATTAAGCTTCATTCTTAAAAAAATCGAACCTAAGCTTTCAAAAAATGGTGTAAAGGTAGATTTAACCGATATGCTTTTAAACACTATCGGTAACAACAAAGGTTATTCAGACAATAATGCGGTAATAAATCTGAAAGGATAAATTAATTATGGGTTCAACAGTAATTCAAAATCAGGAAACAAAGCACGTTAAAACAAAAGAGTTTGTGCTTTATCTTTTAGGTATATTCTTTTACACCTGTATGACAGGTATGGTAGGTTCTTACAGAAACGCTTACTTAGTTAACGTTTTAAAAATCACAGATGATGAAGCTTCACTTTTTAATACTTTGGTAAGTGTTATTCCATTTGTTTTAAGCTTTTTCATTTCTATGTATATAGACGGAAGAAAAACCGGCAAAAGTGGTAAATTTAAGCCACTTGCAATGTTTGTTGTAGTACCAATGGCTGCAGTTCTTATGCTCTCATTCTGGACTCCAAAAGGCTTAAGTGGCACATTTCTTATGATTTATCTTGTTACAATAGCAGTTTTATGGGGTGCTTTCTGTACATTGGGTAACTCTATAAATATGATTGCAAACGTTATGACTCCTAATATGAAAGAGCGTGACAACGTTATTTCATTCCGCAGCATTTCTTCTGCAGTAGGTAACTCTGCACCACTTGTTATTGTTCTTGTAATTGGTCTTATCTGGAAAGATAACGAAGGACTTCAATACATAATCGGTGCAGGTCTTTGTAGTGCAGTTGGTATTATTACAGTTCTTTTAGGTATGAGTACTGTAAAAGAAAGAATTACATATACTGCAGAAAAGAAGAATCCTATTGAAGGCTTTAAAGATGTATTAACAAATAAATATGCTTGGTCGATTATAATTTCAGAAACACTTAAAAACTTCAGACAGGTTGCTAACTATATGGGCGTATTCCTTGCGGCAGCTCTTTTAGGCTCAACCTCAAAGTTCTTGCTTTTCGGTTTGCCAACAGGTATTGGTACTGCAGTTGGTATGCTCGTTATAAATATGCTTCTCAAGAAGTTTAATTCTAAAGTTCTTTATATTGCGAGTGGTATTTATTCTGTAATTGCAAATACTCTTGCATTCGCGGTAGGATATATGTACTTTAAAACAGGCTCTTCTGTTTTACAGATAGTATTTATAATTTTCTTATTCCTTATAGGCTTACAGTTTGGTGCATCTAATCTTTTACCAAGTATGTTCCAGGCTGATGTTCTTGAGGATATAGAGGCTAAAACAGGCAAGAGAATTGATGCAACGTTACCATTCGTTATTTCAATCGGTACACTTATAAGTGGTACTATTGCAACTGCATTAGCGCCAAAAGTGCTCTATGGTGATAACTCAATTATCGGTTACATTCAACCTACAGATTTAGTTCCTAATCCTGAGCAGGGACTCGACACAAAGATTCTTTTACTCTTCTTCTATACAATAGTTCACGGTGTTATGATGTTCCTTGCTGGTGTTCCGTTCTTCTTCTATAAATTAACTGGTGAAACAAAAGAAGAGGTGCACAGAAAGGTGCTAGAATTAAGAGCAGCTAACGAAAAGTAAATATTAGTTATCGGCTAATTCGTATTAAAAGCGGATTAGCCGATAAAATTAGAGTGATTATATGTTGAGAATAAATTTCATCTGTCACGGCAACATCTGCAGAAGCCCAATGGCAGAGTTTATATTTAAAGATATGCTAAAAAAGCAGGGGAGAGAAAACGAGTTTTCTGTCTGCTCAATGGCTACAAGTAGTGAAGAGATTTTTATGGGTGTTGGTAATCCAGTTTACCCACCAGCAAAGAAAATTTTAGCTGAGCACGGGATTTCTTGTGAGGGTAAACGAGCAACACAAGTGAAAAAGAGTGACTACAATAAATATGATTTATTTATTTGTATGGATAGTAATAACATAAGAAATATTATGAGAATTTTCGGTTCTGACCCAGAAAATAAAGTGAAAAAGCTTATGGATTATACTGACAGAAAAACAGATGTTGCTGACCCGTGGTATACAGGTAACTTTCAGGTGACTTATGATGACATTTGTGAGGGGCTCGAATCCCTTTTAAATAGCGGTATTCTTAATCAAAATGCACAATAAATGCTGTATAAAAATTACATATTGTTTATTGACAACACAGTGTCAAAAATTGTATAATGTTAATGTTAAATTTGTAACAAAAAATAACGATTCCGGAGGGATTAGGAATGGCTAAAAAAACAGTATTTTTAACAGGCTCATCAGGTACGATGGGATGGGCAGGCTTTAAAGAACTTTATGCAAAAAAAGACAAGTATGATATCGTAGTTCTTAACAGAGGCAGTCAGAAGAATAAGGATAAATTCAAGCCTTATGAAAATGACCCATCAGTTAAGCTTGTATGGGGCGACCTTACAAATTATGAAGATGTTTTAGAGTGCGTTAAGGGCTCAGATTATGTTCTTCATGTAGGTGGCATGGTTTCTCCTGCTGCTGACTACTATCCTGTAAAAACACAAAAAACAAATATTACTGCAGCACAGAATATTGTTAATGCAGTTAAAGCTCAACCTAATGCTGATGATATTAAGGTTGTTTACATAGGAACTGTTGCTGAAACAGGCGACAGAAATGCACCTATCCATTGGGGTAGAACTGGTGACCCACTTAAAGTGAGTGTTTATGACCACTATGCTATAAGTAAAATCAGAGCTGAGGCAGTTTTTGCAGAATCGGGCCTTAAGCACTGGGTATCTCTCCGTCAGTCAGGTATTCTTTATCCTGCAATTCTTAAAAATCTTGAACCTATTATGTATCACGTTCCGATCAACGGTATGCTCGAGTGGGCTACAGTTGAAGATTCAGGCAGACTTTTAGCAAATGTTTGCGGTGATGATATTCCTGAAGAATTCTGGAGACGCTTCTATAACATCGGTTCAGGTGAACAATACAGAATTACAAACTATGAATTTGAAGACCTTCTTCTTGGTACATTAGGTCTTGGCTCACCTAAAAAGCTCTTTGACCCACACTGGTTTACAACCCGTAACTTCCACGGTCAATGGTACTATGATGGTGACGAGCTTGAAAAATATTGTCACTTCCGTGCAAATATTCCTGTTAAAGAATATTTCAAGAGTATGATGGATAAGGTAGAAGGCTATTATAAGCTTGCGTTCCTTGCAAAACCATTCGCACCAATTCTCAAGAAACTCTGGATGAAAAAGATTGCAGAAACTCCTGAGTACGGTACGCTCTGGTGGGCTGAAAATAAAGTGGATGTAAGAATGAAAGCATACTACGGCAGTATGGAAGAATATGAAAAGCTTCCAAGAAGCTGGGACGATTTTGAAATTGTTATCCCTGCTAAACAAACAACTGCTCCTGATGTTAAAGTTCTTGACCACGGTTACGACGAAACAAAGCCATTTGATTCTCTTACTCTTGAAGATCTTCAGAAAGCTGCTGAATTCCGTGGCGGTAAGTGTCTTGCAACTGAAATAGTTGATATGTACACACCTGTTAAATGGGTAAGTGCAAGAGGTAATGAGTTTGAAATGTCACCAAACCTTGTTCTTAAAGGCGGTCACTGGTGTCCGGCAGAGCTTCCTTGGCCTTGGAAATATGACGAAGAAGCAAGAATTAACCCATTCTTTGCACAGGTTTGGGACCGTGAGGGCGAAGATAATGTATATGGTCCTGAAATTTTTGACAACTTTAAGGAGAAAGTTACAGAATGAAAGTATTTATGATTGGCGGTACAGGTCTTTTAGGCTGTGAGGCTGCAAGAATATTTATTGAAAGAGGTCACGAGGTAACATCTGTGGCTCTTCCACCTCTTCCAGAGGGAGCACCAATTCCACAGGAAATGAAGCTCGAAATGTGCAATATCTATGAAAAGTCAGACGATGAAATCCGTGAGCTCTTAAAGGGTCACGACTGCTTTGTGTTTGCTGCAGGTATTGACGAAAGAGTTGAATTCCCTGCACCTGTTTACGATGCTTATTATAAATATAACATTGAACCACTCAAGAGAATTCTTCCTATCTGTAAAGAAGTTGGAATGAAGAGTGCAGTTATTTTAGGTTCTTACTTCGCATTCCTTGCAAAAGAAAGACCAGATATGGAATTAACAAAGAAGCACCCATACATCAGAAGCAGAATTGATCAGGAAGAAGTTGCTTTCTCATTTGCGGATGATAATTTTGATGTATCAGTTCTTGAACTCCCTTATATATTTGGTACACAACCAGGTAGAAAGCCTGTTTGGGTTATTCTTATTGAACAAATTAAGAGAATGGATAAGCTTCCTTGCACTATGTACCCAGGTGGTGGTACTGCAATGCTTACAGTTCGTCAGGTTGGCGAGGTTATTGTTGGTGCTGCTGAAAAATCAAAGGGGGCAAAGGCTTGGCCAATTTCTATGTATAACCTCACATGGAAAGAGTTCCTTAAAATCGTTTATGCAGCTCGTGGTATGGGCGAAAACAGAAAAATTATTTCTGTTGCACCTTGGATGATGAGAATGGGTCTTGGCGGTGTTAAGAAAGAATATGCCGCTAAAGGCATTGAAAGTGGTATTGATGTTGACGGACTTGCAGACATTATGGATGTAAATCTCTTTATTCCAGATAGTTACGCTCGTGAACTCGGTGCTACAGATGATGACATCAAAGCAGCAATCTTTGATTCAATCAAGGTTTCACAGGCAGTATTTGACGGCAAAGCGAAGTTATTAGGTATGAAGGGCGAATAAGAGTTGCTAGTATGGCTAGTTGCTAGTTATTAGCTGTTAGGTCTTATAAATTGTTTTTAAATTGTAATGCATTTTAAATAAAACGAAAAACCAACTCCCACTATGGTAGGGGATGCCCTGTGGTCTCCCGAAGTAGTGGGGGTCAATTTTTTATCAAGATAAATCAATTGAGTGTAATAAATTTTTGTGTCATTTTTTATTATCAAACGAATAAATCTATTGCAAAATGGAAAATATTGTGTTAAACTGTTTTCTGCGACATAGTTTAATTTTGCTCTGAATAGGCATACTTTTTGTGTAAAAATGTATGCCTTGATGTTTCATTTCCTGTTCAGGGTGAACTGTGTCGCAGCAGATATCGGGCTACGTTTTTCGTGCGTAGCTTCGGCTGCGCACTTTTTTGTTTTATAAAAATAAAAGGAGGAAAATTATGAAAAAGTGTATTAGTTTTATTCTGTCATTTGTTTTTGTAATTGGAATATGTGCTTCTGCACCAATAACATTTACTGCAAATGCTGCAAGTGTGGGTGACTTGACATTTGAGTTAACCGAAGATGGTAATTCATATGCGGTTACCAAATGTTCAACAAGTGCAACAGGGGTGGTTACAGTTCCGGCTGTTTACGAAGGCAAACCTGTTACTATTATTGATGATTGGGCATTCCAAAATTGTATAGGACTTACAGAATTAAAAATACCTGACGGTGTTAAGGAAATAGGTGTAGGCGCGTTTAAGGGTTGTAAAAATCTCACAACAATAAACTATCCGAAGTCATTAGTAGATGCAGCTAACAGTATGTTTTCAGGATGCGAAAAACTTACAAGCATAACAGTTCCTGAAGGCATAAAAGAAATTCCTGCATCAATGTTCTGGGGAGCAACATATTTAACAGAAATTAACATACCGGTATCTTTAGAGATTATAGATGATTGGGCATTCAGGGATTGCACAGGTCTTACAGAGATAAAGTTGCCTATTAGTCTTAAAGAAGTTCATTTAGGTGCATTTCAGGGGTGCACAAATTTAAAAACTGTTACATATCAGGGATTTGCAGAGCAGTGGAAAAATATTGATGTTTCCAGTTCAAATGAACCTTTAACTTCAGCAACAATTGTTTGTCTTGACCATACTCATAATTATACTGAAACTGTATTAAAACAACCTACTTGTACCGAAAAAGGCGAAAAGTCATATGTTTGTGAATGTGGTTATACTTATACAGGTGCTATTAAAGCTTTAGGTCACAATTATTCTAAAGACTTTACAATTGACAAACAACCTACATACAAAGAAACTGGTTCAAAGTCAAGACATTGTACTCGTTGTAGTGCAAAAACAGATGTAACTACAATTGCAAAATTAGTTCTTGGTGTTCCTGTAGTAATTCAAAAGAATACTGCCAAAGGTATTACTCTTACATGGTCTGCAATAAAAGATGCTGAGAGCTATAGAGTGTATAGAAGAACATACAATACAAAGACAAAGAAATATTCAGAGTGGACAACACTCAGTAAAGCACAAAAAGGCACAAGCTTTGTAGATTCAAAAGTAAAGCTTGGAACAACCTATAGTTATATGGTAAAAGCAATAAACAGTGGTGTTCTTAGTAAGGGTACTCCAACAAAGAACTTAAAGTACAATGTAACTCCAACAGTAACAGTAGCGAATGCTTCAAAAGGTATCAGTGTCAGCTGGAGTCCAATAGCAAATGCAACAGGCTATGAAGTTTATTCTTCAACATATAACGCAAAGACAAAGAAGTGGAGTAGCTTCACAAAGAGAGCAACAGCAAAAGCAAATGCAAAGAGCTGGACAGATACAAAAGCAAAAAGCGGAACAAAGTATAAATATACTGTAAAAGCATTGAATGGAAAGGTAGCAAGTGAATATAACAAATCAGGAGTACAGATAGAAAGACTTGCTCAGCCGACAACAAAAATAGTAAATGCAAGTAATGGTATAAAGGTAAGCTGGGGCAAGATATCAGGTGCAACAAGCTACGAGATACTCCGTGCAGAGTACAACGCAAAAACTAAAAAGTGGAATAAAGCGAAAAAGGTTGCAACAGCAAAATCAAGTGCAACAAGCTGGACAGACACAAAAGTAAAAAGCGGTGTACAGTACAGATATACAGTGAAAGCTGTAAACGGCAAAATTTACAGTTCAGCTAAAACAACCTCAGGACTTATGTTCCTTACAATGCCAAAAACAACTGTAAAAGCAGTTAAAACTGGCGTAACAGTAACTTGGACACAAAGTACAGGAGCAACAAGCTACGAGGTATATCGTGCAGAGTATAACAAGAAAAC
>JAZLAG010000021.1:0-159172 GCA_045613085.1 Acutalibacteraceae bacterium | reverse complement strand
CGTTTCTCATATCCTTGGGGAAAAGAGGACGGATAGGTCTGTCAATAACACGTGATGAAAGTGTAGCTTTTTCTGAAGCCTTACCTTCTCTTCTCTGGAATGTGCCGGGGATACGGCCAACTGAGTAAAGTTTTTCTTCGAAGTCAACTGAGAGAGGGAAGAAGTCAACACCTTCTCTTGGCTTTGGAGCCATTGTAGCTGTACAAAGTACTTCTGTTTCGCCGTAACGAACAAGACAAGCACCGTTTGCAAGACCAGCCATTTTGCCAGTTTCGATTACTAATTTTCTACCAGCAACTTCTGTTTCGAATGTTCTGAATTCATTAAACATAATTTTTACCTCTTTTCTTTTTTCGTCTTTCTATCATTCCTACTTGTTTTCTGAGGTTTAGCAACAAAGAAAAGTTAAAATATTTTTGGGTTTATTTAAACTTTTCTTTATCGCTAATACCTGAAACAGTAGGCTAATAACAACTTTAAAAAACCACGAACGGGACAAACGGAAAACCGTTTGCCCCGAATAGTGCAATTATTTACGAAGACCAAGGCGTGCAACGATAGCACGGTAACGCTCAATGTCGTTCTTCTGAAGGTAAGCAAGAAGGTTTCTTCTGTGACCTACCATTTTGAGAAGACCACGGCGTGAGTGATGGTCTTTGTGGTTAGCTTTAAGATGCTCGTTTAAATCGTTGATTCTTTTTGTAAGAACAGCGATTTGTACTTCAGGAGAACCTGTATCTCCTTCGTGAGTAGCATATTCTTTGATAATTGCTTGTTTTTCTGCCTGTGTCATTTTTTTCACCTCATTAATTTTTT
Source organism: Acutalibacteraceae bacterium (assembly GCA_045613085.1). Lineage (GTDB taxonomy): Bacteria > Bacillota > Clostridia > Oscillospirales > Acutalibacteraceae > DTU089. The sequence goes on along the minus strand of JAZLAG010000021.1, from coordinate 158,356 downwards.
ACCAATTAACTCAGTACAAGGTAGGTGAAACACTCTAAAGAGTTTACTCCTTGCACCGTGTCAAAAGGACTGTGTTATTCTATCACAAATGTTTTCATTTGTAAAGAACAAATTTAAATAAATTTTAAAAATTAGTCTTCGTCGTCGCAGCAATCGCAATCGCAGTCGCAATCACAATCTTCAAAATCGATGTCGAGCTCTAATTTTTCGCCACATTCAGGGCATTCGATGTATTCTTCATCAAACATACTTTCATCAAGATAAATTGCTTCACCGCAAGATGGGCACTCTACTTCGTAAAGCTCTTCGCCACAATCACAGTCGAAATCATCCTGACAATCGCAGTCACAATCGCAATCGTCGTCATAAATGATATCTTCAAGCTCGTCGAGGTCTTCGTCAATGCAATCAACTAATTCCTCAACTGCTGCAAGGTCCTCGTCTATGTCGTTAACTGTAAGAGCCATATCCTCTAAAATATCAAACATAGCTTCAAAAAGTTTTGTTTCTTTTGCATCCTTATCAAGATTTAAACCTTCTGCAAGGCCTTTAAGGTAAGCAACTTTTTCTGTAAGTGTCATAGTAAAAACCTCCATACAATATTATAATAAATATTAATTATAATAAATATTATTGCAAACAAAAATTTAATTATGCTCTTGAGAGATATTCGCCTGTTCTTGTGTCAATGTTGATGCTTTCGCCTTCGTCAATGAAGAGAGGAACTTTAATTTCAGCACCTGTTTCAAGAGTAGCTGGTTTTGTAGCGTTAGTAGCTGTATCGCCTTTAAAACCAGGGTCAGTTTGAGTAACCTGAAGAGTTACGAATGTTGGTGGTTCAACACCGAAAACATTACCTTTGTAAGAAAGGATTTTGCAAACCATGTTTTCCTTAACGAATTTGAAGTTATCGTCAAGGTTTGCAGCATCAACAGGAACCATATCATAAGTTTCCTGATCCATAAAGTAATAAAGACCACCGTCTTCATAAGAATATTCCATTTCTTTTCTTTCAATGAAAGCTGTTGGGAATTTGTCAGTAGGGCTGAATGTTTTTTCAACAACACTACCATTGATTACATCTCTGATTTTTGTACGAACAAAAGCCGCACCTTTACCAGGTTTAACGTGTTGGAATTCGATAATAGAATAAACTTTGCCATCCATTTCGAATGTTACGCCGTTTTTAAAATCGCCTGCTGTTACCATAAATATTTTCCTCCGAATAATAAATTGTATTATCTATTTTCATACACCATAATTTTACACTATATTTACTGCATTTTCAAGTATTTTTTATATTTTAATAAAAATGCGGATAAAAAGGTAATGAATTATTCTATATTTTCAACTTCTAAAAGTTTAATGCCAAGCTCTGTTAACTGAACACCATCAACAGGTGAAGGACACTCTGTCATAGGCTCGGAAGCATTCTGAACTTTAGGGAATGCAATAACATCACGAAGACTTTCAGCCTTTAAGAGCTGCATAATAAGTCTGTCAAGACCGATACCCATACCGCCGTGTGGTGGTGGGCCGAATTTGAATGCGTCAAGAAGATAGCCGAATTTCTGGTGAGCCTCTTCTTCGCTAAGACCTAAGAGCTTGAATATTCTACCCTGAAGCTCTGAGTCAGTAATTCTGATAGAGCCGGATGAAAGTTCAATACCATTAAGAACGAGGTCATAAGCTTTTGCTCTTACTGAACCTTTGTCTGTTTCAAGATAGTCTAAGCATTCATCAAGGGGAGCAGTGAAAGGATGGTGCATTGCAACAAATTGCTGTGTTTCTTCATCCCAGTCAAAGAATGGGAATTCAACAATCCATAAAAGATTAAATCCCTCGCCGATAATATCAAGCTTTTTAGCTGCCTCACAGCGAACTGCACCGAGAGTAGAAAGAACTGAGTTGTTTTTTGTATCTGCAATAATAAATACAACGTCACCTTTTTCTGCACCAGCTTTTTTAAGAATTGCATTCATTTCGTCTTCGGTCATAAATTTAGCGAAAGAGGAAGCAATGCCATCATCTGTAAGACGAATCCAGGCAAGACCTTTAGCGCCGATACCTTTAACAAATTCTGTTAATTTGTCAACTTCTTTTCTTGTGTAAACGTTTACTGCATTTTTAGCGGTAATACCCCTTACAGAGCCACCACCTGAAATTGCAGATGTGAATACTGAAAATTCTGATTTTTTAACTTCATCAGTAAGGTCAAAAATTTCCATTCCAAAGCGAGTGTCAGGTTTGTCTGAGCCGTAACGCTCCATAGCCTCTTTATATGTGAGTCTTGGAAGTGGGAGAGGAATGTCAACACCTAATGTTTCTTTGAAAACCCTAGCCATATAGCCTTCACCGATTGAAAGAACATCTTCCATATCAACAAAAGACATTTCAAGGTCAATTTGTGTGAATTCCGGTTGTCTGTCAGCTCTTAAGTCTTCGTCTCTAAAGCAACGGGCAATCTGCATATAACGGTCAAAGCCAGCAACCATAGAAAGCTGTTTGTAGAGCTGTGGTGACTGAGGTAATGCGTAAAAACTGCCATTATGAATACGGCTTGGAACTAAAAAGTCACGAGCACCCTCTGGGGTTGATTTAATGAGCATTGGTGTTTCAATTTCAATAAATCCGTTTTCGTCAAAGTAGTCACGAGTGATTTTAGTTACTTTATGACGGAATAAAATATTGTTTTGTAAATCAGGTCTTCTTAAGTCTAAATAACGATATTTAAGACGAGTATTTTCACCTGTTTTACAGTTTTCAACAATATCAAAAGGAGGAGTTTCGCTCTTAGAAAGAACTCTTAAATCTGTTACATCAATTTCAATGTCGCCTGTTGGTAAATCTGGATTTTTAGAAGAACGCTCTTTTACAACACCTTTTGCCATAAGCACATATTCATTTCTTGCAGAAAAAGCCTTAGAAAAAATTTCTTTGTCAGTATTTTCATCAAAAGCTAATTGAACAATACCAGTTCTGTCGCGGAGGTCAATAAAAATAAGAGAGCCTAAATCGCGTTGCTTTGCAACCCAACCTGAGACGATTACTTCTTTACCGATATTTTCACTACGAAGATCTCCACAGTAGTGAGTTCTTTTAAGTCCTATCATATTATCCATATATAAAATTCCTTTCAGGATTAATAATTAATTTTATTTCAAATTGATTTTTTTGTTGATTAAAAAGACCATAGGGAAATGTAATGCTATAGAAGCGATTATATTGAATATAGCCCCTGTAAGTCTGAAATTCATTGTTGAGTCTGTTACTGTTGAATCAGATGTAAAAAGAATTGTTGTTTCAGAAATTATAATATTTATTGGTAAAATATCTGAAACAGTACCACTCAAAGATAAAAGTCCGCCCATAAGTACAAAGAATAAAACAATTGTGCCAAATTTTCCAAATGAGCTTATAGGTTTAATTTGTGAAAGAGTAAGTGATAAATACATACATTGAACCAAAAGTAAAATTATAGCGGCAAATAAAATGAATGCGACTATAACACCTATAGTAATTGTTTTGACGCTAGGTACGCCAAAAACCTCTAAAAGATTGTTAATAGTGTCAGTCATCTGGTCGCCTAAAATTGTTTTAATCTGATAAAGCCACAAAATAAGCGAGCCTATAAGAAGAACATAAACTGTAAAAATCCAGATGAGTCCTGAAACTGTTTTAGAAGCTAAAAGAGAGTTCATTTTTACAGGTAAAGTAAGTGTTAAGTAACCTGCTCTGCCGAACATTGTGTTGTTGAACATAAGAGCAACAGTAATAAGTGTTGTGAAGCTTGCAACTAAAAGGGCTAAGCAAACACCGCCACCACAAAGTACTACTTGTTTATCTTCTTTTAAAACATTAGCACCAATTTCAAAAACTACAACTGCAATCAATGCACAAAAATAGATTGCAGAAACTGAAAACCATTGAGCTTTAAGGTCATTTTTTAAAAGCTTACCAAACATTAGAAAATACCTCCTTAAAGACATCATCAATTGTTTTGCCGTTTTTAGTAACTTCTTCTGCAGATTTGTTGAGAAGAACCTTGCCACCACCTATAAATAAAGCGTGGGTAAATACTGATTGTAAATCATTTATTAAGTGAGTTGAAATAAGCATGGTTGACTTGTCAGTATAATTTTCCATTATAAATTTCAAAATGGAATCCCTTGTGGCAGGGTCGACACCGCCCATTGGCTCGTCAAGAATATAAAGTCCAGCTTCTCTTGACATTGTAAGAGAAAGAAGCAATTTTTCCTGCATACCCTTAGACATAGTTTTACACTTTTGTTTCTCAGGTAATGAAAAACGCTTTAACATTTCCAATGCTTTATTTTTATCAAAATCTTTAAAAAAGTCGTTGAAGTAGTCAACAGCGTCAATGTTTCTCATCCAGTCGTGGATAAAGGTCTGCTCTGGAAGATAAGCAGTAATAGCCTTTGATTTGTCCCCAGGGGCATTACCATTTATTAAAACAGAGCCTTTATAATCGTGAATAAGACCAGTTAATATCTTCATAAGAGTTGACTTACCACAACCATTAGGTCCAAAAAGACCGATAACCTCTCCCTTTGGTAAAGAGAATGAAATATCATTAAGAACAAGATGGTCACCGTAAGACTTTGAGAGATTATTAACTTCAATAATTTTCTCGTTCATTAAATCACCTTTACATTTTACAATAATAAACTAACTATATATTTTACACCGAATAAAGTAAATAGTCAAGAAAAAAGGTGTAACATAAGTATCGTTTTTAATTGTATTTTGAAATTTGTTTTAATATATTGCAAAAATTTGAAATTAGGACTATAATTATTAAAGGATATGGGGTGATAAGATGGTAATAGATTTTGATGAACTTGGGTTAAGAATTAAAAAAAGACGCAGAGAGCTTAATTTAAAGCAGAATGAATTATCAGAAATGCTCGGTATATCTAACAACTATCTTTCGAATATAGAAAATGGTCATTCAATACCAAGTCTTGAGGTGTTTTCGGATATTTGCGTTAACTTGAAAATTACCCCAGATATGCTTCTTCTGGGGGTAATAAGAATTGATAATATTCCCGAAAATATTAAAGATAATTTGAAGCTTTGTACGAATAAAGAATTAAAACTTATTGATGATATGGTACAATGTATTTTAAATAACAGAAATTAGAAATTCAGCGGTGCAGAATATGAAATTACTTATTTGTGACGATAGCCAGATTACTTTGGATTTGGTTAATTTGCTTGTCGAGGTTTTTGAAAAAAAGCATAATGTAGAGTTTGAGAAAGATATAAGAACCTCTGGCGATTTTATATTAACAGAAAAAAATCACTATGATTTTGCGATTGTAGATGTCGAGATGCCAGGAATAAGCGGAATTGAGCTCTCGCAAAAGCTTAAGGAAGTAAATCCAAGAATTTGTATAATCATTCTTACTGCATTTGAAAATTATCTTGATTATGCAATGAAAATACAAGTATTCAGATACCTTTCAAAGCCTCTTGATAAAAACAGATTTTTCAGAAATTTAGAAGAAGCTGTTGAAGAATATTATAAAACAAACAAAAAACTTACTTTAAAAAGCAACGATAGCTTTGTTGTGGTTAATACAAACGATATTCTTTATTTAGAGAGAAAAGTCGGCGGGACTACAGTAGTAACGGTAAATGGTGAGTTTGAGGTTAAGGAAAAGCTTGACGAGTGTAAAGAGCTCATTAATCATCCAGACGCTTTTGTTCATTCACACAACAGTATTGTAGTCAATCTTCAGAATGTTGTAAATTTTGATAAAACAATTGTAACGCTCCAAAGGAATGAAATAGAAACGGTAGAAACCTATATGTCTCAACGGAAATACAAAGAATTTAAAGAAAACTTTATGAGATTTGTAATAGGAAAATAAAAATTTTTAAGAAATTTGAAAAATGTGCTTGACATACATAAAAAATTGTGGTATATTATGCAAGCATTAAAGTGCTGGTGTAGCTCAGTTGGTAGAGCAGCTGATTTGTAATCAGCAGGTCGGGGGTTCGAGTCCGTCCACCAGCTCCATTTTTTTGCAAAGTGAATATGGGAGTGTTCCCGAGTGGCCAAAGGGGGCAGACTGTAAATCTGTTGGCACCGCCTTCGGTGGTTCGAATCCACCCGCTCCCACCAAAGTCAAATTATCCGAACCTTGTCATCAATGGTGACACGTTCGGGTTTTTGATTTTTATGGAGTATTGTGTGTAATATTCAAATACTGTGACTACCATACAAACTGAATAAGTATTCCGATAATAATGAAATGCATCTATGCCGTCTGCAAAGAAGTAGGCGGCATAAAATTATTTTTAGCAAAACTTTAACCAAACAGTATTTCTTTCCACTATATAAGTGAATCATCGATGATGCAAAAGATGAGGAGGTGTGATAATGGAAAAAAGAGAACTTGATATTAAAATGACCGATATGGCAAAATCAATACTATCATATTGTATGGCTAGAACCTCTAACCATTTTGAAGCCGAGGATTTAGCACAAGATATTATAGTGGAGATTTATAAATCTGCCGATAGTATTCGTAATGCAGATGCTTTTTACGGCTTTATGTGGGCAGTTGCAGGTAATGTATATAAGCAATGGTGTAAGAAAAAAGCTAAAAATAAAGAGTGTGAAATCACAGATAATTTATTTAATGTTGCAGAATTCTTGGATAATGAAAGAGAAGACTTGCATCTTTTGAGACGAGAATTAGCACTACTTTCTGAGAAATATCGTAAGGCGGTTATTTTATATTACATTGAAAATAAATCTTGTTCAGAAATATCCAAACACCTCTCAATCAGTGAAAGCATGGTTAAATATCTGCTTTTCAAATCAAGACAAATTCTGAAAGAAGGTATAACAATGGAAAGAACATACGGTGAGCAAAGCTATAATCCAAAAGAGTTATCTATTCTCTATTGGGGTAACGGAAAGAATACATATAATTACATCTATGAAAACAAAATCAGTCAGAATATTCTCTTTGCCTGTTATAACGATACACTCACGGCAGAGGAAATCAGTATTGAGTTAGGTATTGCTTTGCCTTATATTGAAGATATTCTAAAGCAATTGGTCGAGTGTGATGCACTCGGTCTTGACGGCAGAAAATATTACACCAATATCGTGATTTTTACTACAGACTGTGCTGTTGAAGTTGCAAATAAAACAAAGAGATTCAGAAATAATATTTCGGATGCACTTTCTGAAATTATAACAAGCGGAAAGCTTTCAAACTCGGAAGCTTGGTTGACGGTTTGCTGTATTCTTTACAAAGCAATTTTTGAGAATTTACAATCAAAAGTAAAAATAGAACTTCCCGAAAATAAGTTTGGTGAAAATTGTATTATCTGGGCAGTTGAAAAAGCGATAGATTCAATGAGAAACAAAGGCTTTGAGTTTGGCGTATCAAACAAAGAAAACGAAAATGGGGACAGAGTACAATTCTTTGATTTTACCATTAACGGCGATATGGTACATCACAGTTTTTATTCCTCAAAAAGTTTTACAAATGTTTTTATTGATATTGCGAAAAGTAAAACCGATTTTGATAATGAATTTGAGAATGTTGCTGTTGCCGAGCTTGTAAAAAAAGGTTATGTTCTGAATGATAACGGTACACTTACAGTTAATGTTCCTGTGTTCACAAAACAAGAATTTGAGCAATTTATGAGTAAGTTCAATTCTACTGTTGAATTGGTTGAACAAAATGCTAATGCAATAATGAATGAGGCATCAAAGATAATTAAAAACTATATACCTGTCCACTTGAAATCCCAGGCTTATCAGATGGCGTATTTCAGAATTTTTGAGGATGCAATTTCAATGCCTGTTGGTACTCTTGCAGAAAATAAAGTTTTGTTCCCATATAACGGCAACGGGGTTTTACCTACAACCTATATAGTTCTAAAATAACTGCTCATCGCAATTCTACGATTCATAGGTTGATAAAAGCGGATTAAAAAAGTATAATTTCGGTGAGGTGATAGCTATGGATGTTATGAAAATTGGTGCATTCATAAAAAGTCAACGAGCTGAATTAAATATGACACAGAAAGACCTTGCTGAGAAAATCGGTTGTACGGATAAAGCCATTTCTCGTTGGGAAACAGGCAAAGGTTTGCCAGATATGTCCTTTATCATACCTTTATCAAAAGAACTAAATGTATCCGTGAGTGAATTGATTTATGGTGAAAAGTTTACACCTGAAGGTTCAACAAATAACGCAACGATTGAGGAAAATCATATTGACGAAACGAATGAAATCATATCTGAAGATATTTCCGTTAATGAAATCATAAAGAAAACAGATGAAACGCTCATAAATGTGATGAACGAAAGTCAAAAAGAAATAAAAAAGACTACTCGCTTTTCCTATATTATTTTGACGCTGTTTTGTCTGCAGATGTTAGTATTCTTTGTTTTTCCTAATTTCGTACCAAACACGTTTGAACCTGCAGAAATGATGATAGCTTTTTCTGTACTGATTTCAATAATTATTGGTTTTGTAAACAACAAATTTAAATGGTTATTCCCTTTAGGAATAGGCATTGTATTCTTTGTAATTAATATTATAAATCATTCTGATGAGGGATTTTTAGCTGCAGTTTTTGGTTTGTACTTTTCAATAGGTTCGTTAATTTTAATTGCAATTTGTTCATTAATAAAATGTGTAATTAAAAAACTCAAAAAATAATCTGTCATATCTATAAACAAGGCAGAGAGCAAACGCTCTCTGCCTTGTTGGTTATTTACACTTTCACTTCTATTGAATTCTCTATTGGATACTGACTTAAATTCAGATAGAACGAGTTGTTTGTGAGGTATTCGTAATCACATATTTTTTCAAAGTCTGCATTCGCAACAACAAACGGAAAATGGAATTCCATTTCGGTACCGGGTTTTACAGAAAATGATATGGAGCCGTTCAATTGTGGATACAATGCATCAAAAACATCAAAATCAACTTGCATTATGTTGTTTATTGAATTAAGTGTTGTATCTATCATACTTATACCGCTATCGGTATTATTTTCATTCTTTACGATTACTGTAACATCGTAAATATATTCAGGTTTGAATAACTCTTCGTCTTTATAAACTAAAATATTGTTTTGTTTTAAAAATTCGTCAAAAGCTACAACCTCTGCATCAACCACTTTTACACTGTATCCATTTCGGTTTTCTCTTGCTTTATCGTAGAAATTATCACCGTATTCCACCCATTGTTCCATTGGATGAACTTTAACAAGAACTCTTTCTACTGTAGAATTTACTCTGTAAACATTGAAAGCCCATACACAAAAGATAAGAATACATAAAACAACGATTGATATTTTCTTTTTCATAGGCTACTCCTTTTTCATAACAGTATGGTCTGTAATTCGTCCGTCAGTTATTGTGTAAATTTCATCGGATAAAAATTCCAAAACTGATTTATCATGGCAAGAAACAATAATTAAAGCACCTCTGTTTTTTTCTTCTGTAACAATTTCCTTTACTAACTCAACACCTGAATCATCAAGAGAGTTTGTTGGCTCGTCTAAAATTATAATATCGGGAGCTTCCATAATAGCTGCAGCAATTCCTAACCGTTGCTTCATGCCCAAAGAATACTTTTTATACTTCTTTTTACCTGCGCTTGAGAGTCCTACCCGTTCGATTGAATCAAGAATTTTTTCATCAGTTGCTTTTCCTTTGATTGAAGCAAGAAGCTTTAAATTGTCGAAGGCTGAATAATCATCAATGAATGCAGGATTTTCAAGAAGCAACCCAAGACTTTGTGGAAAAGAAATTTCTTTTCCTAAGAGCGTTCCATCAATAAAAATGTTTCCTGACGTGGGGGAGATAAGTCCGCAAATAAGCCTCATCAGCATAGTCTTTCCCGAACCGTTAATTCCTTTAAAACCTATAACATTTGGGGATTCCAATGTTAATGTTATATTGTCTAAAACTGTATGTCCCTTAATGGATTTGGTTGCATTAGTTATTTCGATTATAGCCATTATGCACCCTCCTTGTTTAATATATCTTGCTTGGAAAATAGCGCGGTGCCTGATATGATAACCACTAAAATTACTCCTAGGCTTATTATCAAGCCGTTTGTAAAATTCACTCCATTATCAATAAAAATGTTGCTTCTTGCAATCATTGCATAGTTTCCTAACATAAAGCACTTAAGATAATAGGCACTAGCTATTGTGTATGAAACTGTAAATATGAAACTGAAAAATGGTTTTATAAAAAGTGATAAGAACAGTTGAAATAAATTATTCATTACACAAATAATTACAGGGAGAACAAAATGTAAGATGGTTACTTTATAATAAATGGCATCATTATAAAACAAATTTTGTTCTGTTGTAATGAACGGTATAAGCTTTATTACTGCATTACTGCTTACATCGGCAGTAATTTCTGCACCGCTGATAATTGCAAAAAGGCTCAATACAACAAAACCTATCACGAAATAGATTATTGTAGATACAGTAACCCACATACATTTGGATAAATACCAAGTTTTTTTACTTTGTGTGTTTAAAAGAATGTTTTTACCGTAGCCGTTTAAATCTTTGTAAGAATAATAAAGCGTTATATATGAAACATAGAGAATAACCGCAACCCATAAAGCAGGAAAACGAAATTTGTTGCCTGGCGTGGGTACATATTCTTCCATTCCCAAAAACAGATAAAAGAAATAATCAAGTACGGTTATTTCAATGTCACTCATTTTGATGAAAAAATCAAAACTGATTATTATAAATAGTCCTATTGCAACAATGTATTTTTTGTATTCTTTCAGAAGTCCGCATTTTAAATCATATTTTAAACATTTATAAAACATCTTTTTTCTCACCTTTGATTTTCATTATCAAAAACGAACTTGTCAACAAAACAACCAATTCTGCTATTACTATCCAATAGCTTGTTAACGCATCACCGCCACCGTATAAAAACTGAATGGGCGATAACTCAATATTCCCCGAAAACACATTAACAATATAATTAAACAGCAACATAAAAACAAAAGGAAACAGAACAGCTATAAATTTATTTTTTATTATAGTTCCGGTTGCCTGACCCAAAACTGCAAAGCTTCCGCCAAACGAAGATATCAGCAAAATCTTCATAACAGTAAATAACAAGGGTGTTTTATAAAACATTTCAGAAAATACACAACTAATTGGCATATTATAGTAAATATCGTAGTAAACATTGGGTTTTGCGGCAGGGATAAAAGATGATACAATCATTATGTTTATTAAAAGTGGAATGAAAATTGAAATCGCACCCACTAAAAACGTGGTTAGAAATTTGGTTTTTATATATCGACTTTTATTTACTCTTGTAAAAACATTATTTATGTAACCGCTCTTTTTCTCGATACAGTAGTTCCAACTATAAGGTAGAGAAGCAGTTAATGGTAATAGAAGGAAAAGTAAAGATGATGCCATTGAAACCCATTCTTGTCCTATCCATTTGTTGTATAAACTAAAAGAAGATGCCATGGGATTTATTATACATTCACTCTGCTCTGCAATAATTTTTAAGTCCTCTAAGTCATTGTAATATGAACAAATTACATATACTGCAGAGTAAACACATAAAACTATTCCGATTAATACGGATATTAAAAACAATTTGTTTTTTGTAGCTTTTATAAATTCAATTTTAAATAATCGAGCCATAATTAACCCTCTTTATTCAAAGAAATATATGTGGCACCATCATCGGGTGAGCCATCTGATGAATAGGAGATAGTGCCGATGCTTAAATATAAATCATCTGTTTTTATATTGCTTGGTATCATCCAACCGCAAATAACAGAAATGGTTTCGTCTTTATCAATATCGTAATAAAAATAATCTTTGTCATTTGTTGGTGCCTCGGAAGTTTCCTTGAAAAAATAAATCTGTTCGGTACATATATGTTCATATGTACCATCTTCGTTCATTTTTCCAACAGAGGACAAGCGTGTTATATTAGGTCTAAAATCTGTGTTTTCTTGCTTTTCGCTACAATGTACATCTACTGATACAAGTAGCAATTTATAACTTGTATCAAACGAGCCGTTGTCATCGCAAAAAAACTCATACATAAGAATATCATCAGCACTAAGGCCTGCATCTTCAATTGTGTTATATGTTTTTACATCTGTTATTTTGTAGGAAAGATGCGTTCCTATAATAGAATTCAGTCTTTCGTCTTCTACAAATTCTCCAATGCTATAGTAACCCTTTTCTTCGATTGTAGGAGTTGAAAAAATCATATTTTCATCAACAACATTTGAAGTTTGGGGTTTGCTTCCCAAATTTATAATGCTTTCGGGAGAACATGAACAAAATGCGAAAAGTATCGCTACAACTATAAAAATACATATTACTTTTTTCATTTTTAAAACCTCCGTTCACTTTTAATACAAATGGGAACTACATTTGGTCACAATATAAATCGATTAATGAAATATTAGTGTATAGAAAGCAAACAGTTATCATTCCCCATCAAAATATAAAGATCATTAAAATCAATATCATCATCTACCAAACTATAAATTGTAACTGTCTTTTTTTCAGTTGCAGATACATTAACAAAATAAAAACGATTGCTTTTGCCATTTTGTCCGGAAACAGCAAAAGGTTCCGAAGTGTAATAATTGCATTTATTGTTACACAGCCCAAGAGCAGTATTAATACTACCATCAACCGATGAAACATTTTCAATTTCTAAAGTAACTGCAACAATTTTTCTTCCTACCGTTTCTACACTTTCAACAATATCAATAGAGTTTATGCCATCTCCATATACTATGTTTTCTCGCTCGTAAGCTTTCAAATTGCCATTTTCATCCACATACGTTGAAATATTAATATTGCTGTTTATATAAGACTTATCAATACTGTTCACATTATCCATAAGTTCACTTTTAATGACCTTAACAGTAAATTGGGCACCTGTTACAGTATCGTTACAATAAGAATATACACCGCCTTTCTCAATAATCTTGGTGGACAAAGGATTATCTTCTACCCAAGGCTGGGATGTTCCCGGATTTATTCCGTCATAGATAATGGCATTATCAGCGGTAGTTTCAACAAGGTGTAAGCCATCTAAAATAGCTTTTATTTCTGTTTGAGGGATTTTTTTGTTATAGAAACATTCCACCACTACACCCATATTTTCAAAATATATTAATGCAAGTTTGGCATCGGAATTATTTATGGTAAGAATTTCTGCTGTGTTTCCTGAAAATGATATTGCTTCTGTGTTGATTATATTTTTATATTCACTCTTATCCACAGAACTCATTTTCCATAAATTAAACGAAAGCCCAAAACCGCCGTTGTAATTATACTTGTATGGAGCTTCAAGCACAGTAAATTCCATAGGTAAGTAATCAAATTCAAGTGTTACATACTCCGGAGCAACCTGGAACTCCACCTCATCATTATTGAGTTCCCATGAATACTTACCTGTGTTTTTAAACCATATATTATATATTTCACTACATGCGAAAACGGTTACACTCATAAGAGCAATAACAACCAAAGCAACAAAGAGTGATTTTATCAATCTTTTATCTTTTTGGGGCGATATCGGAATAGTTTCAACTTCTTTTAGAGCATCCCTTACTGCATTGTGGAAGCCTTCTGGTATGTTTTTATTAGTCATTGTTTTCACTCCTTACTAAAACTTTTTGGCACTCTTCACGTAGAGTATCAGTAAACATTTCAATAAATAAATCCTTATCCACTAAATTTTCCTTCTCAAAAACTTTAAGTATAGTGTTCTTAACAGCAATTTCGCATAGATAATCAGAATGCAAAATATCTTTGGAAATTTTATAAAATAGTTCTTCGTTTTCGTAAATAAGTGCAACGAGCAAGCTACGCGTCAGCTTCCTTGTCTGACCAATTATGTCAAGAGGACTGCAATTGAGAACATCAGCTAACTCACCAAGAATATCAAGACTTGGTTGGGTTCTACCATTTTCCCAACCCGATACCGTTTGTCTTGTTACAAAAAGCCTTTCGGCAAGTTCGTCTTGGGTTAACCCTTGCAGTTTTCTTAACTTAGTTATGTTTTTTCCTATGTTTGCCATTTACTCACATCCATTCTCTGGTTCAAGTATATCATCCGGATTTTACAGAGTAAAGCAACGATATGTTGCAAAATAGTTAATATTTAGTAACCAAATTTATAAGCGTGATGAACAAACAAGGCAGAGAGCTTTCGCTCTCTGCCCATTCTTTATGCTTTGTTATTGGCTCTCTGTGCCTTTAACAAGGCTTGTTCATGTTGCCAGGCGGCATACTCCTCTCGTCCTTCTTCGCTTTCAAAGAAGGCTTGAATCTGTGGTAAGAAATGCCTTGCGAGAATTTCAAGTTCATGCTTTGGGAGACCGCTTTTAGTTCCTTTATAGGAACCACAGCGGTTATTTATCGCCCTGATGATTTCTTTACATGCTAAGCTGCATGCTCTCATCATCTTCCTGAGATTGCTTTTTATTACGGTTGTTTTTACGCTCTTTAACATATTTCTTCTTACCTCCTTCCTTATCAGTTTCGCTTATCATTGCAAGGTCAGCAGCAAGATACAAGCCACTGACGGCAAGGTTGCCCCAATCAATGCCCATTTCACCTTGCTTTTCCAATGAGTCAAATCGTTGGCTTTCAGTTGCTTCAGCATTTTCCAAACCTCGTCTCGAACCAACCTCTCCAACGAATCCGTCTGCTTCGATAACTTGTTCTCCACCGAGTACTGTATTGAGTTTATTTCGCTCGTTGCTGAATCCATCATTTTCCACAGATAAGATTTCATTGTTTCCTCTACTATCTGATCCAAAGCTTCTTGGGTCGGCAACATTGATAACAAAGCCGTGTTCTCTGCAATGGCTTTCCCAGTCAACGAAATGTGCTTCGCTATCAGATTGTACTGCTCCGGTTTCAGCATTAAGTACATCGGTTGTATCGGTTCTGTCAATGATTTCACCGTTTCTTTCGTCACGGCATCTATCTGATTCAGTTGTCTTAATTTTTTCATATCCATAATTGAATAATACCTCCATGTTAGATTTTAAATATTTGTTTTCAGGTAAACGATTATCTCTGAATCGTTGTCCATCAGGTGTGGTGTAGGTGATGTATTTATAGCTGTCAACCCATTTCACACCGTATCCAAGTTTGCTCATTTCATCTATGAACTGTTGCTTGGTTCTGCTCACAGCAACTGCATAATCAATTGCATTTGCAAGCTTTAATTTTTTACTTTCACCACGAACAGCCGCTCTGTATTCTTTCTGATTCATTGAGCGTTGCTGAGGCTTTTCGTATGGCTTCAGCGTTTCCAAACCATATCGCTCGCATATCTCATCTGATTTGCGACGCAGTTCTTCCAAACCTTTTTCGTTGATTTGAATTTTGTATCCCGTTTCACAGTTTACAGAATTCACAACGAAATGATTGTGCCAGTGGTCTCTGTCAATGTGAGTTGCAACTACAACTTCGAAGCCATCAAAGGCTTGCGCTAACTCCAGACCAATTTTATGTATTGTCTGTGGAGTAACACCACAATCGGGTTTGAAGGATTGAACATACTGTTTGAAAAACACACCCTTAGCTTTTCCGAAACTGTTTTTGGTTGCCATAAATTCTTCGTATGCTGACTCGGGAACACAGTTCTGACCGCTTACAAGATTTGCTCCGTTGTAGTTGGTTTTCTTGTCCTGCATAACGTAATTCAGCACTCGTTTCATGGCATTAGCTGTCTGTGTTTTTTCAGGGATTGCAACGAAGGTTGCCATTAACAACACCTCCTGACAATCTCATTCAAAGCAGATAACATCTCGGTATATTTCTGCTTAACTTCTTGCAGATCAGGGCAGGTTATCTTACCCATATTGCAGAGAGTAGTCAGCTGATTTATGTTCCTACCGATAGCTTTCTGCTCTTTCAACACATCGCTCAAACCATCGACAATAACTATCGGTTTGTTGAGAGCAGACAGTGTAACGAACTCGGTGAAGTTCATATTCACCTTTGTTGCTTTTTTCTTGATTGCTGCGTAATCAGATTCTCTAAATCTCATAGCAATTACTTTTGTTTTATTAGTTTTAATTTTGAACCTCACTTTCTGTGGTGTTTAACCACTACTTAATTAAATTTCGTTTTTCTTTGCGTACTTTCTTTTTCCGTAAAAAGAAAGTATGGGGGTTCGGGGTCACCCCGACAAGCTGTTTGTATATACAAACAATATGCTTGCCCCAGCTAAAGCAGGGATTTTAATACTCGCATTTATATCACTCCTTTTATATTAGATTTTTGCATCGCCCGATTCTGACCTACGAGAGAAAGTTCATAAGTCTTCCTCGTTCAATGCGTTTGCCTGGCACCCAACAGAGATCTTTTTACGGCTTGTGGTAGGTGTTCGGCTTACCGATTCTCTTGCGAGAGTGCTTTCGCACCTTTCTCCATCGGCACGGAATTTCTTCCGTTGTCATCGCTCAATCCACCCGTTCCACATATCTCTGTTGGCAGGCTATTCAATTTTCAAGGTTCACGGAAATTTAACCTTCCATATATACCCCGACATAAGAAAAGCCAAATATTCCAAAAAAATAAAAGTTTTTTTAAAATTTTTTTCATTAGCAAAAAAGATAAAAAAATAAGACCTTCGAGAATGCATTCTCGAAAGTCTTTTTGCAATATATTCAGTTATACTTTAGTCCGTTTATCTATCTCTTTATGTACTTTTTCAAGCATCACTTTTTTCTTTTTAGAGATAGCACTTTGAGTTTGGTAACCTAATTCTTTAGCGATTTCCTCTTGCGTTTTATTCTTTTTCATCAGATCATATATTTTCTGTTCCTCTTCATTAAACACGCTCATAAAAATCTCATCCCATTCTTTTTCAGAGATTTCTTCAACCTGAACTTCAACGCTTAAAGACGGTTCACAAACAACTGTTCCACCAGCCTCCTCCAATTCATCAAGGGACAAAGTTGAACCTGCTTTAACTCGGGTGTGATATGTCTTTTTAACATAGTCATGTTTGTCACGATTGTCATTTACGCTATCATCATAATCTTCTTGTTCGGCAGTTTCTTTCTGTATTTTAAGTACTTTTGGCAGCTTATATGTATGTTGAAAAACTTTCATCCTATGAGCAAGAAATCTGTCAGCAAAGATATCTAACACCTTTGCAACTTCTTCCTCTGTTAAATCATCAACATCCTTGCCAAGTTCTTTTGCATATTCTTCCGCGATTGCAATAATCTTATCTTCGTTAACTTCAAAAACAGTATTGATTATTTGCTCTGCTCTGCCTTCTTCAATCAACCTTGCAACTGCACTTAACACGATTATCTCCATACGAGTAGCAATCATTCTCACCGGAGAAAGAGGAGAAAAGTTTTTAAGAGATTTTTTCTTCAGAGTTATGACACTCTGAAGACTCCAAGCCTTAGCATAATTATATTTTACTCGTTGGAACAGTTCTCTGTTTTCAGGACTAATTTTACTTGTATCCATCAACGGCATTTTTGAAAGATAATCTGCCTTTTCCACATTCGCCTGATACTCAGGTATGTCATGCATCATATCGTCATCTCTGAAAATCTTGAGAAATTTCTCATCCATCAACTTCACCTCTTGAGTTCAAATTTATAATGAAAGAACAAAATACAAGAACATTTGTTCTTGTATTTTGATTATATCATGGGTAGAAGAATTGTCAACATATATTTTTGAAAAATGAATATAGAGTACATCATAACGGACTTTGTTATTAGCTTCTCTATTCTTTGTATTATGCAGTAAAATTTTTGAACATGGGCAAAGGAAAGAAAAAACGAGAGCAAGGATTAGTTTCCCTGCTCTTACTCTAACTTTTCTTGTTCGGCTTACAATGGCGAACGAAAGGCGAATTCCTTTGTATTTTATATTTTTATTACCGGTACGGCAATTCTCGCACCAACATCGGTTTGTGCACCGAAATTAAAAGTTGGTGCAACATTGTCTACAGTTTTGTAACCATAGCGTTCAAAATTGTAGTTTTCCAATGCCTTGTAAACCTGACCGATATAGATACCGAAATCATCGGGATTTTCAAAAGGTTCACTTTGAAAATAAAGTAATATGCATTCAGGGAGTTCTGCTATTTTATATCCTTCAGGCAAAGGCTTGGAATAATCCAAAGGAACTTCAACACCTGAAGCAATATTACTGTAACCATCCTCTTGTAAAAATTCAGGCAACTCAAGTATCGCTGCTGTATCAAACTTCTCAGGAATACTGTTTTGAAGACCTTCCCAATCACAGCCCACTTCTTCACAATAAGATAAATAACCCGTTGCCGATTTTGACGGCAGATAAATCAGTTTTCTTTTCGGTCTGTTTACAGGTATTACAGTACAGATTGATGTGCTTTCCATTTCTCGTCCTTCTTTCAAGATATGATAATGATTTGCAGGGTGACCAATATACCAAGGTATCGCAATTGGACTCTTGCGGTACTCATCAGGAGTAACAGAAAACCGTTTTGCAAAAGACCTTGTATACCCTTCGTGGGAAGTGAAATGGCTGTCTAAAGCTACATCAAGCACATTATCATCTGTGTTAATCAGCTTCTCTGCACTTTTACTTAAGACAATAGCATTTACATATTCATAAAGAGTTGTCTGCAAAAACTTCTTAAACAATCTGTCAAGCTGACGACGTGAATATCCTATAGCATTGCATATACTCTCAATACTGAAATCAACATCGTTATGATGTGATTTTATGTATGCTTGTGTAGTAACAACTATTTCTAAATCGTTCATATTGCACCCTTGAAACATGATATCAATAAATCGATCTTTTTTCTTGATTTATATGGACAAATTCACTTTATTATATCTGAACCTCGTTAAAAATTAGCTTATCAATAGTAATGCGAGGACGCCACCAAGCTCTTGCTTGTTCATATTCATTAGGATATGGAGTATACCATTTCCAAGTAATATCAAAGCCACCGTCTTCCATTTGCAACTTACCTAAAACATCTTTTTCTGCAATAATTAATGGCTTGATTTCTCGAGTAACAAGCTCCAAATATATGCCGACAAAGATACTTGATGGCATCGGTACATATTCAACACCATATTTTTCAACATCTTTGCAAATGGTGGTATTAATAGCATTACATAATAAATCTTTAAATAAATCCAAATCAACTACATCATTGATACTGTTTATTCTCAAAAGTTCGTATGCCAACAGGAAACAGTTCAAATCATCTCCGCTGATTTTTTCACTATTTTCAAGATATTCAAATCCATCTTTCACGATTTCT
This sequence comes from Acutalibacteraceae bacterium, assembly GCA_045613085.1. Lineage (GTDB taxonomy): Bacteria > Bacillota > Clostridia > Oscillospirales > Acutalibacteraceae > DTU089. Next base: position 139,005 of record JAZLAG010000021.1, on the reverse strand, counting down.
TCATAAAGCGGTGTGCGATTACCATAGCAAACCATAAATGTTGCCAACGATACTGACGGATTAAAACTGCTGATTCCGTCACCCTTTTTCTCCCACCAAATCGCGTGAGGATAATCATTGTTACTGTCTATAGCAAACAACCAACGCTTTTTATCTTCATCAAAAGACTTGTGAGATTCCAAATATCTGATAATTCCTTTTACAATATCATAATCCCTGTTAAGTGCATTTACACGATAGAGTGTAATTATAGCATCGTTTGTTGCAATAGGACTTGAATTGGGATTGAAAAAATCGGGTTCAAGAGCATTACCAAAACCACCATCAACATTTTGGAATTTTGAAAGTTCATAAATAACGGCTTGATTGGATTCGTTTTCAAAGAAATATTTATAAATAGCCAATTCAAGGGGTCTTGCATTTTGTAAAATATATTTTATTGCTTTGTTTTTATCCATAGTACTGTCCTCGCACTTTTAATATGTTCATTATACATTAACTACAGGAATAAAGCAACATCACCTCAGCAATATATGAACCGAGGTGATGTTTGTTCTTTTATCGTTCGCCAAATTTTAAAAATGCCTTTTTAAACGCACCAATTTTTCGTGAAGACGTATAAACGGGATATTCTTTATCTTTGTATTTAACCTTTACCCGATCTTTTGTAACTTCATCAACATAGTTTAAATTAACTATAAAACTATGATGCGGTTGAGCAAAAGTTTTAAGATCAAGAAGTTCTTTCCAGTGGTCAAGGCGGTAGTTGGTTTCAACTTTCCTGTCAATCAAATACAACACAGATTTCCTATCTTCTATTGCTATGTACAGAATTTCGTGCGGATAAATTCTGCAAACATCTTTGCTGCTTGTCTGCACAATAATTCCGGAATTGCAACAATACTTTTTGCAAGTGTTATTATCACCACTTAAATCAATACAAAACCTTTCGCAGCCACAACACTTTACTATCTCAAAATCTAATCCAAGTTGCTCTAAAACATCAACTAATTTTGCTTCAGCTTGTGTATCAATCTTTTCTGCCGCATCACACACTATCAAATCCATAAAAACCATCCTCATTTATATATAAAAATTTGCTTCTATATATAAATGACAATTTTCGGCAAATACTTCACACAAATTTTGCTTTTTCCAAAGTTTCTGCCTTTTCAACAAATTTACTGGGCTATATTTGTTAAAAATGTGGTGTTGGCAAAACCAACACCACAAGGTATTTTTATCTTGTTAGTTCTTCTGACACCTCATCAACATATTCATAAAGCCAACTCAAAAAATTATTTATGAGTTTAGCAATAGCTTTATAAGTGTCAGGAATATCTGCAAGTTCATCAGGACGATAATTACACATACAGTGCCAAAAGTACAATACATACGGCATTGCTTTTATATCATACTCCGTCAATGGAAACTTTTCTGTGAATTCCCTAATATATTTTTTCAGCCCGTCTGCATCAATTTCTCCTGTAGCACAACTCGGACTTGAAAAGACATAAGAGGTTATAACATCCAAACAAATCGGCAACCGACAAGCCGAACTCCAATCAACAACTGTAAAATCATTGTTGTGTATGATTGCCTGACCTATGTGATAATCACCGTGCGAATTGGCATAAGTCAGCTTTTGGGTATCAATATGGAATTTTGAAATTCTCTTGAGATGCCGGATTTGTTCTTCCCAAATCGGAACAATGTTCATTTCTTTTGCTTTTTTCGCTCTAACAAGCTCTTTTTTATATTGCCACATTTTCCTGCGAACTGTTTTGGTTGAAAAGAAGTCTTTGCCAAATCGTAATGATAACCCCTTATAATCTTTCAACAATAATGCGGTTTGTCCGAGAAAATCTGCTGATTTACTTATAAACCAATCAGGTGCAGTATTCACAGATAGGGATACACCATCAATAAACTGCTGAACGGTAAACTGAAACTCAGATGTTTTTACTACATAAGTATCATCTTTGCTTTTCAGAAATCTTGCAACTTTAATTCCGTGATTATAAAGATGTTCGGTGAGTTCTCCTTCGTTTTTTACATTTTCCATATGCAACGGCAGAACTTTAACTATGTATTTTTCGTCATCTGTACTAATTAAGTAAATCTCAGTGCCAAAATGCTTATCAAGAAGCTTTATATCAGACACTTTTAAATTAAAATTGTTTTCAATTATATTTTTATTCACTGTTATTCCTCCAAATATTTATGTTAACAATATCTGAAAATAGGCGCAAAAATGCCGTAGAAAGCAACCATCATTGGTGGGTACTTCCTACGGCTGATTTTAAGCATAAAAATAACACACCCTAAAGTGTGCTACAACCGAAAGTTATAGTATTCACGAAAGGTTACTTAAAAACGGCACAACAACACAGAGGCTTATGCCTCAATAATCGTTTGCACCACATATTCAGTTTAAGATTTGATTACCTCATAAAAAACTTTCATACAATTGTTCTCCTTTCGGTATCTGCTTTTGCAGATTTTGAAATATTATATCATAAGCATTGCAGAATTACAATGAAATTCACATGAATTATGTACAGTCTAATGTTAACAAAATATTCTTCTCACTTTACCTACAGGCGTGGAATGTGTTAGGGCATGTTTATTAAATAACGGATATGAGGAAAGTCTCGTTGGTAATAGTAATATTATCATAATTTAGTGTGGGTTGCATGACCCAAGTTGGTATGGTATGTGTTCAGTTTCATATGTATATTTACGTGCCTTTGTGCAAATCCACAAAAGCACATCCTTAAAAGGCATTGCATTAAGCTTATATAAAATCTTGACAATATAATAGGGCATATGAGTAAGTTGCTACCTTATAAAAAGCTAAAGGCTTTTAAAATTTACAGCTGAAGAGCGTTTCTTTGTAACATATTTTTGATGATTATCATACTTATGATTAAGATGATACTTGTAAAACGTATGAGTATATGATATAATGTTGAACATCCTTTGTTACTCTTTTGATACGTTTTTGCAAAAAATACGTACGTTTTTACAAAAGATTTGAATAATTATTGTTTTTCCGATATACTACAATATTATTGATGCTTAGCATTGATGATATTGAGGAGAGAGGTGACTAGATAGTGCCAGATTTTAGTTTTAAAGACGACTTAGTAGCCAAGAAAATACAAGCAGATTCTGTAAAAGATGACAATATAACCTTATGTGTTACAAATAACTTTTTAGAAGTCACTTTTGAAGAAGATGCGTGGAGTGGAACTGCAAGTAGAATTATTTCAAGTTGTCGTCAAAAATAACGAAGGATATGGATAAACAATGAAAAATGTATTAGCAAAAAATCTCAGGGTTTTGGATGATGGTTTTTTTAATAAACAGTTGTTTGCAAAGTGGTATAACGATTTGTACAGTTGCACACAAAGTACCCTGGGTGAATTCAAAAAAACCTTAGGGAATGTTGAAGGTTTTTATTATCAACTTAATCCAACTATGTTAGAAGAAGTTGTATATGATGCGATAATTGGTCTCCGAAAAATTGTTTTGAGTGAAAACAATGATGTAACGGAGCCAAACCCTTTTAAAATTGCCGCACATTTAGGTTATTGGTTTATACGTCATAAGCCAATAATGTTTTGTCAGTGGGAAAATGATTTTAGTTTTGAAGATATAACGTTTAGAGATGCCATTGAAAACGACAATGAATTAAAAATGGCTGCAATATGGGAAATCAAACATATTAATGAGATTGTTGCTACAACTTTTATGATTCGTTACATATTTAAAATTAACAATGAGAGTAATATTGTGTGTGGTAAAAAAAATTTAAAAAATGTTCAAAAAAAAGGTAATTTTTATTTCCAAGATTTTAATGAGCTTAGCGATGCCGTGATGGATAAATTAAAATATCACATATCGTATAGATGTATTACACCTGAAGTTATTGAACACTTTTTAGAAGGTTATACTCTTCATCCGATTTGGGAGTTAACAGCAAATTTATGGGAAGCTGAAGAGAAATGAAAAGTAAGGGTAAATACAAAACGTTTTTTTCAATTATTCCGATAAGAGAAAATAGTGAAAATAAAAAACTAAAAATTTTTGCTGGCTTTTTTGGTGTTTCGTTTACTATATATTTGTGTGTATCTGGTGTTTCCGTGTGGATACAAACATTTGAGTTTATTGAAATTCTTATACAAACATCTGACTTCTTTTTGTTGTTAGCTTCAGTTTTGATTTCAATTATTGCCATGCTAATCAGCAATACTTACAATGAAAAAATTTCAGGATTGTTGAATGGCATCATTGAAACAAACAGTACGCTCAATATTATACAGGATGTTGTTTTAGGCACGAAGGGGAAAAAAACACGCAAAACAAGTCAATTAATTGGGGCTTTAGGTTTTATTGATCTTATCTTAATTTGTATTTTATTTATTGTAAACACATTTTTTCAAGTTTCTGAAATGTGCATAACAAATCCTATTAATTGGTTATCACTGACCATTGATATAAATACAGTAGCAATTGATGTTTTAATGATATTATTAAATATTTTGTCAGTTGTAGATTGTATATGTTCTTTCAAAAGTTATAAACATACTATTTGTGATATTGAATGTATAAACCAAAAGATATTTGATGAATACAACAAGAATAAAGTTAATGAAGTTTTAAAGAGTACGGTTTAAAAAGAGCTGATTTATCAGCTCTTTTTGGTTTTTAATAAAAGATATTTTCTATTGTGAAGCTAGCTATAATGCGGATTATTAAAAAAACGAAGAGTTTTTATAAATGAACCATTTGAATATATACGCCTAAAAATTAAAAATCCGGTTTAGACATCATGGGGCACGAAGGAAATCGTGCCCCACTATATAAAACTATCCTTTTGGTGGACAAGGGTCATTTCCGTATGAGTTCTTTTCTCGAATTCGACCATCGAGACCATGAACTACCAATTCGGATTTTTGATTGCGAGCAATACCGGTAGCAATTTTGATAGCTTCTTTCTGAGTAGAAGTTATAACAGTTGCTCTGGAATTACCAGCACCCTTAACTTGCCATTTACCATCTTGTCGATGGGTGACGTGCTGATTTTTACCCATAATGAACCTCCAGTTATTCTTTGTGACATTCAGGACAACAAAAGGCGCAACCGTCTACATTACTGTATTTCTCCTGTGCTTTTGCAATCGCTTCTCTGCTTGATTCAAAATATCCTAAATACTCACGGTTCAATGTCGACGGTAAGTAATCGCAAGATTCCTTATGAACCTCATGATTATAATTAGGATTTCCCGTGGTTAATTTGTTTACATAGTAGTGATTATACATCAAATCTACTCCTTTAATATTATATTTATATAAACATAAAGCAAAAGAGTATTTGCTATACTTATCACTCCTTTTTGCAAAGTTTTACCGGAAACCTTGACGCCAAGACGCACTTGTGATACAATTTTCAAACCACATGAAATAATAATATCACATTATTGTTTCCGAAAAGTCTGCAGAGCCACTAACTCAGCAGGCTTTTTCTTTTGTTTTATGATATATATTTTTTATTAGTAACTAACATTTTTGCGTTTGTGTAAGTTATTCAAATGTAATCTCTTCTTCAGCCTTCTGATATACATCCACTCTATTATCAACGTCAATTCTATTAACGATCCAGCCTCTGAAGATACACTGCTTTATAAAATCATCAATTCTATTCACACCATTCATTTCTTTTAGTGTTACTACCACTCCGAATGGTGTACTACGGTCTCTTGTGGATTTTAGACGCTCTTTAGTTTTAATACTTAATCCCCAACTACCATTACCGTATTTAATTCTAGGACGCGCGCCCTTTTTTATGGTTTCACTTATATGTTTAATGTTATCCCATTTCCTATATAGGTCACGAGCAGTTCCTTCATAGATTTGATGTCCAAAATCACCTTGACGATTATTGTTAATGGGCTCGATACCAATCTTGCCATTCTTTTTCTCTCTAACTCTACCAAAATGTATGTCCATTTCGGTGTTAGTATAATCTACTCCCTGGTCTCTTGAGGCATTTGGGAAATATGCCAAAGTGGCTCGGGCAAAGAAAGGATACTTGTCGTTTGACAACGGAACAGGAATTTTATAAGTGTATGTTTCATAGGAATCTGTCGAACCTGTCATGATGAAGCGAATCTCATCATCTTCAGATTTGATAATATTATCAATTTTAATCGGAACAACTCCATAACCTATTGAATGTGTACTGTCATCTTTACGATTCCATCCTGCAGCAGAATCAATAATCAAAGCTTTAGCTACTTCTCTGCTTAACCCCATATTATGTATAAGATAAGCAACTTTTCTTGTAATCCAAGGTGCTGCAAGCGATGTCCCTGAGGAGAAATCTTCACCATATGGTGTACACACCCTTATACGTTCGCGCCCATCTCCGCCATAGTAACTGACATCAGGTTTATGGAAAAATGAGAGGACAGGACCGACTCTGTGATATGACGCTGGTCTGTTTTCAAAATCTACCGAATTGACAACTAAAGCGTTTAATGAATCTGCAGGAGCTCCAATTTTCATCGAACCCCCATTCCAATCATTCGGTTTATTTGTTCCAGCCACGACAAAAATTACATCATATTCACTTTGAATACGGTCTAATTCTGCTGCTTCTGGAGATATGAAATTATCTTCTATTTGCAAGACTGAACCTAATGAAAGATTCCATACTTTAATGTCAGTGTTTTTAGACACAATTTCTCTTATTTTCTTTAAAATTGTAAACGAACTGAATTTACCTCCTGTTGCCACACCGAAATGCCTAACCCTAAAATTACCACAACCATCATCCAAGTTCGGATTTATGGATGGACCATCTACAATTATAGAGGATATTGCAGTTCCGTGCTTACAATCGTTCGTATTTACTTGGATGCTGTCATCAATTTCGTGTACATATTTAACCCAATCTCCAAAATACACATCTTTGTAAAATGGAGTATCGATAACACCAATTATTGGTTCATTTTGGGGAGGTGGTAACTTTACCATTCCGCCAGTCTCAATTTCTTCTGCGAAATTAAGTGGTGCTATTTCCGCCATATCCTTGACTTGCATAGCAATAAGGTATGGTGCAGTATCACACAATTGCTGCATTTTTTCAGGACTTAGTCTAACGGTGGTTTCATTTAGTAACTCAACATCAGATGATAACACTGTAATACCTAATTTTCGTAATAAATCAGAGGTTTTTGCTCCAGTGCCATACAAAGTAACAATACTCTTGTCTGCAAGTTGTTTAGGCTCACATTCGTCAATATCAAAACGCTCAACAAAATGCGCATCTATTATCACCTGAATAAATGTAGTTTTAGCAATAAGGTGTGAATAATTGTAGTCTTTTATTTTATCATTTATCTTTGAAATGTCCTCGTAGGTAATTTTACCATTATATCCTTTTTCAAGAATCTCAATGCACGCATTAAGTTTATTAATTGAATCTTCGATTATCGCAAGAGGCACAAAGTGTGTAAAAACATGCTTGTGTTTTCCGTCACTTGTATCAAACTTTGAACCCTTTATTGAATCGTTTGACTTGAAACTTTTATAGGCGAGTAGAGCTCCTATTCGATTGCTTTTAGCGACTACATCTTTATAATGAACACTAACAAGTGCTCCACCTAATCGGGTATCTTGTTGCCATTTGAGCAAAATACTTTCCATTTGAACTTTTAACTTTTTTAAATGTTCAACCTTAACCTCTGCTCGCATAGGGAGATTTTTAGGTCCAGGTTTATTTGGGTTTGGTTGACAATCGAATTGACCTTTTAGGTGTAATACACTATTCATCAATTATCCTCCTTTAATTCTCGTGCGACTTGACTTTTTGAAACTCCTGTAATAAGTTCAATTTCCCTAATGGTAAAACCATTATTCTGTAAATTTTTGAAATCTTCACCAACAGAGCCAATAAGAGAAATATATAATCGTCTTAGATAATCATACGGATTATTTGAATCGCTAAATGCTAATGCAGTTCTTATTGAATTTTTTAATTCACCGGGCATCAGCATAGGGTTCATGAGTCTTACTATTTTTCTCAACAACTTAACATTACTTCTTGCAAATTTAAACTTCGAAAGCAATGCTTCTGTAATTCTTTCTGCAATTTCGACCAAATCGTCCAAAGTATATCTGTCAAAATCCACTACAGCGTCAAAGCGTCTGCTTATCGCTTTATCGAAATGTTTATACAAATTTGTTGTTGCAATCAGAACCACTCTCTCGCTGAGGTTATCAAGACCTTTTAAAACTGTAGTTGTAGCTCTTCCCATTTCGCGCAAATCATTAGAGTTTGTTCTATCTAATGCAATAGCATCTATTTCATCAAATAATATCAATACCTTTTCTGGATGTGGCATATTATTGATTTCACGGAACAACTCGGTTATGTTTTTTTGAGTTTGACCTAATTTGCTATCAACAATCGCTGAAAAATTAACCATGAATATCTCACGGTCTAAAATTCGAGCCATTTGTTTAACTGTTTCAGTTTTACCAGTGCCTGGAGCTCCTTGAAACAAAAATTTATTTACTCCAGCATTGTGTCCTATTGCGTTGATTATGCCCATGATGTCATTTTGAATGCTTTCGGGCAAAGGCAATGTTTCGTGAGACTCGCTCATCTTTTCAAAAAAAGTAGATTCGTTATCTTGAATCTGCGGTACAAAAGTATTTGCACTTGACATTAAAGCCATAATATATTCAGCTAATTGATAATCTCCAGATTCGTCAAAATCACGTGCGATTTCGTAAGCTTCATTTCTAAATCCTGCATCATTTTCCTCGGAGTAATATTTAATTAAATTAATAATATTTTTCTTTTTCATATAAAAACCTCCGTTCTATATATATTATACTCGCACAGGGACAAAAGTCAATACTTTTGGGACAAAAAGTTATTTTTAGTTCTTTGCTGCATCTATGAATTGATACCTATTTTATTATTTATCGATGTTCTTTTCTTTGTTTAATGCGGTGAAAATTTTTAACCTATAAACATATTGACTTTTTAATCCAATTATATATAATATACTTAGAACAAATGTTCGCGTGTTGGGAGTGCGATTATGGTAAATGTTTATGAAAAATGTCCTGTATTTGAAGATTCAAGCTATACATTGAGAGTGGTTACAACTGATGATTGTTTGGCTTTATTAAAGGTTTATTCTGATGTGAAATCTGTTCCGTTATTTAACAGTGATAATTGTGGTGGGGATGATTTCTATTACACAACAGAAAACCGGATGATGGAAGCAATAAAGTATTGGCTTTGGGAATACAGCAGACAGGGTTTTGTCCGTTGGTCTATTATTGATAACCATAAGAAAGAGGTTATTGGAACGATAGAGTTATTTCATCGTGATGCTAATGATTATTATACAAATTGCGGTTTGCTGCGTCTTGATTTAAGAAGCGATTACGAGCTTTCTGCAGAAATAATAAAAATATTAAACCTTATAATAGCACCAACTTTTGAGCTGTTTGATTGCGACAAAATTGCAACAAAAGCCAATCCAGAAGCAAAAGAGAGAAGAAAAGCATTAGGTGAACTCGGCTTTAGTTTATCTGATGAGAAACTCATAGGTCATGATGGCACAGAATATATAAATTATTTTGTTTTACATAAGAGTTTAACAAAGTAATAGGTTAGTTTTTTAGTAAATCTCCGATACAGGCAATGTTTTGCGGATATTTGCTAAAATGAATTTTTAATTAGTTGACAACTCTTTTTGTTAGAGTTACTATGCGAGCGAGGTGATACTTTTGACAGGTGTAATTTATGCGAGATATTCAAGTGATAATCAGCGTGAAGAGTCTATTGAAGGTCAGTTGAGAGAGTGCAAGGTTTTTGCCGAGAAAAATGGCATTGATATTGTTTGTACATACATTGACCGTGCATTATCTGCAAAGACAGACAACCGTCCTGACTTTCAGAAGATGATTAAAGACAGTGCTAAAAAGCAATTCGATTGTGTTATTGTCTGGAAGCTTGACCGATTTGCCCGTAACCGTTACGACTCTGCTCATTATAAAGCCATTCTTCGCAAAAATGGTGTTCGTGTTTTATCTGCAACCGAAGCAATTTCACAGGGTGCAGAAGGTATCATTCTTGAATCGGTTCTGGAAGGTATGGCTGAATACTATTCAGCAGAACTTGCGGAAAAGGTTATCCGAGGTCAGACTGAAAATGCTTTGAGCTGCCGTTTTAATGGTGGTACAATTCCAATCGGTTACAAAATAAATAAAGACCGAAAATTTGAAATTGATACCGAAACAGCACCATATGTTTTATCAGCCTTCAAGATGTACGAAGATGGTATGACAATGCAGGAAATTGCAGATGAACTAAATGTTAAAGGTATTCGTAACACTCGTGGTACAAAATTAAATATCAATACTGTTTCTAACTTATTGTCAAACAGAAGATATATGGGCGAGTATTATTATCGCGATATTGTTATTCCTGATGGCATCCCTGCCATTGTTCCAAAAGATTTGTTTCTACGTGTTCAAGAAAGGATTGCTAAAAACAAAAATTCACCTGCACGATACAGAGCAGATGAACAATATATTTTATCAACTAAGCTATATTGTGGTAAATGTATGACTTTTATGGTTGGTGAAAGCGGTACTGCAAGGAATAAAAATACATATCGTTATTATAAGTGCTTATCTGCAAAACGCAAGCGTGGTTGCGATAAGAAAGCAGTTAAAAAAGATTGGATTGAAAATCTCGTTATCAACCAAATTATTCGGGTGATATGGGATGATAATCTGATTGAAGATATAACTGATATGGTTATGGACTTGCAGAAAAATGAAAACAATGTTCTTCCTCTTCTTAGAAAGAGACAAAACGAAATCAACAAAGGTATTTCAAATATTCTTTCTGCAATCGAACAGGGCATATTCACACCATCAACAAAGGAACGCCTTGAAGATTTAGAGAAACAAAAACGAGAAATTGAAATACAAATTGCAGAAGAAAGCATTGCAAGACCGATGTTTGACCGAGACCAAATTAAATTTTGGTTCCACCGTTTCAGAAAAATGGATGCATCGAAGCCTGAAAACCGAAGAAGATTGGTTGACAGCTTTGTAAATTCAGTAATTTTATATGATGACAGAATCGAGTTTTATTTCAACTTCAAAAAAGGTGCAAAAAGCCTTTCTTTAGAAGATTTGGAAAAAGGTTCGGATACGCTTGATTCACTCCCACCAAAAAATAGACTTGCTTTTGCAAGTCTATTTTTTTATCCATTGCGAAAGCAATGGCATATCATCAAGGGCGACTTGTCGCCCTTGTATCTCATCAGTCCGTCAGGACTGTATATCATCACACCTTTAGGTGTGTATCAAAAATGCTTTCGCAATGATGATATACAACGGTTAGCACCGTTGATGATATCCACGGCGTTGCCGTGATGATATGCAATTCCTTGCGGAATTGATTATATACAATGCTTCGCATTGATTTCAACAAAAATATGTGTTACAATTTTGTTGAAAAGGAAGTGATATTATGCCTAAGAACTATTTGCTTATTTATTCAGAACAACTCGCAACTGATATCGCATTGTTGTGTCAAAGCATTAAAGCACCAAGCAACACTATTTTCCAAATTCAAAAAAGTTCAAGCAGTGTTTACGCAAATATTCGTGAAGCAAATTATGGTCAAAGTAAGGCAGATATGCTTTCTAAATTCGAAATAGCACTAAAAGAATGTAGCGAAACGGAAGGTTGGCTACAATTATTATTTAATACCAACGCTATTGATGAAGATACATATAAAAAACATAGAAATCTTTGTGGCAGAATCAGACGAATGCTGATTTCAAGTTGTAAAACGTTAAAAGAAAAGATTTAATCTTTAACTAAAGGTGGTGAGGCTTTGTTTAGTTTTTTTAGAAAAACAAGAGAAAAAATAACGCCCATAGACTTAAACAATCCTGATGCAGTAGTAACTGTTATCAACTGTCGACACTCTAAAAATCCTTTTGGTAAGAACTATCGTGGCTGTTGTGAAATTCAAGAAAAATATTTTACTTCAGTTTGTTTTCAGACGATTGATGGGAATGATATGATTTACGAACAACCTCACCGATGCTTTGTGAATTTTTTAACTCCGGAAGCATATCCATATTCGTTATGGGTTGGTCGAAAAATAGAACTCTACGAGGGCAAGTATCATGTCGGCACAATGGTTATAGAGGAAATTATGAATAAAAACCTTGACCGAAACACTGAATTTGAAAACGACAAAGATGTATTGCTGAATCCTGATATTATAAATATTGCTTTGAAGCACTCTCTTGAATGGGGTAAAGGTTTTGTAAAACCACTAGATATTAAGCTAATGAAAGCATTGCCCTATCTGTCAGGAACAGATATTGAAAAAATATCTGAATATGTTATTCAGGTACGAGATGATGTTCTTTGGGAAATATATTGTCCGAATTGGGATGTAGAAGAAGGAGCTTTGAAAATTCATGCTCAAAAAGCAACAATTAAAAAATATCCTTGGATTAATAAAGATAATTTAGCTTCATTAGATTCTCAAGGGAAGTATTATGCTTGGCATGGTTAAATAATTCTCTGGACTTATAACAGTTTCTGTGCATAATTGTTGTTACCAAAAAGAAAGGTGGCAATAATATGAGTACAGAAGAATTACAGAAAGAAATTTGCTTTTTATACGGACTTTGGTATAGGTATTATCTCCTCTATACTTTTCTTAGGGAAAACAAAAGAGAATTAGAGTTAGTATCAAAACTGCAGGAAAAACAAAATGAGCTTTTACGGCTTATCGACTTTGCAAAAGAACAACTTTGAGTTGACATCTAAATTGTTCGTAACAGCCAAAGTCAAATTATCCGAACCTTGTCATCAATGGTGACACGTTCGGGTTTTTGATTTTTATACAACTAACTAACTGAGAGGATAATAATTTATCCTCTCAGTTTATTATTGTATCTTTGCTAAAGATACAATAAAAAGCCGCACAGTAAAACTGCGCGGTAAAAAAGAAAGTTTTGTGATGCAATTATGAAAATCTCAAATGGCCGTTGCAAACGGCTTTACGGGTGCATCCTCACCAGGTGACATAGACTATGTAACGCAGTGTCGTTTATAAATTTCTCTTCGGTAATAGAACTTTTAAAAAGTAATAAATTAATATCAGAAAATTACAGTTTATTTTCAAAAATCAGACTGGCATCTAAATTGTTCGTTTTGTATTATTCATTTTTCATTATTCAATATTCATCATTCATTAAAAAGAACGGATTTTCAATGAATAATGAATGATGAAGTCGCTTCGCTGATGAATAGTGAATAATCTCTAATTTACAAAACATTACAAAATAAAATTACTGGTTTTAATAAATCTGGGTTGAAATGGTAAAAAACGTGATATATACTTTAGATGTTCGAACAGATATTTATGAGAAAGGAGATTTAAAAATAAATATTTCTGGTGTTAGTAGCAAATGGAAACATAGATTGTGTATGGAAGACGAAAAAGTGTGCGTTGGTTGCGATGAAGAACATGGACATATCTATTCAATTACAGTACCTGATTATAAAATAAAACTTAATCCATGGCATTATTTTTGTCGTTGCGATGTGTTTCGAGTACAGACTATACTGCGTGGTGCCGCAACAAACAAAGGACAAAACGGTGCAGATTTTTACCTTTTTAACTTTAATATTCTTCCAGATTATTATATTTCAATTGAAGAAGCGTATGCTTTGGGTTGGAAATCAGGGAAGGATTTATCAAAATTTGCTCCGAGCAAAATGCTTGCAAAGGGTGTATATATGAACTATAATGGACATTTACCAACAGGACGTACATGGTATGAAGCGGATATCAATTATATATCAGGAAAAAGAAATAAACAGAGAGTACTATACTCAAATGATGGATTGATTTTTGTAACATATGATCATTATCGAAAATTTTATGAGATTGTATAGGAGAAAGAATGGACAAAATAATAAAAATATCATTAGATTTAACTGATTGCAAATATATAAGAGATTTTCACGAAAGAATAAGGGTTGCGCTTGATTTTCCTGAGTGGTATGGCGCTAATTTAGATGCATTGTGGGATTTGTTAAGTGAGCCGTGTTTTATGGAAGTTTCAGTAGTGGGGGCAGATACTATGTCGAAAGAATTGCGTGAGTATTTTCCTAAAATAATTAAAGTATTTGAAGATGTAAAAATAGCACAAAAAAAGTATGGTTGTTCTTTTGAGTACAAAATATTATCTTGAAAGTTATATCATCCTTTAGGTTCGTAATAGCCAAAAAAGAACTAAGCGAAAGCTTAGTTCTTTTTTTTATCCATTGCGAAAGCAATGGCATATCATCAAGGGCGACTTGTCGCCCTTGTATCTCATCAGTCCGTCAGGACTGTATATCATCACACCTTTAGGTGTGTATCAAAATTGCTTTCGCAATGATGATATACAACGGTTAACACCGTTGATGATATCCACGGCGTTGCCATGATGATATGCAATTCCTGTGGAATTGATGATATACAATGCTTCGCATTGATTTTACCATAAATATGTGTTACAATTTTGTTGAAAAGGAAGTGAATTTATGCCCAAAAATTATTTGCTCGTTTATTCAGAACAGCTTGCAACAGATGTAGAATTGCTTTGTCAAAAGATAAAAGCATCTTCTAACACATTTTTTCAAATCCGCAAAAGTTCAAGCAGTGTGTATGCAAATATTCGTGAAGCAAATTATGGTCAAAGTCGGGCAGATATGCTTTCTAAATTTGAAATTGCATTAAAAGAATGTAGTGAAACTGAAGGTTGGTTACAATTATTATTTAATACCAACGCTATTGATGAAGATACTTATAAAAAATATAGAAACCTTTGTGGCAGAATCAGACGGATGTTAATTGCAAGTTGTAAAACATTAAAGGAGAATAGAAAATGAAAAATGCCAAATTAATGTTTGAAGATAATTATTTAACAATTACTAACTTTACATACCATAAAGGTGATGTTTATTATAACACTTCCTTCGATTTGGAAGTGTGTTCTGGCTCTTTCAGTGGTGTAGCACCATGCGAATATGACATAAAAGAATTCCGGAAGTTTGTAGAAGAGCTTTTGGAAATGTACGATTTTAAAAAGCAAATTGTAACGTTTAATGATATATGCTATGGAAGTAGTGTGAAATTTGAAGCAGACAAAACCGGTCATATAATGGTTTCCGGAGAGATTTTTGGTAAAGCGTTGGAGCACAGTTTGAAATTTTCATTTGTTGCTGATCAATTTGTTTTAAAACAGTTTATTTCAGAATTGCAAAACATGATTGGCATCTAAATTGTTCGTAACACCCAAAAATCCTCGTACGATAGTACGGGGATTTTTACTTTTTCACTCTTCACTCTTCACTTTTTTATTATTTACTCGGATTTTTGGTAAGTAAGAGGTAATAGTGAAGAAGTATAGTTTGCCAACTGCGGAATATCATTAAAGTTTCGCTCAAGATGGATTCGAACGACGAATTGTAGTACTTCTTGTCTAATTACTACGTTTATGGTATAGTTAAATAAAGGCGGTGAAAATATGAATATCATTGACTTTGAAAAAGATGTATTTGAAGCAATATCTAAACTTTCCGTTCACATTCCGGAGGAAATGGTAGAAAAGGAATGGTCAATATTTAAACAATTATATCGTATAGATGGATTTTCACTTACTGTTGAAACAGACTTTGGTAATAGGGAAACTGTTTCATACGCTATCAGAAAAGATGATATGTTTTTTATAATAATGGATGCGTTCTTGGATAAGATAGCATTGAAACTTGAACTTTATAATCGCGAAAAAGAACAATGCAATTGGAGATATGTGCGAGCAAATGCAGTTGACGGTCATTGGACATATAAAGAAAATCCAAACTACATATACAATGCTATCTACGATTTCAGGAAATTCTATTTTGAACATCACATTAAATTTATAGTAGAACTCTTCTCAATTAAGAAAGCACAAAAACTTATTACAAAATATTCAAAATATATAAATAAATGGTTTTTATCATACCATTGGCAATTTAATAATGAATCATTAAAATTTGAAGAAATTAGTGATTCTAAAGAAATAGATGACAAGGGTATAGAACATCCACAGGAAAACGAAATAATTAAGGAATAATTCTCTGAACTTATAACAGTTTGGGTGTATAATTGTTGTTACCAAAAAGAAAAGTCGCACGAAAGTGTGACTTTTCTTTTTGTACTATTCTTTATTCTCTCTTCTTTCTTATCTTAAAAAGGCGACTTTTCTAGATAAAAGATAAGGGGGAAGAGAGAAGAGTGATAATATCAACTAACAATGATAGTAATAATCCAAACAATATCTTTAATTTCTGCGTTTGTTTATGTATAATTAAATTTGTAAAAAACAAATTTAATAAAAGGATGCAGAAAGGAAAGATATAAATATGAAAATCAGTATAGGTGAAAGAATTGCCTACTATAGAAAAATTAATGCAATGACACAAGAGGAGCTTGCCAGAAAGTTAAATATTTCTACCCAAGCCGTTTCAAAATGGGAACAAAAACTTTCTTCACCGGATATTATGCTTTTGCCGGAACTTGCAAGCATTTTCAATATCACTATAGATGAATTATTCGGAAAGAAAGTTGATAAGGAACCCGTGTTTAATTTAATTGATAATGTTCCGTGGGACGATGACAGAAAAATACGATTTGCAGTTTATCACGGAAAGAAGCTTACGCAGCAATCAACATATGAACTTCAAAACGGAACAAATAAAATAAATGTTCATTTTGACTATGGTGACATTTATAAAATACACGGTGTTTGTAATTTGAATTTATAAAATTTGTTAGTAGAAATTACATCAAAAATCCTCGTTCGCAAGAACGGGGACTTTTACTTTTTCGTCATTCATTAAAACAGATTTTAAATGAATAATGAATAATTGATTTTATAGTAATATCTGTTATAATGAAAATTAGTAAAATTTTGAATTCACCACAAAGGAGCACGCAAAATGATTTTATATCACGGTTCATCTGTCGGGGGACTTACTGAACTTAAACCATTTTTATCAGAGCATGAGAAACCGTATATTTATTTAACGAGTAACCCTGTTGTTGCTTTGTTATACACAGTAAAACCCGTGCCAAAGCCTTTCAGCTTTTATCCGTATGGCTTTAGTGGCGAAAAAGTAGTTTATAGCGAATACTATAAAAATTGTTTTGAAGAGATATATAAAGGTAAAAAGGGTTATTTGTATGAATGTGAAAATATAAAAAAATTAGAAAATCCAACTACAATTAATTGTGCATATACTTGCGAAGAACCAGTAAAAGTTAGTAGATGTATTGAAATAGAAGATGTTTATAATAAATTTATGGAATATAAAGAGATGGACTTATTTGAGATAAAGCCTTTTGAAAAAATATCAGAAAAAGAATTGAATTTTGTTTATGATGATATGAAAAGAACAATTGAACAATATGATTTGAAAAACAATCTTAATAGTCCAATGAGTAGATTTATTAAATTACATTTTTCAAAGGTTTGGATGGAATAATCTTAATTTACAAAACCATAAACCTGTGTTATAATCAACTGGAACATACTTCAACAGAATCGAGGCGATAAATTGCAACCCGCTACTTACATACCAATAATTTTTTTATTAATTATACTATTTATTACTTTAAAAAGGCGGAAAGCTGTAGTCGCCAGAAAAATTATAGAAAAAAGACGTAAAGGAGATAAAAAAGAAATGCTTGAGCTTGCAAAAAGATTTATTGAAAAAGATTGCATTATTTATACTTTTGAGAATCATCAGCTTACAGGTGTAATTAAAGAGGTAATAGATGGGGCAGTTTTAGTTGAGAAAAACGGTCAGCTTGAAGCTATAAATTTAGATTATATTTTAAGAATAAGAGAATACCCTGTAGATAAAAAGGGTAAGAAAAAATCGGTTATATTTGATTGATTATAGGAGCAGATAATGAACATCACAGGTGCAATTTTTGATTTTGACGGAACAGTTTTTGATTCTATGCATATATGGAAAGGTGTAAAATTCCAGTTTTTTGACAGAATCGGGTTAGTCCTTAACGAAGAACAACGAGAAGAATTCAAAAAACTTTTTCTTTTAGATGCAATAGAGCTTGCAAAAACACGTTTTGATTTAAAAATGACAGATAAAGAGCTTTTTGACGAGTTCTTTACACTTATAAAAGAAAAATATCTTGCTGACACAAAGCCTAAAAATGATATTATTGAATTTTTAGAAAAGCTTAAAGCCAAGGGTGTAAAAATGGGTATTGCCACTGCAACAGGCGAACCAGCTCTTATTGCAGTTCTTGAAAAGTTTAATATGCTTCATTATTTTGAGGAAATTTATTCAACCTACACAGTCGGTGCTTCTAAAACAGAACCTAAAGTTTACGATGTTGTTTTAAACGAATTAGGTACAGAAAAGCAGACCACCTGGATTTTTGAAGATGCTTTGTATGCCGCAAAGACTGCAAAAAAAGCGGGTTATAATGTTGTGGGTATCTACGATAAAAGTGAACCTGAGCAGGAAGAATTAAAAAAGCTAGTTGATATTTATATTCATAATTATAGTGAGCTCGATATATAGGGGTGTAAAATATGACTTTTGATGTAAACAAATTAAAGTGGATAAGAGAGCCGAAAAATTATAATATATCACAAGAAAAAATTGAAATTATAACAGAGCCACATACTGATTTGTGGCAGAGAACATACTATCATTTCAGAAACGACAATGCACCCGTTTTACAGATGGAAACAGATGAAAAATACTTTTCTTTTGTGGTTAAGACAGAGTTTGATACAAAGGTGCGTTATGACCAGAGTGGAATTGTTATGTATCTTGATAGCGAAAATTGGCTTAAAGCAGCTATGGAATATGAAAATGAACAGATACAGCGTCTTGGTAGTGTTGTAACAAACAATGGATATTCGGATTGGTCTTCTGTTGATGTTGATGCAAAAATTAAGTCAGTATGGTTCCGCTTGAGTCGCAGAGATGACGATTTTTGTATTGAGAATTCAACAGATGGTGTGAATTTCAAACAAATGCGTATTTGCCACATGTTCAATGTGAAAGATACAATTCAGTTTGGTATTTACGCTTGCAGTGCAGAAAATTCTTCATTTAAAGCTACATTTACAGCTATGGAAATTACCGAATGTAAATGGCTTGCACATGATGGGCAACAGCCTGATAAAGAATAAATTTTAAAATTTAAAGGGGTAAATATGAAGAGTAATATTGTATTAAAGATTTTAGCAATAATAGCTGTGGCGGTTGTCTTGTTTTTTGGCATAACTTCAGTTATAACAAAGGTTGGCGTCAATAAAAATTTAGAAAATATTAAAAGCTTTGAAAAGGTCGAAATCGAAAATCAGTTAGTGCCTTACAAAGATGAAAATGGCTATTGGACCTTTACAACTGACAGAGATTTTAAAGTAGTTCAACTTACTGACGTTCACATTGGTGCGGGTTTTATGAGTCATGGTAAAGATTTAAAGGCACTTAATGCCGTTGCCGCTATGGTAACAGCAGAAAAGCCAGACTTGGTAGTTGTTACAGGCGATATTGCTTACCCGATACCACCTCAGGCGGGTACAGACGATAACTTAGCTTCTGCAACGATGTTTGCAAGTCTTATGGAGCAGTTAGGTGTTTATTGGACAGTTACTTTTGGTAACCACGACACAGAAAGATACAGTGATTACAATAGGGCAGAAATCGCAGACTTTTATGAAAATGGTGGTTTCAAACATTGCCTTTTCAAAAGTGGTCCTGAGGATGTAGATGGTTATGGAAATAATATTATAAATATTAAAAATTCCAAAGGTGAAATTACCCAGTCAATTTTTACATTTGACAGTCATTCTTATTTAAGACACGACATTTTAGGTTTTGGTCACGGTTATGAAAATATCCGTGAAAGTCAGGTTGAGTGGTACAGAGAAAATATAGAGAATTTAACTGAGTATAATAAATCAGTTTCAAATATGGAAAATCCTGTTCCTAAATCAACGGCATTTTTCCACATTCCATTAGAGGAATATCAGGATGCGTGGTATGAATATGTTGAAAACGACTTTAAGGATACCGAAAACGTAAAGCATATTTATGGCGTTGCAGGTGAGAGTGGAATAATCGTTTTCCCTGGTGAGGGTGAGGATACTCTTTTTGAAACAATGGTAGAGTTAGGCTCAACAAAGGGTGTTTTCTGCGGACACGACCACGAAAACAATTTCTGTGTTGAATATAAGGGAATCAGATTAACTTATGGTATGAGCGTTGACTACTTAGCATATATAGGTATTTCAAGACGAGGTGCCCAGCGTGGCTGCACAGTAATTACATATTCACCTGATGGTAGTTTTACAAGTAAAAACGAAAACTATTACCAGGATAAATACGTTTCACAATATGAGAAAGAAACGGTTGATATGGAAGAATTGACTTGTGCTACAGTAATTGAAGAATAAAGATTATCGTTCTGCACTTTTTGTGCAGAACGATTTTTTAATTGATTTGTTAAAAACGTTGGAGTATAATGAAGTTGGTGGTGGTTGAATGAATGGAGTGTTTTACGAAAGACCCAAGTCATGGTTTCATGATGTTGTTGGTATTTGTTTGGGGTTAGCTTTATTCATTGGGTTTATAAGATTATTAATTATTGATAAAAATGCAACTATTGATGATAAAATTATAGCTTTGTTTTTTGCTGGTTTTGGTTTATTAATTGTTTTCTTTCGCATAGCAACAAGAATTATAAACCGAAAAGCTTATATTAACATAACAAAGAAAGGTATATCGGCTTTTTGTCATTTTGGTTTATCATTAAATTGTGAATTTTCTGATATTGAGTCAGTTTCATATGGTGGTAGCGTACTTACTATAAATTTAAAAAATGGTAGAAAGTACAGTGTTTCTTATTTAGAAAATGATTTCGAATTGTGTAAATACATACAAAAAAGAATAGGCACAAATAACGAAGAATATTTTTCAAAAGAATTGTTGCAGGAAGAAGTATACTCTCTAAAAAAAAAAGAAAAGTATTTTCTATCGCATCAATTGGTAGCTTTTGTCTTATTTTCCCAGATGTATTGATTACAGCTATACTAACAGAAGGAAAGGATATAAGTGATTTTGATACAGAAGATAAATTTGTGTTTAGGCTTATGTTAATTTTGGGGGTTTCTATTTTAATTGTTTTCTCTGTAATATTCAAAAAGTTTCTTTCTCAAAACGAGGTTTTAGAAAAGAAAGAAAATTTATTAAAATTACTTGTAATAAAAACAACAAAACCTCAACCAGGGAATCCAATTAAACTGTTTGTTGATGATGAATTTTACCCAACAGGTAGAATAGTTGTTTATGGATATCCTAATTCGGATGATGTTTATTTTATAGGTGAATTGTTAAATGATAATTATGAATTAGATGTTGTTTACGAATCTCCAATTTTTAAAAATATGGGTGATTTATTAGAAGAAATTGGTGAAAAGATAGAAATTGAATTTACACAAATTGACAAAAGGTGATTATAATGTTTATAGAAGAATTAAAAAGCAGAAATTTGCCAGAGCTTAAATCTCGTGAAGAAATGATTGAAATTTTACAGAATGAAATTTATGGTAAAAAGCTTCCGGATCCAGAGAAATTAGAGTTTATAAAAGAAGATGAGCCTATGGTTCCACGCTTTTGTGCAAACAAGGCGAGTATACATAAGGTAATTGCAAAAGGTATTTTAAATGGTAAAGAATTTTCATTCCCATTTTACGAAGTTTTACCGAATGATAATGAAAAACACCCGTTTTTCATTCACGTAAATTTCAGAGATGAGAACCCCGACAGATACCAGCCAACAGAAGAAATTATAGATAACGGCTTTGCGGTACTTACTGTTTGCTATAAAGATGTTACATCTGATGATGACGATTTTACAGACGGTCTTGCAGGCGTACTCTTCCCTGATGGTAAAAGAAATGGAACTGATTCAGGCAAAATCGCAATGTGGGCGTGGGCGGCAAGTAGGGTGCTTGACTACGCCGAAACACTTTCAGATAGATTGGATTTAGAAAAAAGTGTGGTTTGTGGTCATTCAAGACTCGGTAAAACTGCACTTGTAGCGGCTATGTTTGATGAACGCTTTAAATTCAGTTATTCAAACGATTCTGGTTGTAGTGGCGCTGCACTTGCAAGGGGTACTACTGGCGAAACAGTTGAAGATATTTGTGACCGCTTCCCATTCTGGTTCTGCGAGAACTATAAGAAGTATTCAAAAAATGAGAGTAATATGCCATTTGACCAGCATTATTTAATTGCTTCAATTGCACCACGATATGTATTAATAGGTAGTGCAAAAGAGGATGCCTGGGCACATCCACAATCTGAACAATTAGCTTGTGTTGCAGCTTCACCTGCATTTAAAAATGGCTTTCAATGTGAAAACCGCTTTGCTGAAGTAGGCGACGAATTCTTTAATGGTGATATAGGTTACCATATGAGAAAGGGCACACATTATTTTAGTCGTGAGGATTGGAGTAAGCTTATCAAGTTTGTTTCACTAAAGTGAAGTTGACAGGGATCAGAAAAGAGAAACTAGGATTATAAATAAAAAAATATTGTAACATTTATAATTGATTTTGATACTCAAATGAAAATGATGAATTGTTTTATTGCTAGTAGATTAAAAAAATATTGATAAATTCCCTCTGATATGGTAGTATAAAAATATAAACAAAAAAGGGGTTTTTAAAATGTCAGAATTATTAGTTCCGGTGCTTTTATTGGCAGTAGGCTTTGTTTTACTTATTAAAGGCGGTGACTGGTTTGTCGATGGTGCAACAGGTATTGCTCGTCGTTTTCACTTGCCAGAAATTTTAATTGGTGCTACCGTTGTTTCAATTGGTACTACTTTACCTGAAGTTATGGTTTCTGCGGGTGCAGCGGCTGGTGGTAACGGTTCAATTGCTTATGGTAACGCAATCGGTTCAATTATTTGTAATACAGCTTTAATTGCGGCTATCACAATTTCTGTAAAACCAGGTGTGGCAGCAAGAAAAAGTATGATTTTACCGGTTGCTTTTTTCTTCGGTTCTGCAGCATTTTACTGCGGTACAGCTTACTTAACAGGCGAATTTTCGCGTCTTACCGGTATTCTTTTGCTTTGCACTTTCGTTGTTTATATGGTAACAACTGTTTTAAGAATGAAAAAGAGTGCCGCTCCTGTTGAAGTTGTTGAAAAAGAGGAAGAAGTAGGTGCACTTACTTCTGAAGAAGAATTAGAAGCAATAAGTGGTGAAGACCACGTTGTTGAATCAAAAGAAAAAGGCACAAAAGACAGTCTTTTAAAAGATATTCTTCTTTTGGTTATTGGTGCGGCAGTTATTGCAGTTGGTGCAGATTTACTTGTAGATAACGCTACAATCGTTGCGAAAGCACTTGGTGTTTCAGATGCAGTTATTGGTCTTACAATTGTTGCCTTAGGTACATCACTGCCTGAATTCATTACTGCAATTACTTCACTCGTAAAGGGTCACGGTTCACTTTCACTTGGTAATATTATTGGTGCGAACCTTTTCAACTTAGTTCTTGTAAGTGGTATTTCTATTGCAATAAATCCGTTCGAGGTTCCAGCATCTGGGTTAATTAACGGAATTAACTCATCATTTGTTTTAGATATTCCTGTAATGCTGTCAGTAATGGCTATTCTTACAGTGCCAACAATGATAAAGCAAAAACTTTCTCGTTGGCAGGGTATTTTAATGCTCGGCATTTATGTTGCATTTGTAGGGCTTAGTTTTGTGATTGGAGCTAATTAATTGGCAAGTGTGTAAGTTACAAGGGTAAAAAAATAGTTTATCCTATCATTTTTAGTTGTGTTAAAATCAACTTTAAATGATAGGATTTATCTATTTCTATAACACTTGCAACTAAATAGAAACTATGCTATACTGAAATGAATAATTTTTTATAAGGTGATACATATGTCATTGAAAATAACAAACCCATACGAAAGTGGAATTTTTAATAGTAAACTTTTCAGAATTCCTGCTATTCTTACATTGAAAAATGGCAGAATTTTAGCGTGTGCAGATATAAGATACGGCAATGGTACAGATGACCCTGCAAACGTTGACACGGGTATTCGTTATTCTGATGACAATGGTGCTACATGGTCAGAACCCAAATTTGTCAACGCATTTGATGATATGGAATTTTGCGACCATAACAAAGCAATTCCTGCTTCAGCGGCGTTTGTAGACTCTGCAATAGTACAAGGCGAAGACGGAACAGTTTACCATATGTGTGATGCGTGCCCAGCATATATGGGGCTTTGGAGTGCTGGTACTTATGGTAAAGAAAATGGTTTTATAGATGGTAAATTAGCAGTATGCGATAAAACAAGTCACGAAAAGGCAGAAAGTACAAAACTCAATAAAGAAAAATATCCATATTTTGTTGATGATTTTGGTGAAGATGGCTTTGCACCTGTAAGAAAATTCTCTGACAATGAAGATTACAACGATTACTATGTAAGCAGAGATTATAAGGTTTATAAAAAATCGGGCGAAGAATATACACCTGTTTTAATTAAGCAAATGAATAAAGATGGCTCTTTGAGTGATAAAGATATAATTGCTAATCTTTTCTACGCTTATTCACCTATAAAATGTTATCCTACATATTATTTATGGGTTAAGAAAAGTTCTGACAATGGCGAAACCTGGGGCGACGGCAGAATTCTCAATTTAGAAATCGAATCAAAGGGCTTTACAGGTTTTGCACCAGGCACTGGTATTTCTATTGATTACAATGGTAAAAACAGAATTATTTTTGCGGTTTATGATAATAATGATGGTAGAGAATATACAAGTGTAATTTATACAGATGATGGCGAAAACTGGAAGCGTTCAAAAAAAGCAAATCAGGTAGGCGTTTCTGGTAAAAGCTCTGAAACACAGTTTGTACTTTTAAATAATGGTGTTTTAAGAATGTATTCAAGAAATGTTGCAGGACACATCAGTTATTGCGATAGTACAGATGGTGGCGAGAGCTGGAGTGTATATAGGCAAGATAAAGCTTTAGCTTATTGTAGCAACTGTCAGTTTTCTATAATAAACTATAGTAAAGAAATCGACGGCAAAAAGGTTATCATAATTTCTTACCCCTCAACAAAAATCAGAAAATTAGGGGTAATAAGGGTTGGTATTGTAAATAACGATAACACTGTAGAGTGGCGTTACAGAAAAAATGTAACCGATTCTTTAAATCCGTTCAGCTTTGTTTACTCTTGTATTACAGAGCTTAGTGATGGTTCAATAGTAGATTTATATGAAAGTGATAAAGCAGAGCTTTCTTGCGTAAGATATACATTAGATGACTTGAAAGTAAATGATAAGGGTATCAGTGGAATTGTAAAAATCAAGTCATTGATTTATAACAAAACAAGAAAATAAAGAAGTGATTTATTTTGAAAATATATCAGAAAATAGATGAATTAGTAGGTCATACCCCACTTTTAAGACTTAATAATATTGAAAAAGAGTTTCAGTTAGAAGCAACTCTTTTAGTGAAATTAGAAAGCTTTAACCCAACGGGTAGTGCTAAAGACAGACCCGCAAAAGCAATAATTGAAAAAGCTGAAAAAGACGGAATTTTAAAACCAGGTTCAGTTATAATTGAGCCGACAAGTGGTAACACGGGTATTGGTCTTGCAGCTATTGGAGCCGCTAAGGGTTACAGAGTTATAATCGTTATGCCTGAAACTATGAGCATTGAACGTCAGAAATTAATGACTTGCTTTGGTGCGGAGTTAATTCTCACAGATGGTAGCAAGGGTATGAATGGTGCAATAGAAAAGGCAGAGGAATTAAAAAGAGAACTTCCAGAAGCAATAATTGCAGGGCAATTCACTAATGAAGCAAATCCTTTATCTCATTATGAGACAACAGGCCCTGAAATTTGGGAAGATACTGACGGGAATGTAGATATATTTATTTCTGGTATTGGTACTGGTGGAACAATTTCAGGTGCAGGAAAATATTTAAAAGAAAAAAACAAGAATATAAAAATAATCGGCGTTGAGCCAGAAAAATCACCACTTTTAACTAAAGGCGAGAGTGGTGTTCACGGAATTCAGGGAATAGGTGCAAATTTCATTCCTGAAACATTAGACAGAAATATTTACGATGAAATTATAGACATTAAAGATGATGACGCTTTAAAATACGGCAGACTTATTGCTAAAAAAGAGGGCGTGTTAGTCGGAATTTCATCGGGAGCCACTTTATTTTCTGCAATAGAAGTAGCAAAGCGACCAGAAAACAAAGGTAAAACAATAGTAGCACTTTTAACAGACACAGGCGAAAGGTATCTTTCAACAGCAATGTTTTCTTGAGGTGAAATGATGGATAAATTTCTCAACAATATGGACCTTATAACTGGTACTATAAAAGAATTAGATGTTATAAATAAAAAATCTAAAATAAAAACAACTGATGGCGAGTCAATGGTTTTAAACAGAAAAGAAGTTGTTAAGGTAATTAAAGATTTACAGTCATTTTTATTTCCTGACTATTACACTCATAGTGAGGGTAGTGAAAATGTGCTTTCACAAACAGAGCTTCTTTTAAATATTTATAATCGACTTGCAAAAGTAATAAAAGGTGCTTGTGAATTCAATGGTACAGATTTAGTGTGCTCACCAGAAATTATCTGCGAAAAATTCATAAAGAAGTTGCCAGAAGTAAAAACTTTGCTTTTAAAGGATATTGAAGCACTTTACGAGGGAGACCCTGCGGCAAAATGCCGTGAAGAAGTTCTTATTTGTTACCCAGGTTTTTATGCTATTTCGATTTTCAGATTAGCACACGAATTATATAATTTAAGAGTACCACTTATACCAAGAATTATGACGGAATTCGCTCACGAAAAAACTGGTATTGATATTCACGCTGGAGCTACAATCGGTGAATATTTCTTTATTGACCACGGCACTGGTATTGTAATTGGTGAAACTACCACAATCGGTAACCATGTTAAAATTTATCAGGGTGTTACATTGGGTGCAAAAAGTTTTAAAGTGGACGATAACGGCAACCCGATTAAAGATATTAAACGTCACCCCGATATTGGCGACAATGTTGTTATTTACGCTAATGCTACAATTTTAGGTGGTGACACAAAAATCGGTAATAACTGTGTTATCGGCGGTAACGTGTGGCTTACTACTTCGGTAGAAGATAATCAGACAGTTTATTATCAGGGTAAATAAAAAACCAAGAGGCTGTAAAAAACGTTAAGTTTTTTACAGCCTCTTGATAAATTTAAAATTCAAGCTCTAATAATGAATATGTGCTTCGTTTGTTTTGGGTGTAAAGATTATTTACTTGTAAATAGAGATTATTAAAATCAACATCGCCATCTACAAGATAGTAAATAGTAACTTGTTTGTTATTGTTTGCATCGACAGAAACAAAATAAAATCTTGAGTCTGTGTCTTTTTCTGCTGTTAAAGCAAACGCTTCATGTGTAACATGCGTATTGTCAGTGACTAAACTGTATGTTGAGCAGAACAACGAACCAGCAGTATTATTTATATTGGTTGCTTCAATAGTTACTGCAACAAGCTTTCTTTCAACAAATGTGACATCTTTAATAGTGTCGATTGTGTTTACGCCGTCACCATAAATAATTTCTTCACGATTGTAGCCTTTTAAAGTACCATCAGCATTTACTATTTCGGAAAACTCTTCTGTACTACGAATATTATTTTTATCTATTCCGTTTACATTGTCAAGGATTTCTGCTTTTACAACCTTAATGTTATAGTAAGCATCATTGTCGAAGTCCCAGCCGTTTTCACAAATCTCACCAGATTTTATAATCTTTTCAGTTTGTGGTGTATCTGCAACGAAGAACTCAGAATGTGGTACGCTTTCGTAATCGTAAACAAAGCTATCTTCTTCTGTTGCTTCAACAACCTTTAAATTGGTGAGGATTTTATTAAGCTCTTCTCTCGGAATATGGTTATTGAAAAAACATTCAACAACTACACCCTGATTTTTAAAGTAGATAAGTGCAAGGCTCATTTCATTCTCATTAAGTGTGAGAATTTCAGCTTCGTTTTCTCCAAAAGTAGTTTTTTCTGTGGTTATAACATTTTTGTATTCTCGTTTGTTTTCGGCATCGATTTTGAAGATATTAAACGAAAGCCCTGAGCCACCTTTATAATTATACTTATATGGTGCTTCTAATATAGAAAAATCATCAGAAAGATAACCTAATTCTAATTTTGCATTTTCAGGTGCTTCATTATAATCAATATCCTCGTTTGTTACAGTTGCAGAGTATCTGCCTGTTTTTTCGAGCCATTCACTTATTTCAGTATAAGCAAATGCAGAAATGCTTAAGAGAACACTTGTAACTGCTGCAACAGCCACTATTTTTACAACGCGATTTTTATTGTTTTGTTTTGTGCTATTATTCATAGAATCAATCTCCTTGAAGGCATCCAAAACGGCATTGTGAAAACCGTCAGGGATGTTGTTTTTATTGTTAATCATTGGTTTTCACTCCTTTTTCAGTCGACTCTTGGTGTTTTAATTTTTCACATTCAGTTTTGAGCTTCCCGGTAAAGCTCTCAATAAATGAATCAGCGCTTAATTCATCTATTGTTCTGAATGCTTCAAGAATGGTGTTTTTAATGGCAATTTCACAAAGACATGGGGAGTGTAAAATATCGTTTGTCATTTTGTAAAATAATTCTTCGTTCTGGAATACAAGTGCAACAAAATGCTCGTGTGTCAATTTTTGCTTTTTAGTACCAATTATATCAAGTGGACTACAGTTAAGAGCTTCGGCTAAGTCACCTAACATATCAAGTGTTGGCTGATTTCTGCCCGTTTCCCAGTAAGATACAGTCTGCCTTGTTACAAAGAGCTTTTCTGCCAGAGCATCTTGTGTTAAATTGTTTTCCTTACGAAGTCTTTTTATGTTTTTACTTATGTTTGCCATTATGTCACATCCATTCTGTGATTTGAGTATAGCATAGCGTTCTGTAAGAGTAAAGCAAGTATATGTTGCAAAAAAATAATGCCCACAAACTAAATTGTTTGTGGGCAGAAAAAATTAAAATCAGCCAATTTTCTTAGCATCTTTAACCTTGATTTTGCCAATGAAAGGAACCTTTAAGAAACCGTTGCAAACATCCCCTGTGAATGTAAGAGAAATTTCGCAAGGTTTGTTACCAGGGAGAATATCAACCTTTGCTTCACCTGTTAATGTGTCGCCATCTTCTTTGATATTCTGAATGTCAATGTCAGTAACGCCTAAATCTTCACCAGGAAGTTCAAGGTCAATTTTATAGTTACCATTTTCATCCGCAATTGTAAATACTGCAGCACCTTTAAAAAGAATGTTGTCAATATCTGCTTGCCATTTACCAAGACCTATCATTATAGAGTCCTCCTCAATTTTTATTTATTTTAATCCTGCTACAGTGCGAAGAATTCTTCTTGCATCTGCAGTTGTAATTACATTTTTGTCAGTACCAGTTGTAATAACATCACCAGCACTTATTTGTTCTTTAGTAAGGGGGATTATATTAGCTGCGGCTAAAAGAGCAAGTCTTGCATCAGCAACTGCCACTCTGCCGTCACCATTAATATCGCCCTTTAAGGAAAAGTCGTTACATAAAAGAATAATGTATGTTCCTAAAGTGTCAGTTTCAAAGGTAGCAGATTTAAGAGATGGTTGATTTGTGAGTAATTCAATATCGCCAACTCTTGAAGAGAATACCTTTGTTGCTGTTGGAATGAGTTCTTGATGAGAAGCATCAAAATTTATTTTAAATGTTCCGTTAGGGACAGCAACCCCTTCCTGAGTAGATAAATAAATATCCACAACAAATCCATCTGTGTGATTAAAGCTACTGAAATCTTCGTTTATAGAGCTTAATGGGTGGATATCAACCTCCAGAGAAGCACCAGATGGGAATATGTTTTTCGTATCAGTAACAGAAATTCCTGCTTCAACATTTGTGTAAGTTGGTGGGGAGTTAATGTAATTAAGACCTAATGACTTAATATATCTTGCTGGATATGAGCCCTTGAGAGCGTAAACGCCATCAACAAGATAATATTCCTTTGAACTGTCATTAGAGTTAATCCTTCCTAAAAAAGCATCTGAACCAATAGAGGTTATAGATTTAGGAAGATGAAGTGCAGTTAAATTATCACAATGTGAAAAAGCCATAGCACCTATAGTTTTAAGGTTATCGCTGAATCGAACACTCCCTAAACCCCAACAGAAAGAAAACGCTCTTTCGCCGATTGTTGTAACTGTGTTATACATATTAAGATTTTCAAGCTGATAGCAACGATAAAATGCATAAGGTGCAATTTCTGTAACTCCATCAGGAATTAAATAGCTCCCAGTTCTGCCAGCAGGGAAAGCTTTAAGAGTAGTTTTGCTTTTACTAAAAACAACACCATCTATTGAGCAGAAATTCGCATTAGCTTCGTTTACATCAATTTGTGTTAATGAGTCACACTCATTGAAGGCATTATTGCCTAACACATTCAAAGATGCTGGTAATTTTAAGTAAGTGATGTCAGAACTCGAAAAGGCATTTGAAGCAATTGCAAAAACAGGGAGTCCATCAATAGTTTCAGGAATAATGATTTTTGTTGCAGAGCCTATATATTTTCTAATGTAAATACGACTGCTCTGGGTTTTGTATTCAAAATCAGATTTTGATGCAAGTGTTGCAACAGTGCTTTTAGAAGATGATTCTGTTGCAGCTTCTACTTTAGGTGCATTAGGAAAAACAAAAGAAGCTGAAATTACAATCAATGCCAAAAGCAGTGAAAAAACGCGAAATTTTTTCATAGTCCGACTCCTTTCATAAAAATAAGAGTATATATCGAGCATACACCATAATTATACTTTAATTAAACGAGAATTTCAATAGGAATGTTTATACAATATTTAAAGTTTACAATTTATATAAAAAATAAAAAGCAAAGCCACGAAACTTTTAAGCTTCGTGGCTATACTTCATGCTTATTGCTTTTTAATAAACAGTAAGAACTTTACACAGGGCATTAAACAGCACGTGTAACCTTACCGGAGCGCAAGCAGCGTGTGCAAGCATATACTCTGCGTGGTGAACCATTAACAACTGCTTTAACTCTTTTTACATTTGGCTTCCAAGTTCTGTTTGAACGTCTGTGTGAGTGAGAAACCTTAATGCCGAAAGCAACATCTTTACCACAAAATTCGCATTTTGCCATTGAGCTGCACCTCCTTCTAAAAATTTTAGGTAATTTAGCCCTAGTGATAGAGCAACGCAAGTATAATAACATCTTTATTGTAGGATTGCAAGACTTTTTTGCGTATTTTTGTAAATTTTGCATTTTAGCACAAGAAAATATATGTTTTTTTAAAATATTTTTCTAAAATTGCTTGATTTTTTAAAAAATATCGTTTATAATGACTCTACCAACGAACATTTGTGCGAACAAATATGCGAAAAATCGATTACATATGTATTAAGGAGAAACAAAAAATGGCAGAAAAAATGGACAACAAAAGTAAAGCTCTTGAAATGGCTTTAGGACAGATAGAAAAAAGCTTTGGTAAAGGTGCAATTATGCGTCTTGGTGAAAACGCTTCCATGACAGTAGAAGCAATTTCTACTGGCTCAATTTCACTTGATGTTGCTACTGGTATCGGCGGTCTTCCAAGAGGTAGAATTATTGAAATTTATGGTCCTGAGAGTTCAGGTAAAACTACACTTGCACTTCATGTTGTTGCAGAGGCACAAAAATTAGGTGGTGATGCAGCATTTATTGATGCTGAGCACGCACTTGACCCTGTTTATGCGGCGGCTTTAGGTGTAGATATTGATTCACTTTTGGTTTCTCAACCAGATGATGGAGAGCAGGCATTAGAAATTACTGAGCATCTTGCTCGTTCTGGTGCACTTGATGTTATTGTTGTTGACTCAGTTGCAGCTCTTGTTCCAAAGGCAGAAATTGAGGGCGAAATGGGTGACTCTCATGTTGGTCTTCACGCTCGTCTGATGTCACAGGCTTTAAGAAAATTAACAGGTGCGGTTGCTAAATCAAATACCGTTATTATTTTTATTAACCAGCTTCGTGAAAAAGTTGGCGTTATGTATGGTAACCCTGAGGTTACAACAGGTGGTAGAGCACTTAAGTTCTACTCATCAATCCGTATTGATGTAAGAAGAGTTGAGCAATTAAAGGGTGCGGGTAACGAATTTATTGGTTCACGTACAAGGGCGAAGATTGTAAAAAATAAGGTTTCTCCACCATTTAAAGAGGCAGAGTTTGACATTATGTATGGTCAGGGAATTTCAAAAGATGGTGAAATTCTTGATTTGGCTGTTAAAATGGAAATTATCAGAAAAAGTGGTGCATGGTTCTACTACGGCGAGGAAAGACTCGGTCAGGGTAGAGATAATGTTAAAGAATATATACGCAGTACTCCTGAGTTTGCAGATGATATTGAAAAGCAGGTTCGTGAAAAGTTAAAAGAAATGATGTCTGCCAAAAATCCTATTGCAAGGGCTACGACACCAGCACCTGCGAGTGAGCCTGTAACAAAAGAAAAGGCGAAAGCAAAAATTGATATTGCAGTGGATGATTAATAATGATTATAAAATCCAAAGTAGGTAACGGAAATAAAATTCATGTTTACATAGACGATGAATATGTCCTTACAGTTTATGATGACTATTGGTTTCAGTTTGGCTTTAAGGACGGTGAAACTATAACTGAAGAAGAGCTTGCTTCCTTAAAAAAGGAGGCAGGCTTTCGCCTTGCTTACGAAAAAGGACTCGACTATTTAACAAGGCGGTCTTATGCTAAAAAAGAGCTTTTTTACAAGCTGAAACTCAAATATGGAGAAGAAGCCTCAGAGCGAGCTATAGAAAAGCTTTCATATTTTGGTTATCTCAATGATGAAGAATTTGCAAGGATGTATGCAAAATATCTTCTGGAAACAAAAAAGTTTGATATAAAACGTATTTCTACTGAGTTGAAACTTAAAGGAATTGACAGAGAAATTGTAGAAAATGTCACGAAAACTCTTGACAACGAGCCAATTCAGCGTATTATAGAAATGTTAAGCACAAAATTCAGTGATGGATTTAAGGATGAAAAAACAAAAAAGCGTTTTATAGCTAAACTCGGGCGAATGGGTTATTCGTGGAGTGATATAAAATCAGCATTTTCAGAATATGAAAGCGATATAATTGGTAATGATGATTTTTAAATATTAGAGGTGTAAAAATGGCAAAAACAGTCGGAATGATAAGTCTTGGTTGTCCTAAAAATCAGGTTGATGCAGAAATAATGCTTAAAAAGTTAGTTGATGCGGGCTATCTTTTAGTTGATGAAGCAGAAAAAGCAGATGTAGTAATAGTTAATACATGTGCTTTTATTGAGGATTCTAAAAAAGAATCAATTGATAGTATTTTAGAAATGATTGATTATAAAGAAGATGGGCTTTTAAAGAGAGTTGTTGTAACTGGATGTATGGCACAGCGTTATATGGATGAAATTTTTTCTGAAATTCCTGAAGTAGATGCTGTAATCGGTATTGGAGCAAATGATGATATTGTTGCGGCTTGTGATGCTGTTTTAGATGGAGAGCAATATTCGGCATTCCCAAACAAAGAGGAAATGCCTCTTGATGGCGGTAGAATTTTAAGCACACCTGAATATTATGCGTATTTAAGAATTGCTGACGGTTGTTCAAACTGTTGCTCATACTGTGCAATTCCATCTATCCGCGGTAAATTCAGAAGCCGTAAAATTGAGGACGTTTTAGACGAAGCAAATGCTCTTTGCGAAAAGGGTGTAAAGGAATTGATTTTAGTAGCACAGGATACAACACGCTACGGCGAAGACCTTTATGGTGAATTGAAGCTTCCAGAGCTTTTAGATGAGCTTAATAAAATAGAAAAATTGCAGTGGGTAAGACTTCTTTATTGTTACCCAGAAAGAATCACTGACGAGTTGATTGATGCAATTAACAGAAATGAAAAGGTTTGCCACTATATCGATATGCCAATGCAACATGTAAGTGGCAAAATTTTAAAATCAATGAATCGCCCTGGCGACAGAGAAAGTTTAACTGCATTAATCAATAAATTAAAAGAAAAAATAAGCGATGTTGTAATAAGAACAACATTTATTACAGGCTTCCCTGGTGAAACAGATGAAGATTTTACAGCTCTTTCAGAATTTGTTAACGAAATGCAGTTAGACAGAGTTGGTTGTTTCGCTTATTCAAGAGAAGAAAACACTCCTGCTTACGATTTCCCAGAGCAGATAGACAAAGAAATTGCTTTGAATCGAGCAGATATAATAATGGAACAGCAATATAGAATCAATGACGAAAAACAAGATTCTTATCTTGGCAAAACCTATGATGTAATAGTTGATGGTTATGATTCTTATACAGATAGCTATTTTGGCAGAACTTATATGGATGCACCTGAAATTGACAACAATATTGTTTTTACCTCAGGTTATGAAATTGAAGTGGGTGAAATTGTTCCTGTTGAAATTTTCGACAAGGATGAATATTCACTTATAGGAGAAGCAGTATGAAAATGAATGTACCAAATCAATTGACAATTGTAAGAATTATTCTTACACCAATATTTCTTGCATTGTTTTTAGCACCTATGGAGCATCATTATTTAATAGGCTTGATTGTTTTTGCAATTGGTGCAATTACAGACTTTCTTGATGGTAAAATTGCAAGAAAAAATAATATCGTAACAGTTTTTGGTCAACTCGCAGACCCTGTTGCAGATAAAATTCTCACAACAGCGGCACTTCTTGCTTTTATGCAATTTGGTCTTTGCAATATCTGGATAATTATGATAGTATTATTAAGAGAATTTACTATTACATCATTCAGATTAGTAGCAACTGCTCAGGGCGTTGTTATTCCTGCCAATTTCTATGGTAAATTAAAAACCGTTTCACAAATGGTTTTCTCAATTTTAATTATGATTATGGCAGAGCTTTATGATATGGGTGTTTTACCAGAAAGCTTTCCATTACAGATTGTTTCAAATGCACTTTTATGGATTACCGCAGTTCTCTGTGTAATTTCAGGTGTAATTTATGTTAAACAGTCAATTAAAATTATAGATTTCTCAAAATAATAAAACAATTAAATTTTGCTACCTTGGAGGGTAAAATGCAACTTTATAACTCACTTTCACACAAAAAAGAAGATTTTAAAACAAATGAACCGGGCAAGGTTAATATGTATACTTGCGGTCCTACTGTGTACCACTTTGCTCATATTGGTAATCTTCGTAGCTATATTATGGAGGATGTTTTAGAAAAATATCTTCGTTACTCTGGTTACGATGTTAAGCGTGTAATGAATATTACCGACGTTGGTCACCTTTCTTCAGATGCTGACACTGGTGAAGATAAAATGGTCAAGGGTGCAAAAAGAGAAAATAAAACTGTTATGGATATAGCAAGATTTTACACAGATGCATTCTTTAAAGACTGTGAAAAGCTTAATATTAAAAAGCCAGATGTGGTTGAACCAGCAACAAATTGTATAAATGAATTTATTACAATGGTAGAAGGTCTTATTGAAAAAGGCTTTGCCTACATTGCTGGTGGTAACGTTTATTTTGATACATCAAAATTAGACGAATATTATGTTTTCAACAAGCACGACAGCGAAGAGCTTATGGTTGGCGTTCGTGATGGTGTTGAAGAGGATAATAATAAAAGAAATAAAAATGACTTTGTTTTGTGGTTTACAAAATCAAAGTTTGAAGAACAGGCTTTAAAATGGGATTCACCTTGGGGTGTAGGTTACCCTGGTTGGCACATTGAGTGTTCAGCAATCAGCTTAAAGCACTTGGGTGAATACCTTGATATTCATTGTGGAGGTATCGATAACGCATTCCCACACCACACAAATGAGATTGCACAAAGTGAAGCATATATTGGTCATAAATGGTGCAACTACTGGTTCCACGTGCTTCACCTTAATACAAACAGTGGTAAAATGAGTAAATCAACAGGTGAATTTTTAACTGTTTCATTACTCGAAGAAAAGGGATACAACCCATTAGCATACAGATTTTTCTGCCTTCAGTCACATTACAGAAAATCGCTTGTATTCTCTTACGAAAATCTTGACAATGCTCAGGGCGCATTCAATAAATTGCTTTCAAAAATTGCTGCGTTAAAAGATGATACAAATGAAGCAATTGACGAAGTAACAGTTAAAGAATTAACAGAAAAATTCAAGGCTGCACTTGATAACGATATTAATACGTCTTTAGGTATCACTGTTCTTTATGACGTATTAAAGGCTAAAACAAATGATAAAACAAAATTAGCGTTACTCGCTGATTTCGATAAGGTTTTATCTTTAAATCTTATATATGAAGCAAAAAAATTAAAAGAGGATAAAAAAGAAGAAGCTTCTTCAGTAGCAGTTGATGATGAATTCAGTAAATACGTTGAAGAGCAATTAGCTCTCAGAGCTGAGGCTAAGAAAAATAAAAACTGGGCAGAAGCCGACAGAGTTCGTGACGAATTAACCGCTAAAGGTGTGAAAATTCTTGATACACCTGAAGGAGCGAAATGGAGTTTATAATATGTTAAATAGCAAGCAACGAGCTCAGTTACGAGCAGAAGCAAATGGATTAGACCCGATTTTTCAAATCGGTAAAGAGGGCGTTACAGATGCAGTAATCGCTCAGATAGAAGATACCTTTAATACCCGTGAGCTTTTTAAGGTTAAGGTTCACCTTGAAACTTCACCTGAAACACCAAAGGAAATTGCTAATAAAATAGCAGAAGCAACAAAATGCGATGTAGTTCAGGTTGTTGGTGGTACAATAGTTCTTTTTAGAATTAACTTAATGTTAAGACAAAAAGCAGCCGAAAAGAAAAAAAGAGCAAAAGAAAAGGCTCAGAAAGAGGCTATTAAGAAAAGAACTGAGCGTAATAGACGTAAGTATGGTGGGCAGTGATTAGTTATTAGCCAATAGTTATTAGTTGTCAGTTAAAAAGCCAACTATTTTCAAGAAAACTATTGCAAAATAAAATGATGTATGCTATAATCAACTCGTACGAATACAAACAAGGAGTGAGAGCAGGAAGACCTGCTCTCACATTTATTTAATTGAAAACATTTAGAATGTGAAAAGAGGTGTGCTATATGGCAAAAAACACAGTTTCACTTGTTTGGGATTTAGTTAAGCCTTATGCGGATGAATTAGGTTTAGTTCTTTGGGATGTTTGCTTTGAAAAAGAAGGTGCAAACTATTATTTGAGAATTATAATTGACAAAGAGGAAGAAGGCGTTGGTATTGACGATTGCGTTAATATGAGTCACGCTATCGACAAACCTCTTGATGATGCTGATTTAATTGACCGTCAATATAATTTACAGGTTTCGTCTCCTGGTATCGAAAGAAAGTTGACAAGAGATTTTCACTTCGATTACGCTATGGGTGAAAAGGTTATTTTAAGACTTATTCGTCCATGTGATGGCAGACGCGAATTTAATGGTGTTCTCACAGGCTACGAAAATGGTGCAGTTACAATTTTACTTGAGGATGAAATTGAAATGACTGCAGAAAAGAAAGAAATCGCTTTTGTAAAATTAGACGATTTCAATATGTGATTTTTAATTTGTTTATAAAAATATTTTCAATAAAACAGAATAATCGAAAGGATTGGTTGGAAAAATGGCACCAAGAAAAAAATCAACTCAGAACAAAGAATTTTTTGAAGCAATTCTTATGCTTGAAAAAGAAAAGGGTATCCCTGCAGACTTTTTACTTGAAAAGGTTTGTGCAGCTATTGTTACTTCTGTAAGAAAGGATTATGGTGGAGCAGATGTTGTTTTCTGTGACTGTAACCCAGAAAAATATGAGCTTCGTGTTTACTTAAAGAAAACAGTTGTTGAAGAGGTACAGGATGAAACTACTGAAATTTGTCAGGAGGAAGCAGTAAAATATAAGAAGAATGCTCTTGTTGGCGATGTTGTTGAGGTTGTTTTAGAAACAAAACAATTCGGTAGAATCGCAGCACAAACTGCAAAGAATGTTATCCGCCAGGGTATTCGTGATGCAGAGCGTGGTCTCGTTTTAAGAGAGTTCCAGAGTAAACAACAAGAACTTGTTACTGGTAAGGTTCAGAGAGTTGACCCCAAAACAGGTAATGTTACTCTTGAAATTGGTAAAGCAGAAGCAATTCTTCCAAAGGGCGAGCAAGTACCAGGGGAAGAATTTAAAGATGGTCAGCTTGTTAAAGTTTACATCGTTGATGTAAGAGATACAGAAAAAGGTCCTAAGGCTATGATTTCAAGAACTCATCCAGGTCTTGTAAAACGCCTTTTTGAAACTGAGGTTCCTGAAATTTATGAGGGCTTGGTTGAAATTAAGTCAGTTTCTCGTGAAGCTGGTTCAAGAACAAAAATCGCAGTTTTCTCAAAAGACGAAAATGTTGACCCAATCGGTTCTTGCATTGGTCCTAAGGGTTCAAGAGTTGCTACAATTGTTGAATCTCTCGGCGGTGAGAAAATTGATGTTGTAGTATATGATGAAGACCCAACAAAATTCATTGCTGCAGCGTTAGCTCCAGCAGAGGTTTTAAGTGTGGAAATTGACGAAACACAAGAAAAGGCTTGTCATGTTACTGTTCCTGATACACAGCTCTCTCTTGCAATTGGTAACAAGGGTCAGAATGTGCGTCTTGCTGCAAGACTTACAGGCTGGAAGATAGATATTAAACCTGAAAGTGGTTTTTATGTTCCACAAAACCAATAATACGAATTTATTTTGAAAGGCAACAGCGTTATGTCAGTAAATGCTGTTGTGGTGGCTAAAATGGCGGAAAAGAAGATACCATTGAGAAAATGCATTGGTTGTGGCGAAATGATGCCTAAAAAAGAACTCATAAGAGTTGTTAAAAGTCCTGAGGGTGAAATCAGTGTGGATTTAACTGGTAAAAAATCAGGTAGAGGCGCATATATTTGCCATAGTAAAGAATGTTTTTTAAAGGCTCAGAAAAGTAAACGTCTTGAAAAATCGTTTAGTACACAAATTTCAGAAGCTGTTTATAATGCCTTGATATCGGAGTTGTAATAATGGCAGAAGTAAAAGAAATAATGGGTTTTTTAGGGCTTTCAAGAAGAGCGGGCAAACTCTCGTGTGGACACGATGCTGTAATAGAAAGTATTGTGAAAGATAAAGCAGAGCTTGTAATTCTTGCTTCTGATGCTTCAGAAAGACTCAAAAATGAAATTAAACACGCTGCGAATTACGGCGACAAAAATATAGAAGTTATTGAATGTGCATTTTTAATGCAGGATTTTTACCAAGGAATAGGTAAAAAATCAGCAGTATTTTCAGTTACCGACAAATCATTTAAAGAAAAATTAAAAACCATGTTCGGGGAGGTAAAATATGGTAGTTAAATACAAATTAGGTGAAGTTGCTAAGGACTTCAATAAATCAGCAAAAGATATTACAGAACTTCTTTTAAAGTTCTTTGACGAACCAAAGAAAAATCAGACTGCTCTTGATTCTAAAGAGCTTGACATCATTTTTGATGTTTTAACACAGGAAAATCAGGTTGAAAGCTTCAACGAGTATTTCGCAACACAAAAGCCTGTTAAGAAAGAAGAAAAGAAGCCTGCTCAGAAACAAGCAGAGTCTAAAAAGGCTGAGGATAAAAAAACAGAAGCTAAAAAGGCGGAAACTAAAAAGGCGCCTGAAAAGAAAGCAGAAGCTCCTAAAGAGTCAGCTCCTGCAAAGCAAAATCAGAAAAAAGATAATAAGGCAAATGATAAAAAAGTTGAGAAAACACCTGAAAAGAAGCAAAATCAAGAGCCTAATCTTAATCCTTTCAAAAAGAAAGAAAAGAAAAAAGATGACGGCCCAATGCAGTCAAGAACTAAGGGTGAAAGAGTTAGTATTGATACAAGGGCTAACAATGTTGAACTTGAAAAATACAATGAAAAGTATGAAAACATCGCTCCTGCACATTCAATGAATGACAATAATTCTAATAAACAAAAGTTAAAGCAGAAGAGTCAGCAATACAGAAAACAAGGTATGCGTTCAGGCAAAAAGGAAACCGAAGCTGAAAGACTCAAGAGAATTGAAGCTGAAAGAGCAAAGAAAACTCTTGTTATTACAGTTCCTGAAGAAATCAGTGTTGGCGACCTTGCTGCTATGCTTAAAAGAACTGCCGCAGAAGTTATCAAAAAGCTTTTCGCTTTCGGCGTAATGGCTTCTGTTAACGAAATTATTGACTACGATACAGCAGAAATTGTTGCAACAGAGCTTGGCGCAAAGGTTAAAAAAGAAGTTGTTGTTACTATTGAAGACAGAATCATTGACGATAGTCAGGATGATGAAAAAGACCTTCTTCCAAGAAGTCCTGTTGTAGTTGTTATGGGTCACGTTGACCATGGTAAAACCTCACTTCTTGATGCTATCAGAAACACATCTGTTACAGAAACAGAGGCTGGTGGTATTACCCAGCACATTGGTGCTTACAGAGTAAATCTTAATGGTCAGGATATTACATTCCTTGATACCCCTGGTCACGCAGCGTTTACTGCTATGCGTGCTCGTGGTGCTATGGCTACAGATATTGCAATCTTAGTTGTTGCTGCTGATGACGGTATTATGCCACAGACAATTGAGGCAATTAACCACGCCAAAGCTGCTGGTGTCAGCGTTGTTGTTGCTATTAACAAAATGGATAAGCCAGATGTTTCACCTGACAGAATTATGCAACAATTAACAGAGCATGAGCTCATTCCAGAAGAGTGGGGTGGCGATGTTATCTGCGTTCCTGTTTCAGCTAAAGCAAGAATGAATATTGATAAGCTTCTTGAATCAGTTCTTCTCGTTGCTGAAATGAAAGAATTAAAAGCTAACCCTAACAGAGCAGGTAAAGGTATTGTTATTGAAGCAAGACTTGACAAGGGTCGTGGACCTGTTGCATCAATTCTTGTTCAGAATGGTACGGTTAAAACTGGTGATATTATTGTTGCTGGTACTGCAGTTGGTAGAGTTCGTGTTATGACAGACGACAAGGGTAGAAAAGTAAACGAAGCAGGTCCATCAGTTCCTGTTGAAATAACTGGTCTTGCAGAGGTTCCTATTGGTGGTGACCAATTCGACTGTGTTTCCGACGAAAAGCTTGCAAGAGAGCTTGTTGAACAAAGAAAACAACACAATAAAGAAGAGCAATTCAAGTCATTCCAGAAGGTTACACTTGACACTCTCTTTGACTCAATTAATGTTGGTGAGCTTAAAGACCTTAATGTTATTGTTAAGGCAGACGTACAAGGTTCAGTTGAGGCTGTTCGCCAGAGTCTTGAAAAGCTTTCAAACGACGAAGTTCGTGTAAGAGTTATTCATGGTGGTGTTGGTGCAGTTAACGAATCAGACGTTATGCTTGCTAACGCATCAAATGCTATTATCGTTGGCTTCAATGTTCGTCCTGATGCAGTTGCAGTTGCAAATGCTGAGCGTGACGGCGTTGAAATGAGAATGTACAGAGTTATTTACGATTGTATCGAAGAAATCGAAGCTGCTATCAAGGGTATGCTTGCACCTAAATACAGAGATGTTGAAATGGGTAAAGCAGAAGTAAGAAGCGTCTTTAAGCTTTCATCTTCTGGTATGATTGCAGGTTCTTATGTTATCGATGGTAAAATTACAAGAAACTCAAAAATCCGTGTTGTTCGTGATGGTATTGTTATTTCTGAAGACGAAATTGCATCTTTGAGAAGATTTAAGGATGATGTTAAAGAAGTTGCAACAGGTTACGAATGTGGTATTGGACTTGAAAGATTCAATGATATTAAAGAAGGCGACATTTTAGAAGCTTATATCGTTGAAGAGTATAAGGACTAAATCTCATTATAAAAACTTCTTACGAAAGGAGAATTTTATATGGGCACATATAAACAAGATCGTGCGGCAGAGGATATTAAAAGAGAGCTTGCCGCGGTTATAAGAGAACTTAAAGACCCGAGAATTTCGGAGCATCTTATAAGTATTTCAAGAGCAGAGGTAACAGGTGACCTTTCTTATGTAAAGGCGTATGTTAGTGCTATTGAGGGTATTGATGTTGCGAAACAGGCAACAAAAGCGTTAACAAATGCATCGGGTCTTATCCGTAGAGAAGTTAGCAAAAGACTTCGCTTGAGAAAAGCACCAGAATTAAAGTTTATTGCTGACGACTCTATTGAATATGGTATGAATATCGCAAAAAAATTAGAGGGATTAGTGGATTCATCAGAGGATGAAGAATAAATTTCGTTAAGACATTTTTTGTCTTAATCCGAAAGGATGTCAGATATGGTTATTGACCTTAAACAATGTGTAGAATTGTTAAAAGAAAATGATAATTTTCTTGTTTTATCACATGAACACCCCGATGGCGATACATTAGGCAGTGCATTTGCTCTAATGGCAGCACTTAAGAAATTAGGCAAAAAAAGAGCTTTTAAATGCAGTGATGAAATGTCTAAAGATTTTTCATATATGACAGATGACTTCGAGAGTGACGATGTGGGTGAAAACCCATTCATCGTTGCAGTCGATGTTGCTGACGTTCATCTTTTGGGCGATTTGGCAGAAATTTATGGTGACAAGGTAAATCTTTGTATCGACCATCATATGTCGAATGCATATTTTGCTGAAAAGCTTCTTTTACAAGACAGAGCGGCGGCTTGCGAAATCGTTTTTAAGGTTATTAAAAAATTAGGTGTGGAAATTGACGAGTATATTGCAAATTGTCTCTATACTGGTATTTCTACTGATACAGGTTGTTTCCGTTATCAAAATACAAATGCTAAAACTTTCAGAGCAGTTGCAGAGCTTGTTGAAATTGGCGTTAATACAAAAATGATAAACAAGCTTATGTTTGAAACTAAATCAAAAAGCTTTTTAGAGCTTGATTTATTAGCGAGAAAAACACTTGAATATCATTTTAATGACAAGTGTGCAATAATAACCATTACTCAGAAAATGTATGAAGAAAGTGGTTCAAATGAGCACGAGTGTTATCCGATAACTGCTTTGCCTCGTCAGATTGAGGGTGTTTTGGTTGGTGCAGTTATAAAAGAAAAACAAAATGGTGCTTTTGGTATTTCTGTCAGAACTGAGGGCGATATTGACGCGTCAGAGATTTGCGCAAGACTTGGTGGCGGTGGTCACGCGGGTGCTGCTGGTTGTGAGGTTAAAGAAGATTACGAAACAGCAAAGAAAAAAATATTAGAATCTATTCGTATGTCGTTAGGATGTTAAATTATGACAGGCATAATTCCTTTGAAAAAGAAAGAGAATATGACATCGTTTTTAGCAGTAAAGCGTGTCAGGGGAATTGTCGGTGAAAAGAAATGTGGTCATACAGGCACTTTAGACCCTATGGCAACGGGTGTTTTACCTGTTGCTTTAGGTGGTGCTACAAGGTTTATTGAGCTTTTACCGACACATAAAAAAGCTTATAAAGCAACATTTAAATTAGGTTTAAAAACAGATACACTTGATATATGGGGTACAGTTGTTGAAGAAAGTGGAGAAACTGTAGCTTTGGAAGAAATTTTAAAGATTTTACCGCAATTCATGGGTAAAATAAAACAGGTTCCACCAATGTATTCTGCACTCAAGAAAGATGGTGTCAGACTTTATGAGCTTGCCCGTCAGGGAATAGAAATTGAACGGGAAGAACGCGAATGTGAAATTTTTAAGCTTGATATAGCCGAGGTTTTACAAAACGAGTTTTCTCTTTATACAGAATGTTCAAGTGGTACTTATATCCGTTCATTGATTTCTGATATTGGTGAGGCTTTGGGTACTGGTGCAGTAATGACATCATTAAACAGAACCTTTGCTTGCGGAATAAGTGAAGAGGAGTGTATCACTTTAGAAGAATTAGAAAACTACAGGGATAATAGTGAGTTGGAAAAGATTATTATTTCAGTAGATAAAATTCTTTCAGAATATCCCAAAATAAATGTTACAAAGCC
The DNA here is from genome assembly GCA_045613085.1 of Acutalibacteraceae bacterium. Classification (GTDB taxonomy): domain Bacteria; phylum Bacillota; class Clostridia; order Oscillospirales; family Acutalibacteraceae; genus DTU089. The sequence continues at coordinate 94,779 of JAZLAG010000021.1, read as the reverse complement.
ACAAGCAGTACGCTTTAAAAATGGCGGCGAGCTTTTAAAGAACCGAATCAAGGGCGAAATTTCCTGTGGCTTAATAAGAGTTTACTGTGATGGTGAGTTTTTAGGGTTAGGTGAAGCGTTACCTGAAAGCGAAAATCTTACAGTAAAAAGAGTTTATGTTGAAAGATAATATAAAATATCTATCAGGAGATATTTATATGGTAAAGAATAATGACGGATTAGCCGTTGCACTTGGTACATTCGACGGCTTTCATTCGGGTCATAAAAAGGTAATTGATAAGGTGATTTCAAGTGGTAAAAAGCCTGCGGTGCTTTTATTTAATGAACATCCGCAAAAGGTTTTAAACAAAAAATCACCTGGTGAACTGATTACAGAAAATAAGAAAAAAGAATTACTAAGAAACTGGGGTGTAGAGCCGATTACAATAAATTTCGGTGATATAATGAACCTTTCTTATAAGGAATTCTTTTATGAGATATTATTAAAAAAGGTTGGCGCTACTGTTCTTTCTTGTGGCTTTAACTATCACTTTGGTGCTAAAGCACAGGGTAACTCAGAAAAACTTCAGGAACTTTGTGACAAAGAGGGCATAAGACTTTTTATAAGTAATGCAGTTGAATATAAGGACGAGCCTGTTTCATCAACAAGAATAAGAAACGCTATTAAAAATGGTGATATTGAGTCAGCAAATGATATGCTCGGCAGAGAGTTTTCGTACGATTTTTTAGTTGTTCACGGTGATGCCCGTGGCAGAACTATTGACTCACCGACAATAAATCAGTTTTTTTCTGATGATTTTATTGTGCCGGAGTATGGCGTTTATGCATCTTTTTCTGTAATTGACGGTAAAAAATATCCGTCGGTTACAAATATAGGTGTAAGACCTACAATTGAAGGGTGTTCAAAAGAACGAAGTGAAACAAATATTGTAGGTTACAATGGTGATTTGTACGACAAAAATATAGATGTTCATCTTCTCAAAAAAATTCGTGAAGAAATGAAGTTTTCAAATTTAGATGAATTAAGATTACAAATAGCAAAAGACAGAGAAGTTTCAAAGAATATATCAAAAGAGAAGGGTGTTATTTTATGAACAGAAAAATTATAATTTCACCTTCAATTCTTGCTGCGGATTACGGAAAGCTTGCAGAAGAGATTACAAAAGTTGTGAATGCAGGTGCAGAGTATGTTCATATTGATGTTATGGACGGACATTTTGTGCCGAATATTTCAATAGGTGTTCCTGTTGTGCAATCTATAAGAAAGGTTACTGATGCGGTGTTTGACTGTCATCTTATGATAAGTGACCCGATTGATTATGTAGATGCATTTATAAAGGCAGGGGCAGATTTGATATCGTTCCACGTTGAAAGCAACAGTGATGTTTCTGCTACAATTAAAAAAATAACAAGTGCCAATAAAAAAGCGGCACTTGTTGTAAAACCAAAAACTCCTATTGATGTTGTTTACCCTTATCTTAAAGATGTTTCAATGGTTCTTATAATGACTGTTGAGCCAGGCTTCGGCGGTCAGAGCTTTATGTCAGATATGCTTCCTAAAATTAAATCATTAAGACAAGAAATTGAAAGACAAGGACTGAATGTAGATATTCAGGTTGATGGCGGTGTAGATAACGAAACTGCATCACTTTGTAAGGATGCAGGCGCTAATGTTTTGGTTGCGGGTAGTTACATATTTAAGTCAGCTGATATAAAAGAAGCAATAAATGTTTTAAAAGCCTGAGTTTAATCTTTTGCCGTATTCAGAAATGCGGCTTAAAAGCTCATTTTCTCCGAAGAATACATCACCAAAATCACTTAATATGTAAGAGATTTTGTTTGTACCAGTAATCTTAGGGTAAATGATAAAATACAGATTTTTACAATAAGAAAAGGCTTCAAAGCTTTTAAATGATTCTGCTACAGTTTTAAGAACTGTAATTGCATCTAAAAACGAGTCAGAATCAAGTGCTTTAAAAAGAAGTGGCTCAGCCTCTTTTTTCATAATAAGCTTTTTCTTTGATTTGCAATCGGTAACGGGCATAGTTGTAAAGCACATAATACAACCCCCGTCGTCACTCGGTGTTACTTCAATTAAAATTCTCCCGTCTGTGTCAATGGATTTTCCTAAAGAGCGTTTTGCCTCATCTAAAATAGTCCATATTACACGACGGGTTTCAATGTTTGAGTAATCCATTTCGTCGTAAGTTATATCTAATTCGCTTAAGTCCTTAATGGAAAGAGCGACAAGTATTTTTTCGTCGCTTATAGCTTCGATTTTCAAAAAATATCTCTCCTTTTGGGTGAGTTAACTACAATACTCACCTTAATATAATAATACGGCGAAGCAACATAAACAATGCAAAAAATATGGAAGAGGGCTGGTTAAATGAGATTTTCAGTAAGTACATACAGCTTGAGTGGACTTGTAGGTAAAAATGGTGTAACAGAAAAAGACCTTATTAAAATTGCGAAAGACATTGGTTTTGAGGGTATTGAATTTGCAGAAATTCACACTCCTGAAAACCAGAATAAAATAGAATACGCAAAAGAATTAAATGAAGAATGCAAAAAACACGGTATAATTCCTGTTCAGTATTCAATCGGTGCTGATTTTATTTATGGTAGCGGTAGTGATATTGAAAAGGAAATTGACCGTTTAAAATATGAAGTTGATGTTGCAGCTGCTTTAGGTGTAACAGGTATGCGTCACGATTGCACGGGTGGTTTTCGTGATGAAGATGCAAAAACGAAGGGCTTTAATGAAGCATTACCACTTATAATCAAAGGGTGCAAAGCAGTTACAGAATATGCAAAAACAAAGGGAATTCGCACTATGATGGAAAACCACGGTTATTTCTGTCAGGATAGCGACAGAGTCGAGAGAATTGTTACCGGCGTTGCCGACAGTAACTTTGGCTTGCTTCTTGATATGGGTAACTTCCTTTGTGCAGATGAAAATCCTGTGGTTGCATTCGGAAAACTCAAAAATTACGCTTCTTTTGTTCACGCTAAGGACTTCCACATAAAAAGTGGGGATAATATAGCGCCTTGTGACGGATTTTTTACTACCCGTGGTGGCACACATTTAAGAGGTGCAGTTTTAGGACACGGTGATGTACCTGTGTTCCAATGCCTTTCGACAGTAATAAATGCCGGTTATGATTATTTCGTAACTTTAGAGTTTGAAGGCTGTGAAGAATCAAGAATGGCGTGCGAGTGGGGACTTAACACTCTAAAAAAGTACGTTTCTTTAATATAAAATAAAATTCCTCTCAAAAATATCAAAAAATACTTACAAAGTGGGGATTAAATGAAAATTATACTTGCGTCGGCTTCACCAAGAAGGCAAGAGCTTATAAAAATGATAACAGAAGATATAATAGTTAATCCCTGTGATTGTGATGAAACTATTAAAGAAGGTTTAGTCGGCAGAGAAATTGCTGAGTATCTTTCAAAAATCAAGGGTGAGGCTGTAAAAGAGCAGTTCAGTAATGATGTAATTGTTTCTGCAGATACAATAGTCTGCCTCAATAACAGTGTTTTAGGTAAACCAAAATCAAGAGAAGATGCATTTAATATGCTTCGTTCACTAAGTGGCAACACTCACTCTGTTTTTACAGGTGTTTCTATTGTTAAAGGTGAAAGAATAAAGACATTCAGTCAGGAAACAAAAGTCACTTTTTATGAACTGAGTGATGAAGAAATTAACGAATATCTTGATAGCGGTGAATATAGTGATAAAGCTGGAAGCTATGGGATTCAGGGTAAAGGCGGTCTTTTAGTCAGGGGTATTGATGGTGACTACTTTAATGTTGTTGGACTTCCTGTTGCAAGACTTAAAAGAGAATTAGAAGAATTTTATATTTAATTTGTTTACAACAGATATTTATATATGTTAGAATAAAAATGAATTGAAATTAAGGTGGTGGGAATATGGCAGAAAATACTACTGTTAAAGACTCTCAGGTTACTCTTGAGGATGTAGAAAAACAAAAGCAACAGCAAGAAAAAGAATATCTGGGTCCGAGAGAAATGGCTGCTTACATAATCTCAGGCTTTGGTGATAAAAACTGGGAAACCTTCTCTGGCAATAATATGTTCTTTTATAACACCACTTTCCAAGGGGTAAGCCCGGTTACATTGAGTCTTGCGGACTCTGTCTGCAGTGTTCTTGATACTTTTGATAATGCTATTTCAGGTCCTATATTAGACAGAACAAGAACTCGTTGGGGAAGAGTAAGACCTTATTTTGTTCTTACATTACCTTTCTGGATTTTTGCTAACTTAGTTCCTTGGATTTTGCCTCAGGGACTTTCTCAGGTTGCACTTTTTGTATGGTTCTTCTTTATAAAGTATGTCGGTTCAATTTCTAACTCATTTTATAATCCTGCATACACAGCCATACTTTACAATTTAACACCTAATGTAAACGAGAGAAATAAGCTTATAGCAACTGATACTTATGCCGATTTGTTAGGTGTTTGGTTGCCGTCGCTATTCCCGTTCTTTGTTGACTATCTGCCAAGAACTATACCGACAAGAAGCATCTATTTAGGCGGTGCACTCGTATTTATTGCGATGGTAATTATATTTAGAATTTATGGCTTTTTTACTTTAAAAGAGCGTGTGCCACTTGCTTCTCGTGATGAAATGAAAAGTACATCTGTATTCAAATCTGTAAAACAGGTTGCTTCATGTAGACCAATGTGGGTTTTACTTATTAAAAACTTCTTTGGTATGGGTAAAGCGGTTGGTCAGAATGTTTCAAACTACTTCTGGCTTAACTGTACTGGTAAGCTTTCAAATGCTGCAATTTCAGGTATTTTTACAGGACTTCCTAGTTATTTCGTTTTACCATTTGCTACCAAATGGACTAAGAAAATTGGTCTTAAAAACCTTGCGGTTTTAAGCTATCTTTATTGCGGAATTGTTTATCTTGTAATGTATTTAATTGGTTTCTCACCAACAGAAAATTCTTTTATGAATTTAGTTATAATCGTTATTGAACTTACACTTGCAGGCGCTATGAACAGTGTTCAGAGATATTGTAACTCTGCACTTACAGGTGATATGTACGATTATGTTGAGTGGAAAACAGGCATTCGTAACGAAGGTATGATGAGTGCGGCAATGGGTTATATCACATTAGTTGGCAATAATATCTCTTCAATTTTAAGCGGTTTTATTATTGCGGCTATTAAATATGAGCCACTTCTTAACTCTCACGGCGTTGTTATTCCACAAACTGACCCGTGGATGTTAAAGGCTATATGGACTGTATTTACTTTAGCTCCTGCAATCGGAAGAACATGTAAAGGACTTTCACTTATGTTCTTTAATGTAAACGGCAAAGTCCGTGAACAGATGATGGAAGATTTAGCAGTTTCAAGAGCTGGTAAATTAAAAGAAAGAACGGAAGCTAATACAAACGAAAATGGGGAAAAAGAAGAATGAGAATAGTAGTAAAAGTCGGTACATCGACTTTAGCACATAGTACAGGTAATATAAATATTCGTCATGTTGAAGAACTCTGCAAGGTTTTAAGTGACCTTAAAAATGCAGGTCACGAAATGATTTTAGTATCTTCTGGTGCTATTGGTATGGGCGTTGGTAAGCTCTCATTAAAAGAAAAACCGCAAGATATGCCAACAAAACAAGCGGCAGCAGCAGTAGGTCAATGTGAGCTTATGTATACATACGATAAGCTCTTTTCAGAGTATAATCACACAGTAGCACAGATTCTTTTAACAGGTCTTGATTTAGAAGACAGTGAGCGCTACCACAATATTCAGAACACAATGAACAGACTTCTTGAGCTTAATGTGTTACCAATCATAAATGAAAACGATACAGTTTCAACTCAGGAAATTGCAGTCGGTGATAATGATACTTTAGGTGCAATTGTTGCTGTAAGTATGAAAGCAGATTTATTAGTTCTTCTTTCAGATATTGACGGACTTTACACTGCAGACCCACATAAAGATGAAAAAGCAGAGCTTATTTCACTTGTTACTGAAATAACTCCTGAAATTGAAGCCTTAGGCGGTGGAAAGGGCTCTTCATTCGGTACAGGCGGAATGGTTACAAAGTTAAATGCCGCAAAGCTTTGTATGAGTAAGGGCACAGACATGATTATTGCAAACGGCTCAAATCCTTCTGTACTTTATGATATTGTTGATAATAAAAAAATCGGCACAAAATTCAGTGCAAAATAATATAATTAAAATTCAGGTGTGAAAAATGATAACTACACAAGAAATATTAATAGAAGCAAAAAAAGTAAAAACAAAACTTGCTTCACTCTCAACAGAAGAGAAAAACAACGCACTTCTTAAAATGGCAGATGCTTTAATAGAAAATGCAGATGAAATTTTAACTGCCAATAAAAGTGATTTGGAAAAAGCAAAAGGCACAATTTCAGACGTTATGCTTGACAGACTTGCCTTAACAAAAGAACGTATTGAGGGTATGGCAAACGGCATAAGAGAGGTTGTCATGTTACCTGATCCTGTTGGTAAGGTTTTGAACAGAGTTGAAAGACCAAACGGAATTGTTATTGAAAAAACAACAGTTCCAATGGGTGTTACTGCTATTATATACGAAAGCAGACCAAATGTTACTTCTGACGCGGCGGCACTCGCTTTAAAAAGTGGTAATGTTTGCGTGCTTCGTGGTGGTAAAGAAGCATTCAGTTCAGCTAATGCAATAATTAATGCTATGCGCAAGGGCTTAAGGGAATTAAATCTTCCAGAAACTTTTATAAATCTTGTTCAGGATACAACAAGAGAAAGTGCTAATGAATTAATGAATGCAGTAGGTCTTGTCGATTTACTGATTCCACGCGGTGGTGCTGGTCTTATAAAGGCAGTTACAGAAAATGCAAAGGTTCCTTGTATTCAGACTGGTACCGGTATCTGTCACGTTTACGTGGATTGTGATGCAGATTTTAATAAAGCTCTTAATATTATTGAGAATGCTAAAACAAGCCGACCATCTGTTTGTAATGCTATGGAAGTTTTACTTGTTAATGAAAAAATTGCAAATGAATTTTTACCATTAGTTAAAGAAAGACTTGTTGACAATAGAAGTGAAAATAAAGTCCAGTTTCGTCTTTGTGAAAAATCTGCTAAAATAATTGATGGAAAAAATGCAAATGAAAATGATTTCGATACAGAATTTTTAGATTACATTTTAGCGGTAAAAGTTGTAGAAAATGTTAATGAAGCGGTAGAGCATATCTCACTTCATTCAACAATGCATAGCGAAGCGATTGTAACAGAAAACAAGGCAACTGCCGATATATTTGTAAAGGGTGTTGATTCATCTTCTGTTTATGTTAATGTTTCAACCCGTTTTACTGACGGTGGTGAATTTGGATTGGGTTGTGAAATGGGAATTTCAACACAGAAGCTTCACGCAAGAGGACCAATGGGTCTAGAAGAACTTACAACATATAAATATATAATTAAAGGTGACGGACAAATCCGATAAGGAAGTGAATGTTAAAATGGATAAAAAAATAGGTTTTATCGGTTGCGGTAATATGGGTGGAGCATTAGCAATTGCTGCCGCAAACTCTGTTGGTGCTGATAAAGTTTTTGTGTCAGATGCAGATGAAGAAAAAGCAAAAAGCTTTGCTTTTCAGAACAATATGAATTATGCTTCTGTTGAAAAAGTTGCATCAGAATGTGATTTTGTTTTTTTAGGTGTTAAGCCACAGGTTTTAAGAGGTGTTTGCGATAATTTAGCATCTGTTTTTAAAGCAAGAAAAGAGCATTTTGTTATTGTTTCAATGGCAGCTGGCGTTAAACTTCACGATTTAAAAGAAATGTGTGATGGTAAATATCCGATTATTAGAATTATGCCTAATATTCCGGCTTCGGTTGGTGCTGGTATGATTCTTTATACTGGTAATAAATACGTAATAGACGAAGATTTTAGTGAATTCACAAAGACACTTGAAAAAGCGGGTATGCTCGATAAATTAGATGAAGAAAAAATTGATGCCGCAAGTGCAATTTCAGGATGCGGACCAGCATTTGTGTTTATGTTTATAGATGCTCTTGCAGATGGTGGGGTTAAATGTGGCTTACCAAGAGATAAGGCGTTACTTTATGCCGCAGAAACTCTCTTTGGTTCTGCAAAAATGGTGCTTGAAACAAATGAACATCCGGGAAAGCTTAAGGATGCGGTATGTAGTCCAGCGGGTAGTACAATAGAAGGTGTTTTATCACTCGAAAATGCTTCATTCAGAGCAGATATTATAAATGCGGTAGATAAAGCATATAAAAGAACAGTTGAATTAGGAAAATAAAAAATGCTCACCATTACCATTCAAGGTAAGGTGAGCGTTTTTTATTTTGCTGAACTATATGCAACGCCATTTTTCATTGTTACGCCTTTTGCATCCATTAATTCGGAAACAGTTACTAGCTGATAACCATTTTTTATAAGCCATGGTACAATTGTTTCTGTAGCGGATGCAGTTGAATCATATAAATCGTGCATCAATATAATTGAGCCATTTCTTACATTTGTTTTTATGTGTGATACAATTTTTGTGGAATTTCTGCTTTCCCAGTCTCTTGTGTCAACAGACCACATTATTATTGGGTATGCGGTGTTACTTTTAACGGTGTTGTTATTGTAAGAGCCACCAGGTGGACGCATTAAGACAGGGTTTTCTCCTGTGACAGCTTTAATCTTTTTGGAGGTATCGTTTAATTCTTTCTTTACACCTGCGGCAGAAAGGGTTGTGAGAGTTTTATGATTGTATGTGTGATTACCAATTTCACACTTTAAGTTATAAGTGCGCTTGAGTTGGCTTTTATAAGAGTCAATTCTTGAACCTACTACAAAGAAAGTAGCTCTTGAATTATACTTTTCTAAAACATTCAGAATTCTTGTAGTGGCATTTTTTGATGGGCCATCATCATAAGTGAGTGCAACCATTGGTTTTTTAGGGTCAAGCACCCTTGCAGTTTTGGCGTTTGAATATCCGCTCACAATACCAGAAGTAGAAGTTGCTTTAATTTTATAAGCATATTCTTTTCCTATAGCAATATTACTGTCAGTAAAAGTTAAGGTATCTGAATTTACCGTTGCAAGAACACTGTATTTTCCATCAATTACTTTTTTATAAATTGTGTAGTAGCTTGCACCGCCTACTTTAGACCAATTAAGCACAATATTTTTAGATTTTATGCACCTTACGGAATTTAAAACAGGGGAAGCGAAATATGTACAATTTAAACCTTTTGAGTTGTGTCCACTACTTGTGTTCTTATAAAATGCTTTTACAGTATAGATATAGTTGTTACCAGAAGCTACATTAGTATCTTTATAGGAAAGAGTTTTATTGTCTTTTGTTTTATAGATTCTTGCCCAGGATGTATCTGCAGTTTTTCTGTAAACAACATAATAATCGGCATGTTTTACCTTGCTCCATGAAACCGACAGGGCTTTACCTGAAGTTTTTACACTTTTAAGAGTCGGTGTGTTGACGCAATATGCTGCTAGTCCTTTGTTATGACTGCTTTTAAACTTTCCGTTTACTGCTTTTACTGTGTATATGTAGTTGGTTCCAGATTTTGCTGTTTTATCGGTGAAAGCAGTAGTGTTAGCAGAAACATCTTTTAAAGCTACCCATTTTTCTCCACTTAATCTTCTGTATATCTTATAATTTTTAGCACCGCTAATTTTATTCCAATAAACGCGAATTCCATCGGCAACATTTTTTACAGATGTAATTTTAGGCTCGGAAAGGAAAATGTTAATTTTTTTTGTATCGCAACCACTGACGTTTTTATTTATAACAGCTTTAACACAGTAATAGGCTTTTTCGTTGTTTTTTGCAGTAGTGTCAGTGTATGAGAAAACATCATTTTTTGTAGTCTTTAATCCTGTCCAGCTACTTGCACCCTCTAATTTTTTATAAATTTTGTAAGAGGTTGCTTTGTTATTCTTTTTCCAGGAAATTTTAACACCACTTTTTGTATTGGATATAGTAACAGTTGGTGCTGTTATATGATAAACAGATACACCTTTTTTGTTATAATCGCTTGAAAAATCTCCGTGAACAGCGCTTACAGAATAAAAATATGTAGTTGCGTTTTTAGGGGTTTTATCAGCAAAGGCATTTTTGCTCTCGCCTTCAACATACGCAATTTTTTCCCAATTGCTTTTGGCAGTTTTTCTGTAGATATTATATCCAGCCGCATTATCTGTAGGAGACCAGCTTACTTTAACACCATTGACAGCATTTTTTGCAGAAAGTAAGGATGGTGTGGTAAGGAAAACCTTGAAGGTAATGCCATTCTTTTTAGCATATTTTTCAGCTTCAGATCCAGCTCTACCCCAGATAACAAAATTCTCGTTTTTGACTTTTTCGCCTTTTTCATTTTCTACATAACCCATAGAAAAATCACCGATATTTACAACGGTTTTCGGAACGATAATTTCAGTAACATTTTTACATTTTAGAAAAGCATTTTCACAAATTTCGGTTACTATAATTCCGTTATAGTCTTTTGGAATTTCAACCTTGCCTGAAGCAGATGAATCGTAAGTTTTAAGAGAACAGATAACACCGTTTTCGTGGATGGTAAAAACTGTCTGATTTGTGTAATTTGCATAGGCAATAATGCTTGTGCAAATGAGTGTAATACTCAATATAATAAAGCTAATTGCTAATTTCTTTTTCATTAACATTCATTCTTTCTGTAGATTATTAAAAATCGACATAAACCGACAAGATATATTATATAACACTTGAATGCTTAAATCAATGAAAATAACAATATTGTAAATTTTTAATATTATTTTTACACTTTAATTGTAAAAGCAGAATATTTGTGTTAAAATATTATAAATATAATATTTTGAATCAAAGGTGAGTTTTATGACTAAAACAATTATGAGAAAATATGCACACCTTATTGCAAGAGTTGGTGCAAATATAAAAAAAGGTCAGCCTGTAAGAATTATTGCGGAGGCAGACCAATTTGAGTTTATTAATTTACTCGTTACTGAATGTTATAAATTAGGTGCTTCAAGAGTTGATGTTGAATGGACATATCAACCTATTACAAAAACCGATTACAAATACAGAACTTTAAAATCTCTTTCAGAAGTTCCTCTTTGGAAAGAAGAAAAATTAAAGCGTATGGTAGAAGAAGTGCCTTGCAGAATTTTCATTGAAAGTGAAGACCCGGACGGACTTAAAGGTGTTAATCGTGAAAAAATGCAAAAATCACAGATGGCACGCTATAAGGTTACTAAAAAATACAGTGATGCACTTGAAAATAAAGACCAGTGGACTATTGCTGCGGTACCTTCATACGCTTGGGCTAAAAAAGTTTTCCCGAATGAAACCAAAAGAAATGCTTACAACAAGCTTTGGGATGCTATTTTAGAAACCGTTTATGTTACTAAAGATAATGACCCTGTTAAAGAATGGGATAACCATAATAAAAACTTAAAAGAACGTACAAAATGGCTTAATGAAAAGAAATTTGACTATATTGAATACAAAAGCTCAAATGGTACAGACTTCAGAGCAGATTTAATTAAGGAAGCACACTGGTGCGGTGGTGGAGAAGAAACACTTTCAGGTAATTTCTTTAACCCTAATTTACCGACTCAGGAGGTTTTCACTTCACCAAAGAAAGGCTTTGCAGAGGGTACTTTAGTTTCTACAAAACCACTCTCGTATCAGGGTCAGTTAATTGAAGATTTTAAAATTACTTTTAAAGATGGTAAGGCAGTTTCGTGGGAGGCAAGAGAAAACAAGGATTTGTTAGACAAAATGCTCTCAATGGATGAAGGTGCACCTTACCTTGGTGAATTAGCACTTATTCCTCAAGATAGTCCTATTGCAAACACAGGAATTCTCTTCTATAATACACTTTTCGATGAAAATGCAAGCTGTCATGTAGCTTTAGGTAGAGGCTTCTGCGACACTATTGATGGTTTTCAGGAAAAAACGCTTGAAGAATGTCAGGCTCTTGGTGTCAATGACAGTATGATTCATGTTGATTTTATGATTGGTGCGGATGACCTTACAATTACAGGCTATAAAGATGGCAAAGCATACCCAATCTTTATAAATGGTAACTGGGCATTCTGATTTTACAAAAAATTAAAGTTATAGGTGATATTATGGCAACAGGCAGACCAAATAAATGGAGAACAGACAGATTTTTAAGAGAAGAACCCGCACCATTACAATTTTCAAAGGATGGTAAGTTCAGAATATTACATCTCACAGATATTCACGAGGTTATGCCCGAGATGGATGATGACGATAACAGAGATATTCCTGATAATAAAGACAAGGAAACTCTTAATGTTATTGAAAAATGTATTGAAGAGGCAAACCCTGATTTAGTAGTTTTCGGTGGCGATAACGTGAGTGGCTATTGGGAGGAGTTTAACTACGATTTGATTTATAAAACAATTACAAAAATAGTTGAACCAATCAAAAGACGAAATATTCCATTAGCATTAGTATTCGGTAACCATGATGGTGAGGTTGGTTTTTACACAGATATTCAGATGATTATGTATAATGATTATCAGAATTGTCGTTCTTGCCTGAACGACGCGGATGTTTTCGGTTGTGGTAACTGCAATCTTACAATCAAAAGCTCAGATGGAAAAAGAGATGCTTTCTCTATCTGGCTTATGGACTCTAATGATTATATGAATGCAGAAGATGGCGATTCTGGTTATGCGTTTGTTCACAAAGACCAGATTGACTGGTATGAAAAAAGAAGTAAAGAATTAGCTGATGAAAATGGTGGTACTCCTGTTCCGGCAATTCTTTTTCAGCATATTCCTGTGCAACAAGAAATTTTTGAATTGCAAGAAGTAGCAGAAATGGGCGAAAATGTTGTTGAGCGAGATGGCAAATTCTACTCATTCGGAGAAAAGCTTATTTCAGGTAGATTAAGAGAATACCCTTGCCCACCATATATGAAGCAGGACCATACTGCACAATTAAAAAGCTGGAAGAAAATGGGCGATATAAAAGCTGCTTTCTTCGGTCACGACCATGTTAATGATTTCCATATTAAAGTTGATGGTATAAGTCTTTACCAGACAATAGGTTGTGGATACTTTACATACGGAAGAGAGCATGGCGGTAGACTTATTGTTCTTGATGAGAATAATCCTGAAAATGTTGAAACAAGAACTATTGAAGTGGAGCGTATTACAGAAACGGAGTTTTAATTATGACAGAAAATAAAGATGTTGCTATTATCTTAAATAAATATGACGAGCTTTTAAATAAAAATCTGATTAGCGAAGCCGGAGAATATTTAGAAAAAGAAATAGAGATAGCAAAAAGTGAAAACGATTCTTTTGCTGAAATGACTCTTCATAATGAGGTCGTTTCTTTTCACAGAAGAACTGGTGAACAGGCAAAGGCAGTTTCTGCAATAAATGAGATTTTAGAGTTAATTGAAAAGTTTGAATTAAAAAACTCTGTTCTAGGTGCAAATATGTATCTTAACTGTGCAACAACTCTTAATTTTTTCAAAAGAACTGCAGATTCATTACCTCTTTTTGAAAGAGCATTTGAAGCATATATAAATACAATTCCTGAGAATGATTATCGCTTTGCTGGTTTTTATAATAACTATGCTTTGGCGTTGTATGATACAGAAAATTATAGCGAAGCATTAAGATATTTTAGAAAGGCTTTAAATATTCTTTCACTCTACAAGGGTAACGATTCAGAAATGGCTCTTACTTTTTGTAATTTGTCACATCTTTTCCATAAAACTGATGATGAGGAAATGGTTAATAATTGTCTTAATTCTGCTTTCTTTTCATTAAAAGATTATGATGGTGAAATAAACAACAATTTTCTCTTGCATTGTGAAAAATGTCTTGAAGCATTCAGATTTTTCAAAAAATATGATTATGTAAAAGAAATTGAAGCTAAAATAAAGAAATAATATCTTCTATTATATTGACAATATTTTTTATTTTAGATAAAATTATCTAATAAATAATTTTCGGGTGATTTTATGGGCAATATTGCAATTTATGGTGGCTCGTTTGACCCGCCACATAAAGGTCACGCACTTTTAGCAGAAAATCTTGCGAAAGCGTGTAAAGCAGATAAGGTTATTATTATTCCCGCTTACTCTTCGCCTTTTAAAGACGGGACTGTGGCAGAGGGTACAGACAGACTTGCTATGTGCCGTCACACCTTTACTGACTCGATTTTTGAAGTTTCTGCTATTGAACTTAACCGTGAGGGCAAAAGCTATACAGTCGATACAATAAAAGACATTAAAAAATATTATCCGAATGATAATTTGTTTTTGTTTATGGGTGACGATATGTTTTTGTCACTTGCAAACTGGTACAAATATAAAGAACTTTTATCACTTTGTACTATTGTTACTGCAGCAAGAACAGAGGATTTAAAGCATTTAGCAGATATTAAAACCTATGCTATTACAAAGCTCAAGTTACACGAGGGCGAATATATAATTTCAAAAGAAAAACCACTTGAAGTTAGTTCTACTCTCTTAAGAACTATGCTGAAAAACAGATTGGACACAAGTAAATACCTTACTTATGATACTATAAGTTATATCAAAAAAAGGGGGCTTTATTTATGAAAACCAATTCAGAATGTATTGAAATTATTAAAGGCAGACTTACAGAGCAACGGTTCATTCATTCTCTTAATGTTGCAGACTGTGCAAAAGAACTTGCAATTAAGTTTGGTGCAGACCCCGAGAAAGCTTATACAGCTGGTCTTATTCATGATTCTTGTAAAAATCTTGAGCCAAGTGTTCAGCTTCAATATTTACTTGAGAATGGTGTAGAACTTTCTGAGTATGAATTAGCAGCCCCAAAACTCTTTCACGCTATTTGTGGTAAGGTTTTTGCTGAAAAGGAATTAGCTTGTACCGATGAAGAAATTTTAACAGCTATCCGTTACCATACAACAGGCAGAAGCAATATGACTCTTTTGGAAAAGGTAATATTTATTGCCGATTTTATAGGTAAAGAGCGTAACTATGACGGCGTTGAAGTTATGAGAGAAAAAGCGTTCCGTTCACTTGATGAAGCTATTGTTGAGGGTTTAAGCTTTACAATGATTGACTTAATTAAAAAAGAGCGTTTGGTTCATCCTGATACAATGGGTGCGTATAATTCAGCACTTGTAGCTTACAAGGGCGAAAAAGGAGAGAAATTAATATGAGTATGGAGCTTACTAAAAAAATTGTTAAGGCTCTTGATGATAAATTAGCAAGAGACATAGAAGTTATTAAAACAGAAGAGGTAACAATAGTTGCCGATTATTTTGTTATTGCAACTGCTAACTCAAATACACACGTAAGAGCGTTAGCAGATGAAATAGAATACCAATTAGAACAAGAAGGTATTCACCCTGACCACGTTGAAGGCAGAGCTACCGGCTGGGTGCTTATGCAATATGGCGGTGTTGTTGTTCACATTTTCTTAGAAGATTCAAGACAATATTATAATCTTGAAAGACTCTGGGACGATGCTGCTAAATTAGATATTTCTCAGTTTATTGATTAAACTGACTCGTTTGATAAGAAGAAAGGAAATGATTAAAATGAAGTACGATTTTTCGGCCGTTGAACAGAAATGGCAGAAAAAATGGGAAGAAGCAGGGGTTTTCCATGCAGAAGACGGAAGCGAAAAACCAAAGTTTTACGCTCTTGTAGAATTCCCTTATCCAAGTGGTGCAGGTATGCACGTTGGTCATATTAAAGCATATTCAGGTCTTGAAGTTGTTTCAAGAAAAAGAAGAATGCAGGGTTACAATGTTTTATTCCCTATAGGTTTTGATGCTTATGGTCTTCCGACTGAAAACTACGCTATCAAAACAGGTATTCACCCAAGAAAAGTTACAGATATGAACATTGAGAAATTCTCAAGTCAGTTAAAAAGAGTTGGTTTTTCATTTGACTGGAACAGAGTTGTTGATACAACTCAGGAGGATTATTACAAGTGGACTCAATGGATTTTCCTCAAGATGTTTGAAAAAGGTCTTGTTTTCCGTGATAAAACTCTCGTTAACTACTGTCCATCTTGTAAGGTTGTTCTTTCAAATGAGGACTCACAGGGTGGTAAATGTGACATTTGTCACAGCGACATTGTTCAGAAATCTAAAGATGTTTGGTACTTAAGAATTACTGAATATGCAGACAAGCTCTTAGAGGGTCTTGATGGTGTTGATTATCTTCCAAATATCAAACTTCAACAAGTTAACTGGATTGGTAAATCAACAGGTGCATTTGTTAATTTCTCAATTAAAGATACAGACGAAAAATTAGAAATTTACACAACTCGTCCAGATACATTATTTGGTGTTACATTTATGGTTATGGCACCAGAGCACCCACTTATTGATAAATATGCTGAGAGAATCGGCAATATGGATGAGGTTACTGCTTACAGAGCAGAATGTGCTAAGAAAACAGAATTTGAAAGAACTCAGCTTGTTAAAGAGAAAACCGGTGTACGTCTTTCAGGCTTTAGTGCAATTAACCCTGTTAATAACAAAGAAATTCCGATTTACATATCTGACTACGTTATGATGGGTTACGGTACAGGTGCTATTATGGCTGTTCCTGCACATGATGAGCGTGACTACGACTTTGCTAAGAAATTCGGCATTGATATTATTGAAGTTATTAAAGGTGGCAATATCGAAGAAGCTGCTTACACAGGCGACGGCGATATGGTGAACTCTGAATTCCTTAATGGCTTTACAAACAAAAAAGATTCAATCGCTAAAATGCTCGAAGTTTTAGAAGAAAAGGGTATTGGTAAAAAAGGTGTTCAGTACAAAATGAAAGACTGGGCATTTAACAGACAAAGATACTGGGGCGAACCAATTCCGATTGTTCACTGCGAAAAATGTGGAATTGTTCCTGTACCATACGAAGAATTACCATTAAGATTACCTGAAATTGATAATTTCCAACCAGGCTCAGATGGTGAAAGCCCACTTGCTGAAATCGAAGAATACGTTAACTGCAATTGTCCAAAATGTGGTGGCAAAGCAAAACGCGAAACTGACACAATGCCACAATGGGCAGGCTCTTCATGGTATTTCTTAAGATACATTGACCCACATAACACAGAAGCACTTGCAAGTGAAGATAAATTAAAATACTGGGGTCAGGTTGACTGGTATAATGGTGGTATGGAGCATGTTACCCGTCACTTAATTTACTCTCGTTTCTGGCATAAGTTCCTTTATGATTTAGGCGTTGTTCCAACTGCGGAACCATACGCTAAGAGAACGGCTCAGGGTCTTATTTTAGGTCCTGATGGTGAAAAAATGAGTAAGTCTAAAGGTAATGTTGTTGACCCTAACGAAGTTGTTGACCAGTTTGGTGCAGACGTTCTCCGTTCTTACGTACTCTTTATGGGTGACTACGAAAAAGCGGCTCCGTGGTCTGAAGCAAGTGTTAAAGGTTGTAAACGCTTTATTGACAGAATCTGGAATCTTCAGGAAATTGTTACTGATGGCGATGACTACTCAAAAGAATTAGAAGTTTCGTTCCACAAGACAATTAAAAAGGTTTCTGATGATATTGAAAATATGAAGTACAACACTGCTATTGCTTCACTTATGGCACTCCTTAACGAAATCTATGAAAAAGGTGCTATTACAAAGGGCGAGCTCAAAACATTCCTTACATTAGTTAACCCATTTGCTCCTCACGTTTCTGAAGAACTCTGGGAAATTATGAACTTCGGTGGTATGTTAGCAGTTGCTCCTTGGGTTTCATACGACGAAGCAAAAACAGTTGACTCAACAATTGAAGTTCCTGTTCAGATTTGCGGTAAGCTCCGTGCAACAGTTACTATTGCAAAAGATGCTGACTCAGCAACCGCAATTGCTGCCGCTAAAGCAGATGAAAAGGTTCAGGAAATGTTAGACGGAAAACAGATTATTAAAGAAATCTATGTTTCAGGTAAAATTATAAATATTGTTGCGAAATAAAAAAAGGCAGTCGCAAGACTGCTTTTTTATTTCAGGGCTCAGAAATCAGGAAACAGGAATCAGGGATTCGCGATAAATTATATTTTACCTTCAAAAATCATTTTCATATCAATTTTTTCGCCTTTTTTATTTTTCAACTCAAAATCACTTGGCTTATAAACTTCAAACAGTAGCCACGCCCTTGCAAATTCCTGTGCTGTTGGAACTTTTTCATCTGGAAACGCCTTATCCCACAAATCTTTTAATTGTTGATTGTCGGAAGTTTTAATTCTGTACATTATTACTTTTGCATATTTTTGAGTATTATCAATCACTTGTTCAACACTTATATTTCTTTTTTTAGCTGTATCTTCAAATATATTTGGATAATTCTTCTTTTTCATAATAACCACCTATATCTAATATGGGGATTATATCCCCTTAATATTTGAGATTATAACCCCCATAATAAGGAGTGTCAAGGGGGTTTTTAGATGATAGTATTTGACAAACTTTGGGATACAATGAAAGAAAAGGGATTTTCAACTTATTTATTGCGAGAAAAGTGTGGAATAGATAGCAAAACTATAAGACGTCTTAAGGCCAATGAAAATATAGAAACAAAAACTCTAAATAAAATATGCGAAGCATTAGATTGTGAATTACAAGATATTGCAGAATATAAAAAATAGAAATTCAAAGCCACCGATGAATTGTACAAACTACAATTTATCGGTATTTTTGTTTAACTAATCCTTTACAAATATCCCTTTTATAGAATTATACTCAATATTTTAAGCATAGTCAAAATATTAAGTATGATAATATTAAAATGGTGATAAAAAATGATTAGTTACGAGCCATTTTATGAAACGCTATTTAAAAAAGGAATTACAGAATACAACTTAATTTTTAAACAAGGTTTTTCTGCTAACACTTTTCACAGAATGAAAAAAGGCGAAGCAATAAACACCAAAACACTTGATGCTCTTTGCTACGCTCTTGATTGCGAAGTTAATGATATTATTAAATTTGTTAAAGAATAGACCACCGATAAATTGCTGTTACAATTCATCGGTGGTTGTTATTTTGAATTAAAAAATTTCTACTCTTCCTCTTAGCTTTCCTTTTCTTGTTTCCCCAAAAATGCCGAGCCAGTTAAAGCGACCGAAGCCTCTTACTGAAATTACATCGCCATTTTTAACTTTATATGAATTGTTTTCTGTAATCTTGCCGTTAACAAAGACCTTTTTGGAGATAAAAAGAGTATTGCTTTCGCTTCGTGAGAGGTTGTAAACCTCGGCAATAATTGCGTCGAGTCTTTCTGATGAAATTACTATTATTTTCTCTTGTGGTTCTGGGTTTACCTCATTTGGAATTTCTGTAACAATTTCGCATTTTACGCTGGTGTGTCTTACTTTTTTTAAGTTTTCTACAATATAATCAGCAACATTGTCGAGACAAAAGATGTAGCCTGTGTTGTTTTTTATAATTATATCGCCTACGGTTTCTCTTTTTATACCAAGACCCAAAACTGAGCCTAAAAAATCACGATGAGTTAAATCGTCAGCAAATTTCTGAATTAAGGGTGATATCAGAATACAAGAAATTGGGTAGTCAGGTGTATAACCTAATTCGTTCTCATTACCAAAAATTACAATTTGTCTTTCAGCATTTTCATATCCTCCAAAAAGAGAAAAAGGTGATTTTATGTTTGAAAAAAGCAGGTCTTGCTGATACATATTGAGAAAATCAGAATAAATAAAAATACCGCGGTTATATGAGCGGTTAGCTAATTCCTGTAAGCGTTTTATTAAAAGAGCTTCATCTTTTTCCAAGTTATTCACCCTCTGCATTAAAAATTCATATAATATGTAAGAATATACCATACAATCAAGCGTTTTAAAAGTACTAATGAAAAATAATACAAAAATATTGTGAAATTGCACAAGTTATTTGAATTCAGTTTAGTAACATTTATAATAACTTTAGAACTTTTTTCTGGAGGGTATTTTTTTGTTGCTAAATAACACAAATAATGGTAGTATATCGTACATAGTTCGAGAAATACTAATTAAATTTTATAAGGGGTATTTAGAAATGGTTAAAGTTGTAAAGTTTGGTGGTAGCTCACTTGCTGACGCAGAGCAGTTCAAAAAGGTTGCTGCTATTATTAAGTCAGAAGACTCAAGAAGATTTGTTGTTGCTTCTGCACCAGGTAAAAGATTTGACGACGATATTAAAGTTACAGATATGTTATATTCTTGCTACAAGTTAGTTAAGGAAAACAAAGACATTGACGATGCTTTTAAATTAATTGAAGACAGATATAATGGAATTATTAAGGATTTAGGTCTTGATTTCTGGTTACAGCCAGAATTTGACAGAATTAAAAATGCTATTGTTCACCACGCTGGCCGTGACTATATTGCTTCTCGTGGCGAATATTTAAACTCAATGATTTTAGCAAAATATATCGGTTATGATTTTGTTGATGCTGAAGATGGTATTTTCTTTACAGAAAATGGCGTTCTTGACACAGAAAAAACAAACGAAGAGCTTACAAAAATTCTTAAGGAGCACACCCATGCAGTTGTTCCAGGCTTTTATGGTGTTATGCCAAATGGTACAATAAAAACATTCTCACGCGGTGGTTCAGATATAACAGGCTCTATTGTTGCAAGAGCTATTGGTGCAGATATTTACGAAAACTGGACAGATGTTTCTGGTATGCTTATGGCAGGCCCAAGATCCGTTAAAAACCCTAAGGTTATAAACACAATTACTTACGCTGAGCTTCGTGAGCTTGCTTATATGGGTGCAACTGTTATGCACGAGGATGCAATTTTCCCAGTAAGAGAAAAAGGTATTCCTATTAATATCCGTAATACAAATAAACCAGAGGATGCAGGCACAATGATTGTGTCAACTGTTGATTCAAATAAGGTAGATACAGTTATTACTGGTATTGCTGGTAAAAAAGGCTTTTCTGTTATTTCAATTGAAAAAAGTATGATGAATGCTGAAATCGGCTTCGGCAGAAAGGTTCTTGAAGCACTCGAAAATCATAAGATTTGCTTTGAGCACCTTCCATCTGGTATTGACACAATGTCAGTTGTTGTTAATGACCACGACTTTTTACCTGTTAAAGAAACACTTATTGCAGATATTCAAAGAAAAACAAAGGCAGATAATATTTCTGTTTACAATGGAATAGCACTCGTTGCAGTTGTTGGTCGTGGTATGGCTGGTGTTAAAGGTACTGCGGGCAGAGTGTTTGGTGCTATTGGTAACGCAGGAATTAACATCAGAATGATTGACCAGGGCTCAAGTGAGCTTAACATCATTGTTGGCGTTGCAGAAGAGGATTATGTAGGAACTCTTGAAGCAATTTATAATGAGTTTGTGAAATAATTGTTGGCTAGTTGCTAGTGGTTAGTATTATAACATATAAAAATTCTATCATTTAAAGTTTACGCAAACTGAAAATGATAGAATTTTGTTTTATTTCTATAACACTAGTCATACTAGCCAACAAATTCTTTATTGCTAAATAAAGGAATTTATGATATTATAAATTTGACTTCAAAGGGGGCAACTTTATGAAAAAATTAAAAGACAACTGGATTGTTGACTTAAGCGTCACAACAGTATTATTGGGGTTAATGTGTTATGCGGCATATTCTCTCTGGTATGTATTTGATGGTACACAAAGCGGTGGCGATGTACATCTTTATACAGTTTTAACAAGTGTTGCACTTGGCTGGTTTATTATGATTTTCACAAAGACAATATTTAAAAAGGTTAACTGGATTGTAAAGCTCGTTACATTTTTAGCAGGTTGTGCCCTTTTCCAAGGAATAATTTGGGGAATAAATGCCCAAATGAACCCAGTAATGAATGATACAACTTATAATGATGACAACACCGTTATAACTGTATATTCAGTGGCGTTCGCTTTATCTGCAATTCTTCTCTTAGTTGCATTTATTGTAAAGGCAATTAAAAAACCAAGAATTTTTAACGCAATTTTTGCAGTTATTTATTTTGTAGTTTCCTGTGGTGGTGTTATTGTGCTTAACGAAGAAAATATTAAAGCACTTGAATATAAAAAGGAAATTAAATTCGGTACAATAGGTGCTACTGAAGCGATGGTTTCAAAGGAAGAAAATGAATTTTGTAAAAAATGGTTTGATGAAAACTTATTGAACACAGTTACAAATAATCTTCCGTTTGCATTTAAGGTTGATGGTAAAGAATTCAGTGTTGCAGACTGGAATAATATAGAAATAAAAGACTCCACTCAAAAATATCAGGGTGGGCAGACTAAAAATATAATTTTTACTAATGACAATAGCAATATTCAGGTGACAGTTGAAGCTACTCTATTCCCAGAAAATGCAACTTGTCAATGTACTGTTTACATAAAAAATACTGGTTCTGAAAATTCAGGTGTTATAAGCGATTTTTATGCACTTAATTCATCTTTTGCAACAGGCAAGGCAGAACTTTACTATTCAATGGGTAGTAACACTGCGGCAAGCGACTTTTCGCTCATAAAAAAAGATTTATCTGCTAAAACATTTGGTTTTGGCGGTGTAGATGGTAAGCCTACAGAAAATTATCTTCCGTATTTCAATATCTTCGGTGAAGAGTTTGGTATGGTTGTGGGTATCGGTTGGACTGGTCAATGGGCATCATCGTTCAGTAATAAAAATGGTGAAACTGTTATTACCGCAAAGCAAGAAAGCTTTAATGCATATCTTCTTCCTGGTGAAGAAGTTCGTTCACCACTTGTTTCAATAAGCTTTTATGAAACAGATAACGCCTTAAAGGGCTTTAATATGTTCAGAGAGTGGATTATGGACTGTGTTTACCCTGAAAATGTTACAAAGAGCTCTTATACAGTAATGGAAGTTGCAGGACCAATGTCGACAAGAACATCTGACGAAATTATTGAAGTTCTTAATGGCTTAGATAAAGAAGTATTTAAACATACTGATGCATTCTGGATGGATGCAGGTTGGTACAGCTACAACGAGGGCTGGTACGATGGTGTTGGTAACTGGACTGTAGATAAAAACAGATATGACAATGGTATAATTGAGCTTTCAGATTATGCAAAAAATAAGGGTCTTGGTCATACTCTCTGGTATGAGCCCGAAAGAGTTTTCCCTGGTACAGAATTCTATAACAAAGGTATGGAAAACCCAGAATGGCTTATTTCTGTTGATGGTGAAGATAACCTTATGTGGAATCTTGCAGATGAAGAGGCTTTCAAATATTACGCTGATTACATTTTAGCTTCTCTCAAAGAAAATGGGGTTACAATTTATCGTCAGGACTTTAACTTTGCTCCACTTAAATATTGGCAGAAGGCTGATAAAGAGTTTTATGATGGCAGAACAGGTATCTGCGAAAACCATTATGTTACAAACGAATATAAATATTTAGATTATCTTACAGAAAATGTAGATGGACTTATAATAGACAACTGTGCGTCAGGTGGTAAAAGACTTGATTTAGAAATGGCTTATCGCAGTATTGCTTTCTGGAGAAGTGACTATAACTGTGCTTATCATCCTGATTTATTTGAAGCAACACAGTCACAGACTTATGGTATTTCATTCTGGTTGCCAATTACAGGGGCAAATCTTTATATGATTGATGAGTATACTTGTAGATCTGCTATAATGCCACTTATGCTCATGGATTTCTTCTCACATCAGAATGAAGAATTTGAGTATTATAACGAGCAAAGAGCACAAATGGGCGAAAGATATTACCCACTCGAATTTGGTAGCTTTGATAAAGACAGAATGTTAGCAATGCAGTATTCAACTGATGATGCAAGTAGTGGTATGGCACTTATTTATAAGAGAGCGAATGTTACTGACACCGAATATACACTTTTCTTAAATGGTCTTTATACAGCTAAAGAATATAAGCTTTATGATATTGATAATCCTGATAAGGTTTATACAATGGAAGGCATTGAGCTTATGAATTATGGTCTTAACTTACCTTTACCAGAGGGTGAAAAGGCTATGATAATTATGTTTACTGCGGAATAACAAAATTGACAAATATTGACAAATTTTTAAAATTATGCTAACATATTAGTCAATGAGGGAGTAATTCGGTATTAAAAATACCAGATTCATCGTCAAGACAGAGATTTTCTCTCGGTGTATCAATTAAGAATGAGACTCATACATGGTTTTTGCTGTGTATGAGTTTTTTTAATTACTAACTCAGAAACAGACACAATTTTGAAAGGGTGGAATTTATTATGAAAAAGAATATTGTAAAAATTGCGATTGTAGCAGTCTGCGCTGTACTTGTTGCTGGTGTGTGTTTAACTTGTTTTACAGTAGTTAAAGCGGGTCACACAGGTGTGGTTTTAACTTTTGGTGCAGTTGAAGAAAATGTTTTTGATGAAGGCTTACACTTTAAAATGCCATTAGTACAAACAGTTGTTCAGATGAATAATCGTACCCAAAAGGTAGAAACAGAGGGTAGCGCATCTTCAAAAGATTTGCAGGTTATTTCTTACGTTGTAGCAGTAAACTATCACGTAAAAGGCGAATCTTCTGCATCACTTTATCAGAATGTTGGTAAGGATTACAGTACAGTAATTATTGTTCCTGCAATACAGGAAAGCATTAAAGCGGTAACTGCACAGTTTACAGCAGAAGAGCTTATTACAAAGCGTCAGACTGTAGGTGAGCAAATTAAAACTGCTTTATCTGAAAAAATCAATTCTTATGGTATTGAAGTTGAAATTTTCAATATTGTAAACTTTGATTTCTCAGAAGAATTCAATGCTGCAGTTGAAGCAAAACAAACTGCACAGCAACAAGCTTTAAAAGCTCAGCAGGACCTTGCAAGAATTGAGGTCGAAGCTCAACAAAAAATTACTCAGGCAGAAGCAGAGGCTGAAAGTATCAGACTCATTCAGGAAGCACTTGCAAAATCACCAGACTATGTTGATTACGTGAAATGGAACAAGTGGGATGGTAAGTTACCAGAAGTTATGGGTAGCGACGGAGTTCTTGTTGATGTAGGAGACTTAGGCGAATAATAATACATAAAAGCAGCAAAAACCAAGTGCTCGTAACCATTTATGGTTACGAGCATATTTTGTTAGTATATAACTATCTTTTTTCTTGACAATGTGTATAAATTGTATTATATTTATTTATGTACTTTTAATAATAAAAAATTCTCATAACAAAGGGGGAAAAACAGATGGACGCTGGCGGTAGTTGTAGTCACGCGAGAAATAAAATCCGATATTTTGGCGGTTTAAAAATGAAGCCATGTGGCATCTGTTTTAGTTGTTGACTGAAAAATTTAATTTTTCGGTTTATGTTCATTTTTAAATTTCAACCGCCGGGCAGTATGCTCGGTTTTTTTATTTCTTAACCTGATGACAATAATATAAGAAAGGGGTTAAGATTATGGATAAAGACATTATCATAAAATTATTTGAGAAAAAAGAATATAAAGCAATAAAAAGCATTTTTGATTCAATGAATCCTGTTGATACTGCTACTCTTTTACCAGAATTCGATGAAAAAGAAATGGTGCTTCTTTTTAGATTAATTCCGAAAGAAAATGCTGCTATGGTGTTTACCTACTTAGAGGCAGATTCACAACAGGTTCTTTTAGAAGCATTTACCGATAAAGAGTTAAAGCACATTATGGACGAAATGTTCATTGACGATGCTGTTGACGTTATTGAAGAAATGCCTGCAAACGTTGTAAGCAGAATGTTAAGTGCTGCAGGTGATAAAAGAGAAAGCATAAATAAAATTCTTAACTACCCAGAAGACAGTGCGGGTAGCATTATGACTCTCGAATACATCACATTTTTACCAACTATGACAATTGGTGATGCACTTAAAAAAATCAAATCAATTGGTGCGAAATTTGAAACAGTTTACACTTGTTACGTTGTAGAAAAACATAAGCTTCTTGGCATTGTTACTGCAAAAGACCTTTTAACACAGGATGATAATATTATTATTTCTGACGTAATGGAAACTAATATTATTACAGTAAATACTCATTCAGATAAAGAAGAGGTTGCTAATTTACTTAATAAATACGACTTCCTCGCACTTCCTGTTGTTGACGTTGAAAACTGTATGGTCGGTATTGTTACTATTGACGATGCTATGGACGTTATCTTGGAAGAAGCTGAAGAAGATATTCAGATGATGTCTGGTATTACACCAACTGATAAGCCATTTTTAAAGACGTCTGTTTTTGAAATTTTTAAAACAAGAATTCCGTGGCTTTTGATTCTTATGCTCTCTTCAACATTTACAGGAATTATTATTTCCGGCTTTGAAACTGCCTTAGAAAAATTAGTTGTTCTTACTGCGTTTATTCCTATGATTATGGGTACAGGCGGTAACTCTGGTAGTCAGGCATCTGTTACGGTTATACGTGGTCTTTCTTTAGGTGAAGTAGAAATCAGCGACGTTTTAAAGGTGCTTTGGAAAGAAATAAGAGTTTCAGTTCTTTGTGGTGCAGTAATCGCTGTTGCTACCTTCTTGAAGGTTTATTTTATAGATGGTTTTGTTATGGGTACAGAAAATGTATCTTTAGTAGTTTCTTTAGTAGTAGCGTTAACTCTTTGTGTAACAGTTATTGTTGCAAAAATAATTGGTTGTGTGTTGCCTATTCTTGCTAAGAAAATGGGCTTTGACCCTGCTGTTATGGCGAGTCCGTTTATCACAACCTTAGTTGATGCTATTTCACTTTTAGTTTATTTCGGTATAGCAAAGGCATTCTTGCCAATATAAAAAATTATCTTGGAGAAATTTATGAGCTTAAAATTCAAAAACGGAAAATTTACAATTTTACAAGTCAGTGACCCACAGGATTTACAGTATGTAAGAAAAACTATGATGAAAATGCTCGATAAGGCATACGACAAGGTAAAGCCTGACCTTATTGTATTTACAGGTGACAATGTTTTAGGTAACCATTTTCGTGATGCAAGAACTTTAACGCCTCTTTTTGTAAAAACAAAAGAAGCTGAGTTTAAAGCAATGGAGGTTGCAATTGAAAAGCTTTTAAGACCTGTTGAAAACAGAAAAATTCCATTTTCAATGATTTACGGTAATCACGACGATATGAATGAGATTACTAAAAAAGAGCAGTCAGATATTTACAGACGCTACCCTCATTTTGTAGGTCTTGATAATGACATTGAAATATTAAAGGATGAAACCTTTAATATTCCGATTTACTCAGAAGACGGTAAAGAGGTAAAGTTTAATATATGGATGATGGATAGCGCCTGGAAGAATAAGGAAGAAGACAAATGCTACAATCAGGTAAAGCCTGAAGCAATTGAATGGTATAAGAAAAAAAGTGCTGAATTAAAAGTTCAGAATGGTGGCACACCTGTTCCGTCTTTAATGTTCCAGCATATTCCGTTAATTGAAATGCTCGATTTAATGGAAGAATGTAGTAAAGATGATGAGGGCGCTATAGAAGGTCCTGACGGAAAATTCTTTAAAGCAAAACCGTGTGTTGATGGGGAAATCGGCGAATATATATGCACAGTTTCACAGGGTAACGGTCAGGTAGAAGCAATTAAAGAATGTGGCGATATTAAAGCGATTGTTTTTGGTCACGACCACCAGAATTGCTTTACTGCAACACTCGATGGCATAAACATTGTTCAGACACCTTGTGCATCTTTCCGCTGTTATGGCAGACGTTCAAGAGGTGTAAGAGTTTTTACAATTGACGAAAAAACCGGCAATTACGAAACAGAGCATCTTAATTATAAAGATTTATGTGGTGATAGCTTAAAGGCAGAATTAGAATACATCTGGGATGCAGATGGAATGTTAAAAGAAAAAATTCTTTTATGCCTTGGTGTAGGTCTTGTTACAACAACAGTAAAACACTTCTTAGGAAAGAAAAAGTAATAAATACATAGGAGAAAGAGAAATGGCAAAAATTAATGTTATTTCACATAGAGGCGCAAATATGGTAGCCCCTCAGAATACATTACCGGCATTCAAAAAATCTTTTGAGATTGGTTGCGATGGTGTTGAAACAGATATTCATTTAACAAAAGACGGAATACCTGTGTTATGCCATAACTTTACTATTGATGAAACTTCAACTGGTAAAGGCGCTATTAAAGATATGACATATGAGGAGCTTTTACAGTTTGACTTCGGTTCATATAAAGGCGAAGAATTTAAAGATACTAAAATTCCACTATTGGAAGATTTTATTAAGCTTTGTAAAGAAAATAATGTAGAAGTGCTTAATATCGAATTAAAAAGCGAAGTTCCTGGTGAAGCGCCAATTGAATTCCCGAAAGTGACAATTGAACTCTGTAAAAAATATGATATGTTCGATAAACTCATTATTTCTTCATTTGACCCTGCAATTTTAGTTGTATGTAAAAAGCTTGACCCGAATTGCAAAACAGGACTTCTTTATGCACCAGATAAAAAAATCGGCAGAAAGATTATGTTTAAGCCATTTAAGTTTGCTAAAGAAATTAAAGCAGATGCAGTTCATCCATACAGTGCTCTTGTTACAAAAGAATATGTAAAAAAAGCACACAAAGAGGGAATTATGGTTAACCCCTGGACTGTTAATAAAGAAAAAGAAATCAAAAGAATGATTTTTTGCGGAGTTGACGGAATTATTACAGATGACCCAGGACTTTGCAACAAGTTGATAGAAGAAAATAAATAATTATTAAATGATACCTGAGTATAATAATGCTTGGGTATTATTTATTTGGTTCTAATGCTCTTGCTCTAAACTCAAGAGTTTATCATCGTTTCAGAAAATAATCGGATAGAGGTGTAAAGTATGTCAGTTTTTGAAAAAATCTATGAAGTAGTAAAAACAATTCCAAAAGGAAAAGTAACTACCTATGGTCAGGTTGCATTATTAGCTGGTAACCCACGCTGGTCGAGGGTTGTGGGTTACGCCCTTCATAAAAATCCACAACCAGGAATTATTCCTTGCCACAGAGTTGTAACGAGGAATGGCGAAGTAGCAAAAAGCTTTGCATTCGGTGGAGAAAATGTGCAAAGAGAGCTTTTAGAAAAAGAAGGTATTGTTTTCCAGAATGACGGCACAATAGACCTTAAAAAATATGGTTGGTTTGAATGATTTTTATTGTAAATATAAGTAATATATGCTAAAATTTTATCAGTATTTGTTTGTGAAAGGAAATTGCTATGAAACTTCGTGCACCATCTGTTCCACTTATTACAATTGACCCATATTTTTCAGTGTGGTCAAGAGATGAAAATATAAATTTTAATTTTACAGAGCATTGGACTAATAAATCCAACTCTATTATTGGTACAGTTTTTATAGATGAAAAAGAATATTTATTTTTAGGCTACGACAGAGATATTTTAAAGCTCGACCAGACTTCAATTGATATTGACGCATTTTCAACTACTGTTGTAATGGAAAATGATATTATTTCACTCAACTTGAAATTTACTTCACCTGTACTTATAAATGATTTGGAGCTTTTAACACGTCCTGTTTCTTATTTGGCAGTTGACTATAAGTTAAAGGATAATAAAAAGCATAATGTAAAAATAGATATTCGTATAAGTGATGAGCTTTGTTTAGATGAAGCAGGGCAAAATGATGTAATAAAAGAAAATGTAAAAGCAGGAAATCTCATTGGTATGAAAATGGGTAACATAGAGCAGAATCCCCTCCATAAAAGTGGTGATGATATCCGCATTGACTGGGGTTACGTTTATCTTTTTACTAATAGTAAAAATGCTATAACTAAAACAAGTGACAGACACGACAGAGAATATATTCACACAGTTTGTGAAGTAAACGAAAATGAAAAAACATTGTTCTTCTTTGCTTATGATGATATTGAAAGTATAGCGTATTTTAAAAAGTCTTTAAAATCTTACTGGAACAGAAACGGCAAGACAATTCTTGAAGCAATTAAAGAAGCAAGTGAAGATTATGAGAATACGTTAAAAAGATGTAACGAGTTTTCAGAAAAGCTTTATAGAGATGCAGTAAATGTAGGTGGCGAAAAATATTCAGAACTTTTATTACTTGCATATCGTCAGGTTATGGCAGCACATAAATTAGTGTTAGATGAAAACGGAGAAATTCTTTACATATCAAAAGAATGCAATTCAAATGGTTGTGCCGCAACTGTTGATGTAAGCTATCCATCAACTCCACTCTTCCTCTTATATAATCCTGAATTAGTAAAAGGTATGATGCGACCAATTTATAAATATGCAGAAAGTGACGAATGGACATTTGACTTTGCACCGCATGATGTTGGTCAATATCCACTTGTAAACGGACAGGTTTACGGCGGAAATCAATTAAAATATCAGATGCCTGTTGAGGAATGTGGCAATATGCTCGTTATGGAAACAAATGTAGCACTCTCTACAAAATCAACTGAATTTGCACTGGGTCACATTGAAACTCTTGAAAAATGGTGTAAATATTTAATTGAGTTTGGTGCTGACCCTGGTAATCAGCTTTGTACAGATGACTTTGCAGGTCACTTAGAGCATAACTGCAACCTTTCTTTAAAAGCAATTATGGGTCTTCGTGGTATGGCAATTATTATGGAAATGTCAGGTAACAAAGAAAAAGCTGATTTTTATAAAGCAGAAGCAGAAAAAATGGCAGAAAACTGGCTTAAAACTGCAGTGGATGAAAACGGCGAAAGTCTTTTAGCATTTGATAGACCAAACACATTCTCAATGAAATATAATATGGTGTGGGACAGAGTCTGGGGCACAGGTCTTTTCTCGCAGGAGTTTATGGACAGAGAGCTTAAGAATAATAAAAAATATTTCAACAAATACGGAATGCCACTTGATTCAAGAGCCGACTACACAAAGAGCGACTGGCTCGTGTGGGTAGCTTCAATGGCAAGTGACAAAAAAGTGTTTGAAGAGTTTATTGCTCCACTCTGGAGTTCCTATAATGATACTTCAACACGTGTTGCTATGACTGACTGGTATGATACAAAGTCAGGTAATATGGTTGAATTCAAACACCGTACAGTGCAAGGCGGATTGTTTATGAAAATTTTAATGGAGAAAAAGTTTTAATGGACGATATTAAACAGAATACTGAATTACAGAATGGCGAAGTAGTACACAAACGTAGAAAGCGTTATTCGGGTACACACCCTAAAAAATTCAGTGAAAAATATAAAGAATTGAACCCTGAAAAATATAAAGAAGATGTAGCCCACATTATTGCACGTGGTGCTACACCTGCTGGTATGCATATTTCTATTATGGTAGGGGAAATATTGGATTTTTTAGATATTAAACCAGGTCAAATTGGTCTTGATGCTACTTTAGGTTATGGTGGTCACACAAAAGCTATGCTCGAAAAATTACAAGGCAGTGGGCATATTTACGGACTTGACGTTGACCCTATTGAATCTGAAAAAACTAAAAAGCGTCTTGTAGAACAAGGTTTTGGGGAAGATATTTTAACAGTTCGCTTGCAGAACTTTAAAGATATTGATAAAGTGTCACAGGAGACGGGGCACAAGTTCAATTTCATTCTTGCAGATTTGGGCGTTTCTTCAATGCAGATTGACAACCCTGAAAGAGGATTTTCATACAAAGTAGATGGTCCTCTTGATTTAAGACTTAACCCACAAAAAGGCGTAAGTGGTGCCCAGAGGTTAAAGCAATTAACAAATGCGGAAATTGAAGGAATGTTAATTGAAAATGCCGATGAGCCTTATGCCGATAAAATTGCAACTGCTATTTGTCGCTGGAGAAATCAGAAGAGACCAATAGAAACTACAACCGATTTAAGAAAATGTATTGAAGAAGCACTTTCATTTTTACCTAAAAATGAACAAAAAGAAGCTGTAAAAAAATCGTGTCAGCGTACATTTCAGGCAATAAGAATTGACATAAACAGCGAATTTGAAGTACTTTATGAATTCTTGGAAAAGTTACCATCTGTTTTAGCACCTGGTGGCAGAGTTGCAGTTTTAACTTTCCATTCTGGTGAAGACAGATTAGTAAAAAAAGCATTTAAAGAATATAACCGTGCAGGCGTTTTCTCAGAAGTTGCACGTGACGTTATAAGACCAAGCGCTGAAGAATGCTTTAAAAACAGCCGTGCAAAGTCTACTAAAATGAGATGGGCGGTAATGTCGCTACGCTCCAGTGAATAGTGAAGAGTGAATATTGAAGAGTTGTGGGACCTGCGGTCGGCATTATAATATTTTGTTTTTATTCGCAAATACTAATTTCGGGTGATTTTATGAATAAAAATGATAAAAAGAAAAACTTAAAAGAACAGGGTGTAGATGAATATCAGGTTGAAATGACACCATCTACTGCATTTATTGGTGATGCACCTGATGATTCATTTCAATTAGTAAATAAATACGGCACTTATGAAATTCAGCCTACCGCTGATACAGACAACAAGTTCCCGACTATTGCACAAAGCTTTTCGAGAAAAGAGCAAGAACGAGAAAGACTTGATGAAAAAAGTGGGGAAAAGTAAATTTAAAATTCTGAAAGGATTTTTATTATGGGAAAGATTATCGCTCTCGGTGGCGGAGTTTTTGAAAATGGCGAGGTATTGCCAATTATAGAAAAAATTTACGAAATATGTGGTAAAAATAATCCATCTGTTTTATATTTACCAACCGCTGGGTTTGATGATATGAGCGACGCTGAAATTATTTTAAAACCATTTAAAGAGCGTTCAACTACTGTTAATTCACTTTTTTTAACAGATGAAAGTTTATTGGAAGAAGATATTAAAAATAAAATTCTTTCTGCTGATATTATCTACGCTGGTGGCGGTAATCTTGAGTTTTTAATGAATACCTTTAAAAAGACTAACGCAGACAAATATTTAAAAGAAGCTTATGAAAAAGGCGTTGTGCTTTCTGGTCTTTCTTCGGGTGCTATGTGCTGGTTCGAGATGGGCTGGGATGATTGTGGTGTGAACCATTCTTTTGTATTTGTTGAGTGTCTTGGAATTTTAAAGGGTTGCTTCTGCCCGCATTACGAGGGAAAAACCTGGAACAATTTTAAACACGCTATAAAAACAATTGATTATGACGGAATTGCAGCAGAAGACGGTGCTGCACTTACATACGTTGATGGTGTTTTTGATACAGTAAACGGCACAGAAGACGGCGATGTGTTTATGTTTAAGAGAGATAATAATTATAAAGAAGAAAAGTTTGAATAAAGCAACACCCCTAAAGGTAAATTCCTTGAGGGGTGTTGCTTATTAATTTATAAAAACTCCGTCTGCATTTCTTAACCCTGCAAGAATTTCATATTGTAGAGAAAGTGTCAGTGCTTTTTGTTTGTGGTAGTTAATTTTACCGTTGATTTTTCGCTTTTGTGTTTTGTTGGAATCATTTAATTGCTTTTTAAGAAGATTTATGCAATACCAATGATACTCAATTTGTAAATAAAACTTTTTTCTTAATAACATTTTATACGACTCCTTTAAAATTGATTTGTCAGTTCTTTCTGACAATTGAATTATACACAATTTGTTTGTCGAAAAAACTCATTTTATGTAATAAAAGTTAAAAATTTTAAGAAAAACACAATATTTGGGGTGTTTTTTTAGAAAAAGAGTTGTTTTAGTCAATATTTAGTTTAAAAAATCAAAAAGAGGAGTTATTTGGTTTTACAAAATTATACAAAATATCAATTAATTATTGCATTGTTTTTGTTTTTTTAGTATAATGTCATATGTAATGTTTTTAATTTAAGGGGTGGGCTTTGTGAAAGCAAAAAAGATTGTTTCACTTTTATTAGTTTTATTTGCAGTACTTAATATTTTTTCAATTTCTGTATTTGCAACAGAAAAGGTTTCATATATTATAACCAGTCCTTACGAAACTGTTGATTGGGATAGTTTTAATCAATATAAAACACAGCTTCATGCACACACTCTTTATAGTGATGGTGGAATGGATGTTAAGGATGTAGTTGAAGAGTATTACAGACAAGATTATGATATTCTTGCTATTACAGACCACGGCGTTGTAAATAAGGGTTGGGACGAAATGCCCGAAATGTTGCCTATTATTGGTTATAATAAGCTTTTCTATGATTTAAGTCCTGTTTCAAAAGAACGTTATGAAGAAATTACAACCGGTGCTGACAGAGACGGCAGACCAATGCTCGACGTTAATCAGGGTATTGAAATGAACGGCGTTGTAATGAGAAAAAATCACGTTAATGGTTTCTTCTGTGGTGCTTACCAAGGTGACTGGGGCGAAGAGGAAGATTATATTACACCAGTTAAAGCAACTCACGAAGCAGGTGGTATTTCTTTTATTGCTCACCCGGGTGATTTTTATGCTGCTAACCGTGATGCAGAAAGAGCAAAAGACCTTAATAATTTAAAAATTTTTATAGACCCGCTTTTAGAATATGACTCTTGTGTTGGCATGGAAATTTTTAATGAAAAAGATACTGCAGCAAGAGCAGACAGAATCGTTTGGGATAACGTATTGATGTACATAGTACCACGTGGCAAAGTGGCGTGGGGATTTTCAAACGATGACTCTCACACAATTGATAAAATAGGTGTTACAGCAGAAATTATGCTTATGCCTGAACTTTCACAGGAAGCATTAAGAACTGCTATGGAAAACGGCACGTTCTTCGCTTGTTCACGAATTGCACGAAACGAAATGGGCGAAGATTTTGAAGGCACAGGCGAATATGCAAAAATTGAAAGAATAACAGTTGACGAAGAACAAGATATTATTACAGTTACAGCGAATAATTATGAAACAATTGAATGGATTTCTGACGGTGAAGTTATTGCAACGGGTAATACGTTCAATTTAAGAGAAAAAAGTGAAAATTTAGGTTCTTACGTTCGTTTCCAGATTAAAAACAAAGGTGGTATTGTAATGTCACAACCTTTCGTTTGCGACGACGGAAATATGGAAGCAAAATTGATTGAAGAACCAGTGCAAGAACCACTTAATTTCTTTGAAAAAATAGTAGAAAGAATCAGAAAAACAATTTTAGGCGAATTAATTTACAGAGCATTTTGCCAGTAAATTGTTGAATTTAAGTTTCATTTATAACGCACCTGTAACAAAAAGTTATAGGTGCGTTTTTTTAACATAATGTAAATTCTTAATGCAGTCAGTTGAAAAACTAATAAATATACATTATAATTGTATTAAAATAGATTTTAAAGGAAGTGATATTGTGAGTTTTCAGGACTTTATAAATTACGCAAAAAGTAAAGAAGATGTTGTAAGAGAGCACGATAAAATTGCACCCGAGTTATACACTAAGCATTCAGTTAATAAAGGACTTCGTGATATTAATGGTAATGGCGTTGTTACAGGGCTTACCAATATATCAAAAATTGTAGCAAGTAAAACAGTAAACGGAGAAAAAATACCGTGTCACGGCGAGCTCTGGTACAGGGGCTACAGGGTACAGGATTTAATAAATAATTTAGGCGAAGATGAATTAGGTTTTGAAAAAATCTCATATTTACTTCTTTTAGGTGAACTGCCGACAAGTGAGCAGGAAAAAGAATTCAGTAAGCATATTGGTGATTTAAGATGTCTTCCGCAGAATTTCACCCGTGATGTTATTATGAAAGCACCAACGGCAGATATAATGAATTCGATTACAAGAAGTATTCTGACACTGGCTTCTTATGACAAACAGGCACTTGACACATCAGTTGATAACGTTTTAAGGCAGTGTATTCAGCTCATTGCAGAATTCCCGCTTCTTGCAATTTACGCTTATCACGCTTACAATTACTCAGAACTTCAGGAAAGTATGATTATTCATCGTCCTGACCCCGAGCTTTCTACTGCAGAAAATCTTCTTATGATGCTTCGTCCTGATAAAAAATATACAAAGACAGAAGCAAAGGTATTAGATACTGCTTTAATTCTTCACATGGAGCACGGTGGTGGCAATAACTCTACCTTCACAACAAGAGTTGTTTCATCTGCAGGGTCCGATACTTATTCGACTATTGCTGCGGCTATGTCTTCTCTCAAAGGTCCAAAGCACGGCGGTGCTAATATTAAAGTTATGGAAATGATGGATGACATAAGGGCGAATGTAAAGGATATAACAGATAAGGAAGAAGTAAAAGCGTACCTTGCAAAAATTATAGATAAAGAAGTCTTTGACAAAAAAGGTCTTGTTTATGGTATGGGTCACGCGGTTTATTCTCTTTCTGATCCACGAGAAAGAGTTTTCAGAAGCTATGTAGAAGCTCTGGCTATGGAAAAGGGCAGAGAAAAAGATTTAACTCTTTATGAAAATATTGAAGAATTGGCACCAATATTAATTTCACAAAAGCGTAAAATATATAAGGGCGTAAGTCCTAACGTGGATTTTTACAGTGGTTTTGTTTATGATATGCTCGGTATTCCAGAGGAGCTTTATACAGCTATTTTTGCTATTGCAAGAATTGTAGGATGGTCTGCACACAGAATTGAAGAATTAGTTTGTGCTGATAAAATTATAAGACCATCATATTTAAGTATTATGGAAGAAAATTAAGTTTTATAATATATTTTTGAGGAGGTAAATCTTGAAGCATCTTTTAAAATCACTAAAAGAATCAGCATTTTCGGTTTTACCTATTGCGGCAATAGTACTTATTTTAAGTGTAAGCTTAGCACCAATAAATGCTGGTGTTCTGGTACTGTTTTTATTCGGTACGTTACTTTTAATTTTGGGTATGAGTTTCTTCACTATTGGTTCAGGTATTTCTATGGAGCCATTAGGTGAAAGCATAGGTATTAAAATAGGCAAGGCAAAAAGAATCTGGGTGCCATTAATAATATGCTTTATTTTAGGTGTTTTTATTACAATTGCAGAGCCTGATTTACAGGTGTTAGCAGAGCAAGTGCCATCAATTCCTAATATGGTGCTTATAATATGTGTTGCTATCGGTGTAGGTTTATTTTTAAGTGTTGCATTGTTCCGTGCAAGAAAAAGCATTCATTTACCAAAGCTTTTAATATTCTTTTATCTTGCGATAATTATACTTTCGTTTTTTGCACCTGATGATTTTATTCCTACTGCATTTGACTCAGGCGGAGTTACAACCGGCCCTATAACTGTGCCTTTTATAATGGCACTTGGTGCAGGTATGTCCTCAATGAGTAAGAGTAAAAAATCAATGGAAAACAGCTTTGGCTTTGTGTCTCTTTGCAGTATTGGTCCCATTCTTTCTGTTCTTGTTTTAAGCATTTGCTTTAAACCTGAGTCAGAAACAACAGAAACAATAATTCCTGTAGTTGAAACTACAAAAGATGCATTTTTGCAATTTGTAAAATTTATTCCACAATATGCCAAAGAGGTTGCAGTTGCATTTTTACCAATTGTTGCAATTTTTGTGATTTTCCAGTTATTCACCCGTCGTTTCTTAAAGCACGAGGTATTGAAAATTTCGGTTGGTTTGATTTACACTTATATAGGACTTGTTTTGTTCTTAACAGGTGCAAATGTTGGATTTATGCCTGCGGGTAAATTATTGGGTGCAGAAATAGCAGAAAGTAGTTTAAGGTATTTATTGGTACCTATTGGCGTAATTATTGGTTATTTTGTTGTTTCAGCAGAACCAGCCGTTCATTCACTCAAAAAGCAAGTTTCAGAAATTACAAACGGTGCAATTTCTCAAAAAGCAATAGGTCTTGCACTCTCAATAGGTGTAGGTCTTTCGGTAGGAATTGCAATGTTAAGAGTTTTAACAGGAATTCCGATTTTACCATTCTTAATTGTGGGTTATTCTGTTTCACTTATAATTTCATTATTTGTTCCACCTATTTACACAGCTATTGCATTTGACTCTGGTGGTGTTGCGAGTGGTCCTATGGCAACTACGTTTATACTTCCGTTTGCGGTTGGTAGCTGTGAAATGCTCGGCGGTAACGTTATGACCGATGCTTTCGGTATTGTTGCTATGATAGCGTTAGCACCTCTCATTACAATTCAGGTTTTAGGTCTTTCAAGTAAGCTTCACAAAAGAATCAGAATGAAGCGTGTATTTGAGGAATTTAAGTCTTTTGATGATGATATAATCTATTTCAATGAGGTGAGTGACAATGAGTGAAGAATCTAAAAAAGTAATGATGATGCTCTCAATAGTAGAAGCCGAAAAAGGTCACAAGCTTATTGAATTGTTAGAAAAACAAGAAATTAAAATGAATATGCAGATAGTAGGTTACGGTACAGCTCCTACTGAAATGATGGATATTTTTGGCCTTGGTAGTAATGATAAAGATATTATTCTCAGTATGGCATCTAAAAAAGCGATAAATTCACTTATGGCGAATTTCGGCAGTAGCTTTTCAAGCTACACAAAGTATGGTGGTCTTTTAATTGTGCTTAACGTTTTAGCGGTAAACAGATTAGTTGCCGAAGTGCTTAATCACGATTTGCCCGAAGAAATATCTTTGCAGGAGGAAGTAGTAATGAAAAATGAACATAAGCATTACCTTGTAATGATAACAGTTAACCGTGGTTATACAGATACTGTAATGGAAGTTGCAAAAAAAGCGGGTGCTACTGGCGGTACTGTTATTAAAGGCAGACTTGCAGAGAGCGAAAAGCTTAACGCTATAACAGAAATGGAACTCCAGGAAGAAAGAGAGAGCATAATAATTTTAGCTCCTGCAGATGTCAGTGCAAGAATTTTAGAGGATGTTAATGAAAAATATGGTTTAAGAAGTAAAGCTCGTGGAATTTTATGTGCTGTACCAGTAGAAAAAGCTTATAAAATATGATATAATGAGAGTGCATATTTAATATGCACTCTATTTTTTTGAAAAACGTGGGTGACAAAAATGCTTTATAAAAAGAATTCAGAAAAAACTTTAAGCAAAGAACTCTTTAAAAATCCTACAAGCGAATACAGGGGCACACCTTTCTGGGCTTGGAATGATTACTTAACAAAAGAAGAACTCGAAAGACAAATTGAAGTTTTTAACGAAATGGGTCTTGGCGGTTTCCATATGCACGTAAGAACTGGTCTTAAAAATCAATATTTAAGTGAAGATTTTATGGGACTTGTTAAAGCTTGTGTTGAAAAAGCAAAAGATGAAAAAATGCTCGCATGGCTTTATGACGAAGACCGTTGGCCATCTGGTGCTGCAGGCGGTCTTGTTACAAAAGATGAAAAATACCGTGCAAGATGTCTTCTTTTTACAACTGAGAAAGACGGCGAAGCAACACAGAACAATGATTCAAGAGCAGAAGGCGGTAGAACAGGTAATGGTAAGCTTCTTGCTTGTTATGATGTTATTTTAGATAAAGACGGCTACTTGGAAAGTTATAAAAGAATAAACGAAGATGACGAAGCAAAGGGTACTAAATGGTATGCTCTTTTAGAGATACACGGCAAAAGCTCTTGGTATAACGACCAGGCTTATTTAGATACGTTAAGTAAAGATGCAGTTAAAAAATTTGTAGAAGTTACTCACGAAAAATATAAAGAAACAGTTGGCAACGAATTTGATAAAACTGTTCCTGCAATTTTTACAGATGAACCACAGTTTACCAGAAAACAGGTTTTTGATAATTCTTTTGATACAGACGATGTTTGTATGCCTTGGACTGATAAAGTAGAAGAGCTTTATAGAAATGCGTACAATGCAGATATTTTAGATACTCTCCCTGAAATTTTCTGGGATTTAAAGGATAGTAAACCATCACTTCATCGTTACCGTTACCACGATTTTATTGCAGAACTTTTTGCAAATGCTTTTGCTGATACAGTAGGTAACTGGTGTGGCGAAAATAATATTGCTTTAACTGGTCATATGATGGAAGAGCCTACTTTAGAAAGTCAGACTG
Source organism: Acutalibacteraceae bacterium (assembly GCA_045613085.1). Taxonomy (GTDB): domain Bacteria; phylum Bacillota; class Clostridia; order Oscillospirales; family Acutalibacteraceae; genus DTU089. The sequence continues at coordinate 54,897 of JAZLAG010000021.1, read as the reverse complement.
CAGCGTTAGGTGAAGCAATGCGTTCATATAGAAGTTTTCAGCTTCCTGGTATAGATATGCTTTGTAATTCAAGAGAATTTACAACTGCAAAGCAAGCACAGTCTGCAGTTCATCAGTTTGGTTATGAGGGTATTCTTTCAGAACTTTATGGTGTTACAGGTTGGGATTGTGATTTCAGAACATATAAATATCAGGGCGATTGGCAGGCAGCACTTGGTATTACAGTAAGAGTACCACATTTATCTTGGTATTCTATGGCTGGTGAAGCAAAGCGTGATTACCCTGCTTCAATTTCATATCAATCTCCTTGGTGGAAACAATACTCTGCAGTAGAAGACCATTTTGCAAGAGTAAATACTGCTCTTACAAGAGGTAAGCCTATTGTTAAAGTTGGTGTAATTCACCCTGTTGAAAGCTTCTGGCTTCACTGGGGTCCTAATGATAAATCTGCTATTTTCCGTGACAGCTGTGACGAAAAATTCCAGGAGCTTACTAACTGGCTTATTGAAGGTAGCATTGACTTCAACTTTATTTCAGAGTCACTTTTCCCATCACTTTGTGAAAAGGGTAGAAATCCACTTAAGGTTGGTCAGATGGAATATGATGCTATTGTTGTGCCTGCTTGTGAAACATTAAGAAGTTCAACTTTAGAGCGTCTTGAAGAATTCAGAAATAATGGTGGTAAACTCATATTCTTAGGTGCTGCACCTAAATATTGTGATGCGATAGAGTCAAATCGTGGTAAAGAGCTTTTTGAAAAAAGCATAAATGTTGAATATTCTCAGGCTGCAGTTTTAACAGCCCTCGATGAAAATAGAACTGTTACACTTCGTTTTGCAGATGGCTATCTTGCAAACAATCTTCTTTATCAGCTTCGTCAGGATGATACTTGTAAATGGCTCTTTGTTGCACATTCAAAAGAACCAAAGAATAAAGATACTGATAGAGGAGAGGATATCAGAATTACTGTTGAGGGTGAATACATAGTAACTGTTTGTGATACACAGAATGGTGATGAATATCCTGCAGACGTAATATATGTTAACGGAAAAACAATTATTTCTGAGCATATTTATGGCTATGATTCATTCCTTTATAAATTAGAAGACGGCAAAAAAGAAGTTTCAAAAGAAAAGGCAGAAAGAAAAGCCGAAGCTTTTGATACCCCTTATTATGTTGATTATGAGCTTTCTGAAGAAAACGTACTTCTTCTTGATATGGCAGAATATAAATTGGAAGACGATGAGGAATTCAGCAAAAAAGAAGAGATTTTAAGACTCGATAATATTTTAAGAGAAAGACTTGACTTGAGAGAGCGTGGCGGAGCAGTTGTTCAGCCTTGGGTTTATGGCGAAAAAGCACCAATTACAAAGGTGACTCTAAAATATACATTTGAGAGTGAAATTGATTATAGTGGTGCAGTTTTAGCACTTGAAGATGCAGATAAGGCAGAAATAATCTTCAATGGCAATCCTGTAAAAAATGAAACAACCGGTAATTTTGTTGATATTTCTATTTTTAAAGTTAAACTTCCTGATATTGTAAAGGGTACTAATATATTACTTGTTACATATCCATTCGGTGAATCAGCTAACTTAGAGGCAATGTATATTTTAGGTGAGTTCGGCGTTAAGGTAATGGGTAGGAATGCATCTGTTGTTTCACTACCAGAAAAACTTTACTTTGGGGACATTGTAAATCAGGGCTTACCATTCTTTGGTGGTAATATTACTTATAAAATCCCTGTTACAGTTAAAAATAATCACCTTGAAGTTTGCACTTCATTCTATCGTGGAGCACTTATTACTGCTTCGCTAGATAAAAAAGAATTCGGTAAAATTATTTACCCACCATATAAAGCAGAAACAGCTGCAGAAAATGGTGAGCATATTCTCTCACTCAAGATTTATACAAATAGATTTAATCAATTGGGATCTGTTCACCTTTTAGATAAAGAGGAGCGTTGGCAAGGACCTGATGCCTGGAGAGCTGAGGGCAACAGATGGTCTTATGAATATGTTTTTAAAAGAACAGGTATTCTTAAGACACCAGTTATTAATTGCTAGCTATTGGCTGTTAGTTATTAGCAGATAGTCAAAAAGAAAAATTCTATCATTTTCAGTTTGAGATAAACTTTAAATGATAGAATTTTGTTTTATTTCTATAATACTAGCCACACTAGCCATACTAGCAACTAATAGCCTGTAAAAATATATAAAAAGTTACAAATTTTAACCAAATATAGTAGCATTATGCAAGAAAAAGTATTAAAAAACTTGACAAATGAGCTTTATTATAGTATTATAACTGCACATTTATTACAAGATTGTAACTTTTTAAGGAGTAATTATGACAAAAAAATTAATTTCAATAATTTTCGCGTTAGTTTTTACTATAAGTTCCTTTTCAGTTCTTAATATAACAGCATCAGCTAAAGATGCAAAAAAAGTATATCCATATAAAACCTCATCAGCTCTTTCTTATGCTGCAAAGAATTGGAATAACGGCAGAGGTCTTTGTGCAGATTTCGCTTCAAAATGTGTTCAAGCGGGCGGAATTAATGTTTATTCAGCACGAGTTGTAGATTTATATAATCAGCTTAATGGTATTCATGGTACTTCACACAAGCTTACTTTGACAGGTGGTACAAGAGGTACTATAAAAATGTCAGATAATAAAGGTAAGCTTGAAAAAGGCGATTTGATTTTCTATTTCTGCAACTGTTGCCGTAAATATACTCATGTGGTTGTATGTAACGGTGCTAATAGCCAGGGCTATGTTCAGGATTATGCACATAATAATGCTCACAATGGAAAGAAGCAAACTTACACTTATAATCACTGTGGTACACAGAACTGGACTATGTACTCTATTAATTTAGACAAAGGTAATGTGCGTTATGGTGCAAGAACTAATGTGACTCCACCAAAAATAAGTTCAGTAAAAAATGATGCAAATGGTATAGTTGTAAAATGGAATAAGATTTCGGGTGCCGATAGCTACAGAGTTTACAGAAAAACTTCAAAATCTGATTGGAAAAAGGTTTACCAGGGCTCAAAAACAAGCTATACAGATAAAAACACCATAAATGGCGAGAAATATTATTATATGGTAAGAGCAATTGATAATAAGGTTTTAAGTCAGTATTATGAGGGTAAATCTATAGTAGCTCTTAATGCACCTAAGCTTTCTATATCAAATACAGTTGGTTCTGTTACAGTTAAATGGTCAAAAGTAGGTAATGCGGATGGCTATTATGTATATAGAAAAAATGAAAAGAATGCCTGGGTAAGAGTAGCAAAGATTACTAATGGTAAAACAACATCTTTTAAAGATAAAAATGTAGAAAATGGTAAAAGCTATAAATATACTGTTAAAGCTTATGATGGAAAATTAGCAGGAGCATTCGTTTCTAAAGGTATAACAATTAAGTATGTTTCAGAACCTAAAAACTTTACTGCTAAGCCTGTAGAAAATGGTATGTTAATAAGCTTCTCAGCTATAAATGGTGCTACGAAGTATAAAGTGTATAGAAAAGGTGTTAACGAAAAAACTTGGACAGCCTTAGGATTTACAACAACACCATCTATAATTGATACAACAGGTGTTCCTGGTGAAAGCTATAATTATACTGCACGTGCTGTAAATGGGAAAACTTATAGTGGTAATAATGGTAAAGCGTTAACAGCTGTATATTCACCAATAGTACCACCTACAACAGAAACAGTGACAACACCGCCTGTTACAGAAGCAACAACAGCGCCAGTGGTGACTACTACAACACCAACTACAACAACCCAAACAACGAAATAAAAATTATCCCTTACGAAGGTTTTCACTCGTAAGGGATTTTTGTTTTGATTTTATATTATAAAACGAAGAAAGCACAGCTACCAGGGTTTAATGTAACCTTGCCAGAAACTGTTTTACCTTTAAGCTCAGGGAGTGTGTCGTTTTCACCTAAAGTTAAAGGTTCGCCGTTAAGAGTCATAACTCTTGAACGAAGCTTTCCTTGACCCTCAAGAATATAAGCTAAAGCTTCTTTTGGTAACTCAACATCAGTTGTGTCAGTTCTTGAGTTGTTTATAACAAGGTAAACTAAACCATCTTTACCATCTTTTCTTGAGTGAGCATAAACGTGAGCACCCTCACGGATTTCTTCACCTGTTTCATAAACCTCTTTACCCATAAGTCTGTTCCAGAGAAGAACTGCAAAGTAATTAGGTCTTGGTTCGAATGTGCCGTGCTCTAAGAAACCATAAGCAGAAGAAGCTAAAGTATTATGGAAAATGATACCATCAGTAACTGTTGAGAATTCACCGAGCTCGTTGAGAGTTCTTGGAACATCTAAATAAGTAGGAGCCCATGTGTTACCACCACAACCTGCGTCACCTGATTCTGTAACCCACATCTGACCACCAGGTACATATCTGTCACGACGACCGATGTATTGTCTTGCACAAGAAGCGGCAGTTGCTAAATATTGCTCTGTAAGACAAGCTGATTCAGGCCAGTGGCCACCCATAGCGGCACCGCGTTCAGAAACACCATTGTAGTAATGGTAACTGAAAATATCCATTTTAATTTTCTGGTCACCTAAAAGCTCCTCAGTTGTAACTAATTCCAATGCAGAAGCAATACCGCCACCTGCCTGATCCATATCAATATTAAAGAGATTAATATCACCAACTGTGCATGGACCTACAAAAAGACATTCTGGATAATTTTCTTTAAGCCATGCACCGAAAATATCGTGGTCGCGTGCGTGGTCTGCGGGAGTGTAGCCTTGTGGAAGTCCGCTCATAACCATCATATTTGGTTCGTTTGTGAATTCTGCTGCATCTATAGGCACACCATATTCTTTTGAGAATGAGAATAAAAGCTCTGCTTGTTCAGTTGGATAAGGCTCATCTGCTGAGTGAATACCTGGGCAGTTTGCCATTGAAACCAATAATTTACCATCAATAGCTTTTACAAAGTCAAGAACACCAATCCATTGTTCTTTTGTTAAAAGATTCTGGAAACCTTCTGGAACCTGACCATTACAATGCCCATCAAAGTCATAATATGTTTTATTAGCCCATGTACCAGAAACGCGAACCCATGCTGTGCCGAGTTCTTTAGCCATTTTACGAAGGCGAGGGTTATAAAGGTCAATTGGGTCATACCATTGTTGAAGGTTGCCCATATCGTGCCAGTCTGCAATTACTGGGAATTCTTCAGTACCATCAACCTGAGCATCTGTGTAAGCTTTCCAGAAAGTACCGCCTGTAACCTCGGTCATTTCTACATTGTATGAAACTAAGCGTTCATCCATTTCGCGAAGTTTTGTAAGACCAGAAGCCTTAAGTTTAACAAATTCTGCCATAAATTTTCACCTAACCCAATATTTTTTGTTTATATTATACATAATTATTTATGGTATGGCAATAGTTAAATAAAAACATTTAAAATTTGTTAAAATTCATTTTCCCTATTAACAAAAGGGTTGTTATTTTTTTATATTTTTGATAAAATGAGTTAAGAATTCTTAATATTATATATTTATATACAAGGAGGTAACCAGATGGATTTATCTTTCTCTTATTTCTGGGAGCAGATGATAGGTAATCCGCTTCTTTTAATGGCAGTTACATTGACATTAGGCGTTATTTTAGTCAATGGATGGACAGATGCACCAAATGCCATTGCTACTTGTGTAGTAACGCGTTGTCTTTCGCCAAGACTCGCAATTTTGATGGCGGCAGTCTTTAACTTTTTAGGCGTATTTATAATGAGTCTTGTTAATGCGACTGTGGCACAAACAATTACTAAAATGGTCGATTTCGGTACGAATTCACACGAAGCCATTGTAGCACTCAGTGCAGCACTTTTTGCTATTGTTCTATGGGCAATTTTAGCGTGGGTATTTGGTATTCCAACAAGTGAAAGCCATGCTTTAATAGCGGGTCTTACGGGTGGTGCCATTGCACTTCATGGTGGGCTTCAGGGTGTAAATGGTGCTGAATGGGTAAAGGTTATTTATGGACTCGTAATTTCTGTTTTTTTAGGCTTTATTTTAGGTTTTGTAATTTGCAGAATAGTTGTTACTATTTTCAGAAATATACAAAGAAACAAAACAGAGACTTTCTTCCGATTTGCGCAGATAGGCGGTGCGGCGGCTATGAGCTTTATGCACGGTGCACAGGATGGTCAGAAATTTATGGGTGTTATACTTTTAAGTATTCTTTTAGTTAACGGTCAGAGTGCCGAGAATGTGAGCGTAGAAATGCCGATTTGGCTTATGGCTCTTTGTTCAATAGTTATGGGTCTTGGTACTTCAATAGGTGGCAAAAAGATTATAAAATCTGTTGGTATGGATATGGTAAAATTAGAAAAATATCAGGGCTTTTCAGCAGATATTGCCGCTTCAATTTCTCTTTTGATAAGCTCCGTTTTTGGTATTCCAGTTTCAACAACTCACGCAAAAACAACTTCAATAATGGGTGTTGGTGCTGTGAGAAGAATATCTGCTATTAACTTTTCAGTAGTTAAAGAAATGGCAGTTACATGGATACTTACATTTCCTGGGTGTGGACTTATAGGATTTATAATGACAAAAATATTTATGGCAATTTTTTAAAAACAACATAATGTGAAAGGATGTTAAATTATGGGAAGTAAAGCAGATAGATTTTATTTTAATAACTTTTTAGAAGCAACTGATTGTTGTGTTAGTGCAGCAGAATATTTAAAAGAATGCTTCAATAATTATGATGTTAATAAGCTTAAAGATATGATTGTTAAAATGCACGAATATGAGCACAAGGCAGACGAGGTTCACCATGCGATGTCAGCGGCTTTGGCAAAAGCATTTGTTACACCTTTAGACAGAGAAGATATTGCAGAAATCAGTGCTAATATTGACGAAGTTGCAGATACAATTGAAGAAGTATTACAAAGACTTTATGTTGATGAGGTTGAAGAAATACCAGAATCATTTAAAGTGTTTGCTGGTAAAATTGTTGATTGTTGTCTTCTTATGAAAAAAGTATTTGAAGAGTTACCAACCTTTAAAAAACCTAAGAAATTAAAAGAAATGATTTTAAATCTTGGGGCACTCGAAGAAGAATGTGACAAGCTCTATTTAGAGGGTACATTAAATATCCGCAAGGAAAATGATGAGGTTCTTTTAATAATTGCTTTAAGAGATACACTTTATAAATTAGAGCGCTGTGCAGATGCCTGTGAGCATGTTTGTGATACAATTGAAAAGATTGTGATGAAAAACACATGATTCGCATAGCGAATCATGTCTAGTAACTAGGAAATAGAAAGCAGGAAACAGAGTTGAATAAACTCCGTTTCCTGTCTTATCTTATGTCTTATTTATTATTTTGATTTAATTCTATAATTAATAAAAACTTGTTGATAAATAGCATTACAATTTTGCGGTTTCCTGCAAAATTGCAACAGAAGGTCCTGGTATCCTTCCAAGATGGTCTGGGCCTACATTTACAAGGTAATTTATACCGAGTGAGTTAAGATGTTTTCTGTTCTCTGATAGTTTTTCAGGTGAAATCCAGTTATGGTCACGATAAGAAAATCCCCACGAATTGTTAAGTGTACAAGCGGATTCATAAAGTCCGTATTTACTTGGCTTAAAGCCGTCAATACTCTGATAATTTATATTCTTTTCATCTACCTGTGAAAGCGTTTCCCATTCTTCTTTTGTCTTTGGAATTTCGTTATCGCCTAAAGAAACATAGTCATAAAGTCCGTTGCCGAGTCTCGAATTTATAAGACAATCGGGTTGTAATTCTTTTACAGTATCATAAATAATTTTACTTTGATTTTCTGTTAAAGTCATAGGAACATCAAACCACGCTGTGAAAATATCACCATAGTTTGTCATAATTTCTTTAATTTGCGGTAAGATTTTATTTTCAAAGCATATATTAAAATCTTTTTCCTCAGGATTCGGGAAGTCCCAACTGTTATCCCAGGTTACACCAGAACAGCCCATATGGTTAGAAAGGTATCCGCCACCATGTTTTTCGTGCCAGTCAAGGTCCTGTGAATAGTAAAAACCTAATTTTATATTATGCTTGCTGCAAGCGTTGGCAAGGTCTTCAATAATATCTCTTTTATAAGGTGTAGCGTCAACTACATTGTATGTATCGACTTTAGAGTGAAAGAGTGCAAAGCCATCGTGGTGTTTTGTGGTAACTACAAAATATTTCATACCACAGTCCTTTGCCAATTTAATGATTTCATCGGCATTAAAATAAATTGGGTTAAAAACCTTTGCTAATTGCTCATATTCTTTAATTGGAATAGCAAAATGTGAGCCAATCCACTCGGCGTAATTGTCACCGAATTTGCCCTTGTACTCGCCACCTAAAATGGAATAAAGTCCGAAGTGCATCATCATTCCGTAGCCGGCATTTTTAAAGTATTCTACGTTGTTCATTTTATAATGTCCTTTTCGCTTTTTGCATATTTTAATTCTATTCTCTTTTCTATGAGAAGTGGTAAAATCTCTGTTTCAAATTCTTTGGTGTCAGATTCAGGATGCACTGCTAAATCAATCATATTGCCACTTTTTGTCATAAGAATGTAATGCTCAAGTTCAAAATATTTTATTCCATAAAGATAGTGTCCATCTACCTTGTAAACACTATCTAAATATTCGTAATGTAAAGCATCTTGCTTTAATACAATAGCGGAATCTTCTGGGTATAGTACTTTGTTTTCGGTAAAAGCAATTGTGTTGTTAACTGCAGAAAACAGTAAAAGGATAATAACAGTTTCTATAAGAATTGTAATGTACTTTAAACCCTTTGAGCGTTTCTTGAGTTCTGTAATTGCTTCTTTTTCTTCTTTCTTTTTTTTCTTGAAGGGATTTCTTATTTTATGAGAAAAATGGAAAGAAAAGCCTTCACCTGCTAAAAATGATGCGAGCAATAAAGTAACCATAGAATATAGGTCGCAGCTCATAAAAAACAGAGTATCGTTGAATTTAAGATAACATAAAAAGAAGTATGTAAAAAGAAATATGATGAAAAATAATGGTGTAGTTAAAATAGTAGGTATAATAAATTTAAAAAATCCTTTAGTGCCTAATGAGTATGTACGTTTTTTTGCAACCTTGGTATAATCTTTATATTTGGCTTCTCTGAAAGGTGAAGCATCAAATCCTTCTAATTCACCATTTTTTAGTTTTTCAAAAAGACGTCTTTCATAAAATGTAAGATATTTGGCTTTTGAAAGTTTTTTAATTGCTTTTTCGTGTTCGTTATTAAAGAAATCGGAAACACCGCCTAAAATAACATGGCTTAAAACAGATTCGCTGAAATTTCTTATAAGCATATCGCGAATCTTAAGACTTGCATCAAGCATTTCTATTTCTCTTTTAAAAATATCGTCATTTACGAATTTGTTTATTGTTTCTTTTTGGTTTAATATCAGATTATTTTTAATAGTTCCTGTGTTAGATATTTCGGTAAGCTCTGGTATAAATCTTTTTAATAAGTCGTTTATTTCACCAAATGCCTGAATCATTACATCCTGTGTATAAAGGTAAGGGTAGGTGTAACATTTGAAATTGTCAGGCTCAGCGACTGCTAAAATATCATAAACACAAAAAGGTAAAAAAGAAGCGGACTCAAAACCTACGCTAATCCAAATAGTGTTTGGAGCGTAAGCTAATGGTCCGTTTTCTATGAAGTATAAATCGATGAAAAATTCATTGAATGAATATCGGGCAATAATTCCGTTTTTATTTTTGCCACTAAAACCTGAAACCAAGTCCTTGAATGAAAGACTTGGTTTTTCAGGTATAAGTGAGGCTGTTGCCCGACAGTTAGTTTTAAAAATTTCTTCTAAAGTCATCTTGTAGCAATCTCAATTTCTTTGTTTATTTCACTTCTTTTATTTAAAAGCCATTCCATATCATGAGGATAGTTTTTAAAAGTAAGCTCAGTATCAAGATTCTTTTGCAATAATTTCAAAACATGCTCTCTTGATGTGAGTCTTTCTAAGTATTTCATAGCTCTGTAGTCACAAAGTCCCTCATAAAATACTTCGTGTCGGGTGGAGTTCCAAGGTTTGTGGTCAGGTCCTGGGTAAACTACAAAAGAGTCACCCGAAGGGAATGCACCGCCAGCATCTGTAACCTCATAAGGATTGATTTGTTTTTTGGAATATTGGGTAAACCAGAAATTATGTCCCCATTGCAAAAATCCCTTTGCCTCATATTTATAAAGAAGTAACCCCAGAATTCTGTTTCTTACAGGTGGCATTGCAAACATTCTATTTGGTAAAAAGTCGCTAGTTTCTGTGCAACAGTAATAAGTCCAGAAATCTTTAACTTCTGCTTTGAAAACATCTGCAACATCTTCGCCACAAACAGGGGTTTTTACAAGACCTTGTCTGTAAAATTCAATATTAGAAAGTGCATCGATAACGTGGAATTCAGGGAATAACTGGTTAATGATATAAGAAGCTTTTTTGTAATCCTCAAGGTGTTCCTCTTGAGGTTCGTCAGACACATGAAGATAACACGCTTCTTTAATACCTAAACGCTCAACTTCTTTCGTAAAGGCTTTTGCAAACACAGCAAGGAATTGAACATAATCCTTGTCGTTAGCAAGAGTATTCCAGCCGAAAATTTGGCGTTTAATACCTTTTACATTAGCAATAATTTTTGGTGCGTGCTGAGCACCCCATTGAGTAAACAAGTGAGAAATTTCAAAAAATCTTATTCCACAATCTATACACGTTTTTACAAATTTATCAAAGTGTCTGAAACTAAAACGATAGCCTACATCAATTTTATCAACTTCAACAAGTTGGAAGGTTGGTCTCTCGCCACCAACCTCTGTATCAAGAGGTGGGGTGAAAACAGGGGTATAAATCATATTTACGCCATGAGCAACTGCATTTTTTAAATAGTTTCTTAAAAGCTGCCAGAACTCTTCTGTAAAAGGTTCAACATTGTAATGTTTGTAAAGACAATCGTAATGCATCCAGTTTGTATAAATCAAATCCTGCATTGGTAATTGTCGTGGAAGTGTTCTTAAACTGAAAATATGCTTGTTGTTTTCATCATACATTCCCTTTTTGAGAAAAACTGTAATGCTGTTAGAACCAGCAATATAGTCCATTTCAGGTGTGTATTTAAACCAAAGGCAGTTCCACTCGCCTCTGACTAAATCAACAGTATTATCTTCATTTATTGGTTGTAATAAATCCGGGTAGGCACTTCTTTTTGTATCATAGTGGAAATCGTCGTGGTCTTCGGGTGCAGCATATGTTGTAGGCATATCAATTACCTTATATACCTTAATACCATCACGAAGATTTGACGCAACCTCTACTGTAATATGACAGTCTTCGTCTGTTTCAGGGAAAATTGCAATTTGAAAATTGAATATTTCCCCGCGAAGTACTGAAAATTCTTTGAATTCATCAAAGTTCGGCTCAACGTCTTTAAATACTTTTGTAAGTGAAGAAAGTAAAATAGATTTCATAGTTACACCCCTATATTTATCTGGTAGGCAGTATTAGTTTTCTTTTTTCTCCAAGCCCTTCTTCTTGAGCAATAAAAGTGGAATGAAAACAAGAATTGCAATAATTGCACTGTAAATAAACATTGTAGCATCTGGTACGATAGTTTCTACACCAAATTCATTTGTGTAAGTAGCACCAGCGTTTCTGCAAGCAATATCACCAATAGCAGGACCAACAACCATAGGAAGAAGAACAACGAAAATCATTCTGATACCTTGGAAAAGACCTGTTTTTTCAGGTGGTGTAAAGTCACGTATTGCAGCGTTTAATTGAATTGTAAGCACAAGGTAGCCAACAAGTGTAGGAGCGATACCTATTAAAATTGTGTAAAGACTTGTTCCTGTTGAAAGTACAAATAAACCTACTATAAGGGAAATTACACCAGGGATAAAGCCTAAGAATTTATTTTTATCTGAAAGCTTCATTAATATAACTATACCTGCAATAATAGCTGCAATAGCAACTACAGCAACTATAATAAGTGCAGGGGAGATAGGTGAAAGTAAAGCGGAGTTTTGTGTGTTTGCTAAAACGACGTATTGAAGGTAAACGAAAAGAAATGGGAAGAATACCTGGAAAGCGATGTTGAAAATGCAAACTGAAGCAAGAATTAAATAAAGCTGAGAATTTTCTTTAATAACGCTTGGTTTAAAACCATAAAGAAGGTCTGCCCAGTAGCTTGTGTTCTTTTCTTTTGGTTCTTTGTGAGCAGGTTCTTTAAGAGAGAAAAGACCAATAATACCACTTACAACAACTAAAAGACCAAGTCCACCAAAGAACACTTTATAAGAAACTGTACCAGCCTGAGCGAATGAGCCAACGCCCATAACAATAGCCATAGATAAAAAGCCTATAAATAAAAAGGCTGTTTCAACCTTTGGACGTGTGCTTGTAGTGGTAACATCTGTAACCCAGGCATTAAAAGCAGAGTCGTTACTCGTTGAACCCATAAAGGTCATAAGCATATCCATTATGATAACTGCCCATACAGTAAATGTAAGAATCTGAACAGCATCTGTAAGACCAAATATAGCAGCGATGTTATCTCTTGTAATGAATCCGAAAAGTGCAGTAACAACACCCCATACAATATAGCCTATTGAAATAAATACTTTTCTGTTTCTTAATCTGTCGCTGAATGTACCAATAACAAATGTAGTGAGTACTGCAGTTATAGCAGAAAGTGCAACCATTCGGCTTATAGCGGTAGTTGGCGCCATTGTGCCTGAAAGCGCCGCTTGAGAAGCACCGGCATAAACCGAATTATAAAGGAATGTATTAAAATACATATTCTCAAGGTTCCAGGCAATGCCACCGATAAGGTTAAAAAGGAAAAGATTGAACCAAATTCTGCCTGAAAGCTTGTCGTTTGTTAAAGCTTTAGCTTTATTGTTTTTCATAACAAAACTCCTTTGTTTTTATTTTTGTACAAAATATTGTTACAAATTATATCAATTATATTATAGTTTACTAAAGGAGTAAAGTCAAGAAAATAGATTGCATAAATAGTGTAAAATATGGCAACAATTTAATAAATTAGTTGTTTACAAATTTTAGAAAGTGTGATAAACTAATCAGCGTATTTGTTTTTTAATAATATAAAAGAAAGGAGTTGGGCACTGTGGAGCATAAATTGGTTCATTTTGTGGCAGATAAAACTATTTCAAGTATATTGAAATATATTGACAAAGAACCACAAAAAAATCTTCTTAAAATCTTACGCATTGTTGAGAAAACTTTTAAGATGTATCCAGCAGAAAACTATGCTAAAATGCGAAACGCTGTTTTAGATGACAGTAATTCCCACACAATTTTAGCAAAAAGCATTTTAAAAGACGTAGACCACAGTTTAATAAAAAGTCTTCTTCTTTCTTTGGGCGTTCACGCTGGTTTTTATGGTACAAAAACTGTAAGAGCTAATCGTGAAAAATATAAATGCAATATTCCGTGGATAATTCTCTTCGATCCGACTTCTGCTTGTAACCTCAAGTGTAAAGGTTGTTGGTCTGCAGAGTATGGTCACTCATTCCAGCTTTCTCTTGATGAAATGAGAAGCATTGTAAGTCAGGGTAAAGAAATGGGTACTCATTTTTATATGCTTACAGGTGGCGAGCCACTTATAAGAAAAAATGATATTGTAACCCTCGCTTCAGAAAACAAAGAATGTACATTTTTGATTTATACAAATGCTACTTTAGTCGACCAGAAATTCTGTGACGATATTAAAAAGTGTGGTAATATTACACTTGCTTTAAGTATTGAAGGTTCAAAAGAAAGCAATGACTTCCGTCGTGGTGAGGGTGCTTACGAAACAACTGTCAAAGCAATGGAGCTTTTAAAGCAAAATAAAATTCTTTTTGGTATTTCTGTTTGCTACACAAGCAAAAACGTTGAAAGCGTAACAAGTGACGAGTTCTTAAATGATATGATTGAAAAAGGTGTTAAATACGCACTTTATTTTAACTATATGCCCGTTGGCAGTGATGGTCAGAAAGATTTAATACCAACACCTATGCAGAGAAAATATATGTATATGTGGCTTAAAAGAACAAGAAACGGCAAAACAGGTAAACCAATATTTGTTATGGACTTCCAGGATGATGGTGAGTATGTTGGCGGTTGTATTGCTGGTGGCAGAAACTATTTCCACATAAACTCAAAGGGCGACATTGAACCTTGTGTGTTCGTTCATTATTCAGATTCAAATATCAAAGAAACAACTCTTTTAGAGTCGTTACAGCGTCCACTTTTCCAGGCATACAGAAAAGGGCAACCTTTTAACGATAACCATTTAATGCCTTGTCCTATGCTTGAAAATCCCGATATTTTAAGAAAAATTATAAAAGAAACAGGCGCTAAAAGCACCGACCATCTTATTAACGAAGATGTTGACGAGCTTTGTGATAAGTGTGTAGATTTTAGTAAATCTTGGGCACCAGTTGCCGAAGAATTGTGGAAAAGCAATCCGCATCCGAAAATCTTTACACAGTATTACAGAGATTCAGATGAAGCGAAATAAAAAATCACTCCAACCATTGTGTCGGGGTGATTTTCTTTGTTCATTTCGCATAAATTTACGGGCGTATTTTAGGCGTACGAAAGTTTATTATTTCTTTACAAATAAGTAGTTGCTATGATATAATATATTTGTATAATTATGTAATGGAGAGTGTTCTTTTTTGGAAAGAAAAAGTGGTGTGTTAATGCACATTTCTTCTCTTTGGGGAGAATATTCAAGTGGTAGCTTTGGTAAAGAAGCATTTCAGTTTGTAGATTTTTTAAAGCAAAGTGGCTTTTCATATTGGCAGGTTTTGCCTTTTGTAATTCCAGATGAATGTAATTCACCATACAAATCATACTCTACATTTGGCGGTAACCCTTACTTTGTTGACCTTAAAGCGTTATTAGAGGCTGGGCTTTTGTCACAGGCGGATTTGGATTCTGCAAAGCAAGGTACACCATATTATTGCGAATTTGACAGATTAAAGACAGAGAGGGTTCCTCTTCTTATTAAGGCTTCAAAAAATGTGAATGTAGAATTAGAAGCGAAAATAAATAAATTCGTAGAACAAAATCATCACATCAGAGATTTTTGTAAGTTTATGGCTCTTAAAACTGCCAATAATGAAAAAGAGTGGACTGAATGGACAACTAAAGAATATAGTGAAGAAATTTATTTTGGTTGGTGCTTTATTCAATATGAATTTTTCACACAATGGGCAAAGGTTAAAAAGTACGCTAATGATAATGGAATTAGTATAATAGGCGATATTCCTATTTATGTTTCATTTGATAGTGCCGATGTTTACTACAATAAAAAAATGTTTTTGATGGATGAAGAAAATCATCTTACAGATGTAGCAGGCGTACCGCCGGATTATTTTTCAGAAGATGGTCAGTTGTGGGGAAATCCGCTTTATGACTGGACAGAAATGGAAAAAGATGGTTTTAGTTGGTGGAAAGAACGTCTTTCATTTGCATTAGAGCTTTTCGATGGTGTGAGAATTGACCATTTCAGAGGATTCGAAAGCTTCTGGGCGGTTAAAGGTACAGAAAAAACGGCTAAAAATGGTAAATGGGTTAAAGGCCCAGGTATGAAGCTTATTAAAATGTTTAACGAGGTTAAAGGCGATAAGCTTATTATTGCTGAAGATTTAGGTGATATTACAGAAGATGTAATAAAGCTTGTGAATGACAGTGGCTTCCCAGGAATGAGAGTTTTCCAGTTTGGATTCCTTTCAATGTGGGACACACCTCACAGACCATACAATTACATAAATAACAGTGTTGCTTATTCTGGTACACATGATAATAACACTCTTTTAGGTTATCTCTGGGAAACACCGGAAGATATGAAAAAGAAAGTTATGCAGTATTGCTCCTGTCCTTATGAAAGATGGAACGAAGACGGCTGTAAAGCAATAATTAAAACTGTTATGGCAAGCAATGCGGGTCTTGCAATTTTCCCTATACAAGATTTATTAGGATACGGCTCAGATACTCGTCTTAACATTCCAGGCAGAGCAGAGGGAAACTGGCTTTACAGAGTTACAAAAGAACAGGTTAACAATATTAACAAGCAAGAATACAAAGAAATGAATGAATTATTCGGTAGGGTTTAAAATGAGCAATTTAAAAGATATTACACTTTTTTTACTTGATATGGATGGCACAGTCAATTTGGGTTATGACCCGATTGATGGTGCAAAGGAATTTTTAGAGACATTACTAAAGCAAGGCAAGAATTTTATTTTCTTAACAAACAATTCATCAAAAAATGCGAATGATTATGTAGAGAAAATGAAGAATTTAGGCTTCCCTTGTGAAAAAGAAAATGTTTTCACCTCAGGCATGGCTGCGGGAATGTTTTTAAGAGATAACAAA
Organism: Acutalibacteraceae bacterium; assembly: GCA_045613085.1. GTDB lineage: Bacteria > Bacillota > Clostridia > Oscillospirales > Acutalibacteraceae > DTU089. Next base: position 38,460 of record JAZLAG010000021.1, on the reverse strand, counting down.
AAAGGCAAAAAAGTTTATGTGTGTGGTACAGAGTCTTTAAAAAATGAACTTTTAAAATATGGTGTTGAAATCACCGAAGAAGATGCCGATTTGGTTCTTTTAGGCTACGACACAGAATTGGATTATAAAAAAATCCGTAAGGTATGCGACCTTTTAGACGCTGGTGCAGAATATTATGCAACTAATATTGATATGGTTTGTCCTATTGAAAATGGCAGGTATTTACCTGACTGTGGTAGTTTTGCTGATATGTTCGAAAATGCTGTTAAAAGACGCCCAATCTTTTTAGGTAAGCCAGACAGAACTATGATAGATATTTTACAAAAGGAAACTAATACCCCTTACGAAAATATTGCAATGGTTGGCGACAGACTTTATACCGATGTTAAAACGGGTGTAAATGCGGGGGTTACATCAATTCTTGTTATGTCAGGTGAAACAGATGAGGCTATTTTAAAAGCTTCAGATGTTGAACCAACATATATATTTGATTCGGTGAAAAATATTCTTGAGGAAATAACAAAATAAAAGAAAGGAAGCGGTACAAAAATGAAAAAAAGAATTTTAGCAATAGTATTGGTATTAACAATTGTTGTGTCAGTTTTTTCAATAGGAATTACCTCAAGTGCAGCTACAACTGGCAAGTGGGGCGATGCTGATGGTAATGGCAAGGTTGAGTCAACTGATGCTTTACTCGTTTTAAGATATGCTGCAGGTATTGAAGACAATCTTTCAAGTGAAGCAAAAATTCTTTGCGATGTTAATGAGGATGGGTATATTACCCTCTTTGATGCCCGTAAAATTTTAAGAGGTGCCGCAGGTCTTATAAATTTACAGCCTACAGGTGCATTCAGTGGTTTTAATGGCGGAGGAATCTTTGAAGACAAAAAAGACCTTGTCGATTATTTCAATACAAATCTTAATAAAATAAAAGAAGAAAAATATGGCTTCACAAGAACCAGTGATGTTGAAATGCAGAAATTCGATTTTGAAGAAGCAACATTTTTGGGTAGGCCTACAGAAAATACCGATAAAATAATTCAGGGTATTTTCCAGACAGTTGATGGTGAAACAGAAGAAGACCTCTATGTTGTTTCGGGAACAAGCTCCGTAAACAAAATAAATGTAGAGGGGAAACCTTATGTTTCTGCTCTTGCTCCTGCAGATGTTTATGGTGCAACTGTAAGTTACGACGGAACTCGTCAAAATGGTGTTGTAACAATAAAAATTGCCATTCCTGATGCAGAAAAATGTGATATTTTAGACTCTTCTTATATAAGAGTATTTAATTCAGATAACCTCTTAGGTGCGACTGAAACAACACTTAATTCATTACTTTCTGGTATCGCAGACGGAACAGAAACAGTAAAGTATAAAAATGCAATTCTTACTGCTGAATTTGATGTTGTTACAAATGAGGTAATTAAATATTCATTGAGCTATGAAACAACTGTTTATGTTGATAGTGCTCAGAATGGATTATTTACGCTTAAAAATGTAAACTATCAAACCAAAAATACAATTGACTATATTGATTTTACTTGCAATTAATTAGGAGTGAAATTATGAAAAAGTATATCTTAGCACTTGACCAGGGTACTACTTCTTCAAGAACAATCGTTTTTGATAAAAGGGGTAACATTGTTTCAAAAGCACAATTTGAATTTACTCAGATTTATCCAAAAAGTGGTTGGGTAGAGCACGACCCTTATGAAATCTGGGAAAGTCAGCTTCACTCATTACAGGTTGCTTTGCAGAATGGTAATATAAAAGCTGAAGAAATTGCGGCTGTTGGTATTACTAACCAGCGTGAAACAACTATTGTGTGGGAAAAAGATACAGGTAAACCTGTTTACAATGCTATTGTGTGGCAGTGTAGAAGAACTGCACCTATTTGTGAAAAGCTTAAAGAAATGGGCTTAGAGCCTTATGTAAAAGAGCACACAGGTCTTTTAATTGATGCGTACTTTTCTGCAACAAAAATCAAGTGGATTTTAGATAACGTTCCAGAAGCAAGAACTTTAGCTAATGAAAATAAGCTTTGCTTTGGTACAGTTGAAACATGGCTTATCTGGAACCTTACAAATAAACAAGTGCACGTTACTGACTACAGTAACGCTTCACGTACAATGCTCTTTGATATTGAAAAATTAGAGTGGGATGAAACTCTTTGCAACAAATTGGGTATTCCAATGAGTATGCTCCCAGAAGTTAAAGAATCAAGTGCAATTTATGGTGAAATTGCAGATAACTTACCAGGACTCTCAGAGCTCAAAGGCATTCCAATCGGTGGTGCTATAGGTGACCAGCAATCGGCTCTTTTCGGTCAGGCTTGTTTTAATGCAGGTCAGGCTAAAAACACTTATGGTACGGGTTGCTTCCTTCTTATGAATACTGGCGACAAGCGAGTTCATTCAAATAATCAGCTTATTGAAGGTATTGCCTGGGGTCTTAATGGTAAAGTTACTTATGACTTAGAAGGTAGTGCATTTAATGCGGGTTCAGTTATTAAATGGCTTCGCGATGAGCTTCGTATGATTTCTGAACCATCTGAATGTGACTTCTTAGCAGAAAGTGTAGAAGATTCAAACGGAATTTATTTAGTTCCTGCTTTTACAGGTCTTGGTGCACCTTATTGGGATATGTATGCACGTGGTTGTATTGTTGGTTTAACACGTGGTACTAATCGTGCGCACTTTGCAAGAGCAGTTCTTGAAAGTATTACCTATCAGGTTACCGATTTAATTGAAGCAATGGCAAAGGATAGCGAAATGATTATTTCAGAAATCCGTGTTGATGGTGGTGCTTCTGTAAGTAACGTGATGCTTCAGATTCAGGCGGATATGGCTGGTGCTAAGGTAAACAGACCAAAGCTTGTTGAAACAACTGCTTTAGGTGCTGCTTATATGGCTGGCCTTGCAGTAGGTTTCTGGAAAAATCTTGACGAGATTGAAATGGATAGAGAAGTTGACAGAATCTTTATACCTAATGTGAATACCGAAAAACGTGAAAAAATGCTTAAGGGATGGCATAAGGCAGTTCGTTGCTCAATGAATTGGGAAGAGGCTTGATGGTGAATTTGCGATATTTGTCATTTTACTCACCCACTTACGTATCTTTATACGCTACGGGGTTCGTAAAATGCCAACTATCATCAAATTTGCGCCTTAATCTACGCTTCGGGGCATAAAAAACACGAACTAAATCACAACTAACAAATCAATCTAATATTGAATGATACGGATATTAAAGAGCAGATTTAATTCTGCTCTTTTTCATTACATTGTGTTGACAGTGTGTGCATAAAGTGTTATAATATGCATAGAATAAGACGGAGGTGTTTTTATGGAATCAACTAATTTAAATATAAGAATTGACAAAGATATTAAAATGCAAGCAGAAAAACTTTTTGAGGCTTTGGGAATTAACATGACTTCTGCTGTTAATATTTTTTTAAGACAAGCAATCAGAGAAAATGGCATTCCTTTTGAAGTTAAAATAAATACGCCTAACGAAGAAACACTTGCTGCTATCAGAGAAGGTAAAGCACTTTTAAATGACAAAACTTCAGTAGGATATAATAATATGGCAGATTTAAGGGCGGCTCTTGAATCATGAAATACGAAGTAAAATTCACAACCCAATTTAAGAAAGACTTAAAACTTGCTAAAAAGCAGGGGAAAGATACCGAGAAACTTTTTGAGGTTATTGAAAAACTTGCTAATGGTGAACAACTTGAAGAAAAATATCGAGACCACGATTTAACAGGAAATTATAAAGGTTGTCGTGAATGCCACGTTGAACCTGATTGGTTGCTCATATATGAAGTTGTTGATGATATACTTGTTTTAATGCTTTATAGGGTAGGTAGTCATTCAGAATTATTCAGATAATGTCAATCTGAGGTTGAGTGGTGATTTTAAATTTTAATAATATTAAAAGGTGGGTTGAACACTAATTCAATCCACCTTTTTATTATAGATTTTATTGAGACAGGGTTGGATAGCTCGATATAGAAATGACTTCACCTGTTAAGCTATCAATTTCTATTTTTTCTACAACCTCTTTTGTGTCATAAACTTCTTTTAAACAAATGATTTTGTTTTTCTCTTTATCATAAGATTTGCTGTAAATATATCTTATTCCATTTTCAACTGACTCAAAATATCCTAAATCATAGTTGTAATTTGGAATGTTCTTGTTTTCAAGTATCTTGTTAGATACTTCAACAGAAACACCGACATCTGTAAGAAGAATATGCTCAACCTCAGAATATCGTCGGATTTCTTCACTTCTTCCTATTTTATCAAGATATGCTTTTGCATAAGCTTTATTCTGATTCCAGAGGTTTTCAGAATCCTTTTCAGTAGGAAACATTACACGATACTGGTATTTTTTAGGGAACATCTCCTCTATTGAAGGTTGATATCTTGTGCCATCTTCGACGTAATCAATGTTTAGCAATTTATAGCCATCTGTTGTTTTTTCAAATGTCATTACTGCAGGGACGCTACCGCCACCTTTTTCTACAAAATATCCATTTTCAAAACCGAATTGACTATAATCTGTCAAAACATAAACCTTACATTTATTATCAACAATTTCTGTTCCGTAAATAATATGACCCTCTGTTGCACATTCTGTGCCAAAGTCATAATACTTTATTTTATTGTCGTCAAGTATCGCTTTTGATACCGCCTTTTCTATTTCTGCCATATTATCAGCAGTAGAAACTGAGTTGCTTTCAAACTCAATCCAGGTGTTATACTCCTCGCTTTTACCATTCACAGAAAACGGTACAACCAATCTATAGGTTCCTGTTTCAGATATATCGTTATACTTTGCCTTATATACCTCTTGTTTAACTTCATCAGGCTTTAAAAGATATCCTATTAAATGAAACACTATATCTTTGGTTGCAGTATCAACCCATTTTTCATTTTCTTTATATTCTACAAAAAACATTTCACCATAGGTAATTTCAACTTCAGTCTCGTTATGCCACTCTACATTGAATGTTAAATAATCTTCAGTTTTTTCAATTGAATTCAAAGTAATATAGACACCATTTAAATCAGTAAAAATAGCATCATTGTGTTCTATTATATTTTTATGGGTTAATGGATTTGTAAGGAAACAAATTGCAACTACAACATTTAGAATTATGGCAACAAGAATAACCCAAAATGCAGGTTTTTTATAATTCAAAACAGATTTTACTCTGTTTTTCACATTTGCTTCACCAAACGCAACAGGACAAGCAGAAATTAATCTTCTGTTTACGCTACAACTAAGAAGAGCTTCTGAATAGTCTGCTCTTTGGTCTGTGTTCAATTCTTTTATGACTTTTTCATCACAGGCAAGTTCAATATCACGACAAAGAAGAACATAACCAAGCCAAACTAAAGGATTGAACCAATGAAAAGTGAGAATTAAGAACCCAAGAGGCTTCCACAGATGGTCTTTTCTCTTGATATGTGCTGTTTCGTGAGAAATAACGTGTTCTATATCTTCTGGTTTCATATTGAAAGGTATATAAATTTTAGGTTTTATAATCCCAAGCACAAATGGGGATACTACTGCTTCGCTCTGATAAATATTATCACGGAGTAAAACGGCTGTTCTGATTTTCTTCTTTAATTTTAAGTAACTTACAACAGTGTAAATTAAAAGTAAAACAATACCAACAAGCCAGGTGCCTGCTAAATATGGCACAATTAATTTAAAAACGTTAAGCTCTTTTTCAGGCTCTGGGGTTATGGTAGTGCTATTTATAACAGGGTTAACAACGTTATCTATAATTGGAACGCCCGAATCTATGATAGCAGGGTTTAACGCTATTTCAGGATTTATTGTCTGAGAGCTTGGAATAAGGCTTAATGCACTTTCAAATAAAAATGGACAAATAAGTCTTACTGCGACAAATCCCCAAAGTAAAACATTAACCCACTTAGGAGCTTTTTTAAGTAATAATCTTAATAAGAGAACGGCTAAAATAACCCACCCTGCAGATATACTCATATTGACTACAGTTATGAAGAGCTCTGTCATATTCATTCTCCCTTTCTGTATTTATCAATCATTTTCTGTACTTCATCAATTTCTTTTTCTGATATTTTCTGGTGTTTTGTAAAAGCCGCTATAAATGCAGGCAGAGAGCCTTCAAATGTTTTTTCAACCATTTCGTTAATCTCTGACGCCTGAACTTCATCTTTTGAAACTAAAGAAGAAACAATTGTGTTTTTATTTTTTAGAACACCTCTTTCAGACAGACGTTTGATAACGGTGTATGTAGTAGTAGGCTTCCAACCCAACTGCTCTTTACAAAGATTAACAAGTTCACTGCTTTTTATTGGTTCGTGTTCCCACAAAATCAAGCAAAAACGATATTCACTTTCAAATACTTTTGGTGTTTCCATACTGATCGCTCCCTTTCTCTAATGCATTAGAGTATATTTACACTCTAACATATTAGAGCGAAAATGTCAATATGTTTTAAAAGAAAGGAAGAAAAAATCACTTACATTAATCAAAAAAATATGATATAATGAAAAAACAACGAGTAGTGCAATAAGCGACGTAAGTCCGGTTGCCTGCTCGTTCTATTTTTTATCAGGATGGTTTTGTTATGTATAAAAAAGGTGATTATATTGTTTATGGTAATGCGGGTGTTTATAAAGTAGAAGATATTACTACGTTAAAGGGCATCAGCTATGCTGAGAAAAACAAAGAATATTATGTTTTGAAGCCTGCTTTTTCTTCAGGTGTTGTTTATTACCCTGTGGATTCAGATAAGGTTTTTACAAGACATATTATTACTAAAGAAGAAGCAGAAAAAATAATTGCTTTGATTCCAGAAATAAAGGTTGAAGCAAAGGATTTTGATAATACTAATGAACTTTCTGAATATTATAAATCAATTATTTCAAATCATAATTGCAAAGATTTAATAGAGCTTCTTATGATAATATATAAAAAAAGAGAGATTGCCTCAGAACAAAAAAGAAAGCTCTGGCAGGTTGATGAAGTGTATCAGAAGCAAGCAGAAATTCAGTTGTACTCCGAATTTGCAGTAGCACTTAATATAGATATAAGCGAAGTTGAAGCATATATTCAAGAAAAAATAAAATAAAATTATTAAAAAGTACTTAAAATAGGTCACATAATATGTTATTATAAGGGAGTAAAATATAAATTTAAAGGGATTTTAACTATGGATAGTACAATATTGTTTTTATTTATTCTCGTTGGTGTAGTAATAGTTTTACTCGGTGTATGTGTTGCATTACTCATTTCTTTAAAGAAAAACCGAAATGACGGTGCAATTTTTGACGAGCTTCGCTATAATCGTGAAGAAATGTCAAAAGCCAGCCGTATGTCTCGTGAGGATGTAATAAACGGACTCGAAAAGGTTGACACAAGACTTAACGCTTTAAGGGAAGAAAACTATAAAAGTCGTATTGATATGACTGAAAAAATTACAGAGAATCTTAACGTTATAAGGCAGAATAATATTGAGCAGAATGACAGACAAACCCGTTTTATAGTTGAGTCTGTTGCAAAGCTTCAGGAAAGTAACGAGAAGAAGCTTGAAGAAATGAGAGTTACAGTTGACGAAAAATTAACTTCTACTCTCACAACAAGACTTAATTCTTCATTTAAAACTGTTTCAGAACAGCTTGAAAACGTTTATAAATCTTTAGGTGAAATGAAAGAACTTTCACAAGGCGTTACAAATAACGTTACCTCATTAAACAGAGTACTTACAAATGTTAAGGCGCGTGGTACGTGGGCAGAAGTTCAATTGGAGTCTTTGTTAGACCAGACAATTCCGGGAATGTATGTTAAAAACTACTCACCAAAAACTAATGGTGAGCGAGTAGAATTTGCAGTTAAAATTCCAAGTGGTGAAAGTAAAGACGAAATAATTTATTTACCAATAGACTCAAAATTCCCTATGGAAGACTATGTAAGACTTTGTGATGCTACCGACTCCTGTGACCCAGAGCTTATAAGAGTAGCAAGAAAAGCACTTGAAGACAGAGTTTTAGCGGAAGCAAAAGATGTTAAAAAGTACATAGAACCACCCAAGACCACACCATTTGCAATTCTTTACCTTGCAACAGAAGGTCTTTACGCTGAAATAGTTTCTTCTAAAAATGGTATTGTTGAAAAAATGCAACAAGAAAATATTATGATTGCAGGTCCTACAACAATTACTGCACTTCTTAATTCATTTGCTATGGGCTTTAAGGCAATTGCTATAAATGAAAAGGCAGACGAAGTAAGAACTCTTTTATCTGTTGCAAAATCACAGTATAACACATTTGGTACAGTTCTTGAAAAAGCAAAGAAAAAGATTGATGAGGCAGGTAAAACACTTGACGAAGCACAAAAGAGAAATGATATTATTCAGAAAAAACTCAAGGGTGTTGAAGTAATTGACGGCACAGAAGCTGATGAAATTTTAGGGCTTCAGTTAGAAGAATAAATTAACAGTGGGACAGAACTTTTTGATTCTGTCCCACTGATTTGTTTTATATGTTCTATTTTGGTAATTTTACAATATCAAATGAAGCTTGAATACATTTATCATCAGTTGCGGTGTAAACTCTTATTTCAATGTTTTTTCCCTTTAGGTCAGATTTTTTAAAATATGCAATAAATCCGTTCTCACCTGTGTGATATGCACGATAGGTAGAGTCATTAATACATAAATATATTTCTGATTTTTCAGAAATAGCCACTTTGTCAACCTCACCGCTTATTGTAAAATAATTAGCATCATAGTCACAATTTTCGACTGAAACACTTGTATTTGTATCTTTAATTAAAATATTTTTAGGAAGCTCGGCTAAAGCGGGGGTAGTAATAGGCGGATTATCTAAATAATCAGTTATGTTTCGTTCAACTTTCTCGATAACTACATAATCTGGTTTATCTGCTTCAATATATCTTTCTAAAGCATTTGGTTGAGCTTTTGAATAATAAGCAGTTTTAAATTCTGAAGACATAAAAGGTATTAAAGTATCGGCAAATGAATCACGGAACATAAGCAGAGAGCCGTTACCATCTTTATTTTTAGTTGTTAACCAACCATCCTCAACACTTGCATCGGGCTTAGAAAAACTGTAATTCTCAGGCATGGAATAGATGTAATCATTCTCAAGCTTGCCATAAAAGCTATACAACATTTTATTGAGGTCACCATTGTCAATCTTTTTAATAACTGGATTAACATCGGAATAATCGGTATGAGTTATATTAAAAAAGTCCATAATGGAATTGTACGCTAAACATGCACCCTTCATATTCCAATGCGAATCGCGAAGCTGATACAAAACTTCGTTCTGTGATTCAAATAAATCAAACATACTGATGTAATTGATATCTCGTTCTTCAAGATATTTTTCAAGTCGTTTTGCATTATGCTCCTCAACATCAGAAGCAATGTAATAATAAGGCATATTTTCACCATAAAGGGTGTTTTTGTTTGCAGGAACGGTAAAAACAAAATTGATATCTTGCTCAGATAAATAGTTTTGTACAATAGATAAATTGTAAGCCAGATTAAAAAGTTCTCGATCAGACATTTTATTTCGACCTGAATAATCATCTAAAGTAGAGGAGTAGTACAACCAATCATTTTTACCGTAAATCACACTGCTTATATTTGATTCTCTGAAAAGCGTTGTCTGAATTTTTGCATCTGCAAAAATCATTTGGTTACGCAAAGCAATATGGTCGTTAAAATATTCACCGCAATCCTGAAAAAACAATTTGTTAAAGCTACCCTCAGCGGTAACTATTTTTGGAGCCTCTGCAAGAGTTGTATTTTCTGTAGTAGTGGTAGTCGGAAAAAATATCATACCGACAGAGGGAATAATACTTATTACAATACAAAGTACTACAAAAGGAATAAACTTTTTATTCATAGTAAAATCCCTCCTAAAATCTGAAATATATAAACGGATTATATGTGCCACCGGCTAAGCGGATAATGCACCAGATAAAAATGACAACGGCAGCTATAAAGGTAAGAGCTTGAATTATACCTTCGCGTCTGGTAAGAGCCTTAGTTGAATTTTGTAAATCGCTTATTTTTGTTGAAAACTTTTGAAGCGGACCACAACAAATTATTGCCGTAATAAACATAACTATAAAAAATGGTGTCAGTGGATGAATGGCAAGTGACATTTTAGGGGGTGAAAAGTCAAAACCACTGAACATTTTTATAATAAAAGAAATAGCATAGCTTAATGTATCTGCACGGAAGATAACAAAGCCTACCGTTACGGTTACAATTGTATAAATGTGTAGAATAAATTTTGGCAATTTCTTGATTTTAGGTATAAATTCTTCCAGAAGCAAAAAGAATCCATGGAACAAGCCCCATACAATAAATGTCCAGTTCGCACCATGCCATAAACCTGTAAGAAAGAACACAAATATTTTGTTCAAAACTGTGCGAACTTTACCCTTTCGATTTCCTCCCAACGGAATATAAACATAATCTCTGAAAAAGGATGAAAGAGAAATGTGCCATCTGCGCCAGAAGTCCTGTACTGTTGATGCAATATACGGATGATTGAAGTTTTCTTTGAAATGGAAGCCGAACATTCTGCCTAAGCCGATAGCCATATCACTATATCCGCTAAAGTCAAAATAAATCTGCATAAGATATGCAAGAGCACCAACCCAAGCACTTAATACATTCAAATCTTCGCTATTAAGCTCAAATGTAAAGTCAGCTACGACTGCCATTGAGTTTGAAATAAGTACCTTTTTACCAAGACCTACTATAAATCGTCTTAAACCGAAAGCAGTGCTTTTCACATCTGTATGACGTTCGTCTATTTCACGGGCAATATCCTTATAGCGAACAATAGGTCCCGCAATGAGTTGAGGGAAAAATGATATGTAAAGTAACAGCTTTGCGTAATTTTTTTGAGCAGGCACGTCTTTACGATATACATCTATAACATAAGAAAGGGCTTGAAAGGTGAAAAATGAAATACCTATAGGTAATGGTATATTTGGTACTGGTAATGTTATATTAAGTGCACTATTTATAGCAGTAAGAAAAAAGCCTGTGTATTTGAACACACCTAAAAGGCCGAGATTTATAATCACGGCTAAAACAAGGAAAACCTTTTTTTGATACTTTGCAATCAATAGTGCAAAAATATAATTAAACAATACACTGATAAGCATCAGGAGAATATAACTTGGTTCTCCGTAGGCGTAGAAAAGTAAGCTTGCTAAGAGTAGCAAGCTATTTTTAATTTTTAAATTTGGGCTAACCGAATGCAAAATAAAAACAATCGGCATAAATAAACATAAAAATAATAAAGAACTGAAAACCATAACTAACCTTTACCATCTAATTAATAAAGTTTGGTGCCTACGCCCTGAAGATGTAATTTACTTTTAGAGCTAGGGACCTTGTAACAGAATGAAGAATCGTGATTTGTAAATTTGTCAAGTTCAACATCATATACATACCATACGTTATCCTGATAAACTGTAATCCATCCGTGGGGGGTGAGCGAAGTTGAGGTACCGACAGTCTGACCATGATAAACCATAACAGGCAATCCAGTGGCTTCTCGTATAAGCATACCCAGAAAGGCCGCATATCTAAAGCAGTTTCCACCGTTATTATCCATTTGGCTTTTTGCCATATCGTCAACCCAGCTATCCTTCCACACCCAATCTGCTTTTACATGCTCATAAGTTCTTATATAAGTCATATTGTTTGTTAATACCCAATCATACAATGCCTTAATTTTTTCTTGATTTGTCATAGAGTCATTTGTGTATTTTTTTACATACTGAATTATACGATACTTGGTTGAGCTTTTTCCTGCAGAATCGAGCTTGTAGCCCTCTATTACTTTGTTTGTTGCCAAACACCCATTTTTTTCTGCGTAATAATAGCCTTTTCCAACTTTGAACCAGCCATTTGTTTTCATAACTGACGAGCCATTAAAATAATAAAGCTTTTTATTAATTTTTAAAAAGGTGTTTTTCGCAGCTCGACCATTGTTTTGTAAATAGTAGCTTTTGTTGTTATGTGTTTTCCAATTAGATTTAAAAGCCTTACCATTTTCCTGAAAATAATATAAGTACGATTCATTTCCAAAAGGAACATTTTTGAAGCCTTTAGTAAAGGCTGTTCCATCATTTTGGAAGAAGAAATATTCTGTAGCATTGTTTAACTTAACAATTTTATAGCCTGTTGTAAAGGCTTGACCATTCATTAAAAAGTAATAATAATCTGTTTTATTTGCTTTTTTTACTTCTTTGTAGCCGTTTGTGAAAGCTTTTCCATCTTCGTTAAAGAGCATATATGCGGTTCTTTTGCCAAGAGGAATAGATTTAAGCTCGTTTGTAACAGCGCGTCCGTTTTCATTAAAATAGAAATAATATTTTTTACCATTAATTATTACGGTTTTATAACCTGTATTATAGCCTTGACCATTGGCAAGAAAATAAAAGTATTGCGTTTTTCCATCAATATTTATTTCCTTATAACCACCCGTAAACGCGGAACCATCATTTTGAAAGAAAAAGTAATACTGTTTGCCTGAAACTTCAAAATTCAAATACCCGTCAGTGAAAGCTGTGCCATTCTCGGTAAAATAATAGTATACCCTTTTACCATCTTTAGTGAATACTTTGTATCCGTCAGTGAATGCAGAACCATCATCTTGAAAATAATAGTATTTAATGTTGTTATTACTGTCAGATACCTCTTTGTAGCCTTCTTTGAAGAGCGTTCCATCCTCATTGTAAAAATATATTTTACCGTTTTCTTCAGTAATTCCTTGTTTTACAGTTGGGGGAGTTATGTTTTCGGTAACTGGTACAGTGGATGAATTCTCATTAGTAGCATTACCAAAGACTATGAATCCTGAAATAGTTAGAGTAGAAACAATTACTGTGAGGAGTAAGCGGAAAAAAGTGAGAGATTTTTTGTGTCTCATTTAGAAAGGTACCTCCTCTTGCGTTCCGTCGGAGTATGTGATTACCTTAACACCATGACCTGAACCATCGCAATCCTCGTAAACCTCAACACTTACAACAGATCTTCCGCTTGTAGTAGGTACAGGTGGTTTTGTTGTAGGTGGAGTTGTTACAGGGGGCTTTGTTGTAGTAGGCTGTGTTGTAGCAGGGGTTGGTGCAGATGGTGTATAATAATTGTTGTTTCTGTTGGTGGTTTCTTCATTGCTATTTGTTGTTTCTGGCTCTTTTTTTTCAGAAATGATGATTTTCATATCATCTTCAAGAGCAGTATTGAGTTTGTAGTTTACCGAATAGTTTTCGGGTAAATCTACCTTTGCGGCAGCAATAGCTTCTTTAACCGTAGCACCTACAAGAATAACAGTACACTCTGTGTTATTTATTTCGTCCTTAACAGTTACCTTGCATTTTCTTAAAATATTAACAATAATACCTTGAGAAATAAGGCTATCGGTGTCAACAGAAACAATATCACCATCATTAACTTTAATATTTGCTTTTTTAAGGAGCTGTTTGATGGTTTGATTAGCTGGATTTTCCACGGTAATATTTTTACCATCTACATTAATTACAAAAGGAACAGCCACATCAGTTGAAACTGTAGTAGTAACATCATCATTGCAAGAGCAAAGCACAGTTGTTAATAAAATTAAAAGCAAAAAAAATGCCAGTTTTTTAGTTGTAAAGTTTTTCATATAACACCTCGTACACTGTTAATTTAACTGTTTCGACAAAAATCAACAAATTTTATCATTTTTTGCTATATGTGTCAAGATAGAGTTGGAAATGTGTAAATAATAGTATATTGCGATTATACCATTAGAGTATAGCATCGTAATATTTTGAAGTAAAGCAATTAAATGTTGCAAGAAGTAAGGTGACTAGAGCCGACAGCTTACGATGGTCGCTCTAGTCACTTTCGTTTTTTATTTAAATGCTTCTCTTAAAAATTCTACTGAATTTTTTGCATCAAGGTCAATTTGTTCCATTGATTTACCCTTTGACATATCTCGCCAGATAGAAATATCTTTACCTACCTGACCTCCCATAAGTACAAATGGCTCCATAACAACATATTCGTCATAACCGATTTCTTTTAAGGTTTTACCGATTTCATACCAGTCGATTCTGCTGTTTTTGTTAGGACATCTTCTGTTTGGTTCACCAACATGGAAAGCACCAAGAGTACCTTTTGTAAGACGTATTGCATCAACTAAAGAATCTTCTTCAATATTCATATGGAATGTGTCGAGCATTGATTTCACATTTGGCTTATCAACCGCTTTAACATAGTCAACGTCTTCATAAGCCTCATTAATCATATAGCCTTCAAATCTGTTGAGAGATTCCATACAAAGTGTAATGCCATGATTAGCCGCAATATCTGCAAGTCTTCTCATATTTTTAATGCTTCTTTCGGTGTCGGCTTTTTTATCAAATCCACCCTTGAAATCAACTGGCCAGTAAGAGTAAAGTGCACCGCCTATGCGGTCAATTCCTGCAATTTCCATTTTTCTGAAAATATCACTATAGAATTTCAATGCATTTTCTACTACTGAGCTGTCAGGTGATGCAAGATTGTGCTCGGGTCTTGGACCATAACCACCAGAGAGTAACATTCCGTTAGCATCAGCAACGTTTTTGAGTTCTTTGAAAAAATCATCATTTTCTAAGTGGAATGCACCACAAGCAACCTCTAGAACATCAAAGCCTAACTTTTTTGTTTTTTCAATGTAAGGAACGAAGTTTCCACCCCATTCGTGCTCCCAATAAGCATAATAAATACCAAATTTCATATTTTAAACTCCTTTATTAATATTCTGGAATAGCTTCTTTTTTAGAAACAACAAAAGCACTTATTTCAGTAGCTTTTTTTAGACTTTTCTTAATATCGTTTGTCTTAAAATATTCACAGATGAATGTAGCACCAAAGCTATCGCCAGCACCGACTGTAGATTTGACCTCTACATTTGGGGCGTTTTCGGTGTATGCTTTTTTGTTTTTGCAGTCATACACAGTTGCACCTTTTTCGCCTTGTGTGAGTAAAATGAATTCAAGATTCTTGTACTTTTCTGCAATATCTTCTAATTCTTTTAAAGCACAAGCTTCTGTAACAAAGTGCATTTCTTCGTCACTAATTTTTAAAATGTTTGAGTTTTCCAAGGCAAAAAGGATAACATTGTCAGAGAAAAATGGCGGTCTTATATTTATATCGCAATAAATCTTTTTAATATTGCCATTTTTTATGATTGACTTTACAGTTTCAAGATTTTTCTTGCTTCTTAAAGCAAGAGTACCGAAACAGAAAACATCAAACTCAAAAATTTTTATATTATCGGGTTCTTTTATGTAGTCATAAGCAACGTCAGTTAAAACGTTGTAAGACGGCACACCATTTTCGTTAAGAGTAACAATGCACTTGCCAGTTTCTTTTTCTTTATTTATGGAAACGAAATCTGTTTTAACGTTAAAACTTTTAACTATTTCTAAGGCGTTTTTTCCTAAATCGTCATTACCGACAGATGAAAGCATAAAACTGTCTGCACCTTGTTTACTACAATGTGCTGCAAGATTAAGCGGTGCACCACCTATGAATTTTTCATTTTCATAAACATCCCAGATAATTTCACCAAAAGAAAGTATTTTCATAAAAAGACCTACTTTTCAAGTATTTCTGAAAGAACGGCAAAATCTTCCATTATCATTTTCTCTGCCCTTATTGTAGCAGGAAGACCTGCTTTTTCTAATGCATATTTTACGTCTGCTTTAGGAATAGAAAGTCCTGCACTAATGGAGTTTTCGGCGGTTTTTCTTCTTTGAGAAAATGCCGCTTTTACTACTTTAAAGAAGAATTCTTCATTTTTAACTACAACTGGTGGCTTATCTCTCAAAGTTAATTTAATAACGCTACTGTCAACCTTTGGTGGTGGTAAAAAAGAATCTTTCGGAACGAAAAAGAGAATTTCACTTTCGGCATAATAATTAACTGCAACAGTAACTGCACCACCGTCACGAGAGCCTACCTCTGCGCAAAGTCTGTCTGCCGCTTCTTTTTGTACCATAACAGTAATAGACTCAATAGGTAATTTACTTTCTAAAAACATCATTATAATAGGCGAAGTAATGTAGTAGGGGAGATTAGCACAAACAGCAATTTTCATACCCTTGCATTTTTCTTCGATTATACTTTTTAAATCAGCCTTCATAATATCCTGATTTATAATTTCAACGTTGCTGAATTCTTTTAAGGTTTCATCTAAAACTGGCAAAAGTCTTTCGTCTAATTCAAAGCTTAAAACTTTACCTGCTACTTTTGCAAGTTCAGCTGTAAGAACGCCAACACCAGGACCAACTTCAATTACACACGTGTTTTCATCCAAATCTGCATTTTCTGCCATAGAAGGACAAATATCTGGGTCAACAAGAAAGTTCTGACCTAAGCCTTTGTTGAACGTTACGCCGTGTTTTGCCATTACAGAACGAATAACGTTTATATCTGAAAGATTTTTCATAAATTGCTCCATTACTATTGTGTTTTTTTATAAAATATAATAAGATAAATATAACTTTAATAATTATATATTCTTTAATATGTAATGTCAACAAAGGAGTTAACTTATGAGTAATATTTTTAAAGCTGGATTTATCAGACAAAACGAAGATTTAGGCACAGTCTGCCCTGTGTTCAGAAAAATTTTTTGGGCAGATAAAGCTATCAGAAAAGCAACACTTTCTGTAAGCGCTTTAGGATTTTATGAGGTGCATATCAACAATAATAGAATAGGTAAATTCATTTTTGCACCAGGTTGGACCAGTTACAGAACACGTTTACAATATCAGAATTATAATGTTACTAAATATTTAGAAGAATGTAACACTATAGATATTGCTGTTGGTGTAGGTCGTCGCCGTCACAAAAGACCTGACGAAGAATTACCGTTTTTAAAATCAGACGAAATCGCAGTGATTGCTGCATTAACAGTTGAATATGAGGATGACACAGTTGAAGTAATTACAACAGATAAAACATGGGAATGTATGAAGAGTAATATTCTCTTTTCAGACATTTATGATGGTGAAAAGATTGATTTCACAGTAGAATGCGAAGAAAAATTTACTGTAAAAGAAGTGCCGCTTGATAAGAAAATTCTTATTCCTATGGAAGGCGAAGAAACCCGTGAAATGGCACGTTTAGATGCAGTAGAACTTATTACTACACCAACCGGCGAAAAGGTAATTGATTTTAAACAAGAAATTACAGGCTACGTAGAGTGGGTAGTTCCTGCAAGAAAGGGTAATACATACAAAATTCAGCACGCAGAATTTTTAGATAAAGAAGGAAATTTCTATACAGAAAATTTAAGAAGTGCTAAATGTGAAATTGAAGTAACATCAAATGGTGTAGAGCAAACTTATAAACCACACTTCTCATTCCAGGGTTTCAGATTTATAAAACTTATAGGCTTTAATGATGATGAAATTAAATTGGAGAATTTTACCGCGGTTGTAGTATTTTCGGATATGAAGCGTACAGGCTTCTTTGCTTGTGGTCATGAGGATATTCAGCAGTTATATGAAAATATTGTGTGGGGACAAAGGGGTAATTTCCTTGATATTCCTACAGACTGCCCACAACGTGATGAAAGAATGGGTTGGACGGGTGACGCACAAGTTTTTGCAAGAACTGCAATTTACAACTATGATACAAGAAAATTCTTCAGAAAATGGCTTCATGACCTTGCCGCTGACCAGGAAGAAAATGGTGCGGTTGGTAACGTTGTACCTGCCGGATGGCAGGGTGGTGGCTCTGCTGCCTGGGGTGATGCCGCGGTTATAGTGCCTTACCAGATGTATTTAGCATATAATGATACAAGAATTATTGAAGAACAATGGGAGTCAATGATAAATTGGCTTAAATTCATTGAAACAGAATGTTCTGAAAAAGGTCGTTGGGATAAAGGTGGTCACTTCGGCGACTGGCTTTCACTTGATGCGGGCTACGAAGCGGCGGGCGGATTTACTGATAAAAGCCTAATTGCTACTGCTATGTATGCGTATTCTACAAGCCTTGTAATCAAAATGGGTAAAGTGGTAGGCAAGGACGTTTCTTATTATGAAGAAATGTACCCTGCAATTGTTGAACAATACAGAAAGAATTACCTTAATACCGGCAAAGAAGAACATGAAACACAGACTGCAAATGTTTTAGCACTTTATCTCAATCTTACAGATAACAGAGAGCGTGAAGCAGAAAAGTTAATTAAACTCATTGAAGAGTGTGGTCACTTAAAGACCGGTTTTGTCGGTACACCTTATCTTCTTCACGTTTTACAGGATATTGGTAGAGTAGATTTAGCTTACAAGCTTTTACTTAAAGATACATTCCCATCATGGCTCTATTCAGTAAAAATGGGTGCTACAACAATGTGGGAGCGTTGGGACGGTATGAAAGAAGACAGAAGTTTTGCAACACCTGAAATGAATTCATTCAATCACTATGCTTTTGGTGCAGTTGGTGACTGGCTTTATAGTACAGTTGCAGGTATTCGTCCTGACGAAAACGAACCGGGTTACAAACACATTATATTTGAACCAATCCCAAATAAAGAATTAGGTTATGCAAAAGCAAGGATTTTAACACCTAACGGTGAAATAATTTCTTCTTGGGAATATAAAGGTGAAGGCAATCTTTGTGAATTCTCTTTCACAATTCCGGATGGCTCTTATGCTACACTTTATCTTGATAACGAAGAATATGAGTTCGTAAGCGGAACTTATACCACTGAGTTCAATTACCCGGAGATTAGCTGATAACTTTTAGTTATTATTAAAAAGAAAAATTCTATTATTTTTAGTTTATGAACTGAAAATGATAGAATTTTTTTGTTGTACTAGCCACACGAGCATACTAGCAACTAATTTAATACTTTACATTTACCATATAAAAGTGTTATAATATAATGTAATATAAAATCGGGTGATGTTTTTTGAAACGAAAGAAATGGATTGTAAGTGAGTGTGACAAAGACTTAGCAGCGGAGATTGCCGAGAACTGTGGCGTTGACCCGTTTGCTGCATATCTTTTGGTTGCGCGTGGCTTTACAGATGAATTTTTAGTTGAAAGCTTTTTATATGATACCGATATTTCTGACCCTTTCACTTTGCCTGATATGGATAAGGCTTGCGAGAGAATTAAGTCTGCTATAGACTCTAATGAAAAAATCACAATATTCGGTGACTATGATGCTGACGGTGTTACATCAACGGCATTACTTTACTCATACCTTTCAAAGAATGGTGCTAATGTGGATTATTACATACCTGATCGTGCTGGTGAGGGCTATGGTATGAGTATTTCTGCTATAGAAAGCTTGAAAGAACGCGGAACATCATTAATTATTACTGTTGATAATGGTATTTCTGCTATAGAGGAAATAGAAAAAGCAAAAGAGCTTTCTATAGATGTAGTTGTAACTGACCATCACCAAGTGGGTGAGGTGTTGCCAGATGCTGTGGCAGTAGTTGACCCTCACAGAAAAGATTGCGAATTGGATTTTCGTGAATGGGCTGGCGTTGGTGTGGCTTTTAAATTGGTTTCAGCTTTAGCTGATTGTGATGCTTATGATTTACTGGAAGAATATGGTGATATTTTAGCTATAGGTACTATTGCAGATATTGTTGCATTAAAGGGCGAAAATCGTATATTAGTAAGAGCCGGTCTTGCCGTATTAAATGAAGCACTTATAAACGGAACATTGAGAAAAGGCTTGAAGGCTTTAATTGATGAGTCGGGTGCTACTAAAAATATGACATCTATGAATGCAGCTTTTAGAATTGCTCCAAGAATAAATGCTGCTGGGCGAATGGGCTCTGCTGACAGAGCAATTAAACTTTTGCTAACAGAAACACAAGAAGAAGCAAGATTTTTAGCTTCGGAAATAAGTAGTGCAAATGCTGAAAGACAGGCAACCGAGGGTGGAATTACAGAAGCTGCTGAAAAATATATTGAAAGCCATCCTGAAATAAAATTTGCCAGAGTAATAGTAGTTGATGGCGAAGCTTGGCATCAGGGTGTTATTGGTATTGTAGCTTCTCGTCTTTGTGAAAAATATGGCAAGCCTTGTCTTGTTATTTCAAAAACAGGCGATGTTTCAAAAGGCAGTGGCAGAAGTGTTGATGGTTTTTCGCTTTATGATGCACTGGTCTTTTGTAAGGATATTTTAGTGCAATATGGTGGGCATAAATTAGCTGCAGGTTTGACAGTAGAAACAAGTAAAATAGAGGAATTCAGAAAAAAGATAAATGAATACGCGGAAAAAACTGAAGCTGCGTTACCAGTTCTTAAATTGGATTGCAAACTAAATCCTGCCTCTATTTCTCTTGATATGCTTTCTGTAATAAATGTTCTGGAGCCATTTGGAGCAGAAAATCCACAACCACTTTTTGGACTTTTTAATATGACAATTACAGGAATTCAACCAGTTGGCAGCAATAAGCATATAAGACTTACTGTAAACAGAAATGGTGTTAATTTACCTGTTATGTTGTTTTCAGTTGCACCTGAGGCTTTTCCGTTTACTGTTTCAGATGTTGTTGATTTAGCAGTAAGACTTACACAAAATGAATATATGGGTGAGGTTAAGGTAAGCATACAGGTTAAAGAAATAAAATTAAGTGCTATAAATGATGATGAAATTCAAAATGGTCTTGCACTTTATGAAGCATTCAGACGCGGGGATGTATTAACCCCTGAACAAAAAAAGACTCTTTTACCTGACAGGGATTTTTGCGGACCAGTTTATAAATTTTTAAGAGCTAACAATAATTACTCCTCTGGTGAAGAAATACTTTGCCATCGTTTAGGTTTAAAAGAGGAGGAAATAGCAAAATTAAAGGTAGCACTTGATATGCTTGTTGAATTAGATGTTATAAATTACGAAAATGGTAAATATTCATTACCTACAGAGTCAAAAAAGGTAGTACTTGAAGAGTCAGAATTATATAAAAGCTTATTATAATTATAAAAACATACATTATGAAAGGAGGAAACAGGCGTGGATGACAATACATCAGTAAAAATTATGTATGAAGATTTAAGAGAACAGGCTAGTTCACAATTTAATGAAGATGAGATTAAAGTGTTAGATAAAGCCTTTGAGGTTGCTAACGAAAAGCACAAGGAGCAAAAGCGTTCCTCAGGAGAGCCTTATATAATCCACCCTGTATCCGTTGCAAAAATTGTTCTTGATTACGGTATGGATTGTGCATCCGTAGTTGCGGCTTTATTACACGATACAGTTGAAGATACTGATTTAACTTTAGAAGAGGTAGACGAGCTTTTTGGTGAAGAAATTACTCATCTAGTAGATGGTCTTACAAAGCTTGGTAAAGTGCCTCTTGATATAAAGGATAAAGAAGAACAACAGGCTGAAAATGTAAGGAAAATGCTTCTTGCTATGTCGCAGGATATAAGAATTATAATCGTTAAGCTTGCTGACAGACTTCATAATATAAGAACATTAAACTTTGTTGCACCTCAGAAGCGTCGTGACAAGGCTTTGGAAACTCTTGAGATTTATGCTCCTATCGCTCACCGTTTAGGTATCAGAGCAATGAAAGAGGAGCTTGAGGACAGAGCTATCAGCTATTTAGACCCGATTGGATATAAAGAGATTGAAGATAACCTTTCGAGTCAGGGTAGGTCATATAAAGAATTTCTTGAAACAATCAAAAAGCAAATTCACGACAGAATCGCTGAGGTGGTGCCCGATGTTACTATTGAGGGTAGAATCAAAAGCGTTCACGGCATATATAGAAAAATGTATATGCAAAATAAAGAGTTTAACGAAATTTATGATGTATATGCAGTAAGGATTATTGTAGATAACACAATTCAGTGCTATGACTGTCTTGGTATTATTCACGATATGTTTACTCCGATTCCTGGTAGATTTAAAGATTATATTTCTACCCCGAAGCCTAATATGTATCAATCGCTTCATACCACAGTTATAGGTAAAGCGGCTATTCCTTTTGAGGTTCAGATAAGAACTTGGGATATGCATAAGACAGCAGAATATGGTATTGCGGCTCACTGGAAATATAAATTAGGTCTTAACGGAACTGCTAAATTTGAAGAAAGACTTTCGTGGATTCGTCAGCTTCTTGAAGCACAAAAGGAAGCTGATGATGTTAAAGATATTGTCAGAACAATCAAGAGTGATTTAGTTCCTGAGGAGGTTTTTGTGTTCACTCCAAAGGGTGATGTTATAAATCTTCCGTTGGGTGCTACAGTTATTGACTTTGCTTATGCAATTCACTCAGCAATTGGTGCTAAAATGGTGGGTGCCAAGGTTAATGGTAAAATTGTTCCTATAGATTATCAGGTTAAAACAGGCGAAATTGTTGAGGTTCTCACTTCTTCACAGCCAGGTAAAGGTCCTAGCCGTGATTGGCTTTCTATTGTTAAAACAAGTGGAGCCAAAACCAAAATTCGTGCGTGGTTCAAGAAAGAACGCAGAGAAGAGAATATTGCTGAAGGTAAGTTACAATTAGAAAGAGAAATCAGAAGGAATAAGCTCCACTTTACAGATGATGAAATTGCTTTAATTATTACAAAGCTTAAAGAAAGACAACATTGTAATACTGAAGAGGATTTCTTTGCGGCAATTGGTTATGGAGGTATTCCGATTTCAAGGCTTTTGCCTTATATAAGAGAAGAATACCATCGCCTTGCGTTACAAAAACAGCCTGAACAAATTAAGGTTGTAGAAGAAAATAAGCCTGCGAAACGTGCAAAAGGTGAGGGCGTTATTGTTGAGGGAATTGATAATTGTCTTATAAAGCTTTCGCGTTGCTGTGCGCCTATTCCAGGGGACGAAATAATTGGGTTTATTACAAGAGGTCATGGTGTTTCAATCCATAAGCGTGATTGCCCTAATGTGCCAGATGTTATAGAAAATTCTCCGGAACCGTACAGATGGGTTGACGCTTCATGGAGTGCTGGTACAGAAACTAAAGAATTCAAGGCTACTATTGCAGTTTTATGTGAACCGTCAGCATTTATTATGGCGGATATTGCAAATGTATTAGCTGAAATGCGTATTATGATAAACGCAGTTAATACCCGTGGCGAAAAGGGTGGCAGAGGTACTGTATTTATTACAGTTACAGTAAGAAGTACAGATTCTTTAAATGTTCTTATGTCACGACTTAAAAATGTTCAGGGTGTTATAGATATTACAAGGAGAACTAACTGATGAAAGCAGTAATTCAACGAGTGAAAGAGGCAAGTGTTACAGTAGACGGGAAATTAATTTCTTCTATTGAAAAAGGTTATATGCTCCTTTTAGGTGTTATGAAAGGTGATACAGAAAAGGAAGCGGAGCTTCTTGCAAGAAAAACTGCAGCTTTAAGAGTTTTTGAAGACGAAAACGGAAAAATGAATTTGTCGGTAAATGATGTTGAGGGTGAAATTCTTTCAATTTCACAGTTTACTCTTTGTGCAGATTGTAAAAAAGGCAACAGGCCATCTTTTATAAATAGTGAAGAGCCAGAAAAGGCAAATGAGCTTTACGAGTATTTCTGCAACGAGCTTTTAAAGAATGGCGTTAAGGCTGTCAAAAAAGGTGTTTTTGGGGCAGATATGAAGGTAAGCCTTATAAATGATGGTCCCGTTACAATTACTTATGATACAGATTTATGGTTAGGATAATTTAATTTATGTATATTAAAAGATTGCCTTTAGGCGATGTCGAAGCGAATTGTTATATAATATGTGATGAAGAAACAAAGGTCGGTGCAGTTGTAGATGTTGGTGGCTTCAATGATTTATTTTTGCAAGAGATTAAAACTGCAGGCATTGAAGAATTAAAATATATTCTCTGCACACACGGTCACTTTGACCATATAGCAGGTGTAAAAAGACTTAAAGAATTGTACCCAGAAGCTGAGGTAGTAATTGGTGAACAAGATGCAATTTTAACAGAAGACTCTGACAAAAATGTTGCGGATTATTTTGGTGCTTCCTTTGAAAGCTTTAAGCCAGATATCTTGGTTAAAGAAAACGACCAATTAGAAATAGGAAGTAAGAAATTCAGAGTGCTTGAAACTCCTGGTCACTCTTTGGGTGGCGTGTGTTATATCTGCGACGAGGAAAAATTCCTTTTCTCAGGGGACACATTATTCAAATTAACTGTAGGTAGAACTGACCTCTGGGGTGGCAATCTTAATGAGCTTCTTGATTCTGTAGAAAAACTTATGCTTCTTTCAGATGATTACGAGGTTTTTACAGGACATAATATTTCTACAACAATAGGCAGTGAACGTGTAAGAAACAGATATTTAAGAAAAAAGAGAATATGAAATTATTTTGTATATCACACAATTATCATTATGAAATTGAAAATGTTGTAAGGCTGTTTTTGCCTTTTCAGAAAATTCTTGTTTTAAAAGAAAAAGAAGAACTTTCGGGAAATTATCTTTATACCGAAAAGCAAGAAGAAAATGAGAAAATAACGCTTGTTGCAAAGCTTTCTTATAATGGTAATTTTTATGAGGATAAAAAAGAATATTTTAATATAAATGAAACTCAGGCAGAGCTATATTTAGCAGGAATGGTGCTTGAACAATTCATAAAAGAATTTAATTTCAAGCCGAATTGGGGAATTGTAACTGGTGTCAGACCATCGAAGCTTATGGCTTCTGTAATTGAAGAAGTTGGCGAGGAAAATGCTAAGGAGCATTTTATAAATAAGTTTCTTGTGAAGCCTAAAAAAGCAGAGATGGCATTCAATGTGGCTAAAATGGAAGAGAAAATTATAAAGTCTGCTGATGGCAATTCTTTCAGTCTTTATATTTCAATTCCATATTGCCCTACAAGGTGTAGCTATTGCTCGTTCGTTTCTCACTCTATTTCAAATGAAAAAGCAAGAGAGTTGATTCCTCAATATGTTGAAAAACTCTGCGAAGAATTAAGAATTACAGCAGAAATTGCAAAGAAAAATAATCTTTATTTAAAGAGTGTTTATTGGGGTGGTGGTACACCTACCACATTAACTTATGAGCAGATAGATGTTATTTTAACTGAAATTGAAAATCGGTTTGATTTATCAGAATGTATTGAATATACAGTAGAAGCAGGCAGACCTGACACTATTACAAAAGAAAAACTTGAAATTCTTAAAAAGCATAATGTAAACAGAATAAGCATAAATCCGCAAACCTTTAATAATTCTGTTTTAAAAGAAATCGGACGACAACATACCGCAGAAGAAACTGTGGAGAAATACAGCTTGGCAAGGGAAGTCGGATTTGATGTTATAAATATGGATTTAATTGCGGGACTTCCTACAGACACTGTTGATGGCTTTAAAAGAAGCGTAGAAAAGGCTATTTCTTTAAATCCCGAAAACATAACGGTTCATACATTATCCTTAAAAAGGTCATCTACAATTGTGACTGAGGATGAAAAGGATGCATTGGATGCTACTATTACAAGTGATATGGTAGAGTATGCAAATTTGCGGTTATTTGAAAATGGCTATAAACCATATTATATGTACCGACAAAGTAAATCCTTAGGTAATTTGGAAAATGTCGGTTGGTGTAAAGAAAATAAAGAATGCTATTATAATGTCTATATGATGGGAGAGTGCCAGACTGTTTTATCAGTCGGTGCTGGTAGTGTTACAAAGTTAAAAGAACCTTGTGGCAGACAGATTGAAAGGGTTTTCAACTTTAAATTTCCATTTGAATATATCTCTCGTTTTAATGAGCTTGTTGAGAGAAAAGACAGAATAAATACATTTTTTAAGGAATATCCTATTAAAAGGGAGGGCTAAACTATGTCCAATATAAATAATAATCTTAGCTATGTTCAGGAAAAGGCGAAAAATCCTGGTACCTTTGTAGAAAATTGTGAGGACAGATATAACAGGATTATTGAGAATATAGCAAAAACTGTAGCAGAAAATGAAAAGATAGAAATTATTATGCTTGCAGGGCCCAGCTCTGCTGGTAAAACTACAACAGCCAAAAAAATTAGAGAAGCATTAAAGAAGAATGGCGTTAACAGTTATGCTATTTCACTTGACGATTTTTATTTAGATAATTGCGATGCACCACGCTTCCCTGATGGTACACCTGATTTTGAAACTGTTCACGCTTTAGATATTCCGTTCTTTTATAAGGTAATGGAGCAAATATTGGAAACAGGTGAAGCAGATATTCCAGAGTTTGACTTTTTGACAGGCAAAAGGAAGAAAGAGTTTAATCATATAAAAATAAATGACAGAGAGGTTATTATTGTTGAGGGACTTCACGCTCTTAATCCTATAATAACAAAGGATTTGCCAAGCAACAGGCTTTATAAAATTTACATAAATGTTTCTTCAAGAATTTATGATAATGGTAAAGAGATTGTTCTTAATAAAAGAAATATGAGATTTATCCGTCGACTTGTTAGAGATTACAATTTCAGAGGCAATTCTGTTGAGAAAACTCTTGAAATGTGGGTAACAGTTCGTTATGGTGAAGATACATATCTTTTCCCTTACAGACATAATGCAGATGTTAAAATAAACACAATACATCTTTATGAAACATGTGTTTTAAAAGACACTGCAGTTAAGCTTTTGAGTGAAGTGGAAAAAGATTCTGCGTTTTATAAAGAATCGCAAAGACTTATAAGAAATCTTGAACGCTTTCCGAGTATTGATAAAAAATATATTCCTGAAAACTCATTGTTAAGAGAGTTTGTTAAGTTTTAAGGCGGTGAAATAATTGGCTAATGAAAAGGCTATGAAAAAGCAAAATGTGCTTAACGGTGCCGTGATTTTAGTTGTAGCGACAGCACTCGTAAAGGTAATAGGTGCAATTTATAAAATTCCTCTTACTGGTATTATAGGTTCTTTAGGTAGAGGTTATTTTGCATCTGCATATAATATTTATACACCTGTTTATGCAATATCTATGGCGGGTCTTCCTGTTGCAGTTTCTGCAATAGTTTCAAAAAATGTTGCACTCGGCAGATATCGTGATGTAAAACAAGTTTTCAAAGTAACATTTCCTTTGTTTTTAGGTCTTGGTGTTATTGGTACAGGGCTTCTTATGTTACTTGCAAACTATTACTCTGTGTCAGTGGTTAATTCACCATTATCTGTTTATAGCATTTATTGCATTGCACCTTGTGTTCTTTTTTGCTGTATTATGAGTACCTATCGTGGCTATTACGAGGGTCTTAATAATATGTACCCTACTGCGATTTCTCAGGTGCTTGAGTCTTTAGGTAAGCTTATTTTTGGACTTTCACTTTCTTATATTGTGCTTGGTTATGCTGTGAAGCAGGTAGAGGCTACTGGCGCTGTATTTGGCTTTGAGGTTAAAACTGAGGCGGATGGTGCAATTATATATGCTTTAGCTGCAGCAGCGGCAATTCTTGGGGTTACCTTAGGTACAGTAATGGGGACAGTATATGTTATTATAAAGCATCACTTTAAGAAAAAAAGTGATGGTATTACTAACGAGATGCTCGTTAATTCACCATTAGCCCAAAGTAAAAAATCAACAATGAAAGATATTATTGCTATAGCTGTTCCTACAGCAATCAGTTCATTAGTATTAAATGTTACTAATTTTATTGATACTGCAATGATTCAGAACAGGCTTTCTTATGTTGTAGAAAATAGTTACGATACAATAATGAGTATTTATGGTGATTCTATAACATCTGGTGGAATTGTAAAAGAGAACATTCACACATTCCTTTATGGTGCTTATGATACAACTCTGGATTTTAAAAATCTTGTTCCTACAGTTATGATGACTTTAGGTGTAAGTGCAATTCCCGTTATATCATCTGCTATGGCAAAAAAGGATTTTAAGCTTGTAGGTGACACAGTAAACACTGTATTCAGAACAACAATGTTGATTGCTCTTCCAGCGGGTGTGGGCTTCTTTGTGCTTTCAGAACCGATTTTGACACTTCTTTATAAAGGTAGCGAAAATGAGTCTGGTATTGCAGTTGCAGCTCCTGTTTTAGCTCTTTATGGACTTATGATGGCGATTTTAACATTCTCTTCGCCTCTTACTAATATTTTACAGGCAATCGGCAGGGCAGATGTTCCAGCAAAAGCTCTGGCTTTAGGTTGCGTAATCAAAATAGGTCTTAACTATATATTAATTGGTATACCTGAGATAAATGTTCAGGGTGCAGTTTTTGGTACAGGATTCTTCTATTTATTCTGCATTTTTTATGACTATGCGGTTCTTAAAAAGGAAACTGGAATTAAGCTCGATTGGAGCAAAGGTTTAATAAAACCACTAGTTTCATCCGTACTTTGTGGCGGTGCTGCGTGGGGAGCATATAAGCTTATAAGCACCTATGTAGTGTTCGGTTCTCCTGATAGCAGATTAAACGGTGAAACACTTGCTTGTATCATTTCAATAATAATTGCAGTGGTTGTTTATGCAGTTTGTATACTGGTTTCTAAAACAATTGTAAAAGATGATATTTTAATGCTCCCAAAAGGAGAAAAAATCGCGGAAATACTTGAAAAATATAAACTTTTAGGGTAAAATATATCTATTGCTTAAGGACGGAAAAATATGTCAGTAAATTTTGAATTTAAAGAAAACTATAATTTTGATGACCTTGTTGAAATTGTGAAGATTCTTCGTTCACCAGAGGGATGTCCATGGGATAAAGAACAGAACCACAAATCAATAAGAGAAGATTTTTTAGAAGAAACTTATGAGGTGTTAGAAGCTATTGACACTGAAAATAAGGTCCTTTTGGAAGAAGAGTTAGGCGATGTTCTTTTACAAGTAGTATTTCACGCTCAAATTTCAAAGGAAGACAGCGACTTTGATATTAACAATGTAACTGACGGAATTTGTAAAAAGCTTATAATTCGACATCCTCATGTTTTCTCAGATGTTACTGTTAACAGTACAGAAGAGGTTTTAAGCAATTGGGATGATATAAAAAGACAAACAAAAAGCCAAAGCTCACAAAGTGTAGCTATGGCGGCTATTCCTGATACATTTCCAGCTCTTATGAAAGCTCAGAAGGTTCAGAAAAAAGCTAAAAAAGCTGGTTTTGATTGGCCAGATGCCTCAGGTGCTTTTTCTAAAGTACTTGAAGAAACAGAAGAACTTAAAGAGGTTTTTAATTCTGGCAATAAAGACAGAATCGAGGATGAATTAGGTGATTTACTCTTCTCAGTAGTTAATGTTGCTCGTTTTTGTGACTGTAATGCAGAGAGTGCGTTAGAGAAAGCAACCAAGAAATTTATGAGAAGATACACCGCAGTTGAGCATTTAGCAGAAGAAAAAGGTATAGATATGCAAAAATCTTCTATAGAAACACTTGACAAACTTTGGGAATCTGTTAAAATGTTAGAAGATTAATATGTCCAAATTGAAGGCGAAAATAAAATTTTGTCTTTTGGTAATAAAATCAATTATTATAATTGGAGGATTTTAAAATGAACAAAACAGATTTAGTAAATGCAGTAGCAGCTAAAGGACTTACAAAGAAAGACGCAGCAGCAGCAGTAGATGCAGTTTTCGGTGCAATCGAAGGCGCTCTTGTTAAAGGCGACAAAGTTCAACTTATCGGCTTTGGTACTTTCGAAGTTCGTGAAAGAGCAGCTAAAGAAGGCCGTAACCCAAGAACAGGCGAAACAATCAAAATCGCTGCAACAAAGGTTCCTGCATTCAAAGCTGGTAAAGCTCTCAAAGACGCAGTTGCAAAATAATTTTACTTATTAAGAATAGAAAACAGAGAAGTTTTTGACTTCTCTGTTTTTTATTTGCATAAACACTTGAAATTTATAGTGAAAATATATACAATATAACATAGTTAAAATTGAAAGAAAGAGATCTGTGTCTATGAAATATTTAAACGAACATTTTAAATTAGTTGAAAAAAGATTGGAACTTCCACAAGAAGCAGTTGAGATTTTTGAAAACATTGCTTTGAGAATTGAGAAGAGCAAAAGTTTTTCTAAAAGATTCCAGGCTGCTTTAGAAAAATATATGACACCAGAAGCACACGATTTTGGTGATATGTGCGATGATATGAAAAAACTTGCATTTCTTTATAGAGTAAAGGAATATAGCCTTGTTTTTGTGTGGCTTATTGTTGCAAGTGAAAAAATGCTTGAGCTTTACAGAGAAAAAGGTATCAGTGAAGATATTTATTGGGATACCATTATGGACTTAAAATATAAGTTCAAGGAATGTGTCGAATGTAAAGAGGTTTACGGTACATTTGTTGGTGGCTGGAATACAGGGTTTTATAATCTCAACCGTTTCGCTTTAGGTCGTTTTCAGTTTGAAAATTCTAATTTTGGTGTGCAGGATGAATTCACAACAAGTGCTGGTATAAAAATTAAAAGAGGTGACAAAACTGTTGGATTCCATATTCCATCAAGTGGTGTGCCACTTACAGATGAAGTTCGTTTTGATGCGTATAAAAAGGCTTACGAGTTCTTTAAAGACCAGAGAAGAGAAGACGGCCTTTTAATCTTTGAGTGTGGCTCTTGGCTTCTTTACGAGGGTAATAAAGAGATTTTACCGGAAAACTCAAATACAGTTAAATTTATAAACGATTTTGAGCTTGTTAAAAGCGAAGCTAAAGATAAATTTAATGATGCCTGGAGAATTTTTGCGAAATCAGGCTATAAATCACCTAAGCATTGGTATGATGACACATCAATGCGCAGAGCTTTTAAGAACCACGTTTTAAATGGTGGTAAAACTGGTAGCGGTAATGGTGTTATTGTTTTCGATGGTGAGAAAATAGTTAGATAGGGATTAGGAAATAGGAATTAGAAAGTAGAAACGAATAAAAATATATGCATTCTATCATTTGAAGTTTTTCATAAACTAAATATGATAGAATGCATTTTATTTTATAAAATCTATTTCCTAATTCCTACTTCCTAATTCCTGAATTTAAAGCTTAACTTTAAACTCCTGTGGCAACTTATTCTCTGGAATAAAGCAAAGGGAGGTATCTCCGGTTGATGTGTAGAAGGTTACAAAATAACCACTGTCAGTAGAGTCCTGCTCATAAGCGGTGTAAGCGTACCTTAAAAGCTTTTCAACATCTTTTATATCGTTTGTAATATAGCCATCAAACATCCTGTCTATTGTATTGCTATAACGCATCCAAGGGTCGCTTACAGGATTACCGTGCTCGTCGAGTGTTTTATAAGAGGTTGAGGTATAGGTTGTAATAAAATATCTTGAATAATGCTTCTGTAGCTCCAATTCTTTTCCGTAGGTTCCATCAAAACAAACAGAAGCCTTAAGAATTTCAGCGGAAACAAAATCAGGAGTTTTTATGAGGTCATCATAAATTTTGAGTTTCTTCAAAATACTTATTGTTTCTGTCATATCATCAGTGATTACAAAGAATGGTTGTGGGTTGTAAAAGCTTGAGGTGAAGAGTTCAACCTGGTCAGAGGAAAATTCACAATATCCTAGGTTTGTTATAGGCTTTTTCTTTTCAGGAGCTTCTTTATCAACGTTATCTTGGTTCGTTTCTAAGGTTGCCCAATATTCTGTATAAAAATCACCCTCAAACTTCATAAACGCAACAGGGGGATTATCAGGATAATATTTTTCAGTAACTGAGCGATTGCTTAAGTCGTTATAAAGAGCAGTCAAAATCTTTTCTCTATCTTTTATTGAGAGAGTGCCAGTCCAATATGAATCAAGATATTTAGAATATACATTAACAATTGAATCGTCATCTCTCAAGGCATACTGGGCATTAGAAATAGCTTCCTCTTCTGGTGTAAGATATATGCCGTTTTTAGGGTCTGGCATTTTTATTTCGCTTTTGAAAAGTGTGTTTAAAGCATTTTTAAAGTATTCAGCTTCTTCAAGGTAAAGAGCGGCTCTGTAAGCTTCAGGAGATACCTTTTCAAAATTACGCTTAAAAGTAGATCCATCTTTTAAGGTGTAAGAGATTTGGATTTGATTGTTAAGAGTTCTTTCACTATCATCACCTGAAATGAGAGCTTGATGAACCTTGATAGCGGACTCAATATCGCTTTCACTTGTAAGATCACCAGTAATTGCACCTATTGTAGGTATAAATTGCAAATTGTTGTCAGACATCCAATGGTCACTCTCGCCGAACAAGCCGTATTGGGTTGTATCGCCGACAACAGTTACTGCGACGCTTTTAATCTGACTTTTATTTGGTATTTTATCTGAAAATCCAAAAAGCCCTGTGCTTATACAAGCGACAAATATACCTACTGCAGCAAGACCTATTGGTAATTTATAAAGACCTTTTACGAATTTCTTTACATCTCTTAAAACTGCGAGCTCAAGTCCTAAGTGGATTACAATAAAGAGTATAGAGCCAACAATAATTGCTGCTAAAATTTCTTTTATATAGGAAATTGAAAGGGCGAAAGCAAAGAATGCTGCGAGGCATGAAACAAAGGTGTTTAAAATTCTATTTGTTCCAATGAAGCCTGCAATTTCAGCCTTGCGTTTGTTAAAGAGTTTAATGCCTAAAAGTGCAATAACAGCTATAAAAATAACCCAGAGAATTATATTGGTGAAAGAAGGGTTTTCAATTACTTGCTTTGCACCCTCTTTTACTACTTCTCTTTCAATAATAGTAAATTTACCGAGCTCACGCTTCATAAAGAAGACAGGGCTTAAAAATTCAAACTGTTCAGAAAGAGTTGCAACATAGGAATCATCCCAGCGATTATTGTTAACAGGAACAAAATCAAAGCCATAAGGGTTACCTTTAAGAAATTTGGCCATAACGGTCTGAATGCCATAAAGAAGAATATCGGGCAAGAAGAGTATTATAGAAGAGAATATACCAGCTTCAAAAACTGTGCCGACACAAGAGAAGACCGTTGCTGTAATAGTAAATGATGATATCGCAACAAATAGAAATGATAATAAGTATAAAAAGAATGATTTGAAAACTATACCAGAAAATCCTAAAGTAGCAAGATTCATTATAAGTGTAATGAATAATGGAATAAAGGTGGAAATTGTAAGAAGTGTTACACCAGATAGAAATTTTCCTAAAAACAATTTTGTTCTTGTAATACCAAGGCTATAGTAAACATTTACTTGCTTTTTCGATGTTATAAAGTTAAATGTGCAAATAGCCATAGAAAGACCACAAAGTGCTACTAAAACAAGTGCGGGTACAAGCATTTGTTCACCTGAACCGAAAAAGAAAGAAATATATTTTGTTGATGCAGAAATATAGCCCGTGGTTTGTCCATCATTATTTGTAATAGGTTGTCTTGTTAAAATCTCGATACCTGTAAAGAATGTAATGAAAAATGCGAGTACACCGAAATTGGCAATAGCAGGTAAAATAGGTAAGCCTTTGAGACTAGATTTATATGTATATTTGAATGCATTAGTTAAGGATTGATTTGTAGTCATATTCTTCTCCTTTCATCTCTTGCATAAATATTTCTTCAAGAGAAAGGTTGATTTTTTCAGTAACGGCAGGCTTTAAGGCTTCGATTTGCTTTTCAACCATTTCTGTATTGCCATTTACTGTAAAGAGTGCAAGCTGACCATCTTTAATAAGATTTTCGCAAGGAATATCTTTGAATTCTTCAAGTGTAAATTCTCTTGCGAATGCGAGTCTGAATTTTGTTTTGCCGTAAGAAAGTTCAGAAACTGCACCTGTAACAGAAATCTTTTTACCATTTATAATACCTATATGGTCACAAAGATTTTCAAGCTCTTGCAAGTTATGAGAAGAAATAATAACCGACATATTATTTTCTTTAATTGCTTCTGTTAAAAGGCCTTTCATGAAAATTCTTTTCTGAGGGTCGATTCCGTCAAAGCTTTCGTCAAGAAGCAATAATTTCGGATGAGTAGAAAGTGCTAAAACCATCTCTGCCTGACGTTGCATACCTTTAGAGAATCCGTTTATTCTCTTTGTTGGGTCTAATCCGAAAGCCTCGGTTAATTTATTGAAGGTATCGTAATTGAATCTTTTGTAATAGCCGTTATAAAAGTCAGCCATTTTCTTCATAGTAGAGTATGCACCAAAATAAAGGTCATCTGGCATAAAGAATATTTCTTCTTTTTTTATTTCGTTGTCAAAAATGGGTTCACCATCAAATAAAACTTCGCCACTTTCTGGCTTGTAAATACCAGCTATATTTTTCAAAAGCGTTGTTTTACCCGCACCATTGTACCCAACAAGACCATAAACGCTACCATCTTCGACAGTTAGTGAAATATCTTGTAAAGCGGTAAATGTGCCGAATTTTTTAGTTAAAGCTTTAACCTCTAACATTTTGTCACCTGACTTTCTGTTTTTATATATTTATTTTAATTGTAAAAAAGAAAAATGTCTATATACTAATAAGAGTTTGTTTTGCTACATTTTGTTGCATTTTATTATATTTCGATTTTACAATTATTTACAGTGAATTGCAATACAGTTTACGGTTTCTTAACATATCTTAATAATTTTGTAATAAACAAGTGTGAAAGTTACGGGAATAGATTGACAAAAAATAGCAATTTTGTTATATTGAATGTGTATATTTCTATTAAAATAAGGTGGTTTAAATGAAGAGAATAGTTGCGTTATTTCTTATATTGTCACTTGCGGTTGCAATTTTTGTTGTGCCTACAGGTGCGGCTTGGTCTATTGTTGACACTACCTTTGCAGTTGCATCTGATTTGCATTATGAATTACAGGAAGAGGAACTCGAATGGTTCTCAGAAGACCCGATTTTTGGCTACGCTAACCGCAGAGCTGCTATGGAAAATGAAAGCAGATATATTATTGATGAATTTTTAAGACAATGTGCTGAAAATGATAAAATAGAATTCGTTTTAATCCCTGGCGATATTTCTAACGAAGGCAGAGCAGTTATAGAGCAGCATTTAGAACTTGTAGAAAAATTTAAAAAATTTGAACAAGAAACTGGCAAGCCGATTTATGTTATAAATGGTAACCACGATGCTGGTAAAGGTGAAAAAGAAGGCGAAACAAGTCTTGAGGCTTTCAGAGAAATTTACTACGAATTTGGTTTCAGCGAAGCGCTCAGCACAATGGAAGGAAACCTTTCATACACCGCAGACCTCAATGAAAAATATCGCCTTATTGCAGCAGATAGCTGTGATATTAACCGTTCAACAGGTGACGGTATGACAGATGACAGAGTGCAGTGGGTTGTAGATGAAGCAGAAAAGGCATACGCTGACGGTAAATACCCAATTCTTATGATGCACCACAACCTTTTAGACCATATGCCAATTCAGGGTCTTTTAAGTAAAGATTTTATTATAAGAAACCATATTTCAACCGCAGAAAAATTTGCAAACGCTGGTATAAAGATGGTATTTACTGGTCACGAGCATTGTAGTGATGCTAACACATACACAAGCTCAAAGGGTAATCAGATAACAGACTTTGCTACAACTGCACTTACAATGTATCCGTTGCAGTACAGAATTGTTGAAATGTCTGATGAGGCTATCTCTTACGAAGTAGCAACTATTGAAAAAATAGAGGCGGAAAAATTATTAACGGATGTTAAGGGATATACACCAGAACACATTGCAGAAATGAATAAAGGCCTTAATGCCTATGCTAAAAAATTCCTTAAGAATGGTGTTGAATGGCGTCTTGAAAGAGGCTTTCAGGATGAGCAATTAGGCATTGATAAAGGTGCATTTTACTATGATATAGTAAGAAAAGCAGTTGATGCTTTAAACGATATTCTTAATACACCACTTTATGGTGAGGGCGGAGTTCAGGAAATGGCTAAAGCTAAGGGAATCCAAATTCCTGATAGTGATTACATTGACGGATGGGATGTTGCAACAGAATTAGTTTCTGCTCACTATGCTGGTGAAGAAGATTATCCGTTAATGGACAGAGATGTAACAATCCTTTTAAGAACAATGTGCCTTATTTTAGATACAGAACTCGCTATGATTACAGAAGAAGAGTTAATGGCAGCTGCAACTGCTATTACTGCACTTTATGGCTCAACTCCACCAGATGATTTAGCAAAGAAGTTAGAGCTTGATTTAGGCATTTCTCACGGTGCACAGTGCTTCCTTTTAGCTATTGCAACACCACTTTTAGATTGCTTTGCAAATGATGATGAGGTAGCTGATAATTATGGTTCTATTAAGGGTTACGCAAGAAACAGCTCGGCTGATAGCTTTATAAATATAACTCAATCAATGCAGGTTACATTTGATGAAATTTACGAAACCTTAATGATGATTTTAACATTTGTATTTAAGGGTGTTGATTATATTAAGTGATAAATTAAGGAGAGAAAAATAATGATATTATCAGACAAAACATTAATGAAAATGATTGAAAATAAGGAGCTTATTGTAGAGCCTTTAGAAAAAGAGCAGATACAACCTGCAAGCGTAGATATTCGTTTAGGTAATACTTTCAGTATCGTAGAAGATACTTCAACAGGTATTATAAATTTAGAAAATGAAATTAAATATAAAACTATAACAACTGATTCATACATACTTTTACCAAATCAGTTTGTTCTTGCAACAACAATGGAATATTTTGATTTACCAGATGATTTAACTGCATTTGTTGAGGGTAGAAGCTCTTTAGGTAGAATGGGTTTGTTCATTCAGAATGCTGGCTGGGTTGACCCAGGTTTCAAGGGTGAAATTACACTTGAACTTTATAACGCTAACAGATGTGCAATAGAGCTTAAAGCTGGCAGACGTGTAGGTCAGCTTGTTTTCGCAAAAATGGATGATACAGCACTTAACCCATACAATGGCAAATACCAAGGTCAAAAAGGTGCAACAGGCTCAAGAGTATTTATGGATAAAGAAGTTAAATAAAATTAAAAAACGGACAATTCTCGGAAAAATGAGAGTTGTCCGTTGTGTTTTAATGATATATCGCTAATGCGATATGATATATTTTCATAGATGAAAATATGATATAATATCCGTTCTTTAATACGAGAATCGTAAATCATCTGCGAGGCAGATATCATACTCTTGGTATATCATCCGTTCTGTTAAGAACGGATATCATAAAAAAAACCTTGTTCAACTGAACAAGGTTTTTTCTGGTGACCCGGACGAGAATCGAACTCGTGTTACCGCCGTGAAAGGGCGGTGTCTTAACCGCTTGACCACCGGGCCATATTGTGAAGAACTTAGTTCTTCTATATTAAACACTCCAGCAGGTAAGAAAGTTGACTTGGTAGCGGAAGTGGGACTTGAACCTACGACCTGCCGGGTATGAACCGGACGCTCTAGCCAACTGAGCTATTCCGCCATATATATGAAAACAACAAACTCACCCGCTGAAAGAGTGATGTCGCTCTCAACTGAGCACGATGATTATATCGTGAAAGAGTGCATTTGTCAATACTTTTTTTCAAAAAATATTGAAAAAATAAAAGTTTTTTCAAATTTAAAGAAAAAACCCTTGACAATACTCGTTTTTATATGTATAATATGCCTTGCATTTGCGGATGTAGCTCATCTGGTAGAGCGCCACCTTGCCAAGGTGGAGGTAGCGAGTTCGAGCCTCGTCATCCGCTCCATTTTGCGCTGGTAGCTCAGTTGGATAGAGTGACTGGCTACGAACCAGTAGGTCAGGGGTTCGAGTCCCTTCCAGCGCGCCATCGAAAACCGTTGATACCATTGGGTTTCAGCGGTTTTTACTTTTTTCTGAAATCGTAATTTAACCGTTTTGACCACAAATTTGCCCACTTATAGAAATTTTACAGATATTTTTTATTTCTATTTTTCAGGGCGAATTTCGTGCTTAAAACCTTGTTCAAAAACCAATTGAGAAAGATGCTTAAACAAGCTCTGGGAAATGTCTTAAAATAAATTCACAGGTGGCTCGAATCTCTGATTCAAGTCACCTGTTCTCTTTGTTTTATGTGTTAAAAATTTTTACACCCATTATTGTCCTATAAATTTATTTGTGTTATAATCAAATCGACAAACTTGAATTTGTTGAACTCAACACAATTCAAGTTTTGTGTTGTTCAGTTAATCTCCTTGGAATTGTAAAATGTAATTACAAAATTTAAAGGAGGTTCTTGAAATGAACACAGACAAAATTATCGCAGAATCTATCGCAAAGGACTATGCCCCGAAAGAGAGTTCCAAACTCATTGCCCTCAAAAAGTTGGACAATAGAGCAAAACTCCCTGCCACCATTTTCACTTATTCGTGTGGAATTATCTCGGCACTTGTATTTGGCACAGGTATGTGTATGTCAATGCAAGTTATCGGGGGTGGTATGGTAATGGGTATCCTTATCGGCATTGTAGGTCTTTTCGGATGTGCTATCAATTATCCCACCTACAAGAAAATGCTTGAAAAGGGCAAAAAGAAGTATGCCTATGAAATCGTGCAACTCGCAAAAGAAATCGCAGA
>JAZLAG010000020.1:0-20250 GCA_045613085.1 Acutalibacteraceae bacterium | reverse complement strand
CAGAGTATAACAAGAAAACTAAGAAATACTCAGGCTACAAAAAGGTAGCAACTGCAAAATCAACCGCAAAGTCATATACTGACAAAACTGCAAAGAAAGGTGTAAAGTATAAGTACACTGTAAAGGCAGTTAATGGAAAAGTTGCTAGTGCTTACAAAGAGGTAGTTGTTAGTCGTTAGCCGTTAGCTGTTAGCAAATAGTCAAAAAGAAAAATTCTATCATTTTCAGTTTGCGATAAACTTTAAATGATAGAATTTTTTTGTTTCTTTACATCACTGACCACTGACTACTGACTACTGGCTAACAACTAACAACCAATAGCTAAACTACTACAAATACCTCTGGTATTCCCCAACTGCTAATCTGTCGCACCTTTCATTTTCAGGGTGCTCATTGTGGCCTTTTACCCACTTGAATGTAACACTGTGATTTTCTAAAAGTGGAAGCAATACTTCCCACAAATCAACATTTAAAGCAGGCTTTTTGTCGGCTTTTCGCCAACCATTTTTTTGCCAGGAGTAAACCCACCCCTTTGTTATTGAATCACAAACATATTTTGAATCAGTGGTAAGTGTAACCTCACAGGGTTCCTTTAAAGCTTCAAGGGCTTTTATAACCGCAGTTAATTCCATTCTGTTATTGGTGGTGTCTTTTTCACCACCAGAAAGTTCTTTTTCATTATCATTAAATCTTAAAATTGCACCCCAGCCACCAGGTCCTGGGTTACCAGAGCATGCACCATCTGTAAAAATTTCAATTTTTTTCATAAAATCACCATCTGCAATTATATCACATAAATAATCATAAAGAAAATACTTTTTTTAAAAATGTTTAATTTCTATTTAACTGTAAATACTTTTAATTAGATATTGTTTTATGGGTGATAAAAATGAAAGTGGTTGTTATAGCGGGTGACGAGGGTGTATTACTTCGCCCATTGACTTGCAATTTACCAAAAGCAAAAATTGAAATTTTAGGAGATGCATTGCTTTTTCTTGCATTAGAAAAAATTATTTGTTTGGATGTTACTGAGATTATATTGATTTTAAACTACAAAGCTAATGAAGTTGAAACTATGTTTCCTGATGGTGAATTTAGAGGAATTCCCGTTACAACAGTACTTGAAGAAGTGAATAGTGGCACCGTGGGTTGCATTAAAAATACAATAAATAGTAATAATGAAACTGTTATGGTGTTAAATCTTGATTCGTATTTTGAATTTGATTTTGTAAATGCTTTTTCTCGACATATTGCGAATATGAATGATGCTACAATAATTTGTAAAAGGCAGGATGACCCGCGTAACTTCGGCGTGGTGACTGTGGATGAAAAAGGTATCGTTTCAGATTTCATTGAAAAACCCGCTTGGAGTGAGGTCGTTTCAGATGTTGTAAGTTGCGGTATTTATTTTTTAGAACCTGATATTATAGAAGCTATCCCTGATAATATAGTCTGTAACTCAACTAAAGATTTATTTACAAGACTTATTTATGAGAATTTTAAAATAGGTGCATATATTTCAAATGAATATTGGTACCCCCTTTATGATATAGATGACTATAAAAAAATTCAATTTGATATTTTAAGAGGAAAGACCTCTAAAAAATTACCTTTTGTAGCAGAGGGGATATTTACAAAATCGTCTGTGCCAAATGGTAATTTTGTTATAATTCCACCGGTATTCTTTGGAGATAATGTTCAAATTGAAAACGGTGCAGTTATTGGACCTTTCACAATAATAGGAGAGGGCTCTCTTGTTTCCAAAGGAAGTAAGATAAGAGAAAGCGTGCTTTTAAAAAGTGTTTATGTTTCCTCTGGGTGCAGTGTGAATGGTTCTGTGCTTTGTGAAGGTGTTTCAGTGAAAAAAGGTGCTTCAGTTTTTGAGGATTCAGTTATAGGTGAAAATAGCGTAATAGGTGAAGATAGCATTATAACCAATAGTGTACTCGTGTGGCCTAATAAAACGATTGAAAATAGAGTTACTGTAACAGAAAATGTAAAATATTCACAGCCTATAAACAGAGTTATTCAGATAAATAATATTATTTTTGGCGATTTCGGTGTCGAATTGACTCCAGAAAAAACTGCAAGACTGGGTGCTGCTATTGGTACTCTATTTGATGGCGTAAGAGTGGGTGTTGGTATTGACGGCGAAACAAATTCTTTGGCACTTAAATGCGGAATTTTAGGTGGTTTAATAAGTGTTGGTGCTAAAAGCTTTGATTTAGGCAAGAGTTTTTACTCTCAAATGTTTTATTATTCAATATTTTGCGATACAGATATTGTAATTTTTATAAGTGGTGGTGAGAGTGGTGTTTCTCTGTCACTTTGTGAAAAAGGCGGTGTTGCTTTATCGCGTGCGAATTCAAGAAAATTAGAACTAATTTTAAAACGGAACGAATTCAAACGCTGTGCCGGTGGCGATTGCCAGAGTGTAAGCGTAATAGATAGCATTAGTGAAATGTATATAAACGAAATTTGCCGTCAGTTTGATGATTTAAAAATACTGCAATTTTCTTGTTTGTTTCTGTGCGGTAATCAGATTTCAGAGCAATGTGTAAAAAGAGTATTTAGTAGATTATGTATAAAGAATGAGAACGAAGATTTTATAATTAAAATTAATAATCTTGGAACAAAAATCACTGTTATTGAAAAAAGCATAAGCTTCCCGCATGAAAAAATTTTAGCCGTTGTAGCTCATAACGAAATGAAAAATGGTACAGATGTTGCACTGCCTTGGGATGCACCTCAGATTATAACTACACTGGGAAATGCATTAGGCAGAAAAACATACCGTTTTTCAGAATATTCAGAGCCACAGAGTGAAAGTAGCAAAATAAAGACCATAACAACAAATCAGCTTTGGTCAAGAGACGCTGTTTTACTGATGTTCAGACTCATTAAAATTATGATTAAAGAAAATAAAACACTTAAAGAATTAGCAGAGGAATTACCAGAGTTTTATGTAGCAAAAAAGGTGATGGAAATAGATGTTTCGCCAGCACTTATATCAAAAGAATTGTTAGGTAATAATTTTAAAGCTGATGAAAGCGGTGGTGTGACGCTGAATAATGAAAAGGGTATAGCAAAGGTTCGAAGTGACTCTAATGGTAAACGACTAAAAATTATTACAGAAGCGGTTACAGCCGAATTAGCAGATGAACTTTGTGGCGAAATA
Organism: Acutalibacteraceae bacterium; assembly: GCA_045613085.1. GTDB lineage: Bacteria > Bacillota > Clostridia > Oscillospirales > Acutalibacteraceae > DTU089. The sequence goes on along the minus strand of JAZLAG010000020.1, from coordinate 17,072 downwards.
GAAAAGCTTATCAGTATTGACATTGACTGCTAAAAAAAGTATAATATAATGGTTAAAATATGATATTATGGCTTAGTGTATCTGTTTGAGATTTTGGTAGCGGTTGCTTTCCGCTATCTACATATAAAATAAGAATAAAAAAATAAAGAAACGGAGCGATTATGGAAAAAGAAAAAAATAATGATTTACCTATTTTTGATGGAGCACATAAAAAAGGCGGTAAATCTAATAAGAAAAATCAAAAATACAACAATAAAAATGCTAATAAATATCAAAACAAAAACCAGAAAAAACAACGAAAACAGCATAGCCCCTTTAATAAGAGTAAAAAACAAGGTGGTGGCAAAATGCCAAATGAGCAAAGCGTTGAAACTGTAATTAATCAGAACACAAAAAATACTCAATCCAAAAACACAAGAAAAACTGAACAGTCAAAAAAGACTAATCGTTATGGAAAAATAAAACCACCTGTAAAAAATAATCCAGTTAAAATTTCATTCCTTGGTGGTCTTAACGAGGTTGGTAAAAATATGACTGTCTATGAGTATGAAAAAAGTATGCTCATAGTTGATTGTGGTCTTGCTTTTCCCGAGTCTGACCAGTTAGGTGTTGACTTTGTTATACCTGACTTTACTTATGTTGAAAGAAATGCAGAAAAAATCAAAGGTATTTTAATCACTCACGGTCACGAGGACCATATAGGAGCGTTATGCTATTTGCTCAAAAAGATAAATGTCCCTGTTTATGCAACACTCTTGACTGCTGGGCTTATTATGGGTAAGCTCTCTGAGCATAAATTAGATAAAACTGTAGATGTAAAGGTTATTAATCCTGGTGAGGAAATCTGTTTAGGCGATTTCAATGTCGAGTTTATACATGTTAATCACTCAATTCCTGGTGCTGTAGCACTTGCTATAAAATGTGGTGCGGGTACTATAGTTCAGACAGGTGACTTTAAAATTGATACCACACCTATTGATGGTGAAATTATAAATCTTTCACGCTTTGCAGAGCTTGGTAATGAGGGCGTTTTGTGTCTTCTTTCAGACTCAACAAATGCAGAGCAACCAGGCTATACCCAGAGTGAAAGCAAGGTTGGTGAAACTTTCCAGAGCCTCTTTACAAAAGCGGGTAACAGAAGAATTATAATTGCAACCTTTGCGTCAAATATACACCGTGTTCAGCAGATTATAGATATTGCTTCTAAAACAGGCAGAAAGGTAGCACTTTCAGGCAGAAGCCTTGAAAATGTTACCGCAATAGCAAGTGAACTCGGATATGTTCATATTCCAGATGGTACTTTAATTGGTATTGATGAAATTAAAAGATATAACGACGAACAGCTTGTAATTATAACTACAGGCAGTCAGGGTGAGGCTATGTCAGCACTTTCGCGTATGGCTTCAAAAAATCATCGCAAGGTAGAAATCGGTTGTAACGACTGCGTAATTATATCGGCAAGACCAATCCCAGGTAACGAAAAAACAGTTTATAAGGTTATAAACGATTTACTTTGTCTTGGTGCACAGGTTGTTTATGAAAAAATGTATGATGTCCATGTTTCTGGTCACGCTTGTCAGGAAGAGCTTAAAATAATGCTTTCACTTGTCAAGCCTAAGTATTTTATCCCTGTTCATGGTGAGCAAAAGCATTTGAGATACCACGCAAAATTAGCTGAAAGTATTGGTGTGCCACATAATAATATTATTATTGCTGACAACGGCTATGAAGTTTCTGTAAGTGATATGAATATTGCTGTGTCAGGCACGGTAACTCACGGCAAGGTTTATGTTGATGGTTATGGCGTGGGTGATGTTGGTACGAGAGTTATGCGTGAAAGACAGCATCTTGGTACTGACGGTATTATAATAATTGCTGCAACCATTGATGCAGCGTCGGGAGAACTTCTCACAGGGCCTGATATTGTATCAAAAGGCTTTGTCTATGTTAAAGAAGCAGAGCTTTTAATGAGTGAAGCAGTTTCACTTTCAATGAATGTAATTAATAGCTTTCCGCCATACAGCTTTGACCTTAATCAGATGACAAACAAGCTTCGTGATGATGTTTCAAAGCTTATGTATGAAAGAACAAAGCGTAGTCCTATGATTTTACCAATTATTATGGAAGTGTATTGAAATCAGTTCTTAGGAGAAAGATTATGAGGTTTAAAAGCTTGTTGTATCAAAATCCTATAGGATTTTTATCAGCGTTGTTGTTTTTGTTTTCGGGAATTGGAATGTTGTTTATTGATAAAAGAGGTGCACTCATCTCTTTTATAGGCTTTGCATTAGTTTTAGTTTTGACTATTGTACATTCAGTATTTAGCATAATAACAACCAAGAAATATGTAAAACAAATCGATAAATCATTAAGGGGAGATATTAAAAATATCGACTCTTTCCCGCTTCCTTGTGTGCTTTGTGATGCTAATGGAATAATCATCTGGCACAATAAGCTTTTTTTATCTGACATTCTTATGGATGGAGATATAAATGATTTTAAAATTACTGATTGCTTCAAGAAATTTTCAATAGACTATTTTTCAAACAACGAGTCTGTGTGTATTGAATATAATGAGCGTCTTTACACGGTTTTTTCAACAAAAGTAATAGATAAGAAAAACAAATTAGTTGCACTTTATTTTCTTGATGATACATATTTTAAAACAACAGAAAGAGAATATCTTGCAACAAGACCTTATGTTATGCACATTCTTGTTGATAACATTGATATACTTTACAGAAAGTATTCTGATAGTAAATTTGCATCTATCACAAGTGGTATTGAGAGTATATTGGAAAAATGGCTTGAAAATCGTAATGTTGTCTTTAAGAAAACTGCAGAGGGCAGATTTTTAGTAATCGGTGAGGTACGCGGTCTTAACGAGCTATCTAAAGCGAAATTCGATGTTTTAAATACTGTAAGAGAATATAAATATGAAAACATTGAGATGGGTGCTACGCTTTCTATTGGCGTAGGTACAGGAGAAAATGTTTTAGAATGTGAAACTCAGGCGAAACGCTCTTTAGAATTAGCGTTAGGGCGTGGTGGCGACCAGTGTGCTATGTTTATGAACGAAGAATACACATTTTTCGGCGGTAGAGCAAACCTTGACAATGCAACATCAAAGGTTTCACCAAGGCAGACTTCTGCAAATATTTTAAACGAGATTAAAAGGCACAATAAAGTTGTCATTATGGGGCATAGGTTTTCAGATAACGACTCGGTTGGTGCCTCAGTCGGTATGGAGTATTTCTGCCGTCAGAATGGTGTCAATGCGAAGGTTGTAATCGATGAGAAAAAGTCACTTGCGGGACCGCTTATCAAATATCTTGAGGATAATGGTTATGATAAATTTGTTGACCACGATGAAGGTAAGCGCTTTTGTGATAGTAAAACACTTGTGATTGTTGTTGATACTCATGTTGAAAACCTTTTAGAGAGTGATGCTGTTTACGAGGATGGTGGCACAAAGATTATAATCGACCACCATAGAAGAAATGCGGATTATATTGATGATGCAGAGATTTTTTATCATTCACCGCTTTCTTCATCTGCATGTGAGATGGTTTCTGAGTTGCTTGAATATTCAACAACCCGGATTGATTTGCCAGCGGAAATAGCGACTGCACTTTTAGCGGGTATTGTGCTTGATACAAAGGATTATGTTTTAAAAACATCTGGAAGAACCTTTGAAGCAGCGGCTTATTTGAAGCAAAATGGTGCAAATACCGTTGAAGTTAAAAAATTATTCTCCGTAAATGTAGAGCAAATTAATGGCGAAAATGAGATTATAAAAAATGCGATTAATTACAAAAATTGTATGATTTCTATCGCAGATAAAAAGATTGATAACATCAGAGTTATCACAGCCAAAGCAGCAGACGATATGCTTAATATAAGTGGTGTTAAAGCATCATTTGTTATTTCAAAAATTAAAGATGATTTAGTTAATATATCAGCACGTTCATTAGGTGAAGAGAATGTTCAGCTTATCACCGAAAAGTTGGGCGGTGGAGGCCATAGCACAATGGCTGCTTGTCAGCTTCCTCAGGTGTCCTTTGATGAAGCATTAACTAAATTGAAAGATGCAATAGATGCGTATTATAAAGAAAAGTAGAGGTAATTAAAATGGATGTAGTATTAAATAGTGATGTAAAAGGGCTTGGTAAAAAAGGTGAAAAGGTAAGCGTATCTGAGGGGTATGCAAGAAACTTCCTTTTTCCAAGAAAGTTAGCAAGTGAAATCAATGCTCAGCTTATGTCAGAGCTTAAAAACAAAGAGTCATCAGAGAAATTTAAGGCAGATGAAGAGTTGAAGGCTGCAAAGGCAAATGCTGAAAAAATTAATGGACAAACTGTTGAGCTTAAAGCAAAGGGCGGAGCAAATGGTAAACTTTTCGGCTCAATTACTGCAAAGGAAATCGCAGTTGAAGTAAACAAAAAATTCAATATCACTGCAGATAAGAGAAAAATCATCGTTGATGATATCAAGGCTTTTGGTACATATCAGGCTCAGGTTAAGCTTCACCCAAAAGTAACTGCAGATTTCAAAGTTCAGGTTACAGAATTATAATCGGATTATATAGTAAGTTTTATTATATTTAGAGTGAGCGTGTTCGAACCAGATATGGTTTAATACAGTCACTTTTCCCCGTAACATCGTTAAAACTCTTGAAATACGTCAGTATTCCTGCGAGTTTTGCCTTGTTACAGAAAAAATTGCCAAGTATTAAACTTCGTAGAACCTGAAATGTCCGAGTTTGCGTACATTTTGGATTACATTTACGAAGTTATACTGACGTATATTGAGACAAAAAAATACAAAAGGTGCGTGAAATCGGACATTTAAGGCATATTTGATTCGAACACACTCACTCTAAACAAAATGTTGTGGAAATCTCTGAAAACTCTTGAATTGTATACATATATTTGGTATAATCAATCTATATATTATATTTTAAGGGGTTATTGCTATGAAATGTCCTTTTTGTGGTTATGAAGAAAGTAAAGTTATAGACTCAAGACCTACTGATGAAGGTGAAAAAATCCGCCGTCGTAGAGAGTGCATAAGCTGTGCAAATCGTTTCACAACTTATGAAATTATTGAAAGTGTTCCGATTATGATTATCAAGAAAGATAAGTCAAGAGAATCTTTCAATCGTGAAAAACTTCTTAAAGGTATGGTTCGTGCTTGTGAAAAGAGACCTGTACCTATTGACACTCTCGAAAAAATAGTTGATGAAATTGAATCAGAAATTCAAAACTCACTCGACAGAGAAATTACTTCTGTTAAAATTGGTGAGCTTGTTATGGATAAGCTTAAAGATGTTGACGAAGTTGCTTACGTTCGTTTTGCTTCGGTTTATCGTCAGTTTAAAGATATCAACACATTTATGTCAGAGCTCAAAAAGCTTTTAATTGAAGAATAATTACATAGTATGACTCGTTTTGTTTGTCCTGTATGTAGTCTTGCTTTAACTGAGCAGGAAAGTAAATTTATTTGTGAAAACAACCATTGTTTTGATAAAGCCAAACAGGGTTACGTCAATCTTCTGATGTCACAGAAGTCTTCACAAAAACGTCACGGTGATGATAAACTTATGGTTAAATCCCGTCGTGTTTTTTTGGAAAATGGTTATTACTCCAATTTATCTGAAGAAATCTGTAATGTTATTAATAAAATTAAAACACAGAAGTGTGTGTTGTACGATATTGGTTGTGGTGAAGGGTACTACACCTCTCAGGTAAAAAGTAAGTGCGGTATTTCTGATATTTACGGAATAGATATAAGCAAAAATGCGTTGCAGTACGCTTCTAGAGACGATAAATCAATTAAATATGCAGTAGCAAGTGCATTTCAACTACCATTTGCTGAAAATAGTGCAGATATAATTCTCAATATTTTTGCACCATGTGCTTATGAAGAGTTTAACAGGGTGTTAAATAAAGATGGTTTTTTAATTAAGGTTGTGCCATTAAGTGAACATTTATGGGAGCTTAAAAAGGCTATATATGACAAACCATATAAAAACAAACCTGAAATAAAAAATGATGAACTATTTACCTTAGTTGATTCGGTAGAATTGAAATATCAGATTACTTTAGAGAATAAAGATGATATTTATAATCTCTTTACAATGACACCTTACTATTATAAAACATCAAAAGAAGATACAGAAAAACTTTTAAAACTCGAAAGTTTAACTACTACAGTTCATTTTGCAATAGAAATATATAAGAAAGTCGGTTTTGTAATGTTTGAAAATAATTGGGAATCATTAAATAGCAGAAAAGTACCTGATTGGTTTGGCAAGGCTAAATTTGGCATTTTTATTCACTGGGGTTTATACAGTGTGCCAGCTTATGCTCCTCTTAAAGATTATGCTGAGTGGTATGGCTACTCTTGTAATATGGAAAACCCTGAAACTCCGGCACAGGAAAAATATAAAGAGTTTCACAAGAAGCATTATAATTCAAGACCATATTATGATTTTTTAAATGATTTTAAGGGCGAACGCTTTGATGCTAATAAATGGGCGGAGCTTTTTAAACGTTCAGGTGCTAAATATATAAACTTTGTTTCTAAGCATCATGATGGTTACTGCCTTTATGAAACAAAATATGCACCAGGGCTCAATTCAGTTGAATGCGCTCCAAAACGTGACTTTCTTATGGAACTTAAAAATGCAATGGAAGGTACAGGTGTTCGTTTTGGTGTTTATCATTCAGTTTATGAATGGTGGCATCCTTATTACTTAGAAGATCCTGAAAAATACGCTTTAGAGCATTTACATCCAATGCTTAAAGAGTTGGTTGAAAAATATCAGCCAAACACACTCTTTACAGATGGCGAGTGGGAACATGAAAGTGATGTGTGGCATTCAACAGAATTCTTACAATGGCTTTATAATGAATCATCTGTTAAAGATTTTATTGTTCCTAATGACCGTTGGGGTAAAGAGACACGTGGTAGAAAAGGCGGTAATTTCACAACTGAGTATGGAATTATTGATGTTTATTTAGGTACAGAAAGACGAATTGAAGACGTTGAATTAGACAGACCATTTGAAGAATGTCGTGGCATTGGTCATTCTTTTGGTTTAAATAAGGAAGAGGGTTGTGAGAATTATCTTTCTGTTAAAGAGCTTCTCAAGACACTTTGTTCACTCGTTTCAAAAGGTGGTAACTTCCTTCTTAATATTGGTCCTGATGCTGATGGCACAATTCCACCACTTATGGAAGAACGCCTTTTAGGTATGGGTAAATGGTTAGAGGTAAATGGTGAAGCTATTTATGATTCAGAGGTTTATGAAAAGATTAAAAAAGATGGTCTTTACTACACAAAGAGTGGTAATAACACTTATGCGATTACTGAAATTTTCCCATCTAAAAAGCAGACATTTGAAGAAGTGCCATACAGTGAAGATTTAAAAGTTTCACTTCTCGGTTCAGATGCAAAAGTTGAAATTTTTAATGATAACGGCAAACTTTCTTTAAAAGCAGATATTGATTCACCAGATGATATCAATTCTCAATATCTCTATACTTATAAAATTTCTAAATAAAGAGGTTGTTTATGGGACACCCAATTAAACACTTTAAAACTATTACAAAGCACAGACACGCTGTAATTCGCCATTGTGCTAAATGCGGAATTCTTTGGCAGGGCTTAAGACACGACCTTTCCAAATATACACCAACCGAGTTTTTGGTTGGAGCACATTATTATTTGGGTGAAAAAAGTCCTAACGAAGCAGAAAGGCAAGAAAATGGTTATTCACTTGCATGGATGCATCATAAAGGCAGAAACAAGCATCATTTTGAGTATTGGTTTGATTATAATCCAATTAGTAAGAATGTCGAGCCTGTAGAGATGCCTTTAAATTATGTAGTTGAAATGTTTTGTGACAGAGTTGCGGCAAGTAAAATATATAACGAAAAAACTTATAATGAAAATATGCCTATTGAGTATTTTATGAAATCAAAGAGTAGGCGAGTAATCCATAAAAATACATCTGACCTTTTAGAGTCCTGGCTTTTAATGCTTCAGGAAAAGGGTGAGAAAGAAACCTTTAATTATATTAAAGGTATTGTTAAGGCTAGTAAAACTAAAAATTAAAGTATTATTAACGGAGTTTGTTATGAAGAGAAAATCAATTGTTATACTTTCTGCTATTGTTTTAATGGTTGCAATTATGCTTAGCGGTTGCAACTTTGCAATTGAGTTACCTGGTGGTCCCGAAGATGTTTCGCAAGTTGGTATCAGCAATTCTGTAACAAGAGTTGTTGAAGTAACTGATACTGACGGAAATGTTGTCGGCACGGAAAATGTTACACTTTCTGATGAAGAAATTCAGGAGGGTAAGGATTTTTATAGCAAATTAAATGAAAATGCCTTGGGTGGTATTACAGATAATCGTTACAATTCAGCAACTGGTAACACTGCTCAGAATGACCGTTCAATTTTTGAGTCAAGAAACTATTATGTTATTGGTAGAATTGTGAAAGATGGTAAAACTTCAACTTATAAATTAGCTCAGAATGGTAACAAATATGCTATTATGACTGTTTATAATGGTAATCAGCTTGGTATTATTATTGATGCTATCAATATTTATTTAGTTCAAATTGAAGATAAAAGCTACTTAACAATTCCTAAAGCCCTTTTAGCAGATTATGATGATGCTGATGTTAATTCTCTTTTAGAGGACGATTTGTTAGATAGTGATAAGAAAATTGTTAAAAATGGTACAACCACTAAAGATGGTAAAGAGGTTTCTTATAGTAAGTATGATGATGGTAGCACCACATATTATAAAGGCGATACAATTTTGATGTCCGAGAATAAAGATGGTACTATTATTTATTATGATACTGTAACAGACAGTGCTCCAAGTGGCTTTTTTGCACCGCCAGCTGGCTATAAAGCAAAAGCTTTAACACCAGAAAATGTTGAAGAGTTTTCTGATTTGATTGGGGGTTCAAAAAGTGAATAATATTACAAAAAGAGTGGTACTTGTTACAGGTGGAGCTAAGGGGATAGGTGCAGATATTTGTAGAAAGCTTGCATTAAAGGGGTACTCTATTGCAATTGGTTACAATACCTCTAAAGCTGAGGCAGAAGAATTGAAACAAGATTTGTTGTCGCTCGGTGCTGATGCAGAAATTTTCAAAGCTGACATTTCAAATCCGAATGATGTTAGAAAAATGTTTAATGCGATTGATAGTCGTTTCGGCTCACTCTATGGTTTGGTAAATAACTCTGGTATTGCGGAACAAGCATTGTTTACCGATATTACCGACGATATGTGGGACGATATGATAGGTGTAAATCTTTCAGGTGCCTTTTTTTGCTCGCGTGAGGCTGTTAAGCGTATGCTTAAGAATAAAGAGGGAAAAATTGTAAATATTACTTCAATGTGGGGTGAGGTTGGTGCTTCAATGGAAGTTCACTACTCAGCTTCAAAGGCTGGTTTAATTGGTATGACAAAGGCACTTGCTAAGGAAGTTGGTCTTTCTGGAATTACAGTTAATGCAGTTTCACCAGGTGTTATTAAGACAGATATGATTTCAGAATTTTCTCCTATGGATTTAAAAGCATTAAAGGAAGAAACACCGCTCAACAGATTAGGTGAGCCAATAGATGTTGCAAATGCAGTTGCTTTCTTACTTTCGTCTAATTCCGATTTTATTACTGGACAGGTTCTTGGAGTAAATGGTGGATTTGTAATATAAAATTTTTAATATTTGGAAAAAAACACTTGACAAACATAAGTTAAATGAGTATAATTGTTCAAGTAATGCTGGTGTGGCGGAATAGGCAGACGCAAGGGACTTAAAATCCCTCGGTGGCAACATCGTATCGGTTCAAGTCCGATCACCAGCACCAGCAAGAACCCGATTTGTTGTAAAACAAGTCGGGTTCTTGCAATGATATCCGTTTATTAAAACGGGTGATATATTTTCAATATGATATCCACTTTCGTGGGTGATATACGCTGAAGCGTATTAGAGAACGGATATCATATCATATTTGCTATTAGCAAATATATCACATGTATTTTTACATATATCACATTGCGTAAGCGATATATCATTAAAACAAAAAGAATAGGTGATTTTGTGTCTGAGAATAAATTAGTTGATTTATCCTTTGAGTTTGCTATAGTTATTGTTAAACTTGTTGACGAAATAAAAATGCCAAAAAGTTCTTATATGACAGATCAACTTGCAAGGGCTGGAACTTCTGTTGGTGCTAATATACACGAAGCCCAGTATGCGCAGAGTAAACGTGATTTTATTTCAAAGTTAGAAATTGCATTAAAAGAATCCAATGAAACAAGTTATTGGTTAAAATTAATGTACGAAACAAAGCGAATTGATGAGAATAAATTTAAATATGCAGAAAAATTATGCGGTAATATCAGAAGGTTGCTAATTGCATCTTGCAAAACCGCAAAAGAGAACACAAAATAAAGGAGTATAAATTTATGCTCAATTTTACATTCTTCTTCAATAACATATTACTCGGTATCGGTCTTGCGATGGATGCATTTTCTGTATCTCTTGCAAATGGTCTTAATGAGCCGAAAATGAAAAAAAGTAAAATTACTGGCGTTGCAGGTCTTTTTGCTTTGTTTCAAGGCTTAATGCCACTTATTGGTTGGATTTGTGTCCATACAATCGTTCAGTATTTCAGCTGGTTCGAAAAACTCATTCCGTGGATTGCTTTAATTCTTCTTTGTTACATAGGTGGTAAAATGCTTTATGATAGCATTAAGAATAAAGAAGGGGAAGATACCGAGTTCAGAAGCGTTGGTTTAACCGCACTTTTAGTTCAGGGTGTTGCTACTTCTATTGATGCACTTTCAGTTGGCTTTACTATTGCTGATTATACATTTGCTCTAGCTCTCTTAGCAGTTTTAATAATTGCAATTGTAACATTCTTCATTTGCTTTGCCGGTATTTTAATCGGTAAAAAATTTGGCACAAAACTCAGTGGTAAAGCTGGGGTTTTAGGTGGTGTAATTCTTATTTTTATTGGTTTAGAGATATTTATTACAAGTTGGGTTTAATATCAAAAAGCACTTGAGAAAAATTCTCAAGTGCTTTTATATTTTGGCACCCCCAATAGGAATCGAACCTATAACTAACCCTTAGGAGGGGTTTATTATATCCATTTAACTATGAGGGCAGATACATACTAAACAAAATATTCACAAGGGGTTTATTATTACGAGCGTAGCGAGTAACAAGGTTCTGGCGCGCTTAGCGACAGGTTCTTATATCCATTTAACTATGGAGGCAAACATCAATATTACAATTATAACAGAACTTGGTTGTTTGTCAAGTTCTGTTATAATTATTATCAGATACTAATTCTTTCGCCTGTATGTGCATTGACAAGTGCTTTGTGTACGCCGATATATGAATTAGAAATATATTTATCAAGGTGTAAACTACCAAAGAACCAGCGGTCAAATGTACTACATTTTGAAAGCTCATCAAAATATGCATTGAGTGTTGTAACATGAATCGCTTCGTTGTTACCTAATTTTAAGAAATCCTTAATAATTCCGGAAGGTTCGTGCGTTAATATAACATTAACCTTGCAATCAACATTTTCTAAATTGTTTGCACCTTCTAATAATTCTGCTTTTGATGGTATTTCGTATTTTAACCAAGATGTTTCTTCAAGTCTGTATTCAAGGTCAGGGCTTTCGCCACCGCCCATAGTGAAGATTTTCAAACCATCTATAGTGAAAATCTGACCTCTCATAAGATGGAAAATATTGTCTGAAATTCTGTGAACCTTACCACCATTCCAAGCAGTTACAGGGTATCCGTTGAGAATTTCAAAATTTTCGTGTGTGCCATCAATAAAGCAGATGTTATATTTTCTCTTAGTGAACGATTTTAAAATCTTTTGCTCTGCTTTAGAGTTATCCCACACAAATCCGAAATCACCACAAACAATTAAAGTGTCGCCCTCCTGTAACTCTTTTAAGGCAGATTTAGAAAGACGCTCAGGGTCTCCGTGTGTGTCACCTGTAATATAAACCATAAATTCACATTCCTTTTTTCCAAAATACTATTTCATTTCTCTTAATAAAGTGCTATAATACATTAGTTACTATTTTACTACATTTATTGGGTGTTGTCTATGAAAAAATTATTTATTTTAATAAATTGTTTCATTTTATTGCTTTCAATGTTTTCTGTAACTGCATTTGCAGCTGATAATTCAACTGTTTATGATATTGAAGCTCCAGCATACGAGTCTGAAATTGCTCTTCTTGTAAATGTTGATACAGATACAGTTGTTTATGCTAAAAATGCCGATATGATTACAGCTCCAGCATCTCTTACAAAGATTGTAACTGCTCTCGTTGTGTTAGACAAGGGTGATTCACTTTCGACTCAAATTACTTGTTCAGATGAGGCGATTAACAGTATTCTGGGTACAGATAGTTCAATTGCTGGACTTCATAAGGGTGAAAAGACTACAATTGAAATGCTTTTGTATTGCTTGTTTTTGCCAAGTGCAAATGATGCTGCTGCAGTTTTGGCATACCATTATGGTAAGGGTGATGAAAAAGCTTTTGTTAATGATATGAACGCTTATGTTGAAGCATTAGGCTGTAAAAACACTCGTTTTACAAATCCACATGGACTTGATGATGAAGCTTCTAAGGGCTTTGAAAGTGATAAGCAAAGCAGAACGACTGCAAATGATATGTATATTATTGCGAAACACGCTCTACAAAATGAAACAATAAAGAAAATTTCATCGAAATATGGTAAAACAATGCCAAAAACTAACAAAAGTGGCGAGCGTTATCTTTATAATACAAACCCACTTTTAAATGACTATTCTTATTATCATTATCCTGGTGCAGTAGGTCTTAAAACAGGTACAACTGACAAAGCGGGTACTTGCCTTATTTCAAGTGCAACCAAGAATGGTTATACTTACATTTCAATTGCAATGAAAGGTGTAAGTAATTACTATATTGACGGAGAGGGTAGAAATACTGCTTTTTTAACTTGCCGTTATATGTTAAGATGGGCTTTTGATAATTTGGAAATGAAAATTCTTGCAGATACCGACAGAATTCTTGGCGAGGTCCCTGTAAAATTTGGTAGAGGAAATGATTATGTAAGTCTTGTTCCTAAAGAATCAGTGAAAGCGGTTGTTTTAAATGATGTTACAATTGATAATTTAACCATTAGCTTCGCTTCTGACTTTCCAGATGAAGTAAAAGCTCCAATAAAAGAGGGGGAAGATGTTGGTAAAGCTTATCTTCTTTATAATGATGTTGTTATAACTGAGATCATGCTTTCAGCGGCACATACAGTAAAGAAAAATTATGTCTGGGCAATGTTTAATTGGGTGGTTACACTTGTGAAGTCACCAGCCTTTTATGTAGCGTTAATTGTATTAGCTTTATTGCTTTGTATGTTTTTTGCAACAACTAAAAAGCAAAGAAAACAGAAAAAACGCCAAAAAAATACCATAAATGTTGTGAAAGATTACAGTAGGTTAAGGTGACGGAAGCTGAACTCCGCACGGTTTTGGAAGACAAAAATCCCCACTAACATCGTCAAAACTCTTGAAATACGTCAGTATTCCTGCGAGTTTTTCCTTGTTAATGAAAATTTTTTTGTCTTACAAAACTGCTTGCACCTAAAATTGTAAAGATTTTGGTGCAGTAAGGTGTTTCTTTGGCGCAGTCATACTGACGTATAACAAGACAAAAAAACGGCTTAATGTGCCGAAAGATTTAAATTTTAGGCGTACGGGGTTCGACTTCCGTCACCTTATAGGCAAATAATTGAATTTGGCGAATGAGAAAATGTATAGAAAACACAAGAAAAACAAAGAAAACGAGAGATAGTGCAAGTTATTTTGAAATTTCTTAAAAAAAGTGTTGACATCCCCGTTTTGCTGTGATAATATATCAAGGCAAAACGGGATTATTATGTTCCAAAAAATTAACGGAGGTAACTATTATGTCTACTTATATGCCTAAAGGCGATATTACTGATCGTCAATGGTATGTTCTTGACGCTGAAGGCAGAACACTCGGTGAAGTTGCAGTTGAAGCTGCTACAATCCTTCGCGGCAAACATAAACCAACTTTCACACCACACGCAGATTGTGGCGATAGCGTTATTGTTATCAATGCTTCAAAAATTGTTCTTACTGGTAATAAACTTAACGATAAGATTTATTATCACCATACTGGTTTCGTTGGTAATATGAAAGCTGTTAAATACGGTACTCTTATGAAAACAAAACCAGAATTCGTTGTAGAAAAAGCTGTTAAGGGAATGCTTCCTGACAACACAATCGGTAGAAATGCTATGACTCGTATCCGCGTTTACGCTGGTGCAGAGCACAAACAAGAGGCTCAGAAGCCAATTGTTAGAGAATTTTAAGTGAGGAGGCAATAAACAATGTACGAAAGTAAACCATATTTCTACGGTACTGGTAGAAGAAAAAAATCTGTAGCTCGTGTTCGTGTATATCCAGGTACAGGTAAAATCACAATCAATGACAGAGATATCGACGATTATTTCGGTCTTGAAACACTCAAACTCATCGTTCGTCAGCCTCTCGCACTTACAGAAACATCTGAAAAATATGATGTTATCTGCCGTGTAGCAGGTGGCGGTGTAACAGGTCAGGCTGGTGCTATCCGTCATGGTATAGCTAGAGCTCTTCTTCAATCAGAAGATGAAGTTCGTCCAGTTCTCAAAAAGGCTGGCCTTCTTACAAGAGACCCAAGAATGAAAGAAAGAAAGAAATACGGTCTCAAAGGCGCTCGTCGTGCACCACAGTTCTCAAAGAGATAATTTTCTTTGTTCTTTATCCCTCGGAGTTTTTGCTTCGAGGGTTTTATAATATCAGATTGACTTTTAAAATCTTGAGTATTATAATCACGAAGATAGGGTAAAATTTCATATTGAGGTTTGTAAATGAAAAAGATTTTAAGTTATTTAAAGAAGTACATTAAAGAAACTATTTTTGCGCCGCTTCTTAAAATGTCAGAAGCTCTTCTGGAATTATTTGTGCCTATTGTTATTGCAAATATTGTAGATGCAGGCGTAAAAAGTGGTGTCAATTTTGTAGTAAATCAGTGCCTTATTCTTTTGGTGTTAGGTGTGTTAGGTTTGCTTTTTTCTGTGTCTGCACAATATATGTCAGCACGTGCAGCAGTAGGAATGGCAACTGATTTAAAAGCTGATTTGTTCCGTCATATTCAAAACTTTTCGTATGCCGAGCACGAAAAAATAGGTGCTTCAACTTTAATTACACGAATGACAAGTGATATAAATCAAGTCCAGTCAGGTGTTAATTTGACATTAAGGCTATTTTTGCGTTCACCATTTATTGTTTTTGGCTCAATGATAATGGCGTTCACTTTAGACGTTAAGTCAGCATTAGTTTTTGTTGTATGTATCCCGTTACTTTCTGTAGTTGTATTTTCAGTAATGGCTATAACTATACCAAAATATAAAAACGTTCAATCTAAACTTGATTCGTTACTTCTTACTACTCGTGAAAATCTTTCTGGGGTAAGAGTTTTCAGAGCATTCTGCAAAGAACAAGATGAAATTAATACTTTTAATGAAAAGAATTCTATTTTAAATATTGCACAACGTGCAGTTGCTAAAATTTCTGCACTTACTAATCCAATGACATTTATAATTGTAAATATTTCCGCAGTTGTTCTTATCTGGATAGGTGCAATAAGAGTTGATAATGGTGATATTTCACAAGGTACAGTTGTTGCACTTTATAATTATATGGCGCAGATTTTGGTTGAACTTATAAAGCTTGCGAACTTAATTGTCAGCATTACAAAGTCGATTGCAAGTGCAGGTAGAATTTCTAAAGTTTTTGAAATTCAGGATTCAACTATTGATTTAAAAGATGCTGTTGATGAATTTGATTTTAACTGTGAGACAGCAGTTGAATTTAAAAATGTTTCTTTTAAATATCCAAACTCAAATGAGAATTCGCTTGAGAATATTTCATTTACCGCCAAAAAGGGCGAAACAATAGGTATTATAGGTGGTACAGGTTCGGGTAAAACAACACTTATAAATCTTATTGCACGCTTTTATGATATTTCAGAGGGCGAACTCAATGTTTTTAATAAATCAGTGAGTTCGGTGACTGAAAAATTTTTAAGAGAGAATATTGCGATTGTTCCACAAAAGGCTGAGCTTTTTAAAGGTAGTATAAGAGAAAATATTAAGATGGGCAATATGAACGCTACTGAAGAGAATTTTATAAATGCATTAAAAATTTCTCAGGCAGAAGAATTTGTTCTCAAGAAAGATGGGGGATTAGATTACCAGATAGAGCAGTATGGCAAAAATCTTTCTGGTGGTCAGAAGCAACGTCTTTCTATTGCTCGTGCAATAATAAAAAATGCACCTATTCTCATTCTTGACGATAGTGCTTCAGCACTTGATTTAGCAACAGATGCAAAGCTCAGAAAGGCTATAAAAGAGCTTCCTGACAATCCAACTGTTTTTATTGTTTCACAACGCGTTTCTGCAGTTATGAATTCTGATAAAATATTAGTTTTAGACGATGGTGAGTTAATTGCAGTAGGAACTCACGAAGAATTACAGAACACTTGTGAGGTTTACCAAGAAATATGTAACTCTCAGTTTGGGGGTGAAGAACAATGAATACGAAAAAACAAACACTAAAAAGATTGTTTTCAATAATCGGTAGATATAAACCGATGCTCGTTCTAACTATTGTTTTAGCTCTTGTTTTTGTTGTTGTTTCACTTTATATCCCTATTCTTGTTGGTGATGCTGTTGATGTCATAATTGATAAAGGTAATGTTGATTTTGATTTGTTAATTCCAGTCTTAGTTAAAATTGTGATAGTTGTACTTTTAGGCGGGATTTCACAATGGATAATGAGTATCATAAATAACTATATAACTTACAATACTGTTCGTGATATAAGAAAAATTGCATTCAACAAATTAAATAAACTTCCTGTCAAATATATCGATTCAAATCCACACGGAGGTATAG
>JAZLAG010000019.1:0-42132 GCA_045613085.1 Acutalibacteraceae bacterium | reverse complement strand
CTGTTGATAAAATCACCGACAAGGTTTCTGAGCTTTATGAGGTGAATGAGCCTAAGGGCGCTGCGGCAGCAGGCGCAATCATTTTCAGTAAATTAAGAAATGAAATCTGGAGTATAGGGGATTGCCAGTGCCTTATAAATGGCAGGCTTTTTCCTCACGAAAAAGAGATTGATAGAATAAATTCGGATGTTCGGACTCTTGTTCTTGAAATGGCGAAAAGGGAAGGTAAAACTCAGGAAGAACTTCTTAAAAATGATCTGGGAAGAGCATTTATTATGCCAATATTAGAGAATCAACATATTTTGGCAAATAAAACAGGAAGATTCTCTTATGGTATTTTTAACGGAACTCAGATTCCCGATGAACACATTGTCATTCATAAGGTGAAAGAGGGAGACGAAGTTGTTCTTGCATCTGATGGTTACCCATATTTAAAAGGAACTCTTGAAGAAAGCGAAAGGCTTTTAAAGGAAGAGTTGATAAACAACCCTCTTTGTGACGGGGAATACCGTTCTACTAAAGGTAAAGCAGAAGATAATATATCTTTTGACGATAGAACATACATAAGGTTTAGAGTGAGTGAATCCGAACCCAATATGGTTTAATACAGTCACTTTTTCCCGTAACATCGTTAAAACTCTTGAAATACTGTCGTATATCAAGACAAAAAATATAAAAGGTGCGTGAAATCGGACATTTAAGGCATATTTGGTTCGAATACACTCACTCTATGGTGAAAAGGTATGGCAGAAAAAGACTTAACAACAACTAATGCTGATGTTTATAAAGATAAATTCAGCTTTACAGCAGAGCAAGCAATATTGGGTTCTGTTTTAATTGACCCAGAATGTTTGAGCCGTGTTATTTCAGTTGTTACTCCAGAAGCGTTTTATTACCCTCAGCACAAAGAAATTTATAATATTATGGTGACTCTTGATACATTAGGTTCAAGAATAGATGCACTTGTAATTTTAGAGAGATTAAAAGAAAAGGGTATATTTGACGAGGAATCAGGTAAGAACTATTTAGCACAGTTAGCTGAGAGTGTTCCATCAACTGCAAATGTTGAAAACTACTGCAAGATTGTTCAGGATAATTTCTTTATCAGAAGACTTATTGATATCTCTCAGGATACTATTGACTCAGCTTCATCTGGTGTTGAAGCCGACGTGCTTTTAGAGTCAGCGGAGCAGAGTATTTATAATCTTCGTAAAGGTAAATCTACAAGCTCAATACAGCGTCTTAGTGATGTTATTACAAACGAGGTTTATCCTACACTTTCAAATATCACATCTGAAAATGCCGAGGATTTCAAAGGTATTCCAACAGGTTTTTCTAAGCTTGATGAAATTATTTCCGGGCTTAACCGTTCAGACCTTGTTTTAATTGGTGCTCGTCCTGCTATGGGTAAAACAAGCTTTGCATTAAATATTGCCCGTAATGTTGGTATGACTGGTAAAAAGGTTATTTTCTTTTCCTTGGAAATGTCAAATGAACAGTTAGCTTCACGTGTTCTTTCAACCGAGGCTCGTGTTGAGAGTAATAAGCTTCGTTCAGGTAATATCAGTCAGGCAGAGTGGCAACGATTAGCAGAGGCTACAAATCTTTTAGCTTCACGCTGTGAGCTTTATTTTGATGATACCTCAACTATTACTGTTCCTGAAATAAAAGCAAAAATCAGAAGAATGAAAAATGTTGATTGCATTATTATCGACTACTTAGGTCTTATGCAGACTGCGGATAAAAATATAAAAGGTAATCGTGTTCAGGAAATTACTGAAATCACCCGTAGCTTAAAGCTTCTTGCAAAAGACCTTAAAATCCCTGTAGTAGTATGTTGTCAGCTTTCTCGTGGACCTGAAAAGAATGGTAAAGCATCAAACAGACCAATGCTTTCTGACCTTCGTGACTCTGGTTCTATCGAGCAGGATGCTGATATTGTTATGATGCTCTATAGGGAAGGGTATTATAAAAATGATAAGCAAAATGCAGAAGAGGTCGATATGTCTCAGGCAGATGTAGACGTGGCTAAAAACCGTCATGGTCCTACTGAAAGAATAAAGCTTCACTGGGATGGTCAGTTTACACTCTTCTCAACCTTGGAGTATCGTGATGAATACTAATACTTTATTAGTTTTAGAAAAAGCAAAAAAGGCAATTAAGGAATATGCAATGCTTAGAAAAAATGCGACTGTTATTGTCGGACTTTCTGGCGGAGCAGATTCCGTTTGTCTTTTGCATTTGCTACACTCCTTAAAGGCAGAATATAATTTAAAGCTTATCGCTTCACACATAAACCACGGAATTCGTGGAGAAGAGGCAGAAAGAGATGTTTTATTTTCAAAGGCATTTGCACAAAGTCTTAATGTTGAATTTAAGCTGTTAAATGCAGATTGCATTAAAGAAGCAAATGAAACTGGCGAAAGCTTAGAAGAAGCGGGGAGAAGAATTCGCTACGAATTTTTTAATTCTTTAGCAAGTGAAGATTCCGTTATTGCTACTGCACATAACAGTAACGACAATATGGAAACAGTTATTTTTAATATTACACGTGGTTCTGCGTTAGCAGGGGCAAAGGGAATCCCTCCAAAGCGTGAAAATATTATAAGACCCCTTATTTTTTGTACAAGAGAAGAAATTGAAAAATATTGCGAAGAAAACGGTCTGGACTTTGTTACAGATAGCACAAATACAGGCGATGTTTATACAAGAAATAAAATTCGTCATTTGATTTTACCGGAGCTTGAAAAAATTAATTCTTCGGCGGTTGAGGCGTTTTCACGCTTTTCTCAGAGTGTACGAATTGATGACGATTATCTGGATTCTGTAGCTGAAAACGCTATGAAACATTCAGAAATTAACGAGTTTTCGTATAGTGTCGATATAATAAATGATTTACATTCAGCAATAAAAACGAGAGTGATTTTCAAGGCAATTAAACGCTTTTCAGGTGAATCGCCAGATAGTAAAAAAATAAATGCTGTTTTAAATTGTTTGAATGAAAATGAGAAAATTCAACTTTACAAAAATTGTTATTGCGAAACAAGAAATGGTGTTTTGAAATTTTTTGATAATGTCAATAATAATGATAGTAAGAATACAGAAACAATATTTTTAGAAAGCTATGATTTCAATATATGTTTTGGCGAATATACAATAAAAAGTGAATTAAATACCAAAATTTCACAAAAAATTAATGATTTGCTATTGGATAATTTAATAGATTATGATACAATATATGGAAATTTGGTTTTGAGAAGTCGTAAAGAGGGGGATAAAATTACTCTTCGTAAACGAAATGTTACAAAAACCTTGAAAAAACTTTTCATTGAAGAAAATATAAGTAGAGAAGAAAGGGATACTCTTCCTGTTTTAGCAGATGAACACGGTGTTGTGTGGGTTTATGGTTTCGGTGTTAACAAACGAAATGCAATAACACCAAATACCAACAAAGCAATGGTAATAAAGGGTGTAAAAAATGGTTTCACAAAAAATGACTGATGATATCAAAAAAATTCTTATTGATGAAGATGAACTTAAATCTATTGTTAAGCGTTTAGGCGAGCAAATAACCGCAGATAATAAAGGTAAGAATCTTCTTTTAATTGGTATTTTAAAGGGCTCTGTTATATTTATGGCAGACTTGATGAGAGCTATAGACTTGCCTTGCAATATTGATTTTATGGCAGTTTCAAGCTATGGTAATGGCACTGAGAGTACAGGCAGAGTGAAAATAAATAAGGATTTGGATAATGATATTCAAGGTAAGGATATTATTATAATTGAAGATATTTTAGACAGTGGTAAAACCCTTTATTATATAAGAGATATTTTATCTGCAAGAAAACCAGCTTCAATTAAAATCTGTACACTTTTTGATAAGCCAGAAAGACGCGAAGCTGACATAAAGGCTGACTATGTAGGCTCTTTAGTTCCTAATGAATTTATTGTAGGTTATGGTCTCGATTATTCTGAATACTACAGAAATTTGCCATTTATAGGCGTACTTAAAGAAAGTGTTTATGAGAATAATAACTAATAATATATTTTAGTTTTATTTATAATTTAATTTTAATTTCAATTTCAAATAAGTAGGTGACTCACTATTAAAATCAACGACAAAGTAAAAGCAGTGTTACCATATATTCTTATTCCTTTAATGGTAATGGTGTTAATTTATTTTTACTCAGGTACTTCTACAACCGAAAAGCTG
Source organism: Acutalibacteraceae bacterium (assembly GCA_045613085.1). Taxonomy (GTDB): domain Bacteria; phylum Bacillota; class Clostridia; order Oscillospirales; family Acutalibacteraceae; genus DTU089. Next base: position 37,919 of record JAZLAG010000019.1, on the reverse strand, counting down.
GAATATTATCAGGTTATTGAGCTTTTTGACGAGGGCAAGGTCAGTGAATATGAATTAAATATAGGAACTGGTGCTCTCACTTATACTCTCGAGGATGGCAGTAAGGGCAGATATTCTGTGCCAAATGTGTCAATGTTTGTTAATGACATTCACGACAATGTTATTGAGTATAATCGCTCAAACGAAGCTGATAAGCAGATTAAATTCAACTATGTTTCTGGCACATCTTACTCAATGTGGCTTCAGATAATTCCTATTATTCTTGGTGTTATTTCTGTTGTTATTTTGGGCTTCTTCCTTATGAAGAAAATGAATAACTCTATTACAAGCGAAAACAACAGAGCGATGGGCTTTGGTAAAGCAAGAGTTAAATTTGGCGCTGATGAAAAAAGAAAAACAACCTTCGATAAGGTTGCTGGTGCCGATGAAGAAAAGGCAGAATTAGAAGAAATTGTTGAATTCTTAAAAGATCCACAAAAGTTTACTGATCTTGGTGCGAGAATTCCAAAAGGTGTGCTTTTAGTTGGCCCTCCAGGTACAGGTAAAACACTTTTAGCAAGAGCGGTTGCTGGTGAAGCGGATGTGCCATTCTTCTCAATCTCAGGTTCAGACTTTGTTGAGATGTATGTTGGTGTCGGTGCTTCCCGTGTCCGTGATCTCTTTGATCAGGCTAAGAAAAGCTCACCATCTATTATTTTTATTGATGAAATTGATGCTGTAGGTCGTCACAGAGGCGCTGGTATGGGCGGTGGTCACGACGAAAGAGAACAGACCTTAAACCAATTACTTGTTGAAATGGATGGTTTCGGTAATAACGAAGGTGTAATTATTATCGCAGCTACTAACCGTGCAGACATTTTAGACCCAGCACTTTTAAGACCAGGTCGTTTTGATAGACGCGTTACTGTTGGTCGCCCTGACTTAAAGGGTAGAGAAGAGATTTTAAAGGTACACGCTAAAAACAAACCACTCGGACCTGACGTGGATTTAAAGAGTATTGCTCACGCAACAATTGGTTTTGTTGGTGCAGACCTTGAAAATCTTCTTAACGAAGCAGCACTTCTTGCGGCTAAACGCAACAAGAAAGCAATCACAATGGTAGAAATCGACGAGGCAACTGTTAAAGTTGAAGTTGGTGCTGAAAAGAAATCACACAAATATACTGAAAAAGATAAGAAGCTTACTGCTTACCATGAAGCAGGTCACGCAGTTGTTTCTTATTATCTTGAAAACAGTGACCCTGTTTATGAAATTTCAATTATTCCACGCGGTATGGCTGGCGGTTATACCCTTAACAGACCTAATGAGGATTCTTCATTCAGAAGTAAATCTGTTATGATTGACCAGATTATCGTCTTTATGGGCGGTAGAGTTGCAGAAAAAATCATTGATAATGACAGATGGACAGGTCCATCATCTGATATTTCGAGAGCAACTGATATGGCAAGGGCTATGGTAACACGCTATGGTATGAGTGAAAAATTAGGTCCTGTTGTTTATGGTAAAGACAACGATGAAGTATTCTTGGGTATGGATTATAGCCATACTAAAAACTATTCAGAAACATTTGCAACTGAAATTGATACAGAAATTAAAAAGATTATTGAAGACTGTGAAAAGCGTTGTGAAGAAATTCTTACCCAGCATAAGGATAAACTCACACTTATTGCAGAAAATCTTATTAAGAATGAAAAAATCAATGCTGCTCGTTTCTTAGAGCTTATGGATGAAAATTATGATCCTGAAAAGGATAAGGAAAACGAAAACAAAGCTGTTGCAGAAGAAACTACTGAAAATGCAGAAGCCAAAACAGAAGAAACTGTTGAAGTTAAAGCAGATGAAGAAGTTACTGTGACAGAAAATCCTGTTCCAATGCTTTCAGAAGATGTAGTTAAACCAAACGAAAAAACAGACGAATAAAACTAATTATCCCCTTGATAACTCTTTTGGATTTATCAAGGGGATAAAATTTATTTTATTAAATTGCGAGTTCCTTCAAAAATTATAGTTAAAACTCCATCTTTAACAGAGATTTCACTCTCTTTATTTATGAATTCATTACTCACACCAATAGGGAAGTGGGGAGTGATTTCTGCATTGTCTAAAGTGTATAAAAGTCCATCAATCGTAACACCTTTTGCAACACCTGAAAGACCAAAAATTGAAATATATCCTTTTGCATTATCTTTGAATTTTATACTTGAGTTTTTAATAGCGGTAATGGTGTAGTTACCATCGTAAATGTAAGCGATACCGCCATTTTCAGCAACAAATGTTGCGGTCTGAATGCTAGCTACTGTGTGGTCTAATCTACCACCGATTGCACCATATATAACAAAGGTTTTATAGCCTTTTTCAAGTCCGATTTTAACTGCTAAGAGTGTGTCGGTATCATCCTTTTTTACGGGATGTTTTATTATCTTTTCATTTTCAGGTGCTTCTCCCAAGGAATCAAAATCACCTACAACTAAATCAGGTTTTTTATTGAGTTTTTTTAATGTACTGTAACCACCATCTGCTGCAATAATCAAGTCATTTTCTTGTGGCTTAAAATCAGCAACTGCCGTGTCTAATGCACCGAAAATATAGCAAGTTTTCATTTTTATAATCACCATAGACTAATATACTGTTTTTTTGGAGGAAATGCAAGGGGAAATTAGGAAATAGGAAATAGTTTTGTTTACTAAAAAACATCTTAACATTCAAAGTTTTTGTCAACTAAAAATGATAAGATGTTTAGGTGGGTTTGTAATATATATTAAGTTTTATTAGCGTAATGAATTGAATTTTACAATAAATTTTAAGTAGTGCTGATTCCTAATTCCTGATTTCTGGTCCCTTTAAAATATACCATACGTAATAAACGACATTATAAGTCCAGCAATAAATACGCCAAGAGCAATAATTGGTAAACTCTTTTTAATTCTTAAATCCATAAGAGCAGAGATTAATGCGCCTGTCCAACCGCCTGTGCCAGGTAAAGGTACGGCAACAAATATCAAAAGCCCCCATTCTTTGTATTTTTCCATAGTGCCTTTTTTTTTGTCAGAACGAGCTTCCATCTTTTCAACAATTTTTGCTAAATGCTTGTTTTTTCTCATTATAGCAAAAATCTTTTTTATGAAAAGAAGAATGAAAGGAATCGGAAGCATATTACCGATATAGCAAATTATAAATGCTTTAATAAAATCAATTTCCAAAAGTCTTGCTGCAATCATGCCGCCTCTAAGTTCTAGTACAGGAAAAAGAGAAACGAGGAAAGCAATTAACTCTGCCGCAACATCATTTTTGAAAAATTCAACTATTGCATTTACTATATTATCAACCATTTTTATACCTCCGAAGCGGAAATGTATCCGTTTTTAATGAGATGCTCTCTTGCATCCTTGAGAATAGTCTTGTCATTATCAAATTTTAAGTTTTTGTAAGCATTCTCATAGGTGAGCCAGATGTAATCCTCTATTTCTTCTTTCTGGATAATGGTCTGAGTATCATCTGTTTTAGCAACAAAAAGGTGAACAGTTTTGTGAATTCTGTTCTGGATTGTATAATCTGATTTTGAAACGAAATCTGGAATTATATCAATATGAATACCTGTTTCCTCAAGAACCTCACGCTTTGCGGTCTCTTCTGCGGTTTCATTGTCTTCCATATGACCTTTCGGGAATCCCCAGTTTGAACTGCGGTTATTTTTTATAAGAAGATAACGGATTTGCCCGTTTATATTTCTGTATATAACCGCACCACAAGAACGCTCGTACCTACACTCTAAATTGTATTTTCTGCCCTCTGTAATAAAAGAAATCGCATTTCTTATTTCGCAATCAATAAATCTTTTTGATTTTGGTGCAGCTATAAGCTTAACCTCACCGTTATCAAGAAAACGAACTGACGCAATAACCCTGCCGTCAAAGTGTTTAACAGGGTTATCAATTCCCATAACAAGAACACCGCTAATGGGAGAGTAGGGCTTGTTTTTTCCTATAGGCTGACCATGGTTGAGCTTATATACTCTACCAGTGTCACCCAAAGGTGTGCCTACCGGCTCAGTTACACTGAGTCTTATTAATTTGCCTAACATTAAAATAAACCTCTCAAATAAAAAACAAAATCTACCAATTATTATAACTCTAAATGTTTTTTCTTGCAATACATAAAGGATATATTTTTGAAAAAATTCAGAAAAATTTTTTTAAAAATACAACTAATCAGCACATCAAGATTTTAAAAAACATCTTGATGTGCTGTGTTTTTAAAGTTCTTTAAATGCTTTAATTACTTCTGCAGATTTACCGCAAGTCATAGCCCCCTCAGTGCATTTATTTACATAACAGCTAGGACCATAGAAATTAAAAATTTCTGGCTCAGCCTTGCGGAGTTTTTTGAGCATATCAACTGCAAAATCTCTTATTTCCCATTGAGCGCGATTGCAAGAGCGTAATTTCATAAATAAAAGCAATTCTCTACCGTTTATAGTTGTAACAAAATCAAGTGTGTTACCGCTCAATTGCATATATGCAGTAAGCCCCTCATCTACACCTTTTTCAGTAAAATAGTCGTAAAGCTCTGCAGTTTTCTCGAAAGCCTTTTTGTAACGCTCTAAAAGGTCTGGCTTTTTGACTATTGTTTCAGGTAAAATATATCTTCTTCTGTTTGTAAGTGTAAGCGAAGGAATCCCAATTGACTGCATTCTGTGACGAGCAAAGTGTGTGAGACAAGAGAGAGAAACATTGTTAATTCTGAAAGTGAATGTAACTGCTTCAAGCGGTCTTTGTCTCTTTGAATTTATAACCTCTTTAATGATTTTTGCACATTCGTTATTGTCGCTTATAATGTCTTCAATCTGACTTGTAGGTAAGTTCAAGGATTCAATAAGTGCGGCACGGGCAACACATTTTGAAGCCTCTGGTGTGTAGTTGAGTAATTCAACATTTTCTTCTTTTTCAATGAGAGCGTCATCTCTTTTGTATGAGAAATGGGGCACATCCTGCATAGTTGGTCTGCGACTGTCAAAATCTGTGAAAATACCAGGTGTTAATTTCTTTGCTTGCTCATAAAGAGAAAGACCTAAGTTCTTGATTTCAGGGAAAGAAGCACCTCTGCCATAAATCATAGCATAAAGCATATTTGTGAGCTCTCTTGCATTGAGTGTGCAGTAGAAGTTGCTGTAAAGTGAATAAGGGAGAATAAAACGAGCATCTTCTTTAGGAATACCCTTGTCAATAAAATCACGATATTCAGAGTAAAGATATTTCATATGCTCTATGTATTTGTCTTGAATGGATTTTGACTCGAATTTAGGAATAAAATAACCTAATTCACCGAAGTCAACATATCTTCTTGATTTTACTGTGAAAGATGCAAGTCTGAATTCGATAACAAACTGTTCAACTAAAACTGAAACATTTTGAAAAGCCAAATTAAATACAGTGTGTTCAACTGTTGATGTGTGTCCAGAACGGGTTACCTTTGAAATAAGATTAGCGTTCTTTTCGGCATCCTTTGAAAGCTCAAGAATCTCAAGTGCAGTGCCTGGCTGAGTTGAAATTCTGCCTGATGCTGCAGGGAGTTGTTCGCCTGTATCAGTAAGACCTACAATTACTGCTTTTGAGTTTGTGTTAAATTCGGTAGTCATATTTTACCTCCGCCTCGACATAATAAACGAATTTTAATTATTTTACCACAAAAAAACAATTTCTGCAATAGTTATTTATTTTTCTGCAACATATTGTGGAAATAAGTAAAAAAATTTATAAAAATATACAAATATATGGTGTTTAAATATTGAAATTCTCATGCAAATATGGTATTATTAATTAAATAGTGGCATTATGCCCTTTTGTTCGTTTTTTAAAGAAAATTTTGTTGTTATTTCAGAAAAGAGGTAATGGCTATGGCAATTGTTAAAAAGGAAGCTTACTACAATTCTTCAACTGGTGTTAACAAAATCCGTGCTTTAATCTGGCTTGATGATGATGTAGAGCATATAGGCATATTCCAGATTGCTCACGGTGTAAGTGAACATATTGACCGTTATGACCATTTTGCAAGATTTTTAGCAGAAAAAGGTTACATCGTTTGCGGTAATGACCATATAGGTCACGGTAAGTCAGTTTCTTCCCTAGAGGATTTAGGCTTTACTGCAGAAAAAGATGGGTTCCGCCGTTTTGTCGATGATATGCATATTCTTTATAATATTATGCATAAGCGTTATCCTGATTTGAAATATTATCTTTTTGGTCACAGTATGGGTTCATTTTGTGCAAGAGTATATGCTGGTACTTTCTCAGAGGATTTATCTGGTCTTATTATATGTGGTACTGGTCAGGCACCAGCGGGACTTGAATTTGCTATTAACTCATTAAGAGAAATAACCGAGAAAGTTGGTACCAGAACACGCAACTCAATAATGGGTGGTGCATTAAATAAAATATCTTCTTTAGGCATAAAAGATAGAACCTCGGATTTAGATTGGTTAAGCTACAACAAGAAAAATGTTGAAGATTATAAAAACGACCCGCTTTGTGGAATTGAACTCACGCTTGCTGGTATGAGAGATTTAGGCTCAATTACACTTCTCGCAAGTGATAAATTATGGCCAGCATCAGTAAAGCTTGGACTTCCGATACTTATTATATCTGGTGCAGATGACCCTATTGGTATGGGTGGGAAAGGTCCTACAGCTTGTGCTGATAGTTTGATTGCTTGTGGTCATGAGCCAGAAGTAATTATTTACCCGAATATGCGTCACGAAATTTTAAATGAAGAAGACAATGAAAAGGTTTACCTTGATATTTTAGGCTTCCTCAATACCGCATCATTCTGAAAGGCAGTTAATTAGTTTGCAAGAAAATAAATTTTTCGTTTCCGCAGAAGAAATGGCGGAGCAAAATGAATTTAAGAAAAAAGTAAAAAATATTGTTAAATCAAGATTTCAAGGCGAAACACCAAAAGCGTTTGTTCACACATACGGGTGTCAGGGTAATGTTGCAGACAGTGAGCACATTAAAGGTCAGCTTGTAGAAATGGGTTACGGGATGACTGAAACCCTCGAAGAAGCCGATATCATAATTTATAATACTTGTGCTATTCGCGAACACGCTGAGGACAGAGTTTTTGGTAATGTCGGTGCTTTAAAGACATTGAAGAAGAATAACAAAAATCTTGTGATTGGTCTTTGTGGTTGTATGATGCAACAAGAGCACATTGCTGAAAAGATAAAAAATAGTTACCCTTATGTAAATCTTGTTTTCGGTACTCATGCGCTTCATAAATTACCAGAGTTGCTTTTTAAAGTGTTTAAAACTAAAAAAAGAGTGTTCTCTGTTGAAGAATGTGACGGTGTTATTGCCGAGGGTATGCCAAACGAACGCGACAGTGGTGAAAATGCGTGGCTCCCTATAATGTATGGCTGTGATAATTTCTGTTCTTATTGTGTAGTGCCTTATGTAAGAGGTAGAGAGCGTAGCCGTGAGGCAGAGGTCGTTTTAAAGGAAGCGGAAGCTTTGATAAAAGAGGGCTATAAAAAAATCACTCTTTTGGGTCAGAATGTTAATTCTTACGGCAAAAGCTTAGAAAATGGAATTAACTTTTCCGAGTTTATAAGAAGACTCGATAAAATCGAGGGTGATTATACATTCGATTTTATGACCTCACATCCAAAAGATTGCACAAAAGAGCTTATTGATGTCTTGGCTTCATCAAAACATTTTTGTGGTCATTTACATTTACCTGTTCAATCTGGTAATAATAGAATTTTAAAGGAAATGAACAGAAAATACACAAGAGAGCATTACCTCGATTTAGTGAATTATGCAAAAGAAAAAATTCCTGATGTAGATATCACTACTGATATTATTGTCGGCTTCCCTGGTGAAACCTATGAGGAGTTTTTAGATACTGTTTCTCTTGTAAAAGAAGTAAAATACGGCTCAATGTTTACCTTTATTTATTCAAAGCGTAAAGGAACGAAAGCCGCAGAATACGAGGACAATATTTCAAAAGAAGAAAAAACGAAATGGTTTATGGAACTTCTTAAAGTTCAAGAGGAATTAACTAAATAAACAATGTTTCATTGTGAAATTTTTTATAAAAGAAAGGAAGTATAACAATGAGTGTTATCGAACTTACAAGACAATTAGGTGCAGCTATTCAAGCTGACGAACGCTACAAGGCTTTTGACGAAGCTAAAAAAGCAAATGATGCAGACAAGGAATTAAACGACCTTATCGGTAAAATTAACCTTGTTCAAATGAATTATCAACAAGAGGCTTCAAAAGGCGAAGAAGCAGACGAAAGCAAGATGGAGCAATACGGTAAAGAATTTGAAGAACTTTATCGTTCAGTTATGCTTAACGGCAATATGGTTAAATTTGAAGCAGCAAAAACTGCTATCGACGATATGATGAACGAAATTATGGGTATTCTTGCTCTTTGCATTGATGGACAAGACCCAGCAACTTGCGAACCAGCTCACGAGCATTCTTGTGGCGGTAGTTGTGAAAGCTGCGGCGGTTGCCACTAATCTTTTAAAAACATTTTAGAAATCAAGCGTTGTTGAGGTGTGCTATGGCTGGTCTTTCTCCTATGATGGAGCAATATTTTCAGATAAAACAGAATTATGCTGATACCTTGCTGTTTTTCAGGTTAGGCGACTTTTATGAAATGTTCTTTGATGATGCAAAAATTGCGTCTAAAGAGCTTGAGTTGGTCCTCACAGGTAGAGATTGTGGTCAGGAGGAAAGGGCACCAATGTGTGGTGTGCCTTTCCACAGTGCAGACAGTTACATAGCAAAGCTTGTGTCCCGTGGCTATAAAGTAGCCATTTGTGAACAGGTAGAAGACCCTTCAACTGCAAAAGGTATTGTAAAAAGAGATGTCGTACGAATTGTAACCCCAGGTACAGTAATTGAAAGTAGTATGCTTGACGAAGGTAAAAATAACTTTTTAGCTTCGGTTTATATTACTGATAAATCCTGTGGTGCTGCGTTCGTCGATGTTTCAACGGGTGAAGTTCACCTTGATTCATTTGCTGATAGTTCAGATGCCAGCCGTCTTATGAATCAGTTGGGGTGCTTTAATCCATCAGAGGTTCTTTTAAATAAATATGCTTCCTCTATTAAAGAGGTTACAAGATTTGTAAGTGACAGACTTTCTGCAAGATATCAGGTTTTAAATGATAGCGACTACGATGAGTCACTTTGTAAAAATGCAGTTGTTTCACATATTGATGAAAATTCTCAAGAGTATGGTGAATTTCAACGAAATAATGCGTTGCTTTTAGCATTCGGCTCCGCACTTAATTATTTAGAGAATGCACAAAAAACTAAATTAGAAAACATAAACGAGGTTGAGTTTTTTGGTGCGGATAAATTTTTGAGTCTTGATTTAACCGCAAGAAGAAACTTGGAACTTACAGAAACACAAATCCGTCGCGAGAAAAAGGGTAGTCTTTTGTGGGTGTTAGACCATACAAAAACTGCTATGGGTAAAAGACTTATCAGAAATTGGGTTGAACAACCACTTTTAAATTATCCACTTATTTCTGCAAGACAAAATGCAGTTGAAGAGCTCACAAACGATACAATTCTTTTAGATACTGAAATGTCACTTCTTTCAGATATGTATGACTTGGAAAGAATTATGACACGAATTGTTTATGGCACTGCAAATGCAAAAGAATTAAGAACATTAAGCCTTACTATTGATAAATTACAGGGTATTAAAGCATCGCTTAAAAGTGTAAAATCGAAGATGCTTAACGAGATTTATGACGAAATTGATTTGTTAGAGGATATTAATTCACTCATAAATTCTTCAATAGTTGACGAACCACCTTTAACTGTAAGAGAGGGTGGAATGATAAGAAAAGGCTATAATGAGGAGCTTGATTCTCTTCACGATATTGTTTCAAATGGTAAAGGCTATTTAACAGCCGTTGAACAAGCTGAGCAAGAGAAAACAGGTATTAAAAAACTTAAAATAGGCTATAACCGAGTATTCGGATATTATATAGAGGTTACTAATTCCTTTAAGGATTTAGTTCCTGAGCATTATATAAGAAAACAAACTCTCGCAAACTGCGAAAGATATATAACTCAAGAGTTAAAAGAGCTTGAGTCAAAGGTTTTGGGGGCACAAGAGAGAATTGTGCGAATTGAGTTTGAACTCTTCTCTGAAATCCGTTCTAAAATAGCGAACGAATTAGAAAGAGTGCGTACAACTGGTAAAGCGGTTGCAAGACTTGATGTTCTTTGTTCACTCGCTTACACCGCAGTTACTAATAACTATGTAAGACCAACAGTTGATACATCTGATGATATAATTATAAAGGATGGTAGGCATCCTGTAGTTGAGCTTATGCTCGGCGGTGCACCATTTGTACCAAATGACACCCACTTAGATTGCGACGATTATAGAAGTGCAATTATTACAGGACCTAATATGGCTGGTAAATCTACATATATGCGACAAGTAGCACTTATTGTGCTAATGGCACAAATCGGTAGCTTCGTTCCTGCCTCGAGTGCTAAGATTGGTATTGTAGATAAAATCTTCACAAGAGTCGGTGCTTCTGACGATTTATCACAAGGTCAGTCAACATTTATGCTTGAAATGACTGAGGTTGCTGATATTTTAAAAAATGCAACAAGTAAAAGTCTTATTGTGTTTGATGAAATTGGTCGCGGTACCTCAACCTTTGATGGTATGAGTATTGCAAGAGCAGTTTTAGAATACACAGCAGATAAAAAGAAAATCGGAGCAAAAACACTTTTTGCAACTCACTACCACGAATTGACAGAGCTTGAAAATACTGTTGATGGTGTTAAGAACTACAATACCTCTGTTAAGAAACGCGGTGACGATATTACATTCTTAAGAAGAATAGTAAAGGGTGCCGCCGATGGTAGCTATGGTGTTGAGGTTGCAAAGCTTGCGGGTATTCCAAAAGCGGTTGTTGAAAATGCTAAGGTTATTTTAAAATCACTTGAAGAACAACAAAGAGTAAACTTAGGTTCTGCACCAAAAGTAACAGTAGAAGAAGAGCCAGAAGAAATGCAACTTTCATTCTCTTCAAGTGGAAAAGAAAGCTTTATTGAAAAAGTTAAAAATATAGATGTAAATACACTTACGCCTATTGAAGCATTAACAAAACTTTTTGAGCTTCAGAAAGAAGCAGAAAATATATAACAAAAATCATTACGAAAGGGGGCGTTTACTGTGCCAAGAATTAATGTGTTACCAAAAAATATTGCAGATTTAATTGCTGCAGGCGAAGTAGTTGAACGCCCATCCTCAGTAATAAAAGAGTTTTTAGAAAATTCAATTGATGCGGGTTCTAAAAATATTACTGTCGAAATTAAAAATGGCGGTAAAACATACATAAGAGTAACAGATAATGGTTGCGGTATAGAAAAAGAAGATGTAAAAAAAGCATTTTTAAGCCACGCAACAAGCAAAATTAACTCTGTTGAAGATTTAGATAATATCGGTACATTAGGTTTTCGTGGTGAAGCACTTGCTTCTGTTGCCGCAGTTTCCAAGGTTGAGCTTCTTACGAGAACCGAAAATGAAGAAGTAGGAGCTTCATATAAAATCTTCGGCGGTGAAGAGGTTGAGCTTACAGAAGCTGGTTGCCCTGTGGGAACAACTCTTATTGTACGAGATTTGTTTTATAACATCCCAGCAAGAATGAAATTCTTAAAAAAAGATGTTCAGGAAGGTAACTACATCGCTTCAATTTTAGAGAATATTGCCGTTTCATATCCACAGATTTCTTTTAAATTTATAAGGGATGGTAAGCTTAATTTTTCGACACCTGGTGATGGTGATTTAAAATCTGCTATTTACGCAGTATTCGGTAGAGAATATACAGAAGGATTGTTGCCTGTACAATACGAAGCAAACGGAATTACAGTAACTGGTTTTACTGGTAAACCAACTGCTGGTAAAGGTAGCAGAAGTGGCCAACATTTTTTTGTAAATGGTAGATATGTGAAAAGTCCAATGTGTATTACTGCACTTGAAACTGCATATAAAAATTCGATTATGGTCGGAAAATTTCCTCCGTGCGTTATTTTTATAAATCTTCCATTTTCTGCGGTTGATGTTAATGTTCACCCAGCAAAAACCGAGGTAAGATTTTTTGAAGAAAAGAAAATTTTTGACGCAGTTTATCAAGGTGCGTTGAATGCATTAACCCATGATACAAGACCAAAAGCTGCATTTTCAGTAGCAAAAGCATTTATGCCAGAAGCGGTTAAGGGTGAACAGTTAAAGCTAACCGAAACACCTGAGAAAGTTGAAAGTGAATCCAGAACCGCTGTAGCTACAGAAGAAAAGAAAGAATTTAAATATGAGATTAAATCTTCCCTTGTAAAAGAAAGTCTTACTACACCAAAGCCGGAAACAGTTAAGCCGAGCAAAATATCGTCAAAATTGACACTTAACTCAAATGAAGAAAAATCTATTGATTTTCTTGAAACGGAATATGTAAAACCAACCGAAAAGAAACTCAATATTTCTATTATAAATACTGTTCCTTCTTCAGCAGATGAACTTAGTAAGCCAGAAGAAAAAATTCTAATCAAAGAAACCAAGGAATCAGATGTTGTTAAAGAAGATGCAACACCTTCAGTTGACTTCAGAATTATTGGCGAAGCATTTAAAACCTATATCTTTGTGGAGCTTGAGGATAAAATGCTTATGATAGATAAGCATGCCGCTCACGAAAGAATTTTATTTGAAAAATTCAAAGCACAAAATACATCTTATCAACAAATGCTTTTAGTGCCAGTAACAGTTTCATTGTCGCCAGATGAGTATAACGCCGTACTCGAAAACACCGAGCTTTTATATAAAGCTGGTTATGAGGTTTCAGATTTTGGCGACAGATGTATAAAAGTTAACGCCTGTCCTACAGAACTTATTGGTGAAGATATAAGTGCATTAATAACCGAAATAGGGGTTTATCTTGCTTCAAATGTCAGAACAATAATGCCAGAAAAGCTGGATTGGATTTATCACTCAATGGCTTGTAGAGCAGCTATTAAAGCTGGGAACACAACAACCGATTTAGAAATAGAAAGGTTTGTAAAAGAGTTGCTATCGCGTGATGACATCCGTTATTGTCCACACGGAAGACCAGTAATGGTAGAGGTTACTAAGCGTGAGCTTGAGAAACAGTTTAAAAGGATTGTTTAATTTTAATGAGTAAAACAAAGGTAATTGTAATTGTCGGCCCTACAGCATCAGGTAAAACCGCTTTAGGAATTAATATAGCTAAAAGGTTTAATGGTGAGGTTGTTTCAGGCGATTCAATGCAGATTTACGAAAATATGGATATAGCAACCGCAAAGCCTAGCTTTGAGGAAATGGATGGTATTAAGCACCACTTAATAGGATTTGTAAATCCAAAGGATGAATACAATGTTGCTTCGTTTTGTGAAGATGCAAAAAAGGCAGTAGATGAAATAACAGGAAAAGGCAAAATACCTGTAATTGTCGGTGGAACAGGACTTTATATTGATTCTTTTATAAATAATGTAACATTCTTCAACGACGCTTCCTCTCATGAGGTACGAAAAAAATTATATGAAGAATTAGAACAATACGGTATTGAAAAGCTTTATAATGAATTGCTCACAGTTGATAGTGAAGCTGCTAAAAAAATTCATCCTAACAACGAAATAAGAGTAATACGAGCATTAGAAATTTATCGTCTTACAGGTAAAAATCTTACAGAACAAAACAAACGCTCACATGATAACGAAAGTAACTACGAGCCTTTATATATCGGGATTTCTTATAAAGACAGAGAGAAGCTTTACGAAAGAATAAATAAGCGTGTAGATGTAATGCTCAAAAACGGACTTTTAGAAGAAGCGAAAGAGTTTTATAAAAATTATGCTTCAAAAACTGCAGTTAATGCAATTGGATATAAAGAATTAAAGCCATTTTTAGATAGCGAAAAATCTTTAGAGGAATGTGTTGAGAGCTTAAAGCAATCCACCAGGAGATACGCTAAAAGACAGTTAACATGGTTTAATCGTAACGAAAAAATTAATTGGGTTTATCCCGATACTCATAAAAATATTGATTCGCTCTATGAAGAAGCAGAAGGGTTAGTAGAAAATTTTTTGAAAGGAGAGTAAAAAATGCGAGATAAAAGAATAAGATTAGTTGCATTTTGTCTTGTCGCAGTTTTTATCCTTTCATACATTATTTACCAGATGGTTTTAATTTCAAAATCAGGAATTGAAACACAAATAGCGATTAACGAAACAGTTTATAAAACAATAAATACAAAATGCTTTGTTGTGCGTGAAGAAGATTATATTGTTAACTCTGCAAAGGGGACAACAATTTCATTTGCAGGGAATGCAGAGCGTATTGCAAAAGGCGACACAATTTCAATGATTTTTAAAACCAACGATGATGCAAATACTTACTTGAGAATAAGTGAAATTTCAGAAGAATTAGACCATTACAATACATTGTCAGGTCAGGCTAATATACAATCTGTCGATGTTTCTGCACTCGGTAAAAAGATTGAGGGTAAGCTTTCGGATTATTTAGATAGTGTTGATAAAGGTGATTTTAGTGGTGCCTTAGAACACGCTGATGTTTTTAATAACTATGTGACCAGCCGTCAGATTTCGACAGGCGAGGTGCTTAATGTAACCGATAAAATCGAAAGTCTCACAGCTGAGCTTCAATCACTCCAAGCAAAAGAAACTGCCTATAGTGCTGTTAAGAGCGAAAAAGCTGGCTATTATTTAAAAGGTGCAGATGGCTACGAAAAAACAATAGATTTTAAGAAAATAGATGAGCTTACAGTCAAAGATGTTGAAGAGGCAATTAAATCAAAGCCAGCTGAAATAAAACAAGATGTTATAGGAAGAACAATGAGTAGCTTCCATTGGTATGTTCTTTGCGCCGTTGATTCAGATGCAACTATTGATTTAGAAGATGGCGAAGAGATTTATATGAATTTCCCGTATTCTGGTGTAGAAAAGCTAAGTGGAACAATTTATAAATTAGGTGACAGAACGGACGATAAAACTTTAGTAATAATAAAGTGTAATCTTATGAATGAAAATTTGGCCGATTTCAGAATTGAGGATGTTCAGATAATTACAAAAGAATATACAGGTTATAAAATTAAAAATTCAGCTATCAGAACAGTTGATGGTGTAACAGGCGTTTATGTTGTAAGCGGTAATCTTATAGGCTTTAGAAAAGTCCATATAGCTTACAATGATGGGGAATATTCAATAGTAGATAATCCTGATGGTGAGTCAGGTTATATAAGACTATACGACGAGGTCGTAACCAAGGGGGTTGAGATGTATGACAACAAACTCGTTTGATGACGAAAGATGTCAGTCGATATCCGAAAATCTCAAACTAATCCGCGAAAACATTGCAACGGCGGCTGTAAAATCTGGTAGAAATTACGAGGATATAAAGCTTATGGCGGTTACTAAAACCGTTCCCGTGGAATACATCAATTATTCTATAGATAATTGCGGTGTAAATTTAATAGGTGAAAATAAGGTACAGGAATTTTTATTTAAAAAGGACTCACTTCATTTAGATAATGTAGAAAAACACTTGATAGGTCATTTGCAGACCAACAAAGTGAAAAAAATAGTGCCTTTGGTAGATATGATTCAGTCTGTTGATAGTCTTCATTTAGCAGAGGAAATTTCAAAACAGGCAATAAATAACAATATCAATTGCAATATACTTTTAGAGGTTAATATAGGCAGTGAAGAAAGCAAAACCGGCTTTGATAAAACTGCATTTTTTGAGTCACTTTCAAAAATTTCGGAATTGCCCAATTTAACTGTGAAGGGTATAATGACTATACCACCTATATGTGACAATGAAAATGAGCAAAAAAAATATTTTATGACAATGTCAGAATATTTTGAAGCAATCAAAGAGAAAAAATATAAAAACTTTGATATGCAAATTCTCTCAATGGGTATGTCTGGTGACTACGAAATGGCAATTGAATGCGGTGCAAATTTAGTAAGAATAGGCTCTTTAATTTACGGAGCAAGGATATATAAATAATGGAGGTAATAAAAAATGGATTTTAAAAATTTAATTGGTAAAATTATGGGTGACGATGACTACGAGGGTTTTGAAGATGAAGAAATGGTCGAAGAAGAGGTAGTTCCAGCTTATCAACAAAGTCAGAGAGCTCAGGTGCGTGAAGAAAGCTATCGTCAAGACCCAAGACAAAATATGAGAGCTGGCAGAAGAGTTCCTCCTTTAAGAGAAGAAGAGGACCCATCAAAAATAGTGAACATTCATACAACTGCAAAATTACAGGTTGTTTTATCAAAGCCAGAAAAATTTGAAAACGCAGTTGAAATCGCAGATAACCTTAACGAAAAAAGAACTGTTGTGCTTAATTTGGAGGGTACAAATCGTGATATAGCAAAAAGACTTATTGACTTCCTTTCTGGTGTGGCTTATGCAAATGGCGGTCAATTAAAAAGAGTTGCTAACAATACCTTCATTATAACCCCTTATAATGTTGATATTTCAGGCGATTTAATAGATGAACTTGAAAATACAGGTATGTTCTTCTGATTTAGCACAATAATTTTTGAAAGAGAAAAATATGGAAGCGGGTAAATAAATTATGATGACACCATCACAATTAAAAGAGTATGAATTTAAAACAGCGGGCCGTAATGCTTATAAAGCAGACGATGTTGATGATTTTTTTGCCGAAGTTGCGGCAAACTATACTAAGATGTTTCATGAGAATGGTGAGCTTGTAAGACGCGTTGGTCTTCTTGCTGACCGTCTTGAGAAATTCAAAAAGGAAGAAGAGGAAATCAAAAGTGCAGTAGTAAGTGCTCAAAGAGCAGCTGATATTATTGTACGCGATGCAAAAAATTCTGTAGCTGATGCAGAAAGCGAAGCAGAAGCAGTTTTAGCAGCAGCAAAGAGTGAAGCCGAGCTTATCAAGTCAGATGCAGAAAAACAAGCAATTGCAGACTCTGAGCTTCTTCTTTCAATGACAAGAGATAAGGCTCAGGAGATTATAAAAAAAGCAAAAGAAGAAGCACAGGAAATTTTACTTAAAGCTAATTCTACCGTTAAAGATACAATGGGTGCAGCTACCAGAACAATGACAAGTGAGTCGCTTTATTTTGAAATGCTCAAAAAACAAGCTGCAGAGTTCAAGTCAAATCTTCTCAGTCAGTATAAGGCTCATATTGAGCTTATCTCAAAGCTTCCTGAGTTAGCCGAAGAAGAGGCAAAAAAACAAGAGGATAAGACAGAAACACCAAAAGAAGAAAACACAGCTTTAAATGATGCTATTCTTGAAATAAACGAAACAGGCGAAACAGAAGAAAGCTTCAATGAGAGCACAGTTCAAGATGATGTGAAAGAACTTGTTGAAGAAAAGCAAAGACAACAGGATGTTTCAGCATATAAAAAAGAAGAACCAAATGCATTTGAGGAACAACAAAGACAATTTTCTGCAGTGCAACAAGAAAATGTAATTGAAATCAATTCAGATATAGATGCTGATGTAAATGATTTAGTTGAAGATAAGCTTGAAATTAATATTGATGAAGCTGACGATTTTTCTGCAAATGATTTAACAGAGAATGAAGAGGTTATTTTCGTGAATGAGGATGCTGAGGCAATTGAGCGAAAAGAAGCATTGCAATATTTTTCAGTAGAGAATAAAAATGATGTGATGGAGGTCGATGAAGAAATGCTCACACAGGATGGTGAGTTAGTTGTGAAAACTGACCTTCCTTTGAGCTTCTTTGACGATGCTGAGAGTCTTGAGTTTGTTGACGATTTTGATGGTAGAGAAAAGGATGAGGACCATGGCTCGTTTTCTTTCTCAGCTGTAAAAACAAATGATGTTGCTATAAAAAGACCGAGCAGAAGAGTAACAGTAGATAATTCTTATCTTGATTTTTTGGCAGCTGAGGCTGATGCAGAGTATGGCGATAATAGGACTTCAGCAGAGATAATTACAGAGGAAGATAACGAAGAAGAACCACAGAAAAAAGGTTTCTTTAAAAGAAGATAAAGGTTTGGAGTAAAAATGTCAGTTATAGGTGCAATTGTTTTTGTTCTCGCCCTTGTAGGTGTGGACCAGTTAATAAAATATTTTGTAATTGAATATTTGAAGCCTATAGGCATTTTTGAGTTTATTGAAGGCTTTCTACGTTTTCGATATGTCGAAAATACAGGTGCGGTATTTGGTTCATTTGCAACTCATACTACTGTGCTTACTGTAGTTTCGCTGATTCTTTTAGGTGTAACAATTTATTTTCTTGTTTCACAAAAGAATAAATCCAAACTAGTAAGCCTCACACTTCTTTTAATGATTGC
The DNA here is from genome assembly GCA_045613085.1 of Acutalibacteraceae bacterium. Lineage (GTDB taxonomy): Bacteria > Bacillota > Clostridia > Oscillospirales > Acutalibacteraceae > DTU089. Next base: position 19,535 of record JAZLAG010000019.1, on the reverse strand, counting down.
AGGTGGCATAGGCAATATAATCGACCGACTCCGTTTACATTATGTGGTTGACTATATCGAACCAACTTTTATTGATTTTGCAGTGTTTAATTTTGCCGATTGCTTAATTACAGTTGGTGCATTCGTCTTAATGGGATATTTGATATTTGATATTATTAAAGACGAAAAAAATAAAAAATCAAAAGTGGTTGAAGCTGAATTTATTAATGATGAAACGGTGGTAGAAGATGAAAGAGATTAAGCTTACTGCTACCGAAGAAGTACATGGTGCACGAGTTGATAAAGCTGTTTCAGTGCTTTATACTGATTTATCAAGAAGTGCAGTTCAGAATCTTTTAGATGAAAAGAAAATTTTATTAAATGGAAAAGTGGCTAAAAAAAGTGAAAGTGTAAAAATTGGTGATGTTTTAGAAATCGAAATTCCTGACCCTAAAATACTTTCTTTAGAGCCACAGAATATACCACTAGAAATTCCTTACGAGGATGAGTATTTACTTGTAGTAAATAAACCAAAAGGTATGGTTGTGCACCCAGCGGCTGGGAATTTTGATAAAACTCTCGTAAATGCACTTTTATACCATTGTGGTGATTCGCTTTCTGGTATAAATGGCGTAATAAGACCTGGTATAGTACATAGAATAGACAAAGATACAAGCGGACTTTTAGTTGTAGCTAAAACAGATTCAGCACATATCGGTCTTGCAGAACAAATCAAAGACCATTCGTTTAAACGCGAATACCGTACAGTTATTGTCGGTAATATAAAGGATGACAAAGGGACAATAAATCTTCCTATTGGCAGACATCCTGTAGATAGAAAAAAACAAACAGTTACTGATAAAAATTCAAGAAAAGCAATAACTCATTACGAGGTGCTTGAACGCTTTAATGGCTTTACATATTTAAAGGTTACCTTAGAAACCGGTAGAACTCACCAGATAAGAGTTCACTTTTCACATCGGGGAACACCTGTTGCGGGTGATGCAGTTTATGGTAATCCTAAAAAAACTTATGGGTTAGATGGTCAGTGTCTTCATGCGGCGGTTTTAGGCTTTATACACCCGATAACAAAAGAGTATCTTGAATTTTCGTCTGACTTACCCCAGTATTTCAATGATTTTTTGAGGAGGATTAAGTGATGTCGGAAGCGTATTCAAAATGGCTGGTTGTTTCCGATATTGACGGAACGCTCAATAATAAAATAAGAAGATTGCCTGAAAGAAACAAAACAAAAATAAAAGAGTATGTCGATAATGGTGGCTATTTTACTCTTTGCTCTGGTAGAAATTTACAGTCATTAACACCACATTATAAAAAATTAGAGATCGAAACACCCGCATTGTTTTTAAATGGTGCAGGCATATATGATTTTAAAACTAATAAGATGTTAAGCTTTACAGGTGTCAGTAAAGATGCCGAAGAGAAAATTATGGAATGCGCCTCTTTAATAAAACAGGCTGAGGTTTCGGTTTTTACTGATGATATGATTTATCATGTGAAGCCAAAAATATTTGGTTACATAATGTCTCGTGCAGATAATTTAGATAATACTGTATGCAACGATTTTCAGCAGATTCCAAGAGGTAAGTGGGGCAAAATCATTTTCTTCGGTTTACCGCACACTTTAAAAAAAGTTCTCGCTTTTTTTAATAAAGAAGAAATAAAACCACTTTGCAATACATTCAGAAGCTCGCTTTTAACTGTAGAGGTTGTTGCAAAGGATGTTGATAAAGGCAAAGGTATAATGCGACTTGCCGAAATTTTAAATATTGACAAAGAAAACATTGGGGCAATAGGTGACTATTATAATGATGTTCCAATGTTAAAAACAGTAAGTCACCCAGCTTGTTGCGGTCAGGCACCAAAAGATATAAAACTTTTAGCAGAATATGTTACTTGTCATTGTAACAAAGGTGCAGTAGCGGATTTTATAAATTATTTAGAAAATAAATATATAAAACGGAGGGATAACAATGGATAATATATCCAAAAAAGAACTTTCTGTAATTGCAGCGAAAGTTCGTAAAGGCATTATAGAGGGTACATTTAATGCGAAATCAGGTCATCCGGGTGGTTCATTATCAATCGCTGAAACACTTACATATCTTTATTTTAAAGAAATGAATATTGACCCAGCGAAGCCAGTAATGGAAGAAAGAGACCGCTTTGTGCTTTCAAAGGGGCACGCAGCACCAGCACTTTATGCTGTTATGGCAGAGCGTGGTTTTTTCCCAGTGGAAGACCTTAAAACTCTTCGTAAAGTTGGTTCAAAATTACAGGGTCACCCAAGTATGAGATATTTAGAGGGTGTTGATATCAGCACTGGTTCACTCGGTCAGGGTATTTCTGCTGCTTGTGGTATGGCTTTGGGTTCAAAGCTTAAGGGCGATAAATTCAGAGTTTATACTATCTTAGGCGATGGTGAAATTCAAGAGGGGCAGGTTTGGGAGGCTGCAATGTATGCTTCTGCCAAAAAGCTTGACAACTTAGTTGCTGTTATAGACAATAATAATCTTCAGATTGATGGTAGTGTTGAAGAGGTTAACTCACCATATCCAATACCTGAGAAATTCAAAGCATTCGGCTGGAATGTAATAGAAATTGATGCTCATAATTTTGATGAAATAGAGGATGCATTCAAGAGAGCTCGTGAATGTAAAGGTAAGCCTACAGCTATTGTTCAGAAGAGCACAAAGGGTAAAGGCGTTTCATTTATGGAAAATCAGGTTAGCTGGCATGGTTCTGCTCCTAATGCTGAACAATATGCTGAGGCTATGGCTGAACTTGATAAAACATTAAAGGATTTGGAGGGTTAAAAAATGGCTGAAGTAATTAAAACTGCAACTCGCGACGCTTATGGTAAAGCGTTAGTTGAGCTAGGTGAAAAAAATCAGAATGTTGTTGTTCTTGATGCGGACTTAGCAGCGGCAACAAAAACAGGCGCATTCAAAAAGGCATTTCCTGAAAGATTCTTTGATACAGGTATTGCGGAGTCAAATATGATGAGTCTTGCTGGCGGTCTTGCAACAACAGGCTTTACAGTATTTGCAAGTACATTTGCAATGTTCGCAGCGGGCAGAGCGTTTGAACAAGTAAGAAACACAATTGGTTACCCACACCTTAATGTTAAAATTGGTGCTACTCACGCGGGTATTTCTGTTGGTGAAGATGGTGCCAGTCACCAATGTTGTGAAGATATCGCTTTAATGCGTTCAATTCCTGGTATGGTAATTATCAATCCCGCAGATGATATAGAGGCAAGAGCCGCTGTTTTTGCAGCAGCAGAGCATGATGGTCCTGTTTATATGCGTTTTGGTCGACTTGCAGTGCCGAGAGTATTTGACGAAAACTATAAATTCGAAATCGGTAAGGCTGTTACCTTAAAAGAAGGTACTGACGTTACAATTATAGCAACTGGTCTTATGGTAAATGAAGCAATTGAAGCTGCTAAAACTCTTGAAGCAGAAGGCATTTCTGCCGAACTTATCAATATGCACACCATTAAGCCGCTCGATAAAGATGCAGTTATTAAAGCTGCAAAGAAAACTGGTTGCATCGTTACTGCTGAAGAACACAATATTATCGGTGGTCTTGGTAGTGCAGTAGCAGAGGTTGTAACAGAAGAATATCCAGTTCCTGTTGTTCGTGTTGGTGTTAACGATGAATTTGGTAAATCGGGCCCAGCAGTTGAACTCTTACATCTTTATGGACTTGATGCTGAGAATATTGTAGCAAAAGCAAAAATAGCAATTTCTAAAAAATAAGGGGACTTTTTAATGGCAATTTCAAGATATGAAAGTGCAAAAGAGATTTATGCTTCTTTTGGTGTTGATACTGAAAAGGCAATAGAAACACTTTCAAAGGTAAAAATATCAATGCATTGCTGGCAAGGCGACGATGTAGGGGGCTTTGAGAGTAGTGATGCTCTTTCTGGTGGTATTCAGGCGACAGGGAACTATCCTGGTAAGGCCAGAACTGCTGAGGAATTGATGAATGATATTGATATGGCTCTAAAGCTTATTCCTGGTACTCACAAAATCAATCTTCATGCGATTTATGCTATTACAGATGGTACTGTTTCACGCGACAAGTTAAAGCCTGAGCACTTTAAAAAATGGGTTGAATTCGCAAAAGAACGCGGATTAGGTCTTGATATTAACCCAACTCTTTTCTCACACCCAATGGCAGCAGATGGACTTACTCTTTCTCATCCAGATGAAAAGGTGAGACGCTTCTGGATTGACCATTGTAAAGCAATGAGAGAAATCGGTGCATATTTTGGTAAAGAGTTAGGCATTACTTGTCTTAATAATGTTTGGATTCCAGACGGTTACAAGGAGGTTCCAGCTGACAGAATCGGTCCTCGTGAAAGACTTAAAGCATCTCTTGACGAAATATTCTCTGTTAAGTACGATAAAAAATACCTTGTTGATTCTGTTGAATCAAAGGTATTTGGTATTGGTGTTGAATCTTATACAGTAGGCTCTCACGAGTTTTATATGAATTATGCCGCTAAAAATGATGTTATGTGCCTTTTAGATAACGGTCACTTCCATCCAACAGAGGTTTGTTCAGATAAAATTCCATCCCTACTTTTATTCTCAGAAAATCTTGCACTTCATGTTACTCGCGGTGTCCGTTGGGATAGTGACCACGTTGTTGCTTTCGAGGATGAATTAAAAGAAATGGCTAAAGAACTTGTTCGTTGTAATGCACTCGAGAGAACATTTATAGGTCTTGATTTCTTTGATGCATCTATAAATCGTGTCGCTGCCTGGGTAATAGGAACAAGAAATATGCAGAAAGCGCTTTTGTTTGCGCTCCTTACACCATTTGATAAATTGAAGAAGTGTCAGGATTGTGGCGATTTTACAAAAATGTTTGCTCTTTCAGAAGAATTAAAAACACTTCCGCTTTTTGATATCTGGGAAGAATTTTGTAATCGTAATAATGTACCGGGTAAAAATGACTGGTATGACGAAGTATTAAAATATGAAGAAAATGTATTAAAAAGCAGAGGTTGATTTTTATGTATAATAGTATAACAGAAGCTCCATTTATAAAGGGCTATGCAAAAATGGCTAACGAGGGGTATTTGAGAGGTTGGCACGAAAGAAATGGCGGTAATCTCACTTACAGAATAAAACAAGAGGAAATTGACGAGGTTAAAGCTTTTCTTGATTTTTCAAAAGAATTCACACCTATTGGTGCTACTGTTACTAATCTTAAAAACGAGTATTTTTTAGTTTCAGGCAGTGGTAAATATTTTGCTAATATTCAAGGTGATGAGAAGAATAATATCGCAATTATTGAAATTGACGATTCAGGTGAAAAATACAGAATTCTCTGGGGTCTTGAAAGTGGTGGCAGACCAACAAGTGAATTACCAGCACACCTTATGAATCATTCAGTAAAAAAAGCGGCTACAAATGGTGAACACAGAGTTATTTACCATGCACATCCTGTTAATTCAATTGCAATTACATTTGTTTTCCCACTTGAAGCAAAAGTTATTTCACATTTACTCTGGGAAATGATGACCGAATGTCCTATAATTTTTCCACAAGGTATAGGTGTTGTAGAGTGGATGGTACCAGGTGGCGAAAAAATTGCTATTGCTTCATCTGAACTCATGAAAAAGTTTGATGCAATTCTCTGGGCACACCACGGTGTGTTCTGCTCAGGTGTTGATTTTGACCTTACTTTCGGTTTGATGGATACAATTGAAAAAGCAGCTGAAATTCTTGTTAAGGTTCAGTCAATGGGCGGAATCAGACAAACAATTTCAGATGCAGGTTTCAGAGAGCTTGGAAAGGCATTTAAAGTAGATATAAATGAAGATTTCTTAAACTAATATAAATTTTTTTAGAAAATAGCAGAGTTTTTATTGAAAATGTAAAAATTCTGTGATATAATAGTTAAGATATTAGCAGTATTACCTGCTTACATTTCAGATTTAGACAAGATAGGGGATAAAGTTATGGCTAACTGTCCTAAGTGTGGTTACAGACTTAAATTTACTGATTTTAGAGCAGATTGTCCTGGTTGTGGTGTTAATCTTATGTATTATAACCATCAGGAAAGACTTGCAGAAGATGCTGATAAGGCAGAGGCAGAGCATGTTCAAATGCAACCAAAAATTGACAGAATTAAGTTTGCTTTTGTAGGTACTAAGCTCTCAATTGTTCGTTTAGTTCTTCTCTTTGTTCCAATTGGGATGCTTTTCTTACCACTTGTTCATGTAGAAGCAAGCTTACCGTTTAAGAATATTGATATGAATGCGTCAATTCTTAATGTTGTTATGGATGTTGTAATGAAATTGAACTTTGAGGTTCTCATTGATATGATTACAGGTTCTGATTTAACACGCTGGGCATTTATATTCTATGTTTTAGCAATTGTTTACATATTCTTAGCTGCAATTATTGCAATTGCAAGAATTCCGGTTATTTCAGTTTCTTGCTCACCAAAAACTGATGGTGGCGACAGAAATATTACACTCTCAACATTAGGCATTATCTTTACTGTGATCAGTATGGTTTCATTTGTTGTTTTTGCAACATTAATGCAAAATGCATTTGGTGCAATGTTCTCAGCCTCACTTTCTTTCGGTGGTTTCCTTGTAGTTTTAGGTTTTGTTGCAGGTATTGTAATAGATGTTCTTATTAAGAGAGCAGATGTACCTGTTAAATATAAGGATATTTCAGAATTTGTTGAAAGAGTTGAAGCAAGAAAAATAGAAAAAGCAACAGCTCTTGAAGAAGCAAAAAGAATTATTGAAGAATATGAAAGCGCTAAGGCTTAAAAAAGGTGGTCGAACGGAGACACTTCGTAAAGAAGTGGTCTCCGTTGATTTTTTGTAAAGCAAAATAACTTTTTCTAATTTTGAAAGTGTAATAGTGGGTTACATACTTTGATAAAAGTATGTGTGAACCGAAAAAACAGATTTCTTTGGCAAGTAAAAATGATATATCTCTGACGAGATATGGTATACGATAGAAGCCGTATGATATATTTCCTCTTCGTGAAAATATGATATAATATCCGTTCCTTAATGTGCCACAGGCATATATCATCGCTTGTAGAGCGATATCATACCGCAGGTATATCACCCGTTCCACATAGGAACGAATATCATTGAGGCATACTCCTTGCGTGATGTGCCTCAATGCCCACCTTTTTTATTTATCAATTCTTAATTTTTCTAAAATATAAATCTCCTCCGCAATTTCCTTAAAAGCTGGTGCACAATCAATTCCGCCAGAAATACCGTTTTCTTTCATTACGCATATAACATATTGTGGCTTTTCATAAGGGAAAAAGCCAACATACCACGAGTGGGATAGTTCGTTTCCGTTACTATCATATTGTCCGCTTTCTGCAGTTGCTGTTTTTCCGCACGAATCAAAAAGCGAGGTAAAAGCAGTCTTGCCTGTGCCTATTAGCACAACATTTAAAAGATAATCTTTTAAAGTATTACAAGTTTCAGATTTTAAAACTTTTTCAGCTTTCGTTTTACTACCAGTTGTAAAATTCGCGTTTTCGTCAATATACCCCTTAATTAAAGTTGGTTCGTTATAATACCCCTCATTTGCAATTACAGCATAACAATTTGCTATTTGTAATGGTGTAGCTAGTAACGAGCCTTGTCCGAAACCTAAATTGCCAATAGCTGCGTCACTGTTCAGTTCTTTTATATCTGGCAAATTGCCTTTGTCAGTAAAATAGCCGTTACCCAAATCAGTTGATTTATTAAATCCTAGGCTTTCAGCTGTATTTATAAGCTCCTCTGCACCAATGCTACAAGCAAGTTCAATAAAATATGGGTTGCAAGAGTAGGTGATGGCACCTTTTAAATCTAATTCTTTATGCCCCTCAAGCTTGTTGCAGTTAAAAAGATTATCACTTTTAGTAATGTTACCATTGCAATTGTGAATTAAATCTCCCTTATTATTTTCTAAAGCACTGCATGCGGTTACAACCTTGAAAACAGACCCTACCGCATACCCCGAAAATGCTCGGTTTATAAATGGTGAATGTTGATTCTGTAAAGAGGTGTTTAAATTTTCTCTGTCAATAATAGGTGTCGAAGCACACGCTAAAATTTCACTTGTTTTTACATCTAAAGCAACTGCACATCCGACATCTATATTGTGATTGATTAAAGCATTTTCTACAATTTTCTGAATATCTTTGTCTATTGTAAGCACTAGTCCTGCTTTATTATTATAATTATCATTATAAATTTCTACCGCCTCACCATTTAAAACTCTGCCTAAAGCATCACAGTGATATTTTAAGGTGAGTGAGCCACTATTTTTCTCTAAAATATCATTATAATATTTCTCAATTCCATACATTCCCATGTTACCTTTAGTATAGCCTAAAATATGGCAAAGTGAATTTTTATCATAACGCTCATAAGTTGTAAGAGTTAAAATATCATTGCTTTTTTCGAAAAATTCAAATTCTGGTACTGTAGTTGTAACCAAATGCCCTTTTTTTAGTTCTTTTTCAATTTCTTCTTTGTTATATAATCTTTCAATTTCAATAAAGCTTTTTGCAGTTGGTTTAATACAGGCTATATAATTTTCTTTTGTATTTGTAATTTTATTTAAGTTTCTGTCGTAAACAGTTCCGCGACTATAAGCAACCGTGTTGGATTTTAATGTGTTATTTTTGTTTACAGAATAAATACTTTTTACACCTAATAAGTATATTCTGAAGCTTAAAGAAGAAAATGTAAGAAATAATACTAATGTAAGAGCTACAATTCTTTTTCTCAATGTAATCACCATTATAGAGTGTTGACAAAAATCCTTAATTTTATATAATTATAATGTATCTTTTTTTGAAAGATAATGTATCTTTTTTTGAAAGTAGGCATAAAACAATGGACGAACGCTTTTCTCGTTCTGCGAGGATTTTCGGTATTGAAAATCAAGAAAAATTAAATAGTGCCAAAGTCCTTGTTTTTGGCTTGGGCGGTGTCGGTGGTGCCGTATGTGAAGCACTCGCACGTAGTGGTGTCGGAACAATAGGTCTTGTAGATAAAGACACGGTAGATATTACAAATATCAATCGTCAGCTTATTGCAACTGAAAGCACCGTCGGAATGAAAAAAACAGACGCTTGTGAAAAACGTCTTAAGGAAATAAATCCCGGAATAAAATTAAATAAATACGATTTGTTTTATCTTCCTGAAACCGCAGACAAAATTAACCTTTCAGAATATGATTATATAGTTGATGCAATTGACAACGTAACTGCAAAGCTTGAGTTGATTGTAAGAGCAAAAAATGAAAACATCAAAATTATTTCTTCAATGGGAACGGGTAACAAAATCCACCCCGAAATGTTAGAAATTGCCGATATAAGTAAAACAAGCGTGTGTCCACTTGCAAGGGTAATAAGAAGAGAATTAAGAAACAAGGGTATAAACCACTTAACAGTAGTTTATTCAAAAGAAGAGCCACAAAACATTGATGGTGACAGAACACCAGCTTCTTCAACATTTGTGCCAATCTCTGCTGGTATTTTAATTGCTTCAAAGGTAGTACAGGATATTTTAAGTTTATAGGAGAAAAGATTATGAATTTTACACAATGTGACAAACCAGGCGTAGTTGAGTGCTTTGCACTCGTTAAAAGCTGTGACAAGAAAAGTGCTAAAAATGGCAGTACATATTTAGATATGCTTTTAGCCGATAAGGATAGTGAAATATACGCTAAAATGTGGGATTACAGAGAAGAAATAACCCCACTCCCAGAAGTTAATACAGTAGTAAAAGCACGTGGTACATTACAGCAATATAACGGAAACGACCAGTTTATTGTTCAACGTTTAAGACCAACAGTTGAGGGTGATAACGTTTCTGTTTCAGATTTTGTAAAATCTGCTGACGTTTCTGGTGAAGAGATGTATGGCGTTATTATATCTTTAGTGAATACTTTTAAAGATGAAGAATTAAAAAGAGTTGTTTTAGCAATTTTAGAAGAACACAAGGAACAATTGCTTTTCTTCCCAGCGGCAGAAAAGCTTCATCACGCAATGGCTGGTGGGCTTCTTTACCACACACTTTCAATAGTTCGTTTAGCTGAGAGCGTTTGTCATATTTACCCAGCAATAGATAAAGATTTACTTCTCTCTGGTGCAATTCTTCACGATATTGCAAAGCTTAAGGAATACACTGTAAGTAATACAGGTCTTGTAGATGGACACACAGTAAGTGGTATGCTTTTAGGGCATCTCGTAATGGGTAGTGAAGAAGTAGGTAGAAAATGTGATGAATTAGGGATTTCAGAAGACACTAAAGTACTTCTTCAGCATATGCTCATTTCTCATCACGGCAAATTAGAGTTTGGTGCGGCAGTAAGACCGTCATTCATTGAAGCAGAAATTCTTTCACAACTTGACTTATTTGATGCTAATATGTATGAAATGGCAGAAGCAGTCGGCGGTGTAAAGCAAGGCGAATTTACAGGTAGACTCTGGATGCTTGATAACAGAAAAATGTATAACCACGGCAGAACAGTGGTTGAACCAAAAGCAGACTTGATAAAGTGAGAATTTTAAATTATGGAATGGCAAGAAATTAAAATATCAGTTAATTCTGAAGATACTGAAAGAGCAAATAATATTGCAGTAATGGCAGTACCTTACGGAATTTACACAGAAGATTACAGCACTCTTGAACAAGAGGCGTGGGATATTGCTCATATAGATTTAATTGACGAGGACCTTTTAAAGAAGGATAGAAGTAAGTCAATTATTCATATTTACATAGGTGAAAATGATAACCCACAGGAAGCGATTTCTTTTGTTTCTCAAAGATTAGATGCAGAAAAAATCCCTTACACAATAGATACTTCTGCTTGTAAAGAGGAAGATTGGCTTAATAACTGGAAAAAGTATTTTAAACCACTCAAAATTGGTAAAAGACTTTTTGTAAGACCTATGTGGGAAGAAAATTTTGATGCAGAAAACAGAGTTGTTTTAAATATTGAGCCGGGTGCCGCTTTTGGTACTGGTGCTCACGATACAACACGCCTTTGCCTTGAAACTCTTGATAAAATTATAAAGACAGGCGACACAGTTTTAGATATGGGTTGTGGTAGTGGTATCTTAGCAATTTCTTCACTTCTTTTAGGTGCTAAAACTGCCTTTGGTGTAGATATTGACCCATTAGCTGTTAAAACTGCAAAAGAAAACGGTTTAATGAATAATTTTAAAGAGCCTGAACTCACGTTCGTATGTGGCGACCTCGACGAAAACGTTAAGGGTAAATATTCAGTAGTTGTTGCAAATATTGTTGCAGACGTAATTATGATGTTCGCACCTAACGTAAGAAAATATATGGCACCTGACGGAGTTTTTATTGCTTCAGGTATTATAGACACCCGTGCAGATGAAGTAATCTCTTGTCTTGAAAATAATGGGTTTACCATTGTTGAGCGTTATGAGCAAAATGGGTGGAATTGTCTTGTGATGAAGTAGGGACTGGGGACTAGGAAACAGGAGCATTATACTACTATTTTTAGTTTACAAAAAGTTTTAAATGAACATAAAAATTTAATGTGATGGTCTGCCTCTCTTCGAAGAGAGGCAGACCATTCATTTTGTAAGATTGTTGATAGTATTGCATTTTTAAGCGATAAATATATTTTAAATAATAATGAATTAAATCGGAATGGTGGAGAGTTCTTCGCAGTGCAGTTGGTTTTATTTATGCATTTGGTCGGTGAATATTTAAATTATCAATATACTGACGAACTGCAAATATAATGTATCGCGTTTAAAAAACATATCTGTCATAAATACTGTTCTTGAACAACCGTGTCTAATTTGTTTGACACGGTTGTTTCTTTATGTTAATATAGTGGAAATATGGGGGATGACTATGGATGCATTAAAATTTTATTTGAAAGATAAAAAATGGCAGTTTGTAATTTTATTGTTGAGTGTTATTGCTTTGATATGGTTAATTGTCAGTCTGGTTTTTAGCGATTGGGAAAGTACTTATATATTCAGAAAAACACTTATTACTTGTGCAATAACTACACCTGTAATTATATTGACTTTTATATTTTTGGCAAAGAAATATCTATTGGTGTTTCTTGATTTCAAAAAACAGGTGTTGCTAACCGAAACTATAACTGTTGATAAGCGATACCGCGATGAATGCACTGATAAATTCAGTGGTTGGTATTTAGTAATTAAAGGTGTTAATGGTGATGGTAAAAAGTTTAAGTTCTGGTATTATCAAAGAAATTTGGATTACCCGAATATTTATAAAAATCAACATCTTGAAATTACATATTACAAATATTCAAAGTGTATTTTTGAAATGAAAAAAGCCCCGAAAATAAAAGGAGAAAAGTGAATGGATAACTATTCTTTATATTTAAAAGAGCATAGTCAATATATAGTTATGTTAATAGTTTTTATGATTGTTTTACCTGTAATTTTTCTAGCTTTGATTTTAAATTTTGAAGCGATTCAGGAAACAACCGATGTAAATATTATTCTTATATCAAGACTTGGAGCAGTTTCTCTTACCAGTTTTCCGTTTTTCTTATTTATGTTTGTAAGAGAAGTTGTGTTTTATGTTGAATATAGAAAAAATGAACCAATAACCGAAATAGTTACTATGGATGGTATTCCAGTATGGAAGAAAAGTCTGGGTAGTAAAGACCAGATTATCTATCAGATTGCGGCAAAAAAATCAAATGGTAAAAGAGCGTATTTCTTAATTTATAACCCCAAATTGGTTGGTTACGAAAAAGGTGCTTTAACAATACAGTACAAGGATTTTATTGATTCTGAATATAAAATTACCTATCATAAATATTCAAATGTAGTCGAAAATCTTGTGAGAATAGATAATATTGAAAATAAAAGTAAAAAAAAGTGAAGCTGAGGAGAAAATAATGAAATTACCTTTTCCAAGTTATCAAACAACCTTTGTTTGCGATTACACTATGCAGGAAGCAATTGAAAGAATTCGGGAGTTTGTCGCACAAAAGCCTAAACAATTCAAGATTGAAAAATCGTATTATGATGGTAGCCAAAATATAATTATTGGAACAACAGAATCAAGGCTTGGTTTGATGTCAAAAAGAATTCTTACGTTACCACTGGTAAATATAAAAATTATACCATTTGGAGAAAAGTCTAGGATTTTTATTGAATTTGGGTTTAAGCATGAACTGAAGTTTTCTTTAATTGTAGGGTTAGGAAGTTTGTTGGCGTTTTCTTTATTTTATATTACTCTGCTGATTAACAATCGTGCACTCCCTGAATTACTCTTCGTTTTTATTATTGCTTTTCTACTTCTTTTGATGATTGTACCTCCAACAATTTCTGTGAAATCTTCGTCTAAAAGCATACTTTTAACTTTACTTAATGCACTTGATTACAACTACAACGACAAAGGGAGTTTACCACAGGTGCAAAGAGTTAAGTTTTTTAATTCAACCAAAAATGATAGTTGATATGAAAATACGCGTAAGTTTAAGGAGAAAATAATGAAATTACCATTTCCGAGTTATAAAACAACATTTACTTGTGACTTACCTATGTATGAAGTAACTAAAAAAATACAAGATTGTGTTGCGAGAAATCAAAGAGAGTTGAAAATTAAAAAATCTGAATTTGCTGGTGGTCAAAGCTTTGTCATAGAAACAAGCACAGGCTCTGTTTTATATAAGAATTCATTTTTACCCATAATTAAAGTTGATTTGAAGCCAATAGGTAACAAAACCGAAGTTTCAATGTTGTTTGAAATGAAGCTTTCAGTTAAAATAATGTCAGTGTTGCTTATTTCTTTATGGTTATTTATAATCTCGACTATGGTTATTGTTTCTTTAAAAAATAATCAACCATTATCCTTTGATTATTTTGTAATGCCTGTAACTCTTATGGTGTTGTTGGTGTTTTCAAATATTATAGCTTTAAAAATTACATCCAAAAGCAAACTTAAAATTTTTCTTAAAGAAATTGGTTTTAATCCAAAAGACAAAGTAAATTCACCCAAATTAGAATGGGTAAAAATATTTGGTTCAACAAAAGTAAATTAACGAATTAAATATTAGCGAAGCCCTGCCTCCTTTGAAAAGGAGGGGGACCGCCGTGGCGGTGGAGAATTGATATCAGAATACGCTTCAGCGTACGGACGTAAATTAAAGTTTATTAATGAACTGAACTTACGTCCTTGCACTGACGTGCATTTTGAAATCAATTTTCCACCATTCCGTTTTAATTTGTTGCAAAACAAACATTTTATTCGCTTAAAAATAAAACAAGACAATGAACTTTGTGTTATGAATGGTTCCCCTTCTTTTCAAAGAAAGTAAGGCTTCGCTTGCAAATAACTATATATATTAAACAAAACGACCTATAAGTAAAATCAACTTACTTATAGGTCATTTCTTTTTGAATTCTTCACCAGTTATTAAATAATTTATCGAAACATTAAAATATTTGGACATCTGAACAAGTAGGGCGAGTGACGGTTCACGCTTTCCGTTTTCATAATGTGAAAGTGCTTCACGTGATATATTTAAGTCAATAGCAACTTTTTGTTGGTTAAGGTTTTGTTGCTTTCTTATTTTCTTTAGTCCAATCACAATAACATCACCTTAACGTGTTTTTTTGTATTGCATTATTCCTTTGGTAATGCCTTTGGGGTATTAGTGAATCCTAATATATAATCTGAAGAAACATCATAGAATTTGCAAAGTGTTATTAAGTGTTCTGTTGGTAAAGGTCTTTTTCTGTTTTCGTACTGTGCGTAATAAGATTGTGAAGTTTTCAATAATTTAGAAACAGCTTCCTGTGTTAAGTCTTTATCTTCTCTTAAATCTCTTATTCTTTGTGCATAATCCATAACAATAAACCCTTTGTATTATATTTATACTTTAGACCTACAAGTAACCCAAACACTTACTTATAAGGTCATTTCTTCTTTCCTATATTTTCCAAATGTTTCTTTAAAACAAGGTTTATATATTGAGATAATGAACGGTCATCATTTTCTGCATATTCACGAAGTTTTTCTAAAATATCGCTATCAATTGTAATGCTTATTTTTTCTTTTAGTGGTTTCATAATTTATCACTCCTATGAGCAGAATATAGCATATTATCTTTTTAAATATTGACCAATAGCATAAAGTAGTATAAAATACCACTAAAAAGTTGTGTGGGGTGTTTTTGTGAATATATATGACAAATATTACAATAAAATAGCAGAGCGGTGCGGTACAGATATAGATGGTGCAAAATTTCTTCTCAGACGATATATTGCAAATTTAAAACTTAGTATAGACGACTCAGATGATGAATATAAAAAACGACTGTGGCGTGAAGAGTTTGGTGAAGACGTCTACCCAACAACCGACAATTTTTTGACAACAATTTTTATATATGGCAAAAACCCATTTACATTCAAAGAGTAATTTAATATTTAGCACACAACACCTAAAACCTAATACTAAAAGCATTTTTTCTCACTTACTCACATAAATTATTATAAAAAAAGGAGTGAACTTTATGAAAAAATGCTTTTCTTTATTTTTATCAATAATTTTTATGCTTCAATTAGCAATCATAACTAATGCAAAAACTGTCACAAAAGAAAATGAAAACGTAACACCCGTTTTCAATACAACAACTTCAAAAAATGAGAAAGCAAAACAAAATCTGCCAATAGAAATCAAAGCAAAATCGGCTATTTTAATGGATGTAACAACAGGGGAAGTTTTGTTGGAATATAACGCCGATGAAAAATTATTTCCTGCATCGGTTACAAAAATAATGACAATGCTTCTCGTAATGGAAGCAATAGCTGATGGTAAAATTTCTCTTACGGATATAGTTGTCTGTTCAGAAAATGCATCTAAAAAAGGTGGCTCACAAATCTGGCTTGAGCCTAATGAAGAAATGACGGTAAACGATTTACTGAAAGCCACCGCAATCGGTAGTGCAAATGATGCGGCAACGCTTTTGGGCGAATACATTTCCGGTAGTGAAGAAGCATTTATTTCTTTAATGAATGAAAGAGCCAAAGAATTAGGGATGAATAACACTCATTTTGAAAATGCAACTGGGTTAGATGATACAACCGACACCCATTTAACTACCGCACGTGACATCGGCATTATGTCAGTTGAACTTATGAAACACGATTTAATTACCGATTACACAACTGTCTGGATGGATAGTTTAAGAAATGGTGAAACAGAGCTTGTTAACACAAATAAGCTTGTTCGTTTTTATAGTGGTACAACTGGTATTAAAACTGGTACAACAAATAAAGCGGGGTGCTGTGTTTCTGCCTCTGCGAAGCGTGACGATTTACATTTAGTTGCAGTTGTAATGGGTAGTGCTAACAGTAACGAACGCTTTGAAACTGCAAAAACTATGCTGAATTACGGGTTTTCAAATTACACGCTTGCTGATTTAAAAATAGACCCATCCGCATTTCAGGATGTAAAGGTAATTGGTGGAGAAAAAGAGTGTGTCAAACCGCTCATAAAAGAAGCTACTACAATTCTGTTAAAAAAAGGTGACGAAGAAAAACTTGAACAAACGCTTACTTTAGTAGAAAATGTAGAAGCGCCCGTTGTGCAAAATCAAAAGCTCGGTAGTGTTAAATTTACTTTGTCAGGAGAGTGTGTAGCAGAATTCCCGATTTTAGCGAGTGAAAATATTGAAAAACTCACATTCCATACATCTTTTAAAAGACTTATGAACTTTTTAGCGTGTGGCGAGAAAATTTAAACACTAAAACCCTTGATTTTCAAAGAGTTTTGTTATACAATACCTAAGATTATGGAATTTTATTTTAAATTATAGGAAGTGTTAAAATGTTTTACACATCAACAAGAGATAATTCTGTAAAGGTAACTGCATCTAAAGCAATTACAGATGGTATTTCAAAGGATGGCGGTTTATATATCCCAACTGAAATCCCAGCAGTTTCATTAGATGAACTTAAAAATCTCTGCTCAGTAGATTACAAAGAAAGAGCAAAAAAGATTTTAGGTCTTTACTTAACAGATTTTACAAAAGAAGAGCTTGATTCTTGTGTTGAGGGTGCATATAGTGACGGCAAATTCTCTTCAAAAGATATAGCACCAGTTGTAAAGTTACACAATAATGTCAGCATTCTTGAATTATTCAAAGGTCCTACTTGTGCATTCAAAGATATGGCTTTACAGATTTTGCCTTATCTTTTAACAGTTTCTGCAAAGAAGAATCTTGAGAATAAAGAAATTGTAATTTTAGTTGCTACATCTGGCGATACAGGTAAAGCAGCTCTCGAAGGCTTTAAGGATGTTGAGGGCACTAAGATTCTTGTGTTCTATCCAAATGATGGCGTAAGCCCAATGCAGAAATTACAAATGACAACTCAAGAGGGTAGCAATGTAGGCGTTTGTGCTATACACGGCAATTTTGATGATGCTCAGACTGGCGTTAAGTCAATCTTTACAAATACAGAAATTTTAAAGAAATTCGAAGAAAATAATCTTGTTTTCTCATCAGCTAACTCTATTAACTGGGGTCGTTTAGCGCCACAGATTGTTTACTATTTCTCTGCATATTGCGATATGGTAAATCAGGGTTCGGTTGAATTTGGTAAGCCAATCAATATTGTTGTTCCAACTGGTAACTTCGGTAATATTTTAGCGGCTTATTTTGCAAAAGAAATGGGTCTTCCTGTAAATAAACTCATTTGTGCTTCAAATAAAAATAAGGTTCTCACAGACTTTATTACTACTGGTACTTACGACAGAAACCGTGAATTCTTCACAACTGATTCTCCATCAATGGATATTCTTATTTCGAGTAACTTAGAGCGCCTTTTATATCTTCTTTGTGGCAGAAATTCAGACACCATAAATGAATGGTTTTCCAGTCTTAATAAAGATGGTAAATATACTGTTTCAGAAGACGTTAAAGCGAAGGTTCAAGAACTTTTCGCTGCTGGTACTTGTGACGATTGTGGCACAAAGAAAGCAATTAAAGAAACATACGAAAAATACAACTATCTTTCAGATACACACACTGCAGTTGCAATAAGCGTTTGTGATGATTACATTAAAACAACTGGCGACGTAACTCCTGTTGTTATTGCTTCAACTGCTTCACCATTTAAATTCTCAAAAGCAGTTCTTTCTGCTGTTGATGAAAGCAATGCTCAATATGACGATGAATTCAGCACTGTGACTGCACTGGAAAATCTTACTAATAATAAAGCACCATCACAGTTAGCAGAGCTCAAAGAAAAACAGGTCCGTTTCAACTTGACTGCCGACAAAAATGATATGGCGAAAGTTGTATTCGATATGTTAGGTATTTAATTATGTCACTTTTTGCAATTGGTGACCCACATTTATCACTTTCAACAGATAAGCCAATGGATATTTTCAAAGGCTGGGACGATTACGTTACAAAGCTCGAGAAGAATTGGAACAGCATTGTAACAGATGACGATACAGTTATAATCCCTGGCGACATTTCCTGGGCAATGTCTTTAGAAAGTGCAAAAAAAGATTTTGAGTTTATAAATAATCTTAACGGAAACAAAATCATTTTAAAAGGCAACCACGACTATTGGTGGAACACAATGAATAAAATGAATAAATTTTTAGAAGAGAATGAATTCGACTCTATAAAAATTCTTCATAACAATTCATTTAAAATCGGTGATTTTTCAGTTGCGGGTACGCGTGGTTGGTTTTATGACGATACCTGTGAGGCAGACAAAAAGGTTTTGCTTCGCGAGGCCGGTAGATTGCAGCTTTCAATTAACGAAGCTAAAAAGCTCGGCGGTGAAGTAATTGTGTTTTTGCATTATCCGCCAATTTCTACTACACAAAAGTGTGATGAGATTTTAAATGTGCTTTTGAAAAATGATATTAAACGTTGCTTTTTTGGCCATTTACACGGATTTGTGGCAACAGAAAACGCTAATTTAGAATACGAGAATATAAAATTTACGCTTGTTTCGGCGGATAAATTGAACTTTTGTCCTAAAATTATTGAAAAATTTTAAAAGAGTTCATTTAGGGTGAAATGAGTTATCCGAACCTGCCTAAAAGCGAGTATTTTTAAGCCTTTTCGGCGTTTCGGTCTTGCAAGGCGATAGCCTTCCTGCACCCTCAACACCAAAAATCCAATAAAAATCCTTCGCTTTTAGGTCGAAGATTTTTTATAGAACGGATTTATGGTCAATCAAGGCGAAAACGGAGCTAATCCTGACGGATTGGCGAGTATTTCAACGCAGAGTGAACGGAAATCCGTTTATAAAAAACACGGTTCGGATAATTCCTTTCACCCTAGAGTGGGGGTGTTCGAACCAGATATGGTTTAATACAGTCACTTTTCCCCGTAACATCGTTAAAACTCTTGAAATACGTCAGTATTCCTGCGAGTTTTGCCTTGTTACAGAAAAAATTGCCAAGTATTAAACTTCGCAGAACCTGAAATGTCCGAGTTTGCGTGCATTTTGGATTACATTTACGAAGGGAT
>JAZLAG010000018.1:0-100544 GCA_045613085.1 Acutalibacteraceae bacterium | reverse complement strand
CCACCCTCGTCAGGTGAAATAACCATAAGGTTTTCCGGGTCAATTTTAATATCTTTAAAGTTCTTTGTTAATGCTTTAATCATCTGATATGTAGGAGCAACATCTTCAAAGCCTTTAAGAGGAATAGCATTCTGAACTCTTGGGTCGTGAGCGTGAAAAGTAATAATGTTTTCAACGTTCATATTAAGGCAAAGTTCTTGTAAAGCAAGTGCGCAGTCAAGTGATTCACGGCTTGAACGCTTGTGTTGTCTGCCTTCATAGAGCATAGGCATAATAACGTTAACTCTTCTTGCTTTACCTTCAACAGCAGCAATAGCTCTTTTAAGGTTTGCGAAATGGTCGTCCGGTGAGTACGGAACTTCCTGACCATACATTTTGTATTTAACACCGTGGTTGAAGCAATCTACGATAATATAAATATCGTAACCTCTGACTGTTTCCTGGATAACACATTTACCTTCGCCTGAACCGAAACGATTAAATGCAGTTTTAATAATGTAACTTTCTCTCTGGTAGCCGTAGAAAGCGATTGTGCTTTTATGTTCGCTATCTCTTTCCTCACGCCATTTAGAGATGTAACCATCAATTTTTTGTGCGAGTTCTTCGCAACCCGGGAGAGCGATGATTCCTAAAGGACCAACAGGAATTGTATTAAGTACACCAAATGCTTCTGACACGATTGATAACCTCCAAAATTTGTTCCACTTCCAGTGAAAACATTTTCTTTTCCAAAGTGAAATTCACACTAAAGTGAGTGAATAATCACTATATATTATTCTACCTATAATTTGGAATATTTGCAAGGGTCTTTTTAAAAATTCTTGATTAGAATTTATCCAACAATATCCGACATATTTTGTAAGAAGTGACAAAAATCTCAAAAAAGAAAAAAGACTGCTTAAAAACAGTCTTTTTATCATATTGAAAAATCCTCTTTTGAAAAGTCAGACAAAAGCTTTATGTGCTTTGGCTCTCTTTTTAAAGGGTCATATTTAAATTTTTTGCATTTTGAGAATGACTGCATAACAGCACCTTGCTTTTTACAAAGCACTGTATCTTTATTAGCTGTAGTAGTGCCGTGTTCACAATAAGCACACTGAGGGTCAATATTTTTTCTGAAAATACTTTTCATAACAATACACCTTAGAAAAATTTCTAGATGTATATTCTAACATACTTTTTTGCGGTTATCAACCTGTAAAATAAAAATTAGTGACATAATTATAAGAATTATTGTTGCAGTGACAGTGTAAGAAACATGCAGAGAGTGAGTTTCGGTAGTGTAAATTACAGCAGTTTTTTCAGATATGTTAAAGATATTTAAAAGCTGAGAGGTATAAAAAGCTGAGAGTGCGGCGTTTAAAATTCGGGATGCCAAAAAATGCTTCATTTTAACATTGCAGGTCACGAGATACGGTGAGCACTGGCAAATGACAGAAAAACCGCCAAAGCCCAATATCGCAGAAATTACCGGTAGCGACATTTTGCCCGAACAAATTTTACAACCATTTGTAACTTCCAAAATTGAGTTTAAAAACATTACAATATTCTCATTTAGAGAAAGGCTGTTTATGATTGCTGAAATACAAGAAAAGGTGAGTACCCAGGCGGAAATATTAATAATGGCATTCGCACCAGAGGAAACAGAATTTATAAAAGCGAATTCACTATTTTGCGATGCTTTTTCACTTGTAACCAGTGTTTTTTTATCGCTCAAAAATCTGCATAAAATTCCTAATGTTAAAGAAGAAAGAGCAGTAGAGAAAAAAAGAATGAGTCCGAGATAATAGTCGGAAAGCATTCCCATTCCTACGGCAGTGATAGTAAAGGCGGGACCTGAATTCACCGTAAAAAACATAAGCCTTTCTGCTTCATTCTGAGTTATTTTGTTTTGCTTATATAAATCTGCGGTGACCTTTGCTCCTACAGGGAATCCACCTATAAGTCCCATTAAAATGGGGGTAAATCCATTTTTGTTTATTTTGAAAAATAGTTTTGTAGGCTTTTTGAAAATATTTGATAAGAGTGTGAAAGCCTTTGAAGAGGCTATATATGAGGAAAGTACCAAAAATGGAAAAAGTGATGGGATTATTGTAGAGAGTAAAAGTGTTATTCCATTTTTTATTCCATCGCTTGATGTTTTGGGGTTAAGAATTATAGCAATTATTAATGAGAATGTGAAAAGTATTTTAGGTAAATGATAAAACAGATTTTTTAGTTTTAATTTCATTTGTTCACCACGCAATCTAATATATTTTATGTGATGTGTGCATAGAAATATAACAAAAACATTTTGGGGTGTTACAATGAAATTTAAATCAATTAACACTGAAAGCGTCAAGGGAAATATTGAACTTTATGGAAATAAACGAGTGATAGTTGAGGGGTGCAAGGGTGTTGTTGATTATTGTGAGGATTTTTTAAAGCTCGACTTAGGTAACATTATTTTAAAAGTGACAGGAAGAGCGTTGGTGATTGACTCTTATATTTATGAGCAGATAGATTTAAAAGGTGAAATTGTGTCGGTAGAATTTATGAATTGATGGTGGTTTTGTGATAATTAAGCTTTTAAGACTTCTTTTAGGATTTGTGGAATTTGAGGCGACAAAGGGCTTTTCAGAAAGGTTTTTAAATCTTTGTACAGTAAACGGAATTACACTGTGGAATGTTCAGAATAATGGTATAAAAGTAAGAGCTTGTACATCCATAAATGGATATAAAAATATAAGAAAATCAGCACGCAATTCTGGAATGAGAGTGAGAATTGTAAAAAAACGCGGACTCCCTTTCTTTATTAAGCAAAATAAGTCGAGAGTCGGAGTGCTTATTGGTATTTTAGTCGCTGTTTCGTTTTTATTTGTGTCTTCTTGTGTTTTGTGGGATATTGAAGTAACAGGAAATTCATTTATTAAAAGTGAAACTCTTTTAGAAAGTCTTAGTAACAAGGGTGTAAAGGTGGGTGTATTTAAAGAGAATATTGACACAATAAGAATAAAAAATGAGCTTTTAAAAGAATATCCCGAGCTATCTTGGGTGTCGATAAATATTTTTGGGACAAAAGCCGTTTTGGAGGTAAAAGAAAATACTGAGAAGCCAGAGATTATTGATAACAATACCCCAACTAATATTGTTGCAAGAAAAGATGGGCAAATAATTCTTGTGGAGGGGTACAGAGGTAGTAACGCTGTAAAAGAGGGTGATGTTGTTGTTAAGGGCGATTTGCTGATTTCTGGTGTTACTGTAAATTCGGATGGCAGTGAAAACACAGTGTGCGCAAAAGGTAAGGTTTATGCAGAAACTATTACTGAATTAAAAGAAAGTGTGGAGGGAACTAACACTATTGAAATTTTGAATTCAAGTGAAGCAAAATATTATATTTACTTGTTAGGTGCTGAAATACCTCTGTTTTTTAAGTGTAAGGGAAATATGCTTTATAATGACCAAAAATTGCTTAAAGGAAATGAAACAACTCTTCCATTTGGTGTTTCATGGAAAGTGATAGGTGAAAAAGAGGGGATCGAAATAACTTTTAGTGAAAATCAAATTAATCTTTTAAGCCTCAAAAAAATAATAGAGAAGAAAAGAACATCTTTTTCAGAGGATGCAGAATTTAAAGCGGTTAGCTTTAAACAGAAAAGTGTAGAGAATGGTGCGATGATATCCTGTAAAATAAAAGCAAAAGAGAACATTGCGATTGAAAAAGAAATTTTTGTTGAACAATAAAAAATTAATACCTTTCAACAAAAAAAAATAAAAATTTTAGTAGACATTTACAAAAAATGTGTTATAATCAAACTGTATGATTATGTTAGATATTATAAATTAAAGTCTGGAGTTAATATTTTAGATGTTTGAACAGCTTATAAATGTTGACAGAATGGAACAAGCAGTAAGTCTTTTTGGTAGCTTTGATGAAAATATAAAACTTGTAGAAAAGACTTTTAATGTGAAAATTCACAGTCGTGGCTCAGATATTAAGGTTACTGGCGAGGCAGAGGATGTAGCAAAGGGTGTAAAGGCTATAAATGGTCTTTTAATGCTTATTAACCGCGGTGAAATTTTGAACGAGCAGAATGTTCGTTATGTAATTTCGCTTGTCGGTGATGGCAACGAGGACAAGCTTTCTACTATGTCAAATGATTGTATTTGCATTACAAGTAAAGGAAAACCTGTAAAGCCTAAAACCTTGGGTCAGAAAAAGTATGTTGAATCTATTAAAGAAAATACAATTGTATTAGGTGTTGGTCCTGCAGGTACTGGTAAAACATATTTAGCAGTTGCAATGGCGGTTAACGCTTTCAGAGCAAAAGAGGTTAACAGAATTATTTTAACAAGACCAGCCGTTGAAGCTGGTGAGAAGTTAGGTTTTTTACCTGGCGATTTACAAAGCAAGGTTGACCCTTATTTAAGACCACTTTATGATGCTCTTTTTGATATGTTAGGTGCTGAGAATTTTCAGAAATATTTAGAGCGTGGCAATATAGAGGTTGCACCACTTGCTTATATGCGTGGCAGAACTTTGGATGATAGTTTTATAATTTTAGACGAAGCCCAGAACACAACTCCCGAACAGATGAAAATGTTTTTAACTAGAATGGGATTCAATTCTAAGGTTGTAGTAACTGGTGATGTTACACAGATTGACTTGCCTGATGGTAAGAAATCTGGTCTTGTTGAAGTAACAAAGGTTTTGAAGAATATTGAGCAGATTGATATTGTAAGATTCTCTGAAAAAGATGTTGTACGACACAAGCTTGTTCAGGATATTATAAAAGCTTATGAAAAATACGAGGAGGCAAAGAAGCGAAATGTCAAAGGTAATCATAACAAATGAACAAAAAGAAGTTAAAATTCCAACAGGTGTAAAAATGCTCGTAAGAAGATGCTGTAATGCAGTTCTTCTTTACGAGGGATTTAAAGAAGCAGCAGAAGTAAGCGTAACTTTTGTTGATGACGAAAGAATACATAGCCTCAATAAAGAATATCGTGATGTTGATAGTAGCACGGATGTTTTGTCTTTCCCTTTAGGAGAAAATGGTGTTTACGATAAAAACCACGAAACAGGTGCTTTACTTTTAGGTGATATAGTGATTTCTGTACCTACCGCAGTTCGTCAGGCAGAAACTTATGGTCATTCACTTCAACGTGAAATAGGCTTTTTAACAGTTCATTCTATGCTTCATTTACTCGGTTACGACCATGTAAATGGTGGTATGGAAGAGGTTCGTATGCGTGAAAAGGAAGAAAGAGTTTTAACAGAACTCGGTTTAAAACGCAACAATTCTTATTATATGGATGAGAACGAGGAATAAAACTTTATGGATGATATAAAAAGTCTTGCAAAAAGTTTTCTTTATGCATTTCATGGCATAAAATGGGCACTTTGCAATGAGCGTAATTTCAGAATACATATTACCTGTATGTGTTATATGTTTTACTTTTTGTTGAGATACGATTTCTTTGTTGTGTCAAAAACAGAAATTTGTATTCTTTTATTATCGTGTGCATTAGTTCTTGGCGGTGAACTTATTAACACCGGTATTGAAAAAGCAGATGATACAGTTTCAAAAGAAAGAAAAAGAACAATTGCAATTTCAAAAGATGCCGCTGCTGGTGCAGTTTTAATTTTTGCAATATTCTCAGTGCTTATAGGTATTGTAATAATGTTTCAACCAGAAGCATTCAGGTTGTTATTTAACCACTATATGAATTCACCAATTTATGTTTTGTATCTTGTGTTGAGTTTGATAGTAGCGTTGTTGTTTATTTTTAAGTTTGAAGGTTTATTAAAATTTATCAGAGGTAAGAAAAAATAATGGGAAACAGAAAAACAGCTTTTATTGCTATTGTCGGCAGACCAAATGTTGGTAAGTCTTCAATATTAAATAGATTATTAGGTCAGAAAATTGCAATAGTTTCATCAAGACCACAAACAACAAGAACTAAGATTATGGGTGTTCTTACTGAAAATGATATTCAGTTAGTATTTACTGATACACCTGGGTTTCACAAGCCTAAAACAAAGTTAGGTGAAAAGATGATTAAATCAGTTGACGATGCTATTTCTGGTGTTGATTCGTGTCTTTTTGTTACTGAATGTAAGGGTGAAATAAGACCAACTGAAATTGAACTTTTAGAAAGACTTAAAAAAGAGAAAATTCCTGTGATTCTTGCTATAAACAAAATAGATATGCTTTCTAAAAAAGAAGAGCTTATGGAAAGAATTTTAGAGCTTTCAAAGCTCTGTGATTTTACTGCTGTTGTGCCAGTATCGGCACAGAATGGCGACGGGTTAGACGAGTTAAAGGACGAACTCAACAAGTTAGCAGTTGAGTCAGAGTTTTTCTTCCCAGAGGATACTTTAACAGACCAGCCAGAGCGTGTTTTAGCGTCAGAAATGATAAGAGAAAAATTGCTTTACAGATTAAATGAAGAAATTCCTCACGGCATTGCAGTTTCTATAGAAAAAATGAAAGAGCGTGAGGATAGCGATATTCTTGATATTGAAGCAATAATCTATTGTGAAAGAGATAGTCACAAGGGTATTATTATTGGTAAAGGTGGTTCAATGCTCAAGGCTGTTTCTACAAGTGCAAGAAAAGATTTAGAAGAGTTTTTCGATTGCAGAGTTAATCTTCAATGCTGGGTTAAGGTTAAAGAAGGTTGGAGAAATCGAGAAGGTTTAATTCACAATTTCGGGCTTGACCAATAAACTTGAGCAGTAAAAATTTACAATTTTTTAAATAGTCTATTGGCACATAAAACTGTTCCTTATGAATAAACTATTATCACAACAGTTTTGAAGGGATATGTTTTTATGGAAGGCAAAATGCTTTGGGATAAATTCACAGAAAACGGCAGGGTAGCAGATTACTTGGCTTATAGAAAATATATAAACGGTATGGAAGCAGAAGTGTCAGTAATTGATGACTGTATGGAGTTGAAAAAAATTGACAAAAATCAGTGCTTCGGGGTTAGTGATACGGGAACAGAGTGTAGGTGAATATGACCGTCTTATAACTGTTCTCACAGCAAAATATGGCTTGGTTAAAGCGTTTTGCAGAGGTGCAAAAAAAGCGAAAAGTAAAAAGCTTTCTGCTACGGCACTTCTTACATATTCCGAATTTACATTTAACAAAACTAAAGATGCCTTTACAGTCGATGAAGCAGAAGTAAAAGAAGTTTTTTTTGAGCTTCGTAACGACGTAACTAAAATGGCATTAGCACAATATTTATGTGAATTAGCTTATGAATTTTGCGAAGAAGATTACGAGTCGGAGGAAATTCTCCGACTTTTTCTCAATTCACTTTATTTATTAAAAAGCGATAAAAAAACTCCGTCATTTATAAAGGCTGTTACAGAATTCAGATTAATGTCACTTTCTGGCTATATGCCACAGTTAGTTGGTTGTGATAATTGTGGTGAATATGAAACTACAGTAATGGGGTTTGACAAAGAAAGTGGTAAAATTTACTGTGAAAAGTGTAGTCCGCAGTACGCCTTTAAAATTCCATCATCTGTTGTTAAGTCTATGCGATATGTAGCACTTTCCGATTTCGAAAAAATATTCTCATTTTCTGTGTCAGATGACAACCTTAAAATTTTTGAGTATTTAACAGAAGATTATCTTCTTAATAAGACACAAAGAAAGTTTAAAACACTTGATTTTTATAACGTTATAAAGGAATAAAATTACTAAAATGAACGAAATGAACAGACATTTAAAGGCTATTGAGCTTGATAAGGTGCTTAATATGGTGGCAGAAAGAGCGTGTAATGAAGACGCTAAAGAGGCAATTTTAAATTTAAGACCAGAAAGTAATTTGCAGTTAGTAGCCGATTTATTAAAAAAGACCGAAGATGCTTACATATTGTTAGCAAAATTCGGTGGTCCGTCATTCGGTGGACTTAAAAATGTTAATAATGCATTAGCCAGAGCAAAGGCTGGTGCAATGCTTACTATGAAAGAGTTACTCGATATTGGTAGCACAGTAAGAGCAGTAAGAACGCTTCGTGACTGGCGTGACGGTAGCGGACAAGACCCACTTAGTATTGATATTTATTTTTCTTCACTTATGCCAAATAAATTTTTAGAAGAAAAGATTTTTTCTGCAATTTTAAGTGAAGACGAAATGAGTGATAATGCTTCACCAGAACTCAGCAATATCAGAAGAAAAATCAAAAATCAGGAAAATTCTGTCAGAGAAAAGCTTGAGAAAATCATACGTTCACAGAATTTAAAAAACGTGTTACAGGATGCAATTATAACTCAACGAAACGGCAGATATGTCGTACCAGTTAAAAGTGAACACAGAGCAACTGTTTCTGGTCTTGTTCACGATACATCTTCAACAGGTGCAACAGTTTTTGTTGAGCCAGCGGGAGTAGTTGAAGCAAACAATGAAATTCGTGTTTTAAAGGGCAAGGAATCACAAGAAATCGAAAGAATTCTTTATGAGCTTTCTTCACTTGCTGGTAGCTTTTTTGATGAAATTAAAGGTAGCTATGAATGTGCTATTGAAATAAACGTTATTTTCAGTAAAGCACAACTTGCTTATAAAATGAATGCTACAATGCCAAAGCTTAATGCTAAAGGTGTTATAAATTTAAACAAAGCAAGGCATCCTTTAATTGACCCTAAAAAAGTTGTTGCAACAGATATCCGCTTAGGTAAAGAGTTTGACACATTAGTTATAACTGGTCCTAATACAGGTGGTAAAACTGTTGCTATTAAGACATTGGGACTTCTCTCAGCAATGGCTATGTGTGGACTTATGCTCCCTTGTGGTGATGAAAGTGAAGTTTCAGTTTTTAATGAGATTTTAGCCGATATAGGCGACGAGCAGAGTATTGAACAGTCACTTTCAACGTTTTCTTCACACATGGTGAATATCGTTAATATCTTAAAAATTGCAAATGAAAATTCACTTGTATTAATAGACGAATTGGGTGCTGGTACTGACCCTGTTGAAGGTGCGGCACTTGCTATGGCTATTTTAGAGCAGTTACATTTACAGGGCGCAAAAATCGCCGCAACAACTCACTATGCAGAATTAAAGGCGTATGCCTTAGAAACCGAAAGAGTTGAAAACGGCTCTTGTGAATTTGACGTTAATTCGTTAAGACCAACTTATCGTCTTTTAATTGGTATTCCAGGTCGTTCAAACGCTTTTACAATTTCTGAAAGACTTGGTATTGCAACTAATATTATAAATAGAGCAAAAGACCTTGTTTCTTCTGAAAGTGTCCGTTTTGAGAATGTTGTTGATAAATTGGAGCAAAGCAGACTCGAAATGGAAAAAGAAAAGAAAGATGCCCAAAAGGTAAAAGCAGAAGCTGATGCAGAAAGAGAAAAGGCTCGTGCTATTTTAAATGAAGCACAGCTTCGTCGTGATAAAGAAATCGAAAATGCAAAAGGCGAGTCTTTAAGAATTGTTGAGCAGGCACGAAGAGAGGCTAATTCACTTTTAGCTGAGATTGAAAAACTCAAAAAAGAAACTAAATCCACTAAAGATGCCGCAGAGCTTTTAAGAAAAGCTCGTTCAACAGTTAATAGCCACCTTAATGCTATTGATGATGCAGTAAATCCGGTTCTTTCAGATATTGACGATGATGAAAATTACGTATTACCAAGAGAACTTGAGATAGGCGATAACGTTTACTGTAAAACCATAGGCAAAAATGCAGTTGTTACTGCTCTTAAAGATAAAAAGGGTAATGTTGAAATTGCCGCTGGTATGCTTAAAATGAGAGTAGGGGAAAACACCTTAAAACTCTTAGCGAAAAAGCAGGAAAAACCAAAAACAAGTAATCGTCGTAATTCAATTGAAAGCAGAGCAAGTAAAGATATTAATAATCGTTGCGATTTACGTGGACTTATGGTTGACGAGGCACTTTTGGTGCTTGATAGATTTATAGATGACCTTATAATGTCAGGGCTTAATGAGTGCACAATTATCCATGGTAAAGGTACCGGTGCTTTAAGAAGTGCTGTAACAAAATTCTTGAAAGAGGACTCAAGAATTCGCTTTTCACGCCTTGGTACTTTCGGCGAAGGTGAAAATGGTGTAACGATTGCAGAGCTTAAATAAAAAACAAAACAGTTGATTGATGCTTAACCAATCAACTGTTTTGTTTTTAGTGTTTTTTCTTTTTAAAATATAAATAGACAGCAGCAAGACAAATTAAATAATCTATAATTCCTGCTACAAGAAGAAAAGAACCTATCAATTCACAAAATTCAAACCAAAGCATCTGGTTATGTAAGCGGTAGCTTATTGTCAAGGTTTCATCATCAAAGTTAATATCCTTTTGTACCACATTTAAAAGGTCAGTTTCTTCAATATCGTTATTATAAAGCGTCTTTATGAAATCTTCTAATTCTTCTTCGGTTTGAAAGAATTCTTTTTGAAGATTGGAATCATAAATATAATCGTTAATACAATAACCTTTATCGGTTTTAGTAATATCAAAAATGACTTCTTGGTATGTAACTGAAAGCTCGTAAACGTTATTATATTCAACTAAATTATATAATGGTTTTTCGTCGACAATAGCATTTTTGATTTTATAATATTCTCGCTCTGCTTCTTCGAGATTTTCATATTGATATGAAATTCCATCCATAAAAGAAAATCCATAAGTTGCTGTTGCATTAAAATATGCAGGAATTAAGCAAAGAAGTATGGAACAGATAACTACTATTGAACAAATAACAGCAGTTACTTTTATAAATTTCTTTCTTCGTAAAATTTCTTCTTTTGTTTTTTGTTTTACTAAGTTTTCTTTTTGGGCATATTTGAAATAAAGGCTATAAGTAATTATTCCAGTAATAAAAAGAATTATTGGCAAAAATAAAAAAGGTAGAAGAAATGGAATTCCAAGTAAAACAAATATTATTCCAATTACTGAAATAACAGATAAAGCAATTACCGTATAAAGATATTTTATGGCAGTATACTTTGCAATTTTAATATCGTTTTCGTTGATAATCTCACTTGAATATAAGTTTGATTTAAGATTGTTTGTAGCAATCAATGTAATTATTATAGCAGCAGTAATCAGTACAACAGATATAATTACAGGGATAAAGTGATAATTTATAGGTATGAATTTTAAGACAAAATAGGGGAGAATAGCACCAATAACAGAAAGTGTAACTGCAATTATATTTAAGTTTTTGTTTTTAGTTAATGCTTTTTCTATTAAATATTTTGCTCTTTTTTCAGTGTTTTCGGGTTTTGTTTCAGTTTCTGTTTTAGTAATTCTTTCGCCCTTTAAAATTTCATCAACAGTAACAGAATAGAGTTCTGCAATTACAGGTAACATCATAATTTCAGGGCAACCGTCATCACATTCCCATTTGCTTACTGTTTTATTAGATACATTTAATTTGTCAGCTACTTCTTGTTGAGTGTAGCCGTTAGCCTTTCTTAATGCGGCAAGAAAAGCACCCATTGTCTTTTTCTCCATATTATAGTTTCTCCTTTTAGGAATTGCAGATTTTAGCGCTAATCTGTAATTCAATTCTGCGATAAACAGATAAAAAATACAACTCATTAAACGTGGAATTTGTCCACGAATAGTGGAATTAGATGTTTATACACTGATTTTAATAAAAATGCAACAATGTGTCAAGATATAAAACCACCCACAAAGCAAAACTTTGTGGGTGGAATTTTTTATGAAATTGTGTTATTTGCTTCTCTGCTATCATCACAAATTGCAATATAAGTTCTACCAGTGTTGAGCTTTAATTCTTCACCTTCACTGTCGTAGAGCTTTAACATATCAGTGCTATCGCCCTTTTTCCAGTTGATAGCTTCATAAGAGCCATTAGAGATATATGTGCCCTTGCCCTCACTTAAGTCGAAGTCAACTCTGTTTTTAGCATCACCTGAAATTGCGGAAATATTTGTGTAAAGAACAACAATATTCTCGAAATTCTGTTGTGTTCCGTCGCTACTCATAAAAGGATTGCCATTAAGAGAAGAGTAGTAAACATTCTCTTGCTTGTCGTAGTTTAATGTGTAAGTGTAGCTACTTGAGAATGAAACTGTTGCAGTAACACAAGAGCCATCTTTTAAAACTCTGTTTCCATCAACATTAAAGTCAAATGCATCACTGTAACCATCCTTAAGAGTGGTTCTGTATTCTTTGTTTTTAATAGCTTTAGTTACCCATTCTTTGGTAGTGTAAGCGGTATGCTCAGAAGCAACACCTCTTGACTTGTCACGAGTGAAGTAGCTGCCATCAACATAGCCGTTAATATTGTCAATATCGTGATTTGCGAGTTGTTGTTTTGCGTAAGTACTTTGACCGAAGTGAGTAAAAATAGCATCATAGCCTTCAGCTAAATCAAGGAAGTAGTGTCTTGCACTTCTTACAGGACCTATTTTGTCAGGTAAAAGTGAAGCGTCAGCATACATTAAAATCATTCTTGTAATGCCACCCTCAGCAACCATTTCAAATACAATGTCAGATGTGGTAAGTCCCCATTGAGGTCTTGCATCTGGATGGTTTTCAACAACTACCATAACAGGTCTGTTATTTAAAAGCTTTTCGTTATAGCCAGCTTTACCAGTTAATGGATTTCTGTGTACTACAGGAGGCTTTGTTGTAGCTTCTGTGGTAGGCTCCGTTGTGGTTGTTGGCTCTTCTTTTTTGCCACCACATCCTGTGAATGCAGCTACAATTAAAGTAATTGCAAAAATGAGTGAAAGTATTTTCGTTAAACGAGTTCTTTTGTAATTTGCCATAGTAAAAATTCTCTTTCCTTTTTTTGAAATTATTTTTATAACCAGAATTGAATTGCTTCTGAAAGCATTTGGAACAATTCTGGATTTCTAGTGTCTATTGTAACATCTGACACAGAAAATGCAAGAGCAAATGAATAAAAAATGCTTAAATTTGATGCGAAAAATATCAAAGTATTTAAAAGCGAGTTTTCTGTTTCGGTTTTTGCATTTTCTAAAAGTGCAAATATTATAAGTATTACTGCTCCGAAGAATATAAATCCAAAATCGCTTATATATCTTTGTAAAAGTCCACCCGCCTGAGTGTCAAAAAATACGAGTATAACGCCAGATAAAAGTAAGATTATCGTGTAGCTTAAAAGCCTTTTATCTTTTAATGTATTTTTAGCTTTACCTAAAAGCCCTATGAACCACAGAAGAGGCGTAGAGGTAATAAGTCCGCCAAAGCAATTTTCTACTATAGTTTTGCCAACATAATTTGTTTTTATTGTTACTTTTTCTAAGAATGGGAATTTTGCAGTGAATACTGGTGGCTGGAATAAATATGTGAAAAATCCAAGACCAGTTCTGCCGAAATCCCAATCGCGTTTTGTAACATCATTTGTAGTTAATTGATAATTTGCACCAAAATCGAATGGTGACCCAAATCTTATAAAATTGTAAAACATAAGTCCTGAAGCTACTACAATGTAAGGGGAGAGAAGCAATGCCAGTTCTCTTATACCTTGCTTTGATTTAATTTCTTTGTCTATTATATATTTTCTGAAAAACATTGGGATTGCAAGAAATGTTAAAAGTAATAACTGGGGGCGACATCCAGCGACGAGTGCCATACATACTGAACCCAGTAAAAATCTCAAACTACGACTCTTTTTATTGTAAAGCCCGTAAATCCAGTTGTAAAGTCCGAAAACTGAGAATGTCATACCAGTTATAATAGGTATTGCATAAAAATCAGGGCGTTTGACTAAAAATATAAGTCCGCACGAAATGATTGAGGAAATTAAAATTAAAAGCAAACTACCTATAGAAATATTTTTAAATTTCTTTTCTGCTATAAGTGTAATAAGCTTATAAGCTCCAATGGAGAAAAGTGTAGCGAATAAGATGATTCCAAAAACAGTAGGGAATGGACTCGAAAAAATCAGTCTGAATGGTAAATACATTAAAAGTAATGGTACAATGCCAAAATATACATAATAATGTCCGTCAAAGTACGCTACATCCCAGCGGTATTTATCACCAGTCTGTTGCGATTTTAATGCTCTTAACGTTGTGTCATAAGGGTTAGAGAGCTCTTTTAAAGACTCGGGAACATCGTTGTTGTCAATATAAGTTTTGCCGTCAAGAATTGCAACAGCCAATTCGTCATACATATTATGATTTTGCATCGGAAGGCTGGTGAAGCTAAGTCCGTTTGTATCTAGTGTTATTCCTAAAAATAGTGGGTTTATAACGCTGAGAATTGCAAAAATGCTACACAGAATACAAAGTAAAAGAGTTGCTAAAAGTGTGTAGTCTTCTTTATAATTTGTAAATTTCTTTTTGTAAAGCTTGGATTTAGAAGAGAATAAATAACAGAAGCTGAGAAATGCGAATACGATAAGAATTCTGATGATTGAAAATGAAAATGGTCTTTCGGTGTTTAAATAAACACCCTTTAATACAATAACATCATTTTCGTCTAAATTAAAATCAACAGTAAGTCCGCTTACAACACCCGAAGCGTGAATGTTAATATAGTGACTCTTTTTTACTGTAGCAGAAATCAGCCTTTCAGGTGTTTCGTAGGTTACAATATTTGCTTCGTCACTTAGCTTTATTTTTACTGGAATGTTTTTGTATGGGGTGGAAAGTATATCGAAATAAATATTTTCTATCTTCTCATCAATTTCAGGGAAAAAAAGTGTACTGTTTTCGTAGGTTAGAATAAAATTTTCATTACCATCCTTGTGGTAGTCCATATATTGATTAAGTGAAATTTCTTCGTTACCGCGTGTGTTGTAAAAATTTACATTAAAAATTGTCACTTCAAGACCTAATGCGAATATTACAAAACTCAGAATAACAGAAAGAGTTTTTTTAGTGCCAGAAAAGGATTTAGATTTTTTAAAAACAAAGAAGGTGACAAGTGAAAAAATCACTGCACCCATAATCATAAGAATAATCATAATTACCCCTTAGATAAAATATAATTAAATACACTTATTCTATATTAAAACATAAAAGCCAGAAAAAGTAAACCACTACAAAAATTTGTAATAAAAATTTTAAAATTGCCACTTTACACAGAACAAAAATTCTGTTATAATGCAATAAACAAATGTTTGGGGCGTGTAAAGTGGAACGAGTAATACTTCATTGTGATTGTAATAATTTCTTTGCTTCTGTTGAAGCGGATATGAATCCGGAACTTAAAAATTATGCTTTTGCAGTTTGTGGTGACCCGGAATACAGACATGGGATTATTTTAGCAAAAAATGAAAAAGCAAAAAAATATGGCGTGGAAACAGCAGAGGCTATATGGCAAGCACAAAGAAAGTGCCCGAATTTATTGCTTGTAAAGCCACACTACAATAAGTATAAGGAATATTCAAAAAAAATATTCGATATTTATTGTCGTTATACAGATTTAGTTGAGCCGTTTGGTATGGATGAGTGCTGGTTGGATGTAACTGGTTCACAAAATTTATTTGGTAGTGGCGAAAAAATAGCAAATGAATTAAGAGAAGTTATAAAAAGAGAAGTTGGGGTTACAATATCGGTGGGAGTGTCATTCAATAAAATCTTCGCTAAAATGGGGAGCGATTATAAAAAGCCAGATGCGGTAACAGTAATTACAAAAGATAATTTTAAAGAATTGCTTTATCCGCTACCTGCAAGGGAGCTTTTTACAGTCGGTAGAAAGGCGAGCGAAAAATTAAAGGGTGTAGGAATTTTTACCATTCGCGATATTGCAGAAATTGGCGAAGATGTGTTAGAAAATCTACTGGGTGTTCAGGGTAAGGTTATTTTTCAGTATGCCAACGGATATGATTATAGTAAGGTTAACCATTTTGAGTACAGGGATGCTTATAAATCAATTGGCAATGGAACAACCTTTAAAACAGATTTGAAAACATGGGCAGATGTGCGCACTTGTGTTTATTTTCTTTCGGATAAGGTTTCGGCAAGACTGAGAAAACACAATGTACAGTGTGCAGGGGTACAGGTGGGTATAAGAGATACTTCTATGAAAACAATAATGCGTTCTTGTTCTTTAGATACACCTACAGATTTAGCTTATGATTTAGGTGAAACTGCAATGAAACTTATAGAGGGCAATGTTGATTTAGACAAAAATCCAATAAGAGCATTAAGTATTACGGGCATAAAGCTTCTTGATTCGTATTCCGTGTTTAATCAAGTCTCTTTTTTTGATATAGAAGAAAACCAAAAGCATGAAAAAGAAGAGCGTTTAGAAATTGCCCGTGATAAAATACGCAAAAAATATGGACTTGAAAAGCTGAAAAGATGTTCACTTATAGAAAATGATTTTGGAATTTAATATCCAGAGGTGATTGTTTTGAAGTGTTCAGTAGAAGGTTTGCGTTCAAAGGAAGTTATAAATGTGGATGATGGCTCAAGAATCGGATGTGTTACAGATGTTGAAATAGATACCTGTACGGGATGTCTTGTAAGTATAATTGTATTTTGTGGTCATGGCATTTGTGGCTTTTTAGGTAAAGGCGAAGAAATAATAATCTGTTGGAAAGATATTATCGTAATAGGCGACGACACAATCCTTGTGCGAAAAGGCGGGGGAAGAGTGGGGTAGTGGCTAGCTATTAGCTGTTAGCCGTTAGTCATTAGAAAAATAGTATGGCTAGTTGGCTAGGGACTAGGAAATAGGAAATAGGAAATAGGAAACAGATTCTTTCTATTCACTAATAAAATTTGTTTATAGGTTTTAATGTATAAAGAAAAGAACTTATTATTTAAGGTTTTGATTAAACTAAAAATAATAAGTTCTTTTTATTTGTTTTATTAAATGATAGAATTTTGTTTTGTTATAATACTAGCCAACTAGCCACACTAGCCATATTAGCAACTGACTAATAACTAATAACCAACAGCTAACATCTAATTTTTCACCCTGCAAACTCGGTTTTATACCACGAAACTATTGAAAATTTAGAAATATATGGTAAAATGATATAATAGCGTTTTTGTGTTACTATTAGCTATTAATAAAAAAATCTATCATTTTCAAGAATTGGAAATGATAGATTTTTTGTTTTAGTTTATTTTAAATGCGTTGAAGAACATAGATATATATAAATCAAAAACCAATTAATTGAAACCTGTTTTCTGATTTCTGGTTTCTGTTCCCTGATAACTACCCATTCTTAACAATGTCAATCGCATTCTTTTCAAGTCTTGATACTTGTGCTTGCGAAATACCTATTTCGTTTGCTACCTCAGTCTGTGTCATACCTCTCATAAATCTCATGGAAAGAATTTTTTTCTCTCTATCGGGAAGATTTTTAATTGACTCCTTTAAAAGAATCTCATCAACCCAATCGCTATCGGTTTCGTTGGAGCCTATCTGATCCATCAAAAATATAGTATCTCCACCATTTGAATAAACAGGCTCGTAAAAAGAAACAGGGTCAACAACTGCTTCTAGTGCGATTACAACCTCTTCTTTTTTTAAATTCATTTCTTTTGCAATTTCTTCTACAGTTGGCTCATAACCCTTTTCGTTGGTAATCCGTTCTTTTATTTGCATAGCATGGTAGGCAGTATCTCTTAATGAGCGGGAAACTCTCACGGGGTTATTATCTCTTAAATATCTTCTAACTTCTCCTATAATCATAGGCACTGCATAGGTCGAAAAGCGGACATCGTGACTTGTATCGAAATTATCGATTGCTTTTATCAAACCAATACACCCCACCTGAAACAAATCGTCCAGATTTTCACCTCTGTTTGTAAAACGCTGAATAACACTTAAAACAAGTCTTAAATTGCCGTTTATTAAATCTTCTCTTGCTTTTTTGTTGCCGTTTTTCGCTTCTTTTAAAAGTGCTTGCTTTTCTTTTTCTGGTAATATTTTTAATGTAGAGGTATTAATTCCACATATTTCAACTTTATTGTATATCATAAAAAACTCCTCGCTCTTTTGTGGTATGTAAAGATGGTTTTATGAATACAAAAATTATTATTTACCCTTTGTAAACATTTAATCAAAAATTTTCATAAAACACCAAAATTTTTTACGCTATATTTACAGTAAAATTATTGACATTTCGGTCGTGTGTGATATAATAATATAAAATGAATTTAAGAAATTTGAGGAGTGTTAATTCTATGAAAAAGTTTTTTAAGTTTTTAGGCGTTTTAGCAGCTATTGCAGCAGCTGCAGCAGCAGTTTATGTTGTGCTTCAAAAGGTTAAAGCAAAAAATGCTCCTGAAAGTTATGATGAAGATAATTATGTTTCTTGCTCTTGTCTTGAGGACGACTTCATCTCAGAAACAGTTGCTGAATAATAAAACATAAAACGACAAACATTGAGTCTTTAATTCGATACGAGATATCGGCAAGATTTGAGTTTTAAATGGGTAAGTTATGCCCTTATATAAATTACTCGAGCCTTTGCCGTTTGGCAGAGGCTTATTTTTAGAAGGATTGGTTTTTAATGAAATTAGCATTTAAAAATGCATGCGTTTACAAAAATCAAAAAGTGACACTTATTCCTGAATATACCTGTGAGGCTAAAATTCAGGGTGATGTCGCTTTCTCTTCTTTTTTAAAGGATATGTTATCTTCAAGTGTTTCTGAATATGGTGTTTTTCCCGGTTTCTGTGATGTTCATGTTCATCTCAGAGAGCCGGGTTTTTCTTATAAAGAAACAATTAAAACAGGAACACTCGCTTCTGCGAGGGGTGGCTATACAGATGTTTTATCAATGCCAAATTTAAACCCTGTGCCACATAGCGTAGAAAATATGAATATCCAAAGGGAGATTATTGAACGTGACGCAGTAATAGGTGTTCATCCTTTTGCTTCACTTACAGTTGATGAAAAAGGCGAAACGCTTTCAGATATTGAAGGACTGGCTCCAATTTCTATTGGTTACTCAGACGATGGCAGAGGCGTTCAGAGCGAAAGCTTAATGCGTTCTGCTATGGAAAAGGCTAAATCGTTAAATAAAATAATCTCTGCTCACTGTGAAGATAATTCACTGCTCTTTGGCGGTTACATTCATAAAGGGCAATACGCAAAAGAACACAATCACCGAGGAATATGTAGTGAAAGTGAATGGGGTCCTATAAAGCGTGACCTGGAATTAGCCAAAGAAACGGGCTGTAAATATCATGTCTGCCATATTTCCACTAAAGAAAGTGTGGATTTAATAAGACAAGCTAAAAAAGAAGGCATTGATGTTACTTGCGAAACTGCACCGCACTACCTGGTTTTAAATGATATGATGTTACAGGAAGACGGCAGATTTAAAATGAATCCACCAATCCGTTCTGAAAGTGACAGACTCGCTTTGATAGAAGGCGTGCTAGATGGTACTATAGATATGCTCGCAACTGACCATGCTCCACATTCTTATGAAGAAAAGGCAAAGGGCTTAGAAAAAAGTTTAATGGGAATAACAGGTATTGAAACTGCTTTCCCGATAGTTTATACAAAACTCGTAAAAACTGGCATTCTGCCACTTGAATTAGTTATAAAAATGCTTACAGATAATCCGAGGAATCGTTTTGGAATTAAAGATGATGATTCTCTTACTATCTGGAATTTAAGCGACGAATATAAAATTGACAGTAACGATTTTCTTTCTATGGGCAAGGCTACGCCATTCCAGAATGAAAGCGTTTTCGGTAAATGTCTTATGACTGTATATGGAGGTAATATTGTATGGCAAACGAAGTAAGAAAAAAGATTGTCTTTGAAGATGGTAGTGAATATTTAGGCTACGGCTTCGGAGCAGACTGTGAAAAGGTATGTGAAATAGTATTTAACACTGCAATGGCTGGTTATCAGGAAATGATTTCTGACCTTGCTTTCACAAATAAAATTGTTGTTATGACATATCCGCTTATCGGTAACTATGGTGTTGCTGATGAAGACTTTGAAGCAAAGGTTTCAACACTTGGCGGTCTTGTAGTAAGAGAATATAATGATATTCCATCAAACTTCCGTTACACAAAAACACTCTCAGAAGAAATGGAAGAAAATCACATTCCGGGTATCTGGGGTGTTGATACAAGAGAAATTACAAGAAAAATTCGTGACAACGGCAGTTCTCGAGTAATTCTCACAAATGCAGATGTACCAACTGAAAAAGCAATTGCAACTATTAAAAATACACCTGTTGAAACAGATGTAGTAGCAAAGGTAAGCTGTAAAAAACGTTGGTATTCAAGAACAACTAATGCAAAATATAATGTTGTTGCTATTGACTGCGGTATTAAATTAAATATAATCCGTCTTTTAAATGCACGTGGTTGTAATGTTACAGTTGTGCCTTACAACACATCAGCAAAAGAAATTATAAAAATGAATCCTGATGGTGTTATCGTTTCAAACGGTCCTGGTAGTCCTGAGGATGTTGCATCAATTGTTGATGTTATCAAAGATTTAAAGGGTAAATTCCCACTCTTCGGTATCGGCTTAGGTAACCTTTTAATAGGTGCGGCTTACGGTGCTGTGGCTGATAAATTAAAATTCGGTCACCACGGTGGTAACCACCCTGTAATGAATATTGATTCTGGTAAAGTAATCACAGTTTCACAAAGTCAGGATTATACACTTAATGAAGATTCATTAAAAGCTACAGAATTAAAAATTACACATCGCGATATTCTTGATAAAACAGTTGAAGGTATTGAAAATCCAAAGGATAAGGTTTTTGGTGTTCAATTTAATCCAGAGGGTGCACCTGGTGCAGTTAACGATGCGTTATTTGATAAATTTATTACTATTATGAAGGAGGGCAAGTAAGATGCCAAAAAGAACTGATATAAAGAAAATACTTGTTATAGGATCTGGCCCTATCGTAATAGGACAAGCTGCAGAATTCGACTACGCAGGTACACAAGCGTGTCTTGCACTTAAGGAAGAGGGATATGAGGTTATTCTTTGTAACTCAAACCCTGCCACAATTATGACGGATACCTCAATGGCTGATAAGGTTTATATGGAGCCTCTTACACTTGAATATATCGCTAAGGTTATCCGTTACGAGCGTCCAGACGCTATCGTTCCTGGTATCGGCGGTCAGACTGGTCTTAATCTTGCTATGCAGCTTGAGAAAAAAGGTATTTTAAAAGAGTGTGAGGTTGAGCTTTTAGGTACAAAGAGTGAAAGTATCGAAAGAGCAGAGGACCGTGAACTCTTTAAACAACTCTGTCTTGATTTAGGTGAGCCTGTTCTTCCATCTGAAATTGCTAACACAGTTGAAGAGGGTCTTGCAGCTTGTGAGCGAATTGGTTACCCTGTAGTTCTTCGTCCAGCTTTCACATTAGGTGGTACTGGTGGCGGTTTCGCTGATAATGAGGAAGAATGCCGTGAACTTCTTAAAAATGGTCTTAAGCTTTCACCAGTTCATCAGGTTCTTGTTGAAAAGAGCATTAAAGGCTATAAAGAAATTGAGTTTGAAGTTATGCGTGACTCAAACGATACTGCAATTGCTATCTGTAATATGGAAAACGTTGACCCTGTTGGTATCCACACAGGTGACTCAATTGTTGTTTGTCCATGTCAGACACTTACAAATAAAGAAGCTGGTATGCTTCGCGACAGTGCTTTAAGAATTATTAAAGCCTTAGAAATTGAGGGTGGTTGTAACGTTCAGTTTGCACTCGACCCACTTTCATTCGATTATTATGTTATTGAGGTTAACCCTCGTGTTTCCCGTTCATCTGCTCTCGCTTCAAAAGCAAGTGGTTATCCAATAGCAAGAGTTACAGCAAAAATTGCAGTTGGTATGCACTTAGAAGAAATTCAGCTTGCAAATATCCCAGCAGCTTGTGAACCAGCACTTGACTATGTTGTTGCAAAAATGCCTCGTTTCCCATTCGATAAATTTGCAACTGCAAACAATAAGCTTTCAACACAGATGAAAGCAACAGGTGAGGTAATGAGCCTCGGTAGAACTATTGAAGAATGTCTTTTAAAAGCCGCTCGCTCACTTGAAATTGGTGTTTGTCACCTTTATATGAAAAAATTTGACACATACACAGAAGCAGAACTTTTAGAATATATCAAAGACGGTACAGATGACAGAATCTTTGCTATAGCAGAGCTTATCAGCCACGGCACAGATATTGGTATGATCTACGATGCTACAAAGATTGATATTCTTTTCCTTGAAAAAGTTAGAAACATCATCCGTATGGAAGAAAAACTCAAGGCTAATAAGAATGATTTAACAGTTCTTTATGAAGCAAAAAGAATGGGCTTCTGTGACCAGTATATTGCTCGTCTCTGGGAGTGCGATGAAATTGATGTTTACAACATTCGTGTTGAAAACAAAATGTTCCCTGTATATAAAATGATTGATACTTGTGCAGCAGAGTTTGAGGGTACAGTTCCTTATTTCTACTCAACTTACGAAGCAGAAAACGAATCT
Organism: Acutalibacteraceae bacterium; assembly: GCA_045613085.1. Lineage (GTDB taxonomy): Bacteria > Bacillota > Clostridia > Oscillospirales > Acutalibacteraceae > DTU089. The sequence goes on along the minus strand of JAZLAG010000018.1, from coordinate 78,159 downwards.
GTTGTAACAGATAAAGAAAAAATCATAGTTCTCGGTTCTGGTCCTATCAGAATCGGTCAGGGTGTTGAATTCGACTACTCAACAGTTCACGCTGTTCAGACAATCAAAGCTTCTGGCTACGAAGCAATTATTATCAACAACAACCCTGAAACAGTTTCAACTGACTATACTTGCTCAGATAAGCTTTATTTCGAGCCACTTACAGTTGAAGATGTAATGAATATTATCCACCTTGAAAAACCAATGGGCGTTATTGCTTCTCTTGGTGGTCAGACTGCTATCAACTTAGCAGAGCCACTTAAAAATCGTGGTGTGAAAATCATCGGTACAGACTGTGATGCTATTGAAAAAGCAGAAAACCGTGATTCATTTGAAAAGCTTCTCAGAGAGCTTAATATTCCACAACCAGAGGGTAAAGCGGTTACAAAGATTGAAGATGGTCTCAAGGCAGCAAAGAAAATCGGATATCCAGTTTTAGTTCGTCCATCATTCGTTTTAGGTGGCCGTGCTATGCAGATTGTTGCAGACGAAGAACAGTTAAAGCATTATCTTAAAACAGCCGTTGAAATTGATGAGGACAAGCCAGTTCTTGTTGATAAATATATCTCTGGTAAAGAGGTTGAGGTTGACGCTATTTGCGATGGTAAAGATGTATTCGTTCCAGGTATTATGGAGCTTGTTGAAAGAACTGGTATCCACAGCGGTGACTCAACAAGTGTTTACCCGACATTCAGTATTTCACAAAAGGTAAGAGAAACAATTCTTGATTATACAAAGAAATTAGGTTTAGGTATTGGTATCATTGGTCTTTACAATATTCAGTTCATTGTTGATAAGGATGACAATGTATTCATTATCGAAGTTAACCCACGTTCTTCAAGAACAGTTCCATTCCTTTCAAAAGCAACTTCTTATAGTCTTGCAGATATTGCAACTCTCACAATCTTGGGCAAGAGCCTTAAAGAACAGGGTATTGACTATATTTACCCAGAAGACAAAAAACGTTGGTATGTTAAAGCACCTGCTTTCTCATTCTCAAAGCTTCGTGGTCTTGATGCATATCTTTCACCAGAAATGAAGTCAACAGGTGAAGCTATCGGTTATGACGATAAACTCACACGTGCACTTTATAAAGCATTACAGGCTTCTGGTATGAATGTTATGAATTATGGTACAGTTCTTGCAACTATTGCCGATGAAGATAAAGAAGAGGCGTTACCAATTATTCGTCGTTTCTACAATATGGGCTTCAATATTCAGGCAACTGAGGGTACTGCAAAATTCCTTAAGGAAAATGGAATAAGAACTCATGCAGTTAAGAAAATCAGCGAAGGTAGCGAAGAAATTCTTAACAATATGCGTCAGGGTTACATCAACTATGTAATCAATACCCGTGATATTAATCAGTCTGGTTATTTGTCAGATGGTCACGAAATTCGTCAATGTGCAGTTGAAAATAATGTTACACTCTTCACTTCACTTGACACTGTTGCAGTGTTACTCGACGTTCTTGAGGAAACAACACTCTGCATTTCTACTATTGACGAATAAGGAGTTTAAAAATGTATCAAGGAATTTATACAATTACCGAGAATGTTAAAATTGCAAAAGATGTATTCAAAATGGTAGTTTCTGGAGATACATCAGCATTAACAGCTACAGGTCAATTTGTTAATATTAAAATTGATGGTCTTTACTTAAGACGACCAATTTCAGTTTGTGATTATGATGATAGTACAATCACCCTTATTTATAAGGTTGTGGGTGCTGGTACTGAGATTATGTCTACAAGAGTATCAGGCGAAAAGTTTGATATTTTAGTTGGGCTCGGCAATGGCTACAATACCGATAAAAGTGGAGAAAATCCACTTTTAATCGGCGGTGGTGTTGGTGTTCCACCAATGTATGGACTTTGTAAAAAGTTAATAGCAGAAGGCAAAAAGCCAACTGTAATTTTAGGCTTTAATACTGCTGATGAAATCTTCTACAAAGAAGAATTTGAAAATTTGGGTGCAACAGTTTACGTTACAACTGTTGATGGTAGTGTAGGTGTAAAGGGATTTGTAACAGATGTTATGAAAGAACTTACATATTCTTACTTCTTTACTTGTGGTCCTATGCCAATGTTTAAAGCAATTGAAAATACTGCAGTAACAAGCGGTCAATATAGCTTTGAAGAAAGAATGGGCTGTGGCTTTGGTGCTTGTATGGGTTGTTCTTGTAAAACCAAATACGGCAACAAACGTATCTGTAAGGATGGTCCTGTTTTAGAAAGGGAGGAGATTATATGGTAAATCTTGAAACTTCACTTTGTGGTTTAACACTCTCAAATCCCTTGATTCCTGCAAGCGGTACTTTCGGCTATGGTTATGAATTCGCAGAGCTTTATGATATTAACATTTTAGGTTCATTCTCATTCAAAGGCACAACTAAGGATGCTCGTTTTGGTAATCCTACACCAAGAATTGCAGAATGTGAAGCTGGTATGATAAATGCTGTCGGACTTCAGAATCCTGGTGTTGAAAAGGTAATTACAGAAGAATTACCAAAGCTTAAAAAAGTGTTTGATAAAAAAGTTATGGCGAATGTAAGCGGATTTTCTGTTGAAGATTATGTTTACACTTGCGAGAAACTCGATAAAGAAGAGCAAGTAGGTTGGCTTGAGGTAAATGTCAGCTGTCCTAATGTTCATGGCGGTGGTATGAGCTTTGGTACATCACCAGAAGCAGCCGCAGAGGTTACAAGAGAAGTTAAAAAAGCTACTACCAAGCCTGTTATTATAAAACTTTCACCTAATGTTACCGATATCGTTTCTATAGCAAAGGCTTGCGAAGAAGCTGGAGCAGATGGCATAAGTCTTATAAATACACTTTTAGGTATGCGAATAGATTTAAAAACCAAGAAGCCTGTTATCGCTAACAAGATGGGTGGTTTCTCTGGTAACGCAATTAAGCCTGTTGCTATAAGAATGGTTTATCAGGTTTACGATGCAGTTAATATTCCAATCGTTGGAATGGGTGGTGTTTCAACTGCAGAGGATGTAATTGAATTTATGTTAGCAGGTGCTTCAGCTGTTGAAGTTGGTGCCGCAAACTTAATAAACCCTTACGTGTGTAAAGATATTATTGAAGATTTACCACGTGTAATGGAAAAATATGGTATTACTAATTTAAAAGATATTATAGGAGGCGCACACTAATGGGTAAAGACGTAATCATTGCTTGTGACTTTAGTAGTAAACAAGCTTGTATGGATTTTTTGGATAAATTCACAGATAGAAAGCCATTTGTAAAAATAGGTATGGAGCTTTTTTATGCAGAGGGTCCACAAATTGTTCGTGAAATTAAAGAAAGGGGTCACAAGATTTTCCTTGACTTAAAGCTTCACGATATTCCAAATACAGTAAAAAAATCAATGTCAGTTTTAAGAAACTTAGATGTTGATATGACTAACCTTCATGCTGCTGGTACAGGGGCTATGATGGAGGGTGCTTTAGAAGGCTTAACACGCGAGGATGGCACAAGACCTATACTTATCGCAGTTACTCAGCTTACTTCAACAAGTGAAGAAAGAATGAAGAATGAGCTTCTTATAAATGAGCCAATTGATAAGGTTGTTATGCACTATGCAAAAAATGCAAAAGACTCAGGTCTTGATGGTGTTGTTTGCTCACCACTTGAAGCTGGTAAGGTTCACGACCTTTGTGGTAAAGATTTCCTTACAATCACCCCAGGTGTTCGTTTTGCTGATGGTGATATTGGCGATCAGGTTCGTGTTATGACACCAGCTGAAGCGAAGAAAATCGGTTCTGACTACATTGTTGTAGGTAGACCTATAACAGCAGCAGAAGACCCAGTTGCAGCATACAACAGATGTGTAGAAGAATTTTGTGATTAAGGAGAAAGTATAATGGAAAGCTATAAAAGAGAATTTATTCAATTTTTAGAAGGTGCAGGCGTTCTTAAGTTTGGAGATTTTACTGCTAAAAGTGGTAGAAAAATTCCTTATTTCATTAACGCTGGTGATATTAAAACAGGTGAACAAATCTGTAAATTAGGCGAATTTTATGCAAAAGCATATTTTGAAAAGGTTGGTAACAAAAAGACTGTTCTTTATGGTCCTGCTTACAAGGGTATTCCAATTGCAGTTTCTGTTGCAGTAGCATTAGCTAAAAATGGTCTTGATGTTCCATTCTTCTTTAACCGTAAAGAAGAAAAAGACCACGGTGAAGGTGGCGTTTTCGTAGGTTACAAACCACAGGAAGGCGAAGAAATCGTTATCGTTGAGGACGTTATCACAGCTGGTACTGCTATAAGAGAAAGTATGTCAATTCTTTCAGGGTTAGAAGGCACTAAGGTTGCAGCTACATTCGTTATGGTTGACCGTAAAGAAAAAGGTCAGACTGAAAAATCTGCTATGGCAGAGGTTGGTGAAGAATACGGCTTCCCAGTATATTCAGTTGTTGACGTTTACGATATTATTGAATACCTTGAAGAAGACGAAAAAAATAAAGAAAACGTTGAAAGAATTAAAAAGTATCTTGAAGTAAATGGTGCAAAGGAATAAAACTATGAGAAGTGTTATTGATGTTCTTGACCTTACAGTTGAAGAACTTGAAGAGCTTGTTAAGGTTGCAGATGATATTATAGAAAATCCTCAGAAATACAGTGAAAAGTGCAAGGGCAAAAAACTTGCAACACTTTTCTTTGAACCATCAACACGTACACGTTTAAGCTTTGAAGCCGCTATGTATGAATTAGGTGGTAACGTTTTAGGCTTCTCTGAAGCACAAAGCTCATCTGCTGCAAAAGGTGAAAGTGTTGCAGATACAGCAAAAACAGTTTCTTGTTATGCCGATATTATCGCAATGCGTCACCCAAAAGAGGGTGCACCACTTGTAGCTTCATTGAATGCTTCTATCCCTGTTATAAATGCAGGTGACGGTGGCCACAATCACCCAACACAGACTTTAGCAGACCTTTTAACTATTCACAGAGAAAAGGGTAGATTTGATAACTTAACTGTCGGTCTTTGTGGTGACCTTAAATTCGGCAGAACCGTTCATTCACTCATCAATGCTCTTTCTCGTTACGAGGGAATTAAATTTGTTTTAATTTCTCCAGATGAGTTAAAGCTTCCAAGTTATATTAAAAAGGAAGTTTTAGAAAAGAATAATTTAGAGTATGTGCAGACTACTGACCTTGAAGCAGTTATGCCAGAGCTTGATATTCTTTATATGACAAGAGTACAACGTGAACGCTTTTTTAACGAAGAAGATTATTTAAGACTTAAAGATAGTTATATTCTCACAACTGAAAAACTCGTAAATGCTAAGAAAGACTTGTCAATTATGCATCCACTCCCAAGAGTAAATGAAATAAGCGTTGCAATAGATGAAGACCCGAGAGCGTGTTACTTCAAGCAAGTTCTTTATGGTAAATATATGCGTATGGCACTTATTCTTAAACTTTTAGAGATTAACTGACGGGGGTAGAGTAATGAGAGTAGATTCTATTAAAAATGGTTTCGTAATTGACCACATTACCGCTGGTAATGGTATGAAAATTTACGATTTATTGAAACTCGGTGAACTTTCTTGTCCTGTTGCACTTATGACAAATGTAAAAAGTGCAAAAATGGGCGTTAAAGATATTATAAAAATAGATGCCGATGTTACGATTGATATGGATATTTTAGGTTATGTTGACCCGAATGTAACTATCGATATAATTAAAGACGAAAAACTCGTTGAAAAGAAAAATGTGGATTTACCAGAAAAATTAACTAATGTAATTTATTGCAAAAACCCACGTTGTATTTCTTCAACAGAGCAAGAATTACCTCACATTTTCAAATTAACAGATAAAGAAAACAGAGTTTATCGTTGTTTTTATTGTGAGGCAAAGGCGAAGTAATTGTTAGTTATTAGCTATTAGCTGTTAGGTTTTAGTAATTAGGAAACAGAAAACAGGTTCTTTCCTATTACCAGTGAAAAAGTGAATTAAAAAGAAAATTGACTTATCGTTTAAAGTTCAGAACGAACTAAAATGATAAGTCTTTTTTTATTTGTGATTATTAGTGGAATGATTTTGCTTTCACAACGAGTTAAAGCAGTTCTGTTTCCTGTTTCCTACTTCCTTAAAATGCATAAAACAACCATAATAACGCAAACTAATGTTAAAAATACAAAAGAGTGATATTATGATATTTTTAAAAGCGTTTTTAGTTGGCGGACTTATTTGTGTTATCGGTCAGCTCTTGCTTGATTTAACAAAGCTTACACCAGCAAAAATACTTGTGGGATTTGTTGTTTTAGGTGTAATTTTAGGCGGTGTGGGTGTTTATAAATATGTTGAAGAATTTGCAGGAGCGGGGGCAACTGTGCCACTTGTGGGGTTTGGTGCTTTGCTTGCAGACGGTACCAAAAAAGCGATAGACAAAGATGGTATATTAGGAGCTTTAACTGGACCACTCACCGCAGGTGCCGCGGGAATTATGGCGGCAGTTATTTGTGGAATCGTTGCGTCGTTTTTCGGAAAGCCGAAGGCGAAGTAGGTGTTAGTCGTTAGCTATTAGACAGTGGTTAAGAAACAAAAAATTCTATTATTTTCAAAAACTGAAAATAATAGAATTTTTAATATGTCTAATTGCTAACAACTAAAAGCTAATAGCCAACTTCCACTCTCGCAACTACCGCATGATGATCCGAAATATATCTGTAATCATACCTTTTCTTAACCACCTCATATTCCAATGCCTTAAAGCCGTCGTTAATCAATATGTAATCGAGCACAATTCCTTGGTAAGCATTCGGATCACCAGCGTGAAAGGTAGGGGAGTCCATTGTCTTTTCAGCTAAGACCTTTGTATCCTTTAAAACATCTGAAGTTATGTCCTTGTACCCCATGCTTTTTTCAATAAAATTAAGGTCGGCTGTAAATACAACTGGTAAGTTACTGAATTCCTTAACTTTGTCTAAAATCATACAAATACTGTTTTTTCTTGCTTCACTGCTGGCATTGTCAAAGTGAGTGTTTATGTGAACATACTGCGTTCTTGTGTATTTGTTTTCTAAAATAACCCAGGTGCAAATTCTTCTGTATGCTGAATCCCAGCCGTAAGAGATTTCTTTTGGGGTTTCTGAAAGCCAAAAATAACCTGATTCAATAACCTTGAATTTATCTTTTAAATAAAATATCGCGGTGAATTCATCCTCGTGGTCGTCACTTTCTTTGTAATCCTTACCTGAATTACTGCCAATACCAACATAAGAATACTTGTCGCTTAATTTCTCATTAAGTGCATTCATCCAGAAAGGCGTCGCTTCTTGAACGCCGAATGAATCGGGCTGTTGTTCTTTAACAGTTTTCTCAATTCCCGATACACGCGTTTCTAAATCCTTGCCGTCAAAGCTCCACGAGCAGACATTAAGTGTCATAATGTTAAGATATTCCTTTGGCTTTTTGTAGCCATTTTCTTCATTGTACTTGTTTTGTGTTGTGCCAATTAAAAATCCCGTGCCGTAGAAAACTACTGTCAAAACCGATATAATTGCAATAAGCTTTATAAAATTCTTCAATAAAAATACCCCTTAGTTCAAGTTACTAAATAATATCATAATATTGGTTTTTGGTCAATAATTGACTCCCTTTAAATATCCTGAAAGATATTTAAAGGGAGTCATATTTAATGTCAACTTATTCTGCTTTACCAAGCTTTCTCTGGAAGAACTTAACTATTTCAACTATAGGAATTATAAGGAATGCAAGACCGAGTGAAATAAGGTAAGCAGTTAAATCAAGATGAGCAAATCCAAAGAGATTTGAAAGGAATGGAACTTCAACAACTGCAGTTGTAAGAAGGAATGAAGCGAACATTGCAAGGTAAAGAACTTTGTTGTGGTGTCCTTTGAATACCATACCAATTGAGGAACCTCTTTGCGAACGCATATTGAATGAATGGAAGATTTCGCACATTGCCATTGTGAAGAATGCCATTGTCATACCCTCACTGCTATCTTGAATGTGGTGGAATACCAAATGTCCTGTTTCAAGGAATTCACCAATATAGAAAGCAGTAACAGTAAGAATACTAACGAGAATACCCTGGTAAGCACAGTCGAAGCCTAAACCACCTGAGAAAATACCGTCGTTTTTGCTTCTTGGCTTTCTCTTCATAATGTTAGCTTCTGGTTTTTCAAGTCCTAAAGCAAGAGCTGGAATACTATCTGTAACAAGGTTAATGAAGAGAAGGTGAGGAGCTTTAAGAATTGTAAAGCTCATAATTGTTGCAAAGAAGATTGAAACAACTTCTGAAAGGTTTGAGCCTAAAAGGAACTGAATTGCTTTACGGATGTTGTCATAAATTCTTCTACCTTCGCCAACAGCTGAAACGATTGTTGCAAAGTTATCGTCTGTGAGAACCATATCAGCAACATTCTTTGTAACGTCAGTACCTGTAATACCCATACCAACGCCAATGTCGGCACTCTTGATTGAAGGTGCGTCGTTAACACCGTCACCTGTCATTGCAGTAACATAGCCTTTATTACGCCAAGCGTTAACAATTCTTGTTTTATGCTCAGGTTGAACACGAGCGTAAACAAAGATGTTTTCAACTATCTTTTCGAATTCTTCATCAGTATATTTATCAATATCGCTACCCATCATAGCCTGACTGTCATCATTTAAAATGCCAAGCTCTCTTGCAATAGCCTTTGCAGTGTTAATATGGTCACCAGTAATCATAATAGGTGTAATACCAGCACTTCTACACTCAACAATAGCATCTTTAACCTCAGGACGAACAGGGTCAATCATACCTGTGAGACCGATGAAAATCATTTCATTTTCAAGAGCTTCTGATGAATATTCAGAAGGTTCGATTGTATATTCTTTAAATGCAACAGCAAATACACGAAGTGCTTTGTTACCCATTCTTGTGTTCTCTTCTGCGATTTTTGCTATAATTTCGTCAGTTATTGCAACAACCTGGCCACCAATATATGCTTTAGTACATTTTTTGAGAATTTCGTCAGGAGCACCTTTTGTGTATTGAATGAATTTACCGTTGTAGCTGTGAACAGTTGACATCATCTTTCTGCCTGAGTCAAATGGAACTTCACCAACACGTGGTTTTTCTGTAACTAAAACACTCTTTTCTAATTCTAAGGTTTTAGCGTAGTTAATAAGTGCAACCTCGTCTGGTTCCCCAGTGCCTTTACCATTTTCATCAACCTCTGCATTAGTACAAAGTGCCATAGCAGTAGCCAAAAGCTTTTCATCCTCTGCGTAGTGGTCAACAACAGTCATAACATTCTGTGTCAATGTACCTGTTTTATCTGAACAGATAATCTGTGTACAACCTAAAGTTTCAACTGCATTCATTTTTCTTATAATCGCATTTTTCTTAGACATATTTGTAACGCCTATTGAAAGTACGATTGTCATAACTGCAACGAGACCTTCAGGAATTGCGGCAACTGCTAGTGCAATAGCGGTAATAAATGAGTTGAGTGCAACATTATAAATAGGTGCGTCGCTACCTGAAATAAAGTGCATTGCAATATTGTAACCGAAAATAACAACACAAACGCCAATAACAAGCTTTGTGAGTATTTTTGAAAGCTGTTCGAGCTTAATTTCAAGTGGTGTCTTGCCATCTTCTGCAAGGGTAATAGCATTAGCGATTTTACCCATTTCGGTATCCATACCAGTAGAAACAACAACAGCTTTACCACGACCATAAACGAGTGTAGAGCCCATATATGCCATATTCTTACGGTCGCCTAATGGAACTTCTTCGTCACCTTTGTTAAGGAGTGCTTTTATAAGCTTGTTGACAGGGACAGATTCACCAGTAAGTGCCGCTTCTTCAATTTTCATACTTGCACATTCAAAAATACGGCAGTCTGCAGGTATTGCATCACCAGCATCGAGAAGAATAACATCACCAACAACAAGGTCTTCACTCTTGATAGTTTCAACCTTGCCATCACGAAGGGTTTTTGTTGTAGCCGCAGACATTTTTTGGAGTGCTTCAACAGCTTTTTCAGCCTTGTTTTCCTGAATAACACCTAAAATTGCGTTGATAAGAACAACTGCAATAATAATGAGTGCGTCTGTTGGAACGCCTATGCCATGCTCGATGAATTCTGTAACTGTTGAAATGATAGCCGCAACAATAAGAATAATAATCATCGGGTCTTTCATCTGGTCAAAGAACTTTTTTAATGTGGAATCTTTTTTAGCTTCCGCAAGTTTGTTCTTGCCATTTGCTTCAAGACGTTTTTGAGCTTCTTCACTTGTAAGACCTTGCTCTGAAGATTTAACTTCTTCAAAAACCGCTTCGGCAGTTTCAAGATAATACTTCATTTTTTTCCCTCTTTTTCAAATTTTTAACATTAAAGGTAATAACTAAAAAAAGACTTCTACCACTTGGGTAAAAGTCTCACTCTTTAAGGTATAAGCGGGTTTAAACCGAATTGACGCCGATACCGTGCTTTGCACGAGTTACTCCCTTTTGTTGTAATTCATTATACAGTAAATTCCAAAATTTGTAAATACTAAATTGTTAAAATTTGCACAAATTACATAAATTGCCCAAGTCATTTATATATTGTATATAATATATATGTTTGGCAGGGAGTAAATATTTTATTCAATAGGTATATCTAAAATTGGTTGAATTTGTATTCCGTTAAGTGCATTTCCAATTGTTTTTTCTAAAAGGCTGAAATCCGCAACACACGAGCAAGGTTTGTTTTTAAAACTATCTTGTCTGAATGGTACAAAATAGGTGTTTTTCATATTCAGTAGATTACCTATATTTTTACCAGCATTTGAAAGTGCATCATTTGTAGAAACAGCAATAACAAGTGGACGGGCGTTTCTTAAATGGGCTTTAGTAGCAAGTGTAACAGATGTATCTGCAATACCAGCGGATAATTTTGCCAAGGTGTTACCTGTGCAAGGGGCTATAACTAAAATGTCAAGAAGCTTTTTAGGTCCTATAGGCTCGGCATCCTTTATTGTGTGTATTATTTCTTTTCCTGTAATTCTTTTGAATTCATTCTGCCAGAAGAGAGCCTCACCAAAGCGGGTGTCAAAGGAATAGGCGTTTTCTGACATAATGGGAATTACATCATAACCAGTTTTAACTAAATTTTCTATTTCTTTAAATACACTTTTAAATGTGCAGAAAGAACCACAGATGGCAAAACCAACAGTTATCATAACACCACCCCTTGTTTTTTGATGATAGGAAGAATTGAACGACCGATAATTTCGCCTGCGGTTTTAGGAGCAACCTTACCAGGTAGTGAGTTCGCTTTTATTACATCAAAAGCAAATTCCTTTGCTGCCTGAAAATCAATTCCGAAAGGTGCTGAAGCAATTTCTAAAAGTAAGCAACCGCTGGATATGTTTTTTAATTCATCTTTTCCTAAAACTTTTTCTGGAACTGTGTTTATAAGTGCATCAAATTTATATTCTTTATGCCTTAAAGATTTAAAGGTTGCAACATTATAAAGCTTCGTGTAGGCATCAGCAAAATCCTTTTCTTTTCTTGCGAAAATAGTGACATCAGCACCTAGTGCTTTTAAAGTGTGTGCGAGAACTTTTGAAACTCTGCCGTAGCCCAGAATTGCACATTTCATTGAGTGGACAGTAATAGGTAAATTTTTAATGAGTATTTCCACGACACCCTCTGCTGTCGGAATAGCGTTAAAAATTGCTAATTCTTCTAATAAAAAGTAATCGTAATATTTTATTTCCTTTTGTTTAAGCTCTTCCTTGAAGCTTTCGGGCAACTGTCCACCAAATACAATATGCTCCTTTTCTAAAAGTGTTATAATATCTTTTATTTCAACCTTTTCTTCAAATGCTGGGGCGTTGAGCGTCATTCGGTCTTTTGTGAATGGTAAAGGAAGAATTATATATTGAGCCTCGTTTATAGCTTCATGAAGTGAGGTGAAGCAATTAGTTTCTGAAAATGCATAATAACAAACCTGTAATTTTTGCTTCTCGAGATATTCACCTAAATAAAGTGAGCGTTCATCGCCACCTAAGATTAAAAAAATATTCTCTTTCATTAAAATCAGTCCTCTCGTTATTTATAGTATTCTGAAAGGACTGTTTTGTTACAAAAAGAAAAACGACCTATTATAACAATAGGACGTTTTTCTTTAAGGGGAGAATTATATAAAAAGGGGGAGAGAATATAGCAAATTAATTTTCTGTGTCTAAGAGCCAGGCAACATTTGTGTTAAGTACCTCTGCCAAAGCTACAACCTCGTAGTCTGAAACTGAACGAAGCTGACCTTCTAATTTAGAAAGACCTGACGCATTAAGGTCAACGCCACGAATTTGAAGCTGTGTAAGTAAATCCTTTTGCTTCATTCCGATTTCTTTGCGTCTTTCTTCAACTTTTTTACCGCAGATGTTACGGTCGCCTAATGGTTGTTTTCTGATTCTCATTGTTGTTTCCTCACTTTCACGATTTATTATTAATAGTGCGTGGGATAAGTGAGTGAGTAATCACTCACAGTGTTGTAAAAAAATATAATTTGCAATGCAAGTTATATTTTTGTTCGATGAATTCTCATCTCTTGTCTGCATAATATCACACATTTTTAATTCTGTAAAGATATTTTGTTAAGAAAAAATAGATTTATGAAAATTGTGAAAGTATAACAAAAAATAATCCACATTTTGTACTATGTCGACTCTTAAAATGTTTGATAAGAGTTATAATGTATGCTAAAATAATAAATGGAAATGTTGAAGATTTGAAAGGTGACTTATAAATGAAAACAAAAAAATGGTTATTTTCAGATTATAGCTGTCTTACAATGGCAGAGGGCTTACTTTCTGCAGGGGTAGAAAATACCCATGTTGTTTATGATGTGTTTTTCAGAGAAATTCCAGACAATGGGGGCTTTGCTGTTATGGCGGGTCTTTCATCGTTAATAGATGAATTGAAAACCTTGGAGTTTACAGATGATATTTTAAAGGAACTCGAAGTTGATGGTTTTTCTGAAAGACTTATTGGATATTTAAAAAATTTTAAATTTTCTTGTGATGTTTATGCAGTTCCAGAGGGAACACCGGTATTTCCTAACGAGCCTATTGTTAAAGTTTGTGGTCCGATAATTCAGGCACAGTTAATTGAAACCTTATTACTTAATATAATAAATCACCAGACACTTGTTGCAACAAAGGCAAACAGAGTTATGAGGGCAGCCCAAGGTAAGCGTGTTGTTGAAATGGGTGCAAGGCGTGCACATGGCTTTGATTCTGCTTTATTAGGTGCAAGAGCGGCTTATATAGGCGGTGTTTCTGCAACAACACTTTATAATGCCAGTAAAGAATTTGGTATTCCATCTGCTTCTCCGATGAGTCACAGCTGGGTACAGCTTTTTGATGACGAGTTAGAGGCGTTTAAAATTTATTTAGAAGAGCACGGCGAAGATGGTATGCTTTTAGTTGACACCTACGACACATTAGAAAGTGGTGTCAAGAACGCCGTTGAAGCATTTAATTCGGTTCTCGTTCCAAAAGGCTTAAGACCTGCTGGTATTATAATTGATAGTGGTGATATGACTTATCTTTCAAAAAGAGCACGAAGAATTTTAGATGAAGCGGGATTCCCTGATTGTGATATTTACGCATCAAATTCTCTCGATGAAATTCTTATTAAAGATATGATAAATCAAGGTGCTAAAATTGATGGCTTTATAGTTGGTGAAAAGCTTATTGATTCTGCATCTTCACCAGTTTTAGATGGTGTTTATAAATTGTGCGAAACTGAGAAAAATGGTGAGAGAATACCAGCGATAATGGTAAGTAATAATGTTAATAAGATTACTACTCCTTGCTCAAAACGCGTGTGGCGTCTTTTTGATATGGAATCAGGTAAAGCTATTGCAGATGTTTTAACACTTGCAGATGAAAGTATAGATAATGAAAAAACCTACTCTCTCTTTGACCCTGATTTTACCTGGAAGAGAAAAACTGTTGACAATTTCGTTGCAAGAGAGTTACTTGTTACTATTTTTAAGGATGGAGAATGTGTTTACAATTCACCATCTTTGGAGGATATAAAGGCATATTGTAATGAGCAGGTATCAACTCTTTGGGATGAGGTTACAAGATTCGAAAATCCTCATAAGTATTATGTTGATTTCTCAGGCAAACTTTGGGGTATTAAACAAAGCCTTATTGAAAAGAATTCTAAATTTGGTGGGTAAATGGAAAAGAATATAAAAATAGGACTTTCGAGGAACAGGCTTTTTGAGTTTCAGAATTGTGTTTGTTTCTCAGGTGAGTATAAAGAAGACTTTCTTGAAAGAGAAATGCTGAAGGCTATTAAAATGCTTTCAGTAAGAGAGCCTTTGATTACAGCTTCAATTGAACTTGATGAAGAAAAAAACGCGTGGCTTCAGCTTGAAAGAGTGGAGCAGACAGTTGAGTTTGTTGACACTGATATAAACAACTTTTTAAAGCAACAAAAAAAACTTGGTTTAAATTTCGATGAAGCACTCTTTAAATTCTTTGTGGTAAATAAAAAAACACTTGTAATTTTAGCACATACTGTTGTAGCTGATATTAAATCGCTTCTTATATTGGCAGAAGAATTGCTGCTATACCATAATAAAGGAAGTGTTTTGGTCGAGCCGAAAGAAATTAAACTTTTTTCTTGTGACAATGAGCTACCTAAAGAGGTGAACTCATTTGTGGCAGCTAGAGTAAGCGAGGTTTTAAATAACGACTGGTTAATGAAGCCCAAAAGTTTTTCTTTTGAAGATATGAAAAAGGCAAGAGTAAAGTTTTTAGAGCAAACAGGTGAGGTGTGCTCTGCCCAAATTTGTATTGATAAAACACTCAGTGAAAAGCTTTACTCAAAATGCGAGAAATTAAAGGTCGATTTTTCGTCGTGTGTACTCTTTGGAATTATGAAAGTATTGCAAAGAAATACCAAGCTTTCTAAAAAGAATCAAAAGGCAAATGTTCAGTTGGATAGAAGACCGTATTTTGTGGATTTTGCTTCTTATTCCGTGGGTGCTTTAAATGGTACGCTTTTCTTGGAGTTGCCTGAATCTAAGGGCGATTTAGAAAAGCAATTAAAAGAATTTCATAAAAGCTATTATAATAAGTATTCCAGTTGTTTTAATTCTTTTTATGGTGAAATCTTTTTAAATTGTCTGGAACCAGAATTTCTCGATTCTACCTTTATGTATAAAGCGGGTGAATATAGAAGTAAACCAACTAAAAAGTTAGCAACACTTTATGGGTGTGACCAACAATTTTTGCTTTCGTTCAGCTCTGTGAACTTAAAACAAGCCTCGTGGGAAAAACTCTCCACTTTTCACCACATTTACATAAAAGAGCCCCACAAATCGAATGAAAATGTGTCTTTAAGTCTTGTTATGGGGGAGGAAAACATGCTTTTTATGGAATGGAATCCCACAGTAAATAGTAAGTTTAACTCGGGTGAATTTTTTGAAGAACTGATGTCGTTTTTTGAACAATTATAATATTGAAAAACTTAATAAAATCAATATTTTTTGGTTTTTTACCGAATTGGATTTGTGAAAATCCAGTTCGGTAATTTTTTTGTTAAAAACTTTTATAAATCTATTGACAATTAGGGGCTTTGGGGTATATAATGGGAGCACGGTGGAGCAAAATCCCATAAAGTGACGCGTAATACCCATAAAGTGGGAGATTTTAAGTTTAGGAAAGGTAGGTGTCGGTGATGAGCTTCGGTATGTATAATCACAGCGTTGACTCAAAAAATCGTTTTATAATTCCGGCACAGCTTCGTTCTGAACTTGGCGATAAAATCATTCTCTTTCGTTCACCTGACGAGTCTAAGTGCATTTATGTTTACACAGAAGAACGTTGGGAAGAAATTTGTAGAGAAATTGATAATCTCCCTCCATCAGCTAATTCAAGACATTTACAAAGAGCGCTTCTTCACGCTGCTATTCCGGTTGAGCTTGATAAAACTGGTAGGGTTACTCTTAACCAGAGTTTCAAAGAATATGCAAATATTGTAAAAGATATTGTAATCGTTGGCGTTTCCAGCAGAATAGAGGTCTGGGCACAAGAAGAGTGGGATAAAGAGGCAGAAAACTTTACAGAATGTCTTTCTAGTGAAATTGAAATCAGATTCTAAGGAGATATTAAAATGGAATTTAATCACATTTCAGTTCTTCTTGAGGAATCGGTTTCTGCACTCGATATTAAGCCTGATGGTGTTTATGTTGACTGCACAGCTGGTGGCGGTGGTCACTCTGCACAGATACTTTCATATTTAAATGAAAATGGCAGAATGTATTTATTTGACCGCGACCCAGATGCTATTAAAGTCATAACTGAACGCTTCAAGGGAGACGAAAGAGTCACAATAATTCACGATAATTACAGTAATATAAAATTAGCACTTGATGCTCTTGGTGTTAGTGCAGTTGATGGAATTGTTGCAGACCTTGGTGTCAGTAGCTTTCAATTGGATACTGCAGAGCGTGGCTTCTCTTTTCATAATGATGCTGAGCTTGATATGCGAATGAGCAAAATAGGTCTTAGTGCTAAAGATGTTGTGAATACATATTCAGAAAACGAGCTTTTTAAAGTGATTACAGAATATGGTGAAGAAAAATTTGCAAGAAAAATTGCTTCTAACATAGTTAAGGCAAGAGAAAAGAAAGAGATTGAAACGACTTTTCAATTAAGTGAAATAATTTCGAATTCAATACCAGCTAAATTCAAGCGTGATGGACATCCAGCACGAAAGACATTTCAGGCTATAAGAATTGAAGTTAACAACGAATTAGGTGGTTTAAAAGCAGTGCTTCCTGATATGTTTGGGTTGTTAAAAAAAGATGGTGTGCTTGCTATTATCACATTTCATTCGTTAGAAGATAAAATTGTTAAAGATTATTTTTTAAGCTTGAAGCAAGGTTGTACTTGTCCTAAAGATTTCCCAGTATGTGTCTGTGGGAAAACACCAAAAGCCATTGTTAAAAGTGGTGGTGTAAAAGCGGGACAAAGCGAATTAGATAAAAACAAAAGAAGTCGCAGTGCAAAGCTTCGTACTGCAAAGAAAATATAAATTGTTTAAATACAAGGGGATAAAGGAATGACCAATTATCGCGAGACTTCGGCTTACGATTTGTCGTTATTTGAGCCGCAAGTTGTTGAACCACGGAGGGTTCGTGAAACAACGCCAGCAAGAAGAAAGCCTGTAAAAAAACAGGTTAAGAGTCAACCTGAAAAAAAGGCGTCACAAAAGAAAACAACACCTACCAAGAGACAGAGTGTTTCATATACAAGAACAAATAATACTGTAAGAAAAGCCGTGAATACAGTAGAGTCATACCAACAAACTGTAAAAAGACAAAGTCAGAAAACTGCGGTTTCTCAAAGTCTTAAAAAGGCGATTGCTTGTATGTGTTTCCTTTTTGCACTTACAGTCGGAGCTCTTTTTATGAATTCTGAGTGTGACAGACTTGATTCGGAAATAGCATCATTAGAAAAAGAAATCTCAATTGCTGAGGGTGAAACTGTAAGACTCAATGCAGAATTGAATAGTATGGTAGATACTGAAAAAGTAATTGAATATGCAGAAACAAAATTAGGTATGGTAAAGGCTGAAAGCTATCAAATTACATATATTGATTTGTCACAAGGCGATGAATTTGTAGTTGCGGGTGACAAAGAGGTTAAAGATGGAAACGGCTTTAAAACAGAAATAAAGGAATTATTTGCATATATCTTTTAAAAAGTAAATAATTATATAAGGGGTTGAGTTACTCGACCCCTTTTTCTGTTAGAAAAATATGAAAACTGTTGTTTAATTTCTTTACATATTGCATTATATATGGTATAATACAAATAATTATGCGACAAAGAAAGTAATGTTAAATTACAGGGTGAATTTTTGTAGAACAGGGGGCAAAAAATTGGCGAGAAACACTAAAAAATTGAAGCAACGCGGTTTGATTGCCGCGGCTATACTTATATTGTTAGGTTTCGGTACAGATATTTGTAGGTTGTTTTATATTCAAGTGGTAAAAGGTGAGGAATATAAAACAAAAGCAGAGTCCCAACAGCTTAGCGATAC
Organism: Acutalibacteraceae bacterium; assembly: GCA_045613085.1. GTDB lineage: Bacteria > Bacillota > Clostridia > Oscillospirales > Acutalibacteraceae > DTU089. The sequence goes on along the minus strand of JAZLAG010000018.1, from coordinate 60,033 downwards.
TGAAATTTCTGCTGACAGAGGAATTATTTACGATTGCAATTACAATGTGCTGGCTGAGAGTGCATCTGCATGGCTTGTCTATGTTAATCCATCAAAAATCAAGGATGATGCACAGAGAAAGTTAATATCTTCAACTCTTTCGAGTATTCTCAAATTAAAAGAAAAGCGTATTTATGAAAAAATCTCAAATTCAGATTATAGTTATGTAAAAATACAAGGTAAGGTTGAATATACAGAGAAAACACTCGTTTCAGATTTTATTGATGATAATGAGCTTTATGGTATTGTAAATATTGACCCTGATACAAAGCGATATTATCCATATTCAAACTTTGCTTCTACAATTCTTGGGTTTACCGGTTCTGAGGACTCAGGCAGGGCTGGATTAGAGCTCCAGTATAACGATAAATTGACAGGCGTTGCGGGTAGAATTATTACTGCAAAAAACGCTCGTAATGGTGCTATGTCGAGTAGCTTTGAAACCACTTATGATGCAAAGCAAGGAACAAGCCTAGTGCTCACTTTAGATAAAACAATTCAGTATTATCTTGAGAAAGGGCTCGCTCAGGCGGTTGTTGATAACGACGCGGCTTCTGCTTACGGAATTGTTATGGAGGTTGAGACGGGTGCTATACTTGCTATGGCAACCATGCCTGACTATGACCTCAATACACCTACAGTTATAACTGATAAAGAGGTTCTCAAGGAGTTAGCTAAAATAAAGGATGAAGAAAAATACGACTTAGCGTATAACAATAAAATATACACTATGTGGCGTAACAAGGCAGTGAGTGATACATATGAGCCTGGTTCAGTTTTCAAGGTTTTTGTGGCTGCTGCCGCACTTGAAGAAGGGCTTGTTACACCTGATTATTGCTTTAGCTGTTCGGGTGCAATAAGAGTTGCTGATAATGTGCTTCATTGTCATAAGGATGGCGGTCATGGTAATCAGACACTTTCTGAGGGCTTAATGAATTCATGTAACCCATTCTTTGTTACAATAGGTCAGAAGCTTGGTACAGAGAATTTCTATAAATATTTTGAAGCATTTGGATTTACAGATGAAACTCTTGTTGATTTACCAGGTGAAGCAACACCTGTTAAAGATGTTACATACCACTCACTCGATAATATGGGTATTTCTCAGCTTTCATCATCTTCTTTCGGTCAGACCTTTCAGGTCAGTGCAATTCAGATGATTACTGGCGTTTCTGCAATAGCAAATGGTGGTAACTTGATGCAACCATATATAGTTGGTGCTATGCTAGATGAAGACGGTAATACAGTTTTTGAAGCAGAGCCGACAGTAAAAAGAAGTGTTGTTTCAGAATCGACAAGTAAAAGTGTTTTAAAAATGATGGAAAAGGTTGTTTCTGAGGGTACTGGTAAAAATGCTTATGTTCCAGGGTATCATGTTGCTGGTAAAACTGGTACATCAGAAAAACTTACTGTTGATGGTGAATATATAGCATCGTTTGTTGGATGTGCTCCTGCAAATGACCCAAAAGTAGCAGTTCTTATAGTTATTGACGAACCTCAGGGCTATGTTCACGGCGGTGGTGCTATTGCAGCACCTGTAGCTGGTGCAGTTATTGAGCAGACTTTAAAATATATGAATATTGACCCTGTTTACTCAAACGAGGAGCTTGCTCAGCTTAATGGCGTGACTCCAGATGTTGGTTCTATGAATGTAGATAAAGCTAAGGCTACACTTAAAAATCAGGGCTTTACCGCAAGAGTTGTAGGCGATGGCAATAAAGTCGTTTCACAATATCCGTTAAAGGGGCAGAATATTCCACTTGATGGTGTTGTAATTCTTTATACAGAAAAAGAAACCTCAAATAAAACTGCATCTGTTCCAGATTTAAAAGGTCTTAGCATAAGCAGTGCAAATGAAAGAGCAGTAAGTGCAGGCTTCAATCTTAAAATATCAGGTGCTTCACTTGATAGTGAGGTTGTTTCATATCGTCAGAGTATAGATGCTGGTACACAAGCGGAGCTTGGTGCAACTATTACAGTATATTTCAAAACAAATAAAGGTGTTGAAGACTAAATGCTTTTATCAGAATTGTTAAAAGGTGTAAATGTAAAATCGGAATATATCGACAGAGAAATATCTGATGTTACAGATAATACTAAAAAAGTAACAGAAAACTGTGCGTTTATCTGTGTGAGCGGTGCTCGTTTTGATGGTCATAATTTTGTAAACGAGGTTATGAAAAATGGTGCGGTGACAGTAATTGTTTCAAAAGATTTAGGGCTTTCAGAACAAGTACTTGTAGAAAATACCCGTGAAGCTTACGCGATTATGTGTAAAAATCTTTTTGGTGCTAAAGTTGATGAAATGACTTTAATCGGTATTACTGGTACAAATGGTAAAACTACAACTGCATTCATTATCAAAGATATTCTTAACGAGTTTGATATCAAATCAGGTCTTATTGGTACTGTCAAAAATATGGTAGGTGACAAAGAGTTCCATACTGAACTTACTACACCAGACCCGTATGATATGCACAAGCTTTTTAAAATGATGGCTGATGATAATATAAAATACTGTGTTATGGAAACCTCCAGTCAGGCATTCCATCAGATGAGACTTGCGGGTATTCATTTTAAGGTTGGTGTATTTACAAATCTTACACAAGACCATCTGGATTATCACGGCACAATTGAAGAATACAAAAAATGTAAAAAAGAGCTTTTTAAAGCGTGTGATATAGCAGTTGTAAATGACGACGATGAGTCAAGTGCATTTATGACAGATGGTGTTTCTTGTTCTAAAACAGGCTATGCAATAAATGTAAAAAGTGATTTAAAAGCAAGTGATATCGAGCTTTATGAAAATAAGGTTTCTTATAAAATTAATGATAGCTTATCAGTTGATTTTCATATACCTGGTGACTTCTCTGTTTATAATTCATTAGCAGCCATTGGTGCGGTTAATGCGTTGGGCTTCTCTTTAGAAGAAACAGTAAAGGCTATAGGAACTGCAAAATCTGTTAAGGGTAGGCTTGAATTAGTAGATACAAATACACCTTTTGGTGTTATTATTGACTATGCTCATACGCCTGATGGACTCGAAAAGGCTATAAATGCCGTGAGAGGGTTTACAAAAGGCAGAGTTATTACACTTTTTGGTTGCGGTGGTGACCGCGATAAAACAAAACGCCCTAAAATGGGAAGAATGGCAACTGAGCTTTCAGATGTTGTAGTTGTTACAACCGATAACCCGAGAACAGAGGACCCAGATGAAATTATCAAAGAAATTTTAATCGGAACAGTAGGCTCAAAGGCAGAGGTAATAACTATTACAGATAGAAGCGAGGCAATTGCTCACGCGTTAAGTATTGCACAAAAAGGCGATACCGTTCTTTTAGCTGGCAAGGGTCACGAGCTTTATCAGGTTATTGGCACTGAGCGTGTTCATTACGATGAGCGTGAAGTTATAAAAAATGCATTACAAAGTATCTGAATAGGTGATTTTTTGGAAGAAATTTTATTAAGTGAAATTGCAACTTGGTGCAATAAAGAAACTTCATTGACTGGTAGTATAAAAACAATTTCAACCGATAGCAGAGTTGTAGATGAAAATACTCTTTTTGTAGCTTTAAAGGGTGAGCGTTTTGATGCTAACGACTTTGTTTGCGATGTTTTAGAAAAAGGTGCGAAAGCAGTAGTTTGTAGTCGTTATGATGGCGAGAGTGACAGAGTAATTCTTGTAGAAGATACAGGCAAAGCACTTTTACAAATTGCAAAGGGGTATAGAGAAAAATTCGAGATACCTTTTGTTGCACTTACTGGTAGCGTCGGCAAAACAACAACTAAAGGAATGGTACACGCCGTTCTTTCTGAAAAGTACAATACATTAAAAACTCAGGGTAATCTGAATAATGAAATAGGTGTTCCTAAAACATTGTTCTGCCTTGAAAATTCTCACGAGGCGGCCGTAATTGAAATGGGAATGAACCATTTTGATGAAATCTCCCGACTCACTGATATTGTAAAGCCAGATATTGGTATTATTACAAATGTTGGTACAGCTCATATTGAGAATTTAGGCAGTCGTGAGGGTATCCTCAAAGCTAAAATGGAAATTACAGAGGGTATGAAAAAGGGTTCGCCACTTATCATAAATGGCGACAACGATATGCTTGCTACTGTTGATACGACTGATTTTGAAATTTTCAGATTCGGTATTGATGCTGAAAACTTATATATGAAAGCAGAAGAGGTAAGCTTTTTACCAGATGGTAGTGAATTTACTGCTATTTGTGAAAATGAAAGTGTTAAAGCATTTGTGCCAGCGGTCGGTGTTCATAATGTTTATAATGCGCTTTGTGCTATGTGTGTTGGTAAAAAATTAGGGTTCACTTTAAATGAAGCAGCAAATGCCTTGAAGAATTTTGAACCCGAAGGAATGCGACAAAATGTGCGTGAAGTAATGGGTTATACTTTTATTGAGGATTGCTACAATGCAAACCCTGATAGTATGAAAGCATCGTTAGTCACCCTTAATACTATAAAGAAGACAAGAAGTATTGCGGTTCTTGGTGATATGCTCGAGCTTGGTGATTATAGTGAGACGGCACACTATGAGGTAGGTAAAATTGCCGGTGAGCAAAAAACAGATGTTGTTCTTACCTTCGGAGAATTGTCTTGCATTATAAAGAAAGGTGCAGAAGAGAATGGCGCAGAAGCACATTCTTTTAAAGATAAAAATGAATTGACTGCGTTTCTTAAGTCAATTCTAAAAAAGGATGATACGGTGCTCTTTAAAGGTAGCCGTTCAATGAAAATGGAAGAAATTTTCCATACATTATACAAGGAGTGGGAAGTATGAATTTATATTTAGCATTAGGTATTGCAATTGTTTTAAGCTTTGGTATAGCTTTTGGTTTAGGCTATATTGTTATTCCGTTTTTACATAAGCTAAGCTTTGGTCAGACTATATTGGATATAGGTCCGAAATGGCATAAGGATAAGCAAGGTACACCTATTATGGGTGGTATTATGTTTATCGTTTCAACACTTGTTTCTTTTGGCATTGTAGCGTTAATTGACCATATTTTAGGTGGTAAAATAATCGTCGTTAATGATATTGTAGCTTCTTCAATGAAGGTTAAAATTTTCGGCGGTATTTTAATGGCTTTAGGCTTTGCGTTTATAGGATTTTTAGATGACTTTATTAAAGCCGTAAAAAAGCGTAATATGGGTCTTTCAATTAAGCAAAAAACAGCCCTCCAGATAATTGTAATGGTAGGCTATCTTGTAACTCTTTACATAGATAATCCTACAGGCGCTATGTTTATTCCATTTTTAGGTATGGTAGAAACAAAGTTCTTCTTCTGGATAATTGGTGTAGCAGTTATTTATTGCACAACAAATGCTGTAAACTTTACCGATGGTGTTGATGGGCTTTGTGCTTCGGTTACAGCGGCAGCAGCAGCTTGCTTTATTGTGATTGCAGGGCTTCGTAACTGCTTTGGTGCAAGCTTACTCGCAGCTTCATTAGCGGGTGGTCTTGTTGGTTATGTTATCTGGAACTGGCATCCAGCAAAGGTTATGATGGGTGACTTGGGTTCAATGTTCTTAGGTGGTCTTATCGTTGCTCTTGCATACGCAGTGGATTGTCCGTTTATAATACTTTTAGTTGGTGTTATCTATGTTGCAGAATTTGGTTCAGATATTATCCAGATTGGTTATTTCAAAATGACACATGGCAAACGCTTCTTTAAAATGGCACCTATACATCACCATTTTGAACTTTGTGGTTGGAAAGAAACAAAAATTGTTAAAATCTTTACCGCAGTTACATTTGTTGGCGGTGCTTTAGCAATTGTGCTTTTCTATTTTGGTAACTTAAAATAATTAATTCAAATAATAAAAGTAAGGAGGAAGGTAAATGGAAAATAGGGAAAATACGACAAGTAAAGTCTTAAAAAATGACCTTTTTATAAAGAATAGTATGGATTTACCGTTCTTTTTACTTCTTATGCTCGTTCTTTCAATAGGACTTGTAATGCTTCTTTCGTCAAGTTATTTCTATGCTTTTTATAATACAAGTGGTAATGATAGTCTTCATTATTTCAAAAGACAGCTTATATTCGCAGTGTCGGGTATAGCCATAATGTATGTTGTTTCAAAGCTGAATTATAAATATCTTAAAATAATAGGTATTGGTGGAATGGTAGTTTCACTTTTTTTGCTTATTATTGTTTTGTGTATTCCATCTGAGGATGGAATTAAAAGATGGCTTCCTTTAGGTATTTTTCAATTTCAGCCATCCGAGGTAGCCAAATTTATGATGATTTTATTTTTGGCTTGGGGACTTGATAAAGATTATCAAAAATTAACAAGCAATAAGCTTTCAAAAATGGGCTTTGCACAGACTATTTACGAGATTTCGGGCAAAAAAATTCTTATAACGCAAGGTACAACAACGCTCTTTGCTTATTTAGGTGTAGTTGGTGTGATTGCGGCTCTTGTGTTATTGGAAAGCCACCTTTCAGGTACAATTCTTATACTGGGTATGGGAATTATAATGCTTTGGCTTGGCGAAGGCAGAGCAAGATGGTTCATTATAGGTTCATTGATTGCTGTAGTTGCGATAGTAATCGTAGTTAAAGAATATGATAATATCCCGCTTTTAAGGGATTATATGGCAGAAAGAATTAAAGCGTGGTTAGATAAGGATTACGAGCCTACAGGTGCCCGTTGGCAGACAAACCAGTCGCTTTACGCAATAGGCTCGGGCGGTATTTTTGGTTCAGGACTTGGTAACTCTAAAGAAAAATATCTTTATGTTTCAGAGCCTCAGAATGACTTTATTTTTGCTATTGTTTGTGAAGAGTTAGGCTTTGTAGGTGCTACAGCTATTCTTGTTTTATATGCAGCATTAATCTGGCGTGGTATTGTTATTGGTATGCACGCAAAAGATAGGTTTGGTACACTTGTTGCTTTTGGTATGGTGTTCCAGTTGGGGCTTCAGGTGGCACTTAATGTAGCTGTTGTTACAGATACAGTTCCTAATACTGGTATAGGCTTACCGTTCTTTAGCTATGGCGGTTCTTCAATGTGGATATGCCTTGCAGAAATGGGGGCAGTTTTAGCTGTTTCACGACAAGCAAATATGCCTAGGGTTTATACTTTTAAAAAGCAAGTTGCAAGAAAAATTCAAAACAGATAATAGTGGTGAAAGTTATGAAAGTTATGATAGCGGCAGGTGGCACCGGTGGTCATGTTAATCCTGCGTTAGCGGTAGCTGGCGAAATAAAAAAAAGACATCCTGAAGCTGAAATTTGCTTTGTCGGTACATCTGACAGAATTGAAGCAAAAATTGTCCCAGAAGCGGGTTATCCTTTAAAAACTATTGAGATAAGCGGTTTTAAAAGGAGCTTTTCGCCCGATGCGATAAAGGCTAATATCAAAACTGTTACAAGACTTTTAAAAAGCTCAGGTGCAGTCAAGAAAATTATAAATGAGTTTTCTCCCGATGTTGTTGTAGGCTTTGGCGGATATGTAAGTGGTCCTGTTGTAAGAATGGCAAATAAAATGGGGATTCCTACAGCTATTCACGAGCAAAATGCTTATCCGGGTATTACAAATAAAGCTTTAGCCGAAAAAGTGGATGTTGTCATGCTTACTGCAGAAGAAGCAAAGAAGCATATGACAATAAAAAATAAAATGGTAGTAACAGGACTTCCTGTTCGTGGTGAACTTTTAGAAGCAGATTCTGAAATTTCAAGAGCAGAATTAGGTTTTGACAGTAAACCTTTGATTCTTTCAATGGGGGGCTCCTTGGGTGCAAGGGCGATTAACGAAGCTGTGACAGATGTTGTTTCAAAAATATGGAAGGATAACACTTGTAATTTCCTTGTTGCAACTGGTCAATATGGTCTTTGGGTACCAGATTTAATGAAAGAAAAAGGCGTTGACTTAGAAAATGCCAAGAACATAGAAATACGTGAATATATAACAGATATGGCTCGATGTCTTTCTGCTTGTGACCTTGTTATTTGTCGTGCTGGTGCATCATCGCTTTCTGAATTTCAGGCTTTGGGTAAAGCATCAATTTTAATTCCATCACCAAATGTGACAGAGAATCATCAGTATCATAATGCTATGGCACTTGTTAATAACAATGCCGCAGTAATTATTGAAGAAAAAGATTTGACAGGTGATAGGCTCCTTGAAGAAATAAATAAGCTTATAAGCGATAAAGCAAAATTAAAAGAAATCGGTGACAATGCAAAGAAAATGGCAAATCTTAATGCAAAAGAGCAGATTGCAGATATCGTTTTAGGCTTGATAAAATAATTGTAACCAAATTTCAGTTTATTACATAGTATGAAGCATAACAGCACTTCTGAAAGGTGTGGATTTATGGCTTCACTTGTAATAAATGGTGGTAGAAGATTAAGCGGAAGTATTACGGCACAAGGTTCAAAAAATAGTGCCTTGCCAATACTTGCAGCTACATATTTAGTAAAAGGAAAATCAATAATACATAATTGCCCTCGTCTTTCAGATGTGGAAAGCACTCTTAAAATTTTAGAGAATTTAGGGTGCAAAATAGAAAGAAAGGGAAACGATTTAACCATTGATAGTAGCAATGCTTTTGGTTTTGAAATCCCAGAAAATTTAATGAGAGAAATGCGTTCTTCTGTTATATTTTTAGGCGCAATTCTTGGTAAAACTGGCAGAGCAGTTATTTCAACACCAGGTGGGTGTGAAATAGGCTTAAGACCAATTGATTTGCACCTTTTTGCTATGAGAAAATTAGGGGTTAATATCAGCGAAGAACACGGAAAGCTCGAGTGTTCAATACCTGAAAAGCTAAAGGGTGCAAAAATTACTTTAACCTTTCCTAGTGTGGGTGCAACGGAAAATGCAATTTTAGCGGCAAGTGTAGCAGAGGGGACAACGACAATAATTAACGCTGCGCGCGAGCCTGAAATTATAGATTTGTGTGATTTTTTAAATAAATGCGGTGCAAAAATTTCTGGTGCTGGTGAGAGCATTATTGTAATCGATGGTGTGAAGAATTTAAAAGCAACTGAGCACTCTGTTATCTGCGATAGAATTGTCGCTTCAACATATCTTTTTGCAGCAGCAATAACAGGTGGAGATATTACTCTTAAAAATACTGTTCCAAGTCATTTGGGGGCAGTTTTACCAGTTCTTGAAGAAACAGGATGCGACATTTCAATAAGATGTGGCGAAATACGCTTGAAAGCCCCTCTGAAACTTCATAGAATAGATAAGCTCATTACTCAGCCTTACCCAGGTTTCCCGACAGATGCGCAGGCACCTGTTATGGCACTTACAACAATTGCCGATGGCACGAGTGTTATTGTAGAGAATATTTTTGAGAGTCGCTTCAAGCATGTTCCTGAGCTTTTGAGAATGGGTGCAAAAATCAGAACAGAGGGTAGAGTAGCGGTAATTGAGGGTGTTAGCCGATTATATGGTGCAAGTGTTGTTTCACCTGATTTAAGAGGTGGTTCCGCACTGGTTTTAGCGGGGCTTTCAGCAATAGGTACAACAGAGGTTGCTGATATAAAGCATATTGATAGAGGCTACGAAAATTTTGAAAATAATTTATGTATGATAAATGCAGATATAGTAAGAATTAATAATTAGGACGGAAAAAATATGGCAACAGGTAAAAAGAATAATTCATCTAAAATTATAAAATTGCCTACTGACTTTACAGGTGTCAGTGGGCAACAGTTGTCCCGTGATGAAGTTCGTTCAAGAAAAAAGAAAATATTAAAAAGACGAAGAGCTATAAGAAAAGCGATAATTTCATTTTTTATGGCTATAATAGTAGCACTTGTAGGTGTAGTGCTTGCTTTTACAGTTTTCTTTAAGGTGGATACTATAAAATCAAAGGGCTCTAAGGTTTATCCACAAAAAATTATTGTTGAAAATTGCGGTGTTGCAATAGGTGACAGCCTTTTGCTTGTTAATGCTTCAAGGGTTTCAGAAAATCTGTTAAACGAGCTTCCATATGTAGGTTCGGTAACTATTGAACGCGATTTGCCGTCAACACTTATCATAAATATACAGGATACAAAGGTTGCAGCCGCTATAATAAATAATGGTACATATATTTTAATAAATGATAGCGGTAAGGTTTTAGATAAGGATGCAGACATTTTAATGGAGGGAATTCCTGTTGTTTCAGGTGTAGAGGTAGAAAGCTTCAAGTCGGGTGAAACAATTACTTTTAAATCGAAAGAAAATGGGGATATTTTAATAGAGGTATTAAAAGCAACAACAAAAGCCGGTTTAGATGGTTTAACTGAAATAGATGTTTCTGATTCCTCGCAGATTTTTATGAGATATGACAATCGCATTAAAATTCTTGTTGGTTCAAATATAAAGCTTGAAACTAAGATTTTACGAGCTGCTTCGGCAATTGAACGCGAAAACGAAATAAATCAATATGAGGTGGGCGTTCTTGATTTAAGAACTGACCCAAAAGTTTTCTTTAAAGCGGGTGAGGAAACAACGAAAGAGCCTGAAACGGTAAATGAAAACAAGAAAAAAGATAAAAAATCAGAAAAAATAACAGAAAAAACAGTAAAAACAAGTGAAAAAACGGGCGAATAAAAGTTGTTTTTTGGTTAAATTTTAATAAATTTCTAAAAATATCCATAAAAAACATAAAAATATCTTGCTATTATTAGATTTGTGTGGTAACATTATGTGGATAGTTTGGCAATTTTTGTTAATGTGTTTTTTGCATATACAAAATGAGTCTCATTACTTGGAATTATACGCTTTAAAGTGTTTATATGATTAGGAGGAAGTTCAAATGGCATTTGAAAATGTTACAACTGAATTCGAAGAATCTACTCAAATAAAAGTTATAGGTGTTGGTGGCGGTGGCGGTAACGCTATCAATCGCATGGTAACAGCTGGTGTTCAAGGTGTTGAGTTTGTTGCTATTAATACTGACAGACAAGCGCTTGAATCATCAAAGGCTACTCATAAAATCGCTATTGGCGACAAGGTTACTGGTGGTCGTGGTGCTGGTGCTCGTCCAGAAATGGGTCTTAAAGCTGCTGAAGAGAGCAGGGATATTATTGTTGATACTTTAACAGATACAAATATGGTGTTCATTACTGCTGGTATGGGCGGTGGTACTGGTACAGGTGCTGCTCCTGCTATTGCACAAATTGCTAAAGAACGCGGTATTCTTACTGTTGGTATAGTAACAAAGCCTTTCCAATTTGAAGGCAGAAGAAGAATGCAACAAGCAGAAGCTGGTATTGCAGAGCTCGCACAGCATGTTGATAGTCTTATTGTTATTCCTAACGAAAGACTTAAATTAGTTACAGAACAAAAAATTACATTTGCTAACGCTTTCGGTATTGCCGATGATGTTCTTCGTCAAGGTGTTAAGAGTATTTCAGACTTAATTAAAGTTCCTGGTCTTATCAACTTAGACTTTGCTGATATCAGTGCAGTTATGAAAGATGCTGGTCACGCTCATATGGGTGTTGGTCGTGCAGCTGGTAAAGAAAAGGCAGCAGCCGCAGCAAATGCAGCTATTTCAAGCCCGCTTCTTGAAACAACAATTCAAGGTGCAAAGGGTCTTATTATAAGCATTACAGCTTCTCCTGATATTACTCTTGAAGAAGTTGAAGATGCAGCAACAATCGTTTCTAGCGCTGCTGATGCAGATGCAAACATCATCTTTGGTGTTACATTTGATGAAGCTCTTGATGACGAAATTGTTGTAACTGTTATTGCAACAGGTTTTGGTACAGACCTTAACGGCTTCCCAAATAAAGCAGGTGCTACATCATTTGGAGCAACTGCACAAACTGCAGAGCCAGAAGCAACATCTTCATCTTCAGACGATGATGATATCGTTGATATTCTCGACCTTTTCAAGAATAGATAATTAACGAAAGAAATAATGCCGGTTGAGAGAGATTTTCTCAATCGGCATTTTGTATTAGATAATGAAAAAGATTAGATTAAACAAATATGAAAAAATGACATTTCGTGATTTGCTCTTTTTAATTCCAATGATAATGGCAATCATAATTCTCTCGAGAAGTATTCCAGATGGCACTTTGCGTTACCAATTGCCCGCTAGTAATGTTGGTGAAAAGGCGATTGCATTAACTTTTGATGATGGTCCTAGTGACTATACGGAAGAATTGCTTGATGGCTTAAAGACCTACAACGCCAAAGCCTCATTTTTTGTGATTGGCAGTAAAGCAGAGAAAAATCCTGAAATAGTAGCCCGTGCATATAATGAGGGGCATTTAATTGGTAATCATACCTATGACCATATTCGTTTGCCACTAAATTCAATTGAAGATTGTGAAGAAAGTATTGGGAAAACCTTTAATATAATTGAAAATATAACAGGTGAAAGGTCAATGTATCTTCGTGCACCTTACGGCGACGTTTCGTTTTATCAGCTCAAAAAATTAGACGTTGTTTTTATCAGCTGGACTTTTTCAACTTATGACTGGAAAGATAAAGACGCTGACTATATCTACGAAAGAATTATGAAAAAAGCAAGTGATGGCGATATAATTCTTCTTCATGATACTAAAAAAGCAACAGTTGAAGCGGTGTTAAGGGCAATTCCCGAATTACAGGAACAAGGCTACGAATTTGTGAGAGTAGATGAATTGCTTTCCCGAAATGGCGAAAAAATCAAAATGGGTACGCCGTATCGTTGGTGTAAGAATGATAGGAATGCATTTTCATTTTAGCAGAGCTAAAATGAATGCAGAATTCAGAATGCAAAATGCAGAATTTCAGGACCTGCGGTCAGCATTGTAATATTTGTTTTGTATCATTTTTTGAAGATTGTATTGTATTTGATTGTTTGCTGTGTTTATATAAAATTTAGAGGAGATATTAATATGAATAACCAAGAAATTATTGAAAAATGGATCTCTGTTTTTGGCAAAGATGTTGATAAGAAATTGATTGAAGACCATGTAACTTCCTATCCCAATCTTTTGTGGCATTTATTCACATGGTGTAAAGTTTCTTGCCTTGAAGAAGATGAGGCAAGACAAGAATTTGATGCTTTAAAATATACTGAAGCAATCAGATTTTATGATGGGTACTCAAACCATATTGAAGGCGTTTCTGTAATAGAAAAAATTTCGGCAGAAGATGTGGATAATGATCCTCAAGGTGATGTGTATATCGTAGCAAAAGATTTTTCTTGGACTTACGTTCGTACCCATGAAAAAGATTGTTGCGGACCTTACTTTTGTACAATAAAATAATACTTATATGAAATAAAAGTTCTATCACTTCAGTTACTAAACTGCAAATGATAGAACTTTATTTTTAATATTCTGAAAGCAGAGTATATTCAATTTCTAAAAGTTTATTGGTGTTTTCATAACTTTCAAGAATGTTTTTGTATTCTTCAAGAGTTATTGCTTTATAATCTTCTACCGAAGTGGTTTTTGATTTGAAAAAATGATTTCCATCCGCTTCTGAAATATCTTTTATTAAACCTATATCTAAAGCGTGATATTCATCCATTGTAATTCTTTCGATGAAGATTAAAGTTCCGTTTTCTAATTTGTAAAAATCGTTTCCGTTTGTTGCTGCAGAATCTGACCATTGGTTTTTTATATAACTATTTTCATATATGTAATAACAATAACGTTCACCACTATCGAAAAGGTGAATTGCTTTGCCGTCAGAAATTGTATATAAATCATATATAAAGGGTCTATTTACGTCAGTAATAATCAATTCTTCTTGACCATTATTATCTAAATCAATTAAGGCAAAACCTACGTCAGAAAGTGAAGAACTTTTACGATACATAAACGTGAGATCAGGGTTTTCAGCTACCATAGTTAACTCATCGTCGTTCCAAGGGTAAGAGTTTATTATGTTATTAATAATTACCTCGTATTGTTGTGGAAGTGTTTTGGTTGAAGTAACAATTTTTTCTGTTTCAGATGTAGTGTTATTAGTCTCAGTGTTTGTAGTACTATTGCCTGAACATGCTGAAAGGAATAAAGAAATGCATATTAAAAACAGTAGATTGTATATTTTAAAATTCTTTTTATAGTGTTTCATATAATCACACCCCTTGGTCATTATAGCATACACTCTTTTAAATGTAAATTATTGCAGAAATTTTTATATTGATTAACCCCTTATTTTATGTTAAACTAATTGTAGTAAATTTGTGAGGTGAAGTTTAGATGACCATTCAAGATGCAATTAACAGTTCTGCTGCTTCAGTTGAAATGGAAGGTTACTACATTGACGAACAATGCAAGGAATGGTGTCGTCAATTATTAGAAAACCAAATCACAATGGAGCAATATATTCAATTTGTCTTAAATCAAACCGAGGTGAATACTTAATGTTTTATAGTATTTCACCAGAATCTTCTGATTGCTATGAAAACAGTGCTTGTTTAATCAATAAATTTGGAATAACCGATGAAAAAAGATTATCACTTTTGGAATCGAAAATTTCTTTTGCAAAAGCTTCAGAACTTATAGCTAATCCTATTGATGGTAACTTCGATTTTTCACATTACAAAGCAATTCACAAATATTTATTTGATGAGCTTTACACTTGGGCTGGCGAAGTCCGTACAGTTAATATCTCTAAAAAAGCCACCAATTTTGTTGATGTAAACGAAATTGAGTCTGTTGCAGATGCTTGTTTCAAAAGACTTAAAGACAAAAACTTTTTCAAAAATCAATCGTTTAATGACTTTATTGATGATATAGTTGATTTTTACTGCATAACAAATATGCTTCATCCGTTTCGTGAGGGTAACGGCAGAACACAGAGAGTTTTTATAACTCAGTTGATTCAGTTTAATGGTTACTCAATAAATTTTGACAGGATTGATACAGACGAATTAATGATGGCAACCATTCAGGCTGCTAATGGTGTTACTGATAATTTAAAACGAATTTTCAAAAACGCCTTAATAACTATATAAAAAAGTTCTATCATTTCAGTTACTAAACTGCAAATGATAGAACTTATTTATTTTATTTAATTATAATCAAACTCGAAGAGTTTCCTTTAATTCCGAATTACGCATTCCGAATTATAACTTCTCAACAATCTCTTTAGTATCTCTCGCAATAGCAAGCTCTTCGTTTGTTGGAACAACGAATGCTCTTACAGGGCAACCAGGTAATGTAAGCTCAACTTCATCACCGTGAGTAGCATCATTAACTTCTTTATTGAGTTTAATGCCGAGATATGAAAGGTTTGTTAAAACGTCTTCTCTTAAATCTGTGCAGTTTTCACCAATACCACCTGTGAAAGCAATAACGTCAACACCATTCATAGCAGCAATATAAGAACCAATAACTTTTCTTATCTGATACCACTGCATATCACGTGCAAGTTTAGCTCTCTTGTTGCCTTCTGATGCAGCTTTTTTAACTTCACGGTCATCTGAATGTACGCCAGAAATACCAAGAACACCACTTTTCTTATTCATAAGTGTGTCCATTTCTTTTGGTGAAAGACCTTCTTTATCCATAATGTATGTAATAGCAGATGGGTCAACAGCACCGCAACGAGTACCCATTACAAAACCGTCAAGTGGAGTAAGACCCATACTTGTGTCAAGAACTTTACCATCTTTTATAGCAGTAATTGAGCATCCATTACCAAGGTGGCATGTAATAAGTTTGAAATCTTTTAAATCTTTACCAATGATTTCAGCAGTTCTGTATGCAACAAAACGGTGACTGGTACCGTGAGCACCATAACGGCGAACATGATATTTTTCATAGTATTCGTAAGGAAGTCCGAACATATAAGAGGTTTCAGGCATTGTGCTGTGGAATGCGTTGTCAAATACAGCAACCTGAGGAAGCTTATCACCGAAAACTTCTGTGCAAGCGTTAATACCAATAACATGAGCAGGGTTGTGAAGTGGAGCGAGTGTACCGAGCTCGTCAATACCCTTAACAACAGAGTCATCAATAAGAATGCTTTCTGTGTAACGGTCACCACCCTGAACAACTCTGTGACCTACTGCTTCAATTTCTTTAAGGTCGTCAATAACCTTGCATTCACCACTTGTAAGAGCATCTTTAACAATGTTAAATGCAACCTTGTGGTCAGGAATATTTACGTTTGGCATTTTAAATTCTCTGCCATCAGCAGTTGAACCTTTAGCAGAACTTGTGCTTGTGCCAATTGCTTCACAAATACCTTTTGCAAGCCATTTTTCGCTTTCCATATCAAAAAGTTGATACTTGAGTGAAGAACTACCGCAGTTAATTACGAGAATTTTCATTTTTTGAACCTCCAAAACAGTTTTAATTCTTTAAAAGAATTTTAATTGTGTATTTATTGTGTAAAATAATAACATTATTTATTATAACACTTTTTAAAGTTTTTTCAAGTGTAAATGCATATTTTAAAAAGAAAGGTGGGCTCAGGTTGAATTACGGAATTGTTGCGGAATTTAATCCGTTTCATAATGGTCACAAATATCTTGTTGATTCTTTAAAACAAAACGAAAACGATACCGTTACGGTAGTTATGTCGGGTAACTTTGTTCAACGTGGCGAGCCTGCTATTTTAGATGTAAATAAAAGAACAAAAATGGCACTCGAGTCAGGAGTTGATTTAGTTCTCTCGTTACCGTTTCCATATTGTAGTGCAACTGCAGAGAAGTTTGCTCTTTCAGGTGTCAGTGTGCTTGACTCTTTAAACACTCTTCACTCTCTCGGCTTTGGTTCTGAAAGTAATAACAAAGACATGCTTTTGGAATGTGCAAAGAACTTGAAAAGTGCAGACTTTAATTCGCTTGTTTCAGAATTAGTAGAAAGTGGCATGTCTTTTCCGACGGCACGTGAGCAGGCAGTAAAAGAACTTTTTGGCGAAGTACAATCCGAACTTTTGCAAAATTCTAATGACATTTTAGGCGTTGAATATGCTAAAGCACTTTTAGAATTAAATTCTAATTTAGACATTACAACAGTTAAAAGAACAGGGGCTTCTCACGACTCAGCAGAGGGTGACGGAAATATCCGTTCAGCGTCACTTATAAGAACTTTTATAGAAAATTCAGATGAAATTAAAAACTTTGTGCCACAGGAGTCTTTCTCTGTTTTAGAAAATGCAATTAATGAGAAAAAAATTATAGATTACAGTAAATATGAACTTTCGCTGCTTTTTAAACTCCGCACTATGAGTGTTGAAGAATTAAGAGAACTACCAGACGTTAACGAAGGTCTTGAATACAGAATTTATGAAGCAGTAAGAAATTCAACTTCTTACCCTGAACTACTTGAAAAAATCAAAACAAAACGATATACTTTATCAAGAATAAGAAGAATTCTTCTTTTCGCATATTTAGGTGTAACAAAAGAACTTTTAAAAACACCGGTGCCATATATAAGAGTTCTGGGCTTCAACGAAAAAGGTGTTTCGCTTTTAAAAGAGTGTAAAGAAAAAGCGAAATTACCAATTATAACACGCCCCAAAGAATTAAAAAATCTTGACGAAAATGGTAAAATGATTTTCGAGCTTGAATGTAAAGCAAGAGATTTATATTCCTTGTGTTTAGAAAATCCCGAAATATGCGGTAAAGAAATGACAGAAAAAATAATTATTGTATGAGGTTTTTATAATAATGGATGTACTCGTAATAGGTGGCGGTGCGGCAGGGTTAATGGCTGCCGGTACTGCTGCTAAAAATGGCTTAAAAGTAACACTTCTTGAACGAAATGACAAATTAGCGAGAAAGGTTGCAATAACAGGTAAGGGCAGATGTAATGTAACAAATGACTGTCCACTTCTTAACGATTTAATTGCAAATATCCCAGTTAATGGCAGATTTTTATTCGGTGCTTTTTCACGATTTGATACTGCTGATACAATGGATTTCTTTGAGGAACTGGGGGTGCCATTAAAAATTGAAAGAGGCAATCGCGTGTTCCCTGTTTCAGACAAGGCACTCGATATTGTTGATGCATTAAATAAATACATAACAATAAACGGCGTTACAAGAAAACAGGGCAGGGCAACAGAGCTTATTATAGAAGATGGTAAAGTCTGTGGATGTATTACTGAAGATGGAAAAAAGTACCTTGCAGATAATGTAATAGTAGCAACTGGTGGTCTTTCTTATCCAAAAACTGGTTCAACTGGTGACGGCTATGAATTAGCGAAGCAAGCTGGTCACAAAATTACCGATTTAAAACCATCGTTAGTTCCTTTGGAGTGTCATGAGGGTTGGTGTACAGACGCTCAGGGGCTTTCTTTGAGAAATGTAAAAATAACTGTTGAGGATATAGTGAAGCATCGTGATATATACGAAGATATGGGTGAAATGATTTTCACTCATTACGGAATTTCTGGTCCTATGGTGCTTTCTGCCTCTTCTCATATGCGTAATATGGAAAAAGGTAGATATAAAATTCACATAGACTTTAAACCCGCACTTACTTATGAGCAGCTCGATAAAAGAATACAGCGAGATTTATTAGAGTGTTCAAATAAAAATCTTTATAACACTTTAGCTTTGCTTTTGCCAAGAAAAATGATACCAATTACAGTAAAGCTTACAAAGCTTAATGGTAATCTTAAATCAAATCAGGTAACAAAAGAAATGCGTTCTGAGTTGGTTGATTTCTTGAAAGATATAACTCTCACAGTAACAGATTTCAGACCAATTGATGAAGCTGTTATTACCTCAGGTGGTGTTGATATTTCAGAAGTAAACCCAAAAACAATGGAAAGTAAATTAGTAAAAGGGCTTTACTTTGCGGGTGAGGTTTTGGATGTTGATGCCTATACTGGTGGATTTAATTTACAAATTGCATTTTCAACAGGTCACTTAGCGGGTGACTCAATAGAAATATAGAACAGGAGAGAAATGATATGATTAATGTAGCAATTGACGGACCTGCTGGTGCAGGTAAAAGCACAATAGCAAGAAAGGCAGCTTTGGAGCTCGGATTTATTTATGTTGATACAGGTGCATTATACAGAACTGTAGCACTAAATGCATTAAGAAATGGCGTTAAGGATACAAAAAAATCTGAGGAAGTTATACCAACATTAAAAACCGCAGAGGTTTCGCTCAAATTTATAGACGGGGAGCAACATGTGTTTTTACGCGATGAAGATGTTTCAACAGCTATAAGACAAAACGAAGTTTCTATGGCGGCTTCTAATGTTTCTTCTATTCCAGAGGTTCGTTCATTCCTCTTTGATTTACAAAGAAATATAGCTAAAAACAATGACTGCATTATGGACGGTAGAGATATTGGTACTGTAGTTTTGCCAGATGCTAAAATTAAAATTTTCTTGACTGCATCTGCAGAAGCAAGAGCAGACAGACGCTTTAAAGAATTACAAGAAAAAGGACAGGATGTTCCTTACGAAACAATTTTAAAAGAAATCAAAGAGCGTGATTATCAGGATATGAACAGAGCAACTGCACCATTAAAGCAGGCAGAAGATGCAGTTTTGATTGATACAACTGAAATCGGATTAGAAGAGTCAATAAATCTTATGATTAAGACAATAAAGGAGCGTCTTTAATGACAAAAATAACCCTTGCTGAAACTGCAGGTTTTTGCTTTGGTGTAGACAGAGCCATCAAGCTTATTGAAAAGCTTCTCGATGAGGGCAAAAAGGTTGCCACACTCGGTCCTATTATTCATAATCCGCAGGTTATTGAGGATTTCAAAAATCGTGGAGTAGATATAGTTGAACATCCAGGTGAGGTTAAAGACGGTGTTACATTAGTTTTAAGAACACACGGCGTTACCGAGGATGTTTTAGAAGAAGTGAAAAAAAGTGGTGTTGAGTTTATAGATGCCGCTTGTCCTTTTGTTAATAAAATTCATAAAATTGTCAGAGATAATTCGGGCGAAAATGTTGTAACAATAATAGTTGGCGACCCGAGTCATCCTGAGGTTCACGGCATAAAAAGCTGTGCAAAAGGCGAAGCTCATGTTGTAAAGGATTCGTGTCAGTTAGAGGAATTATTACAAAAAAACGCATTATTTTCTCAAAAAGAACTAATTTTTGTCGCACAAACAACTCTTAGCGTAAAAGAATGGGAAAAAAGTTTAAAAAAAGTAAATTTACTATGTACAAATGCAAAAATTTTTGATACAATATGTAGTGCGACTGAAGAAAGACAGAAAGAAGCAGTTTCTTTATCACTTAAAAATGATGCTATGGTAATTGTCGGTGGTAAGCATAGCTCTAACACCCAAAAGCTTAAAAGCGTCTGTGAAAAGAATTGCCCGTCATTTCTTGTTGAAACTAAGGATGAGCTTTATGGTATCTCATTTAAAGGTTTCAACTCAATCGGTCTTACTGCGGGTGCATCCACTCCCGCCGGTATTATAAAGGAGGTACTTCAAACCATGTCCGAAATTGTAAACGAAAACAAAATGATTGAGGAGGAAAAAGTGCTGGACTCTGTCTCAGCAGATGATTTTGATTTTGCAGCTGCATTAGAAGAATCACTTAGCGGTCTCAACAGTAACCAGAAAGTAAAGGGTACTGTTATCAGCGTTAAGCCTACTGAGATACAAGTTGATATCGGCAGGAAAGAAACCGGCTACATTCCATACAGTGAATATAGCTCCGACCCTAATGCTAATCCGCAGACAGAGTTAAAACCAGGCGATGAATTAGACCTCATCATCATGAAAACAAACAACGCTGAAGGCGTAATTATGCTTTCAAAGAAGCGTTACGATGCTATCAAAGCATGGGATAATGTTCTCGCTGCTGAGGGTACTGATAAAGTATTTGAAGGCGTTGTAACAGACATTGTTCGCGGTGGTATTCTTGTTCTCTCAGAGAATGTTAAGGTGTTTATACCTGCATCTCTTGCAACAATGAGCCGTAACGAAAAATTAGAAGATTTATTAAAGACAACTGTTCAGTTCAAAATTATTGAAATCAATAAGCAAAGAAAACGCGCAGTTGGTTCAATCAAAGCAGTACTTAAAGGTGCTAAGAAAGAAGCTGAGGATAAGTTTTGGGCTGAGGTTCAGGAGGGTGAAACTCGTCAGGGTACAGTTAAATCACTTACAAGCTATGGTGCATTTGTTGACATCGGTGGCGTTGACGGTATGATTCACATTTCAGAACTCTCATGGAGCAGAATCAAGCATCCATCAGAGGTTGTAAATGTAGGCGACCAAGTTGAAGTTACAATCAAAGCACTCGATGCTGAAAAGAGAAAAATCTCTTTAGGCTTCAAAAAGGTTGAAGATAATCCATGGGAAATTCTTAAGAGAGATTACCCAGTTGATAGCGTTGCTGATGTTAAAATCGTTAGCTTCACATCATTCGGTGCATTTGCTCAGATTATCCCTGGTGTAGATGGTCTTATTCACATATCTCAGATTGCAAACAAACATATTGCAAATCCTGCAGAAGTTCTTAAGGTTGGCGAAGTAGTTCAGGCAAAGATTACTGAAATCGACTTTGACCTTAAGAGAGTTGGACTTTCAATTCGTGCTCTTCTTCCTGAAGAACCAGCAGAAGAGGCAGTTGAAGAAGCTGTAGAAGCAACAGAAGAAACTGCTGAATAATAAAGTTAATACTACCCGAAAAACCCAAAATTTTTCGGGTAGTTTTTTATTAGAAATGTTTTAAAAGGGATGTGAAAACTTGTACTGCGAAAAGTGTAAAAAACAAAGTCCAGAAAATTTCAAGCACTGTGCTTATTGCGGTGCAGCTTTTCATAAAAAGAAAAGGTCTCAAAAAAGACAGAGTGAAATTCTTTTAAAATTAAAGCAATACAGAATGCCATCTATGAAAAGTAGGGTGTTGAGTCTTGTTATTATTTCAATTGTATTAGCTGTTGCAGCAATAACAACAGGACTTCTTACTGGCAGTAAGCCTGATAGCTTAATAAAAATCTTTGCAGACGCTATAGAAAAGAATGATGAAGAATTATATTTTACTTTGTATGATGAACAGATAAAGTCGTACAATAAAGAATATATTTACTTCGATGATGAGGTTGTTCTCACTGAAATGACCCATTCAATGCGTCGGAGCAATGAATTTTATAAATTGCGTTGTGGCGAAGAGTTTAAATTGTCGTATGAGGTGATTTCTGTCGAGTATATAAGCGATGAGGAATTAGAAGAAATAAACGACTATTTAATTGAAACCTACAGCTACGAAAAAAGTGCCAATAAAGGTGCAAGATTATCATTTACAATAGATGCTAAAGGTGATATCGGTTCGTATCAAAGTATTTATAATGATGTTTACGCTATTCGCATAGGTGGTAAGTGGTATTTAACATCTGTTCCTAAAAGCTGATTTAAAATCGGCTTTTATTTTTTTGCAAAATTTGTCGTTTTTTAGGTTTTGCACAAAAAAAGGGCATCTATAAAAAAATATTTGACAAATTTCAATAAATGTGTTATTATTACTCATAAGAATTCGTCTTTTTACGGATGGGGTGGGTATTTTGAGCGAGAAGGAAACCGCTTCTTATGAAAATTTTACTGATGAAGAGTTAGTAGAACTTTCACAGAATGGCGACAGTCTTGCTTTAGATATCTTAGCGCGCAGATTTTTGTCACATAAACCAAAGATGTATTCTGCTGGTTATTTAGATGTTGATGACTTATTGCAAGAGGGTATGATTAGCTTTCTTTCAGCAGTAAGAACATATAAGGTTGAAAAAGGTGTTCCTTTTTCTGCGTATGCCACCGTTTGTATGAATAATGGCGTTGTTTCAGCCGCAAGAAAAACTAAGAACGATTTTCAGATTGACCGTGATGTTGACCCTGTAACTATGGGGGGCGAGGTTAAAAATCCTTTGGATACTATAGAGGATGGCGAAATTCTTTCTTCTGTTCTTTCTTTGTGTGAGAATGTGCTTTCAAATGTAGAAAAATCCGTAATCTATAGCCAGATAAGTGGACTTTCTTATAACGAAATTTCTGAAAAATTAGGTCTTACACCTAAAGCAGTTGATAATGCTCTACAGCGTGCCCGAAAAAAACTAAAAAGCGTATTTTCTTAAATTTATATGTCCTCTTAGCTTAAAAAGGAGAGCGTTAATTTAAAGGTGGCGGTGCAATTCCGTTAGAGGACACATCATTAAAAAAAGCGAGGAAGCTAAAAATGTACGAAGACAAAACTCTCATCTGCAAAGAATGTGGTAAAGAATTCACTTTCACAGCAGGCGAACAAGAATTCTATGCTGAAAAAGGATTTGTAAACGAACCACAACGTTGCAAAGAGTGCCGTGATGCTCGTAAACAAGCAATCAAGGGAGAACGCGAAAAGTTCAAAGCAACTTGTGCATCTTGCGGTGGCGAAGCAGAAGTTCCATTCAAGCCACGCGAAGACAGACCTGTTTATTGCAGTGCATGTTTTGCAAAAATGAAAGAAGAGGCATAAGTTTTACATAATTTAATGAAAAGAATTTGCCTGCCTTGTCACTACGGTGACAAGGCATTTCTTTTTGTGTAGGGTGACGGGAGTCAAACCCCGTACGCCTAAAATTTAAATCTTTCGGCACATTAAGCCGTTTTTTGTCTTCCAAAATCGTGCGGTGTTCGACTCCCGTCACCCTAGAGTGGGTAAAGCGTATCCGAATCAGATTTTGGGATAGTCTTTTCCCCACATATTTCGTTAAAATACTCGTAAATCCGAAAGGATTTACTGCGTCTTTGCCTCATCTGTGTGAAAAATACTTTATCACAAAATTCTCCGACCTTAAATGAACGGTATTTCGAGATATTTTGTTCGTATTTGACTGCAGACAGGCTATCGCCTTTCAAAGGCAAATCGGGCAAAAGAGCCGAAATACCGCCATTTAAGGCTGGTTTGGATATACTTTACCCACTCTAAGGGTATTCCACTTCTTTTCTTAGAACACAAAGAGCAAATAAGTTAGGTACAGCCATAAGTCCGTTAAATATATCGGCTATCGACCATATAATTTGTGGCGATAAAATACAACCAATCAAAGCTAAAATTAAATATATCGCTTTGTAGGGTTTAACAGCTCTTTTACTGAAAAGATATTCAGCACTTTTTTCACCATAGAATGAGCAGCCTGTAAGCGAAGCGAATGAAAATAGGGCAGTTAAAATTGCAATGCCTTTTTTGCCCAAATCGCCTAATACACCATAAGCTTCAACTGAAAGCTCTGCACCATAAAGCTGACCATTAGGCGTGAAAACCCCACTTACTAGAATTACCAGTGCCATAACAGTACAGAGGAAAATTGTGTCACAAAACACCTCAAACATCGCCCAGATACCTTGGTTTTCAGGAGAAGCATTTTCTGTTTCTGAGTGGATAATTGTAGAAGAGCCAAGGCCCGCTTCATTAGAAAAAACACCTCGAGAAATTCCGTAGCGCATAGCCTTGAAAATTCCAAAACCACCGAGAGCTTTTAAAGAAAAAGCTTCTTTAAATATGAGTGTTATCATAGGAATAATTCTACTTCTAAAAATGAACAGAACACCAAAAGATAAAATTAAGTAAGAAATCGACATAACGGGCACTAAAAATTCACTCATTTTAGAAATACCTTTTACCCCTTTTTTTATGACAAAAAAGCAGATTGTTACAGCTATAATTCCTGTTATGTATGTTGGTACATTAAAGCCAGTTTTTATTGAAGAACTAACCGAATTTGCCTGAGCCATATTTCCCATACCTAAAGTCGATAACAGACAAAAAATAGCGTAAAACTTTGAGAGAAGTGGCATTTTTAAGCCTTTTTCTATATATTGAAAAGCACCACCAGAAATTTTGCCATATTTATCTTTTGATTTATATTTAATGCCTAGATAGTTTTCACTATATGCTGTCATCATTGAAAAACATGCTGAAATCCACATCCAGAAAATGCTGCCAGGTCCACCAGAGTAAATGGCGGTTGCAACACCGACAATGTTGCCTGTGCCAATGCAAGCCGCAAGCACTGAGCAAAAAGCACCAAATTGAGAAATACCATCTTTGGTTTCTACACTTTTTTTTAAAAGAGATTTTACAGTAGTGTTGTATATCAGCTTTGCACCGCGTATTTGAAAAAATTTGCTTTTTAGGGTGAAATAAATACCAGTAAATAGAAAAAATATAAGCATCGGTGCACCCCATAAAACAGAGCCGATAGCCTCTATAAATCCAGTCATTTTACATCAACCTTTACTTGAAAAATAAAAAATGTTGCTGTATAATTATATCGTTTTAAAATCCTTAATATAACAAAGGTGTGAAAAATGGTAAAAGATTTAACAAAGGGCAAAACAAGCAAGGTAATACTGAATTTTAGTATTCCGCTATTTATAAGTGTTGTCTTTCAACAGATGTATAGTATTGCAGACAGTGTAATAGCTGGTCGCTTTGCGGGTGAGGATGCTTTAGCTTCTGTAGGTGCATCTTACCCGATAACCAATATTTTCAATGCTATTGCAGTTGGATGTAATATTGGATGTGGTGTCGTAATTTCTCAGCTTTTTGGCGCTGGTAAATATAAAAAGGTGAAAACTGCAGTTTCAACCTCAATAATTACTTCGGTTGTTATTTCAGTTGTGTTGACTGTTACTGGAATACTACTTACACCATCGCTTATGAGGCTTATAAATACACCCCAAAATATTTTTGAGGATTCCTCATTATATCTTGAAATTTATATAGCTGGTTTTACATTTTTATTTCTCTATAATATTGCTAATGGCGTATTTGCATCGCTTGGTAACTCAAAAATACCGCTTTATTTTCTTATATTCTCTTCTGTTGCGAATGTCGTTTTAGACTATGTGTTTGTTGCTCATTTTAATATGGGCGTTTCTGGTGTTGCGTGGGCAACATTCATTGCACAGGGAATTGCTGGTGTGCTTGCGGTAATTACTCTTTTATATCATTTGAAAAATCTTAAATGTGACGGAAAAGCAGAAGTTTTTTCGTTTGATATGCTAAAAAGTATATCAAAAATTTCAATACCAAGTATTCTCCAGCAAAGCTTTGTTTCTGTAGGTAATGTATTCATTCAGGGTGAAATAAATAGCTATGGTTCTGCTGTTATTGCGGGGTATTCTGCGGCAATAAAGCTTAATACTTTTGCAGTTAATTCACTTGTTACATTTGGTAATTCTGTTTCAAGTTTTACTGCACAGAATGTAGGTGCAAAACGCTACGAAAGAATTAAAGAAGGGCTTAAAAGTGGCGCGGTGCTTTCAATTATAACTGCACTGTTATTTACAGCTGTTTATGTAATTTTTTCAGAAACGCTTATTGGCGTGTTTATGGAGGGTGACAAAAGCACATTAGCACTTGAAACTGGTAAGCAGTTTTTAATTATCGTCGAGCCGTTCTTGTGTGCTATAGCTCTTAAAGTAGTGTGCGACGGAGTTCTTCGTGGTACAGGAAATATGAATTATTTTATGATTGCTACATTTGCCGATTTGGTTTTACGCGTAATTCTGGCATTTATTTTCTCGGGACTCTGGGGTGCAGTCGGAATCTGGTTGTCTTGGCCGATTGGTTGGCTTCTTGCAGTCGTGTTATCGTTTACATTCTATAGGAAAGTTGTTAAGGGATTAGGAACTAGGAACTAAGAAAAGTTCCTGGTTCCTTTTTTAATAATATAAAAAAATATGGATAAACTACTAACATTATGAACGAGAAAATTTTAGAAATGAAAAAAATTGAAAAACGCTTTTCTGGTGTTCACGCTTTAAAGGGTGTGGATTTTGATTTGCGTTACGGTGAAATTCATGCTCTTATGGGGGAAAATGGAGCAGGTAAATCAACATTAATGAAAATTCTTACGGGCATTTATAAGGCTGATGGTGGTGAAATAATCTGCTTTAACAAAAAATGTGATTTCCACTCGGTGAAAGATAGTCAGGCTGTGGGCATTTCTATAATTCATCAGGAGCTTAATCTTTTAAATGATTTAACAGTAGCCCAAAATATATTTTTAGGAAGAGAGCCACTCGTTTTTAATTTATTTATTGACGATAAAAAGATGGTGGAAGAGTCAAGAAAAATTTTAGAATATATTGGTATTGATATTGACCCCGCTGAAAAGGTTTTGAATCTTACACTTGGCAAGCAGCAAATGGTTGAAATAGCAAAAGCCATTTCATTTAATTCAAAAATCCTTATTCTTGATGAACCAACCACTGCACTTACAGATGTCGAGGTAAACGAGCTTTTCAGAATTATGAAAGAGCTTAAATGGCGCGGAATTGGTATGATTTATATTTCTCATAGAATGGATGAAATAGAGAGAATTTCTGACAGAGTAACAGTAATGCGTGATGGTGAATATATCGCTACTGTAAATACAACAGAGACTACAAAAGAGCAAATAATAGAAATGATGGTAGGGCGTGCTGTGAAGAGTGAAAATAAAAGCAAGAGTAACTGTAAAGAGGATAGCCCTGTAGCCTTGGAAATAAAAAATCTAACGAGTGAGAATAAATTTAAAGATATCTCCTTCAAGCTTCACAAGGGTGAGATTTTAGGAATTTCGGGACTTATGGGCGCAGGGCGTACAGAGGTAGCACGTGCTATTTCTGGTGCTGATGAATTTACGAGTGGCGAAATTTTTGTGAATAATAAAAAGATGAATATAAAAAGCCCTGCAGATGCGGTTAAAAATGGGATTTGTTATCTTTCGGAGGACAGAAAAGCTTATGGACTTCTTCTCGATAAATCTGTTTCGGATAATTCAGTATTAGCATCATTAGAAGAATTTATCAGCTTTGGATTTATAAACGATAAAAAAGTGACAAAAGAAGCAGAACGGAAGAATGTAATGCTTAAAACAAAAACACCATCAATGAAGCAAATGGTAAAAAATCTATCGGGTGGTAATCAGCAAAAGGTTATACTTGCACGTTGGCTTTTGAAAAATAGTGATATTTTAATCTTTGACGAACCAACACGCGGAATAGATGTAGGTGCAAAAAGCGAGATGTATTCAATTATTGAAAATTTAGCTAAAAAAGGAAAATCAGTTATAGTTATATCTTCTGAACTTTCTGAAATTACACGCCTTTCAGATAGAGTAATTGTTATGTGTGAGGGCAGAATAACAAAAGAATTGCCAATAGAAGAAGCAACTAACGAAAATATAATGAAGTATGCTATGAAAAGATAGGAATTTATATTATGAAAGAAAATAAAATGTTGAAATTAAAATTCGGTCAAAATATCATAATAGTTTTTTCGCTGGTATTTTTAGTTGTGCTTTTCTACATTTTAAATCCGAATTTTCTTAATAAATATAATATTGTAAGTATGGCACAGTCTTTGGCACCTTACGCAATTATGGGGTTAGGTGTAACATTCAGCATAGCCACAGGCGGAATAGATTTATCAATAGGTACTGTATGCATCGCTTCGGCAGTTGTTGCCGGAAAATTATATACAGATGGGTTAATTTCTTTATGGGCAACAATACCTGTGATGTTATTAATCGGTACGCTTTTTGGGCTTTTAAACGGCTTTTTAGTTGCTAAATGTAAATTGCCAGCGTTTATTGCTACCTTGGGAACAATGATGGTGTCACGCGGTCTTTCAGCAATATTTGTAAATACACCGAATATTTTTTATCCCACAGGTACATGGTTTAATAAGTTTTTTTCAAATTATAACGGCTTTCCTGTAGGAGTTCTATGGATTTTATTTTTTATGCTTGTTTGTATGTATCTGATGTATAAAAATAAAATCGGACGCTATATATTGGCAATAGGCTCAAATGAAGAAGCAACAAGGCTTTCAGGTGTGAATACTGACAAATATAAAATAATTGCTTATGTAATAACAGGTATAAGTGCGGGTATCTCTGCTATTTTTTGGTCGTCTTCTTTTGTTACAGTAGCGGCAGCAACAGGCAATGGAATGGAGCTTGATGCTATAGCGGGGGTGTACATCGGTGGCACATCTGCAACAGGTGGAATTGCCTCTGTTACGGGTTCTGTAATAGGTGCAATAATGCTTGTGGTAATCCGTTCGGGACTGAATTTTGTTTTAGCATTATTTAATATTAATGTAAATTCAACTTATGTTACCTATGTTTTAACTGGTGTTATAGTAGTTTTTTCAGTGCTTTTTGATAAAATTAAAGATAAAATAACTAAAAAAGGTTGTAAAATGTAAAATAAAAGTGTAGAATGTAGATAATAGTTTTAATAAAATGTTAAGGGAGTGTTAATTATGAACTTCAAGAAAATATTATCAATAATTCTTTCAGTGTCATTATTAGCCGTAATCTTTAGCGGATGTGCCCAGAATTCTGATAAAAACGGCGGTAACGATGAAGTCAAAACGATTGCAGTTGTTGCAAAGGGTGAGTCTCACGCTTTCTGGCAATCTGTAAAAAAAGGTGCAGAAGATGCAGCTGCAAAGCATGGTGGATATAAAGTAACATTCAGAGGACCCGCTTCTGAAAGCTCCTCAGAGTTGCCAACACAGAAAGAAATGGTACAAACTGCACTTTCAAATAATGTTTCAGGACTTGTAATTGCAACAATAGGTGAGGGTTTTACTGATATGCTTGAACAGGCATATGACCAAAAAATCCCTGTTGTTCAGTTTGATAGTGGTGTTTATGAGGCTGATATAAAAACCTTAGATGAAAAGGGTAAAAATCCTATTGTTTCTACAGTTGCAACATCAAATACAACTGCGGCAGCAATTGCAGCAGAGCATTTCTTTGATTTGTTAAAAACAGATATTGCTGCAAGCAGTGGCGGATATGTAATAGGTGTTGTTCAACATGATCAGACAGAAACAGGGGTTGACAGAGCTAAGGGCTTTATAGATAAATTCACCTCACTTGCTGATAATGATGCTATGACAAAGGGGAAGTATAGAATTGAAAAAGAAGTCAAGGATGGCGACAGTAATAATGCTTATGTTGATGCCTTGAACGCTCTTGTCGAAAAGAATGTAAAAGCAGTGTTTATGACAAATGAAGGTGTTGTAAAACAAGTGAGTGATGCACTCGCGGCAAACGTGGGCAAATATGACCATATAAGATTTTGTGGTTTTGATGCCGGTACAAAGCAGATTGAATGGATGAAATCAACTGATACTGCAGAGCTTGTGGGTTCAGTTGCTCAGGACTCTTACCAGATAGGCTATGATGCAGTCGAACAATGTATTTTTGCTATAGAAGGCGAAACGGTTGCACAAAATGTTCCTATTTTAGGTAAGTGGTATGATGCAGAAAACATTGACCAGATGATTAATAAAAATTTAGTTTATGAAGGCTAAAAATAAAACACCTATGTTTCTTTTTGATGAAACATAGGTGTTTTTGCGCTTTTTATTTACCGCAACCACAAGAGTTTCTGGTATAAGGGATTTGTTCGTTGTTACAACAACTATTATCTCTCTGGTTTGGTGGGAAGAATTCATCAACAGGGAATGATATTTTTCTGAAAATATCGCAAGGGTCTTCTGTTTCGCAACAACATTCTTTAGTAGGTACACAGAAGTCATAAGCTGGTATGAGCATTTGAACATCACGTTCAAGTTGAACTATTGTGAAAACACCAAGGGTAACCTTAATTGCTTTTTCACCACAACAATTATTAAAGCTACCCTCAAAGCAACGACAAATGTAATTTGGTACATTACCCTCACAGCAGTCGCCAGCGGTGTTACAACAATCGCAAATTCTGCAAATCTCTGCATCTAAACAGATAGGTTCAACTGTCTGTACCTTTGCTCTTGGGTTAGCGTTGCAAATAGCGTTTTGCTCGTCAAAACCATTTTCAACATAACTTGATGAGAATATTTTAACATTTCCGTCACTACCATAAAGAATGCACTTTTTATTAAAGGTAACAAGGCCTTCAATTAAAGTTGGTTGTGCAGTAGGACATGTGTAAGCATCAAGCATAACCTTAACAAAGAACGTTAAATCAACTGAATAAAATCCTTTATTAAATGGTACCTTTTCAACCTCTACAAGACAGTTTAAGATTTCAGCACCACGGCATTTAATTGAAGATGCAGTGTCTAAAATGCATTGACCGCGGTCAGTTAAGTAAACTCTTAAATCTTTAAGACATTCCTTGTCAGCACAAGAGTCGTAAACACGGTTAGTGTCTATGCAAATTGCTTCTTTAATGTGATTAAGATTTGTTTCTGGGCAGTTTCTGTTGTTATCAGCCATACACTTTCCTCCTTAATATGTTCGAAGTAGTGAGAACACCCAAAACTTCATTAACAGTATATGAGAGAGGAGGAGAAATGTTACAAGTTGGTTGTTAGCTATTAGACATTAGTCACTAGCCACACTAGCAACTAGCCATACTAGCCAACTAAAAAAGCCTTGCAGTTTTCACTGCAAGGCTTTTTTGAAAAATTAAAGTTCTGCGAAGTATTTGATTGTTCTAACCATCTGGCTTGTGTAGCTGTTTTCATTGTCATACCATGAAACAACTTGAACTTCGTAAAGGTCGTCAGAAATCTTAGAAACCATTGTTTGTGTAGCATCGAAGAGTGAACCATATTTCATACCGATAACGTCTGAAGAAACGATTTGGTCTTCGTTGTAGCCGTAGCTTTCAGAAGCAGCAGCTTTCATAGCAGCGTTGATGCCTTCTTTAGTAACATCTGAGCCTTTAACAACAGCTGTAAGAATTGTTGTTGAACCTGTTGGAACAGGAACTCTTTGTGCAGAACCGATGAGTTTACCATTGAGTTCTGGAATAACAAGACCGATAGCTTTAGCAGCACCTGTTGAGTTAGGAACGATGTTAGCAGCACCAGCTCTTGCTCTTCTTAAGTCACCCTTTCTGTGTGGGCCGTCAAGAATCATCTGGTCACCTGTGTAAGCGTGGATTGTGCACATGATACCGCTTTGGATTGGAGCATAATCGTTAAGAGCTTTTGCCATAGGTGCAAGGCAGTTTGTTGTGCAAGATGCAGCAGAGATGATTGTATCATCAGCTGTAAGAGTATCTTCGTTAACGCTGAAAACGATTGTTTTGAGGTCGTTACCTGCAGGAGCAGAAATAACAACTTTTTTAGCACCAGCATCAATGTGAGCCTGGCTCTTATCTTTTGAGCAGTAGAAACCTGTGCATTCGAGAACTTCACCAACTCCGATTTCACCCCAAGGAAGTTCCTTAGCGTCTGCTTTAGCATAAATTTTAAGTGTTTTGCCGTCAACTGTGATTGTACCTGCTTCATCATCAGCAGTAACAGTGTGAAGATTTTCACCCATTTTACCACAGTAGCCACCTTGAGCTGTATCATACTTTAAAAGATGAGCAAGCATTGATGGTTTTGTAAGGTCGTTGATAGCTACTACATCATAGCCCTCAGCACCAAACATTTGACGGAATGCGAGACGGCCGATACGACCGAAACCGTTAATTGCAACTTTAACTGACATTTGAAAAACCTCCAAATATTTTTTATTACGCTAATTATTTTACCACAAAACAGAATAATTGCAAGGACTTTGACATAAATTTAACTTAATTTCTTTAAGTTTTATCAAAATGCGAAAAAATCTAAAAATTAAACTGCATTTTTGTGTATTTTTACATATTAACTACATTTATAGGTGAACCCTCTAAAAATGCTTTAATATTACCATTAAGAATCTCTAAAAGTCTTAATCTTGTTTCATAAGCTGCCCATGCAATATGCGGTGTTATAAATGTGTTTTTGGCAGTAAGAAGAGGGTTATCTTTCTTTGGTGGTTCGGTAGATAATACATCCGTGCCAAAATAAGAAAGCTTACCGCTGTTTAAAGCATCTGCAACATCTTTTTCATTTACCACGGCACCGCGGGCAGTATTAATAAGTGAAGCCCCATCTTTCATATTATTTATAAAATCTTTGTTAACAAGCTCGTTTGTGTCTTTTGTAAGTGGACAGTGAAGTGAAATATAATCTGCTTGTTTCTGCACTTCATTGAGTGAAATGAATTTAACTCTTTCGTCAGCCTCTTTTTTACCGGATGGAGTGTAAACTAAAACGTTCATATTAAAGCAGAGTGCAATTTCAGAAACTCTTCTGCCGATTTTACCAAAGCCTATAATTCCTAGTGTTTTGCCACTCAACTCGTTTAAAGGTGTATTCCAGTAACAAAAATCCTTGCACTTAGACCATTCCCCTTGTTTTACAGAGGTTGTGTAGTGACCGACTCTGTTTGTAAATTCAAGTATAAATGAAAATACAGTCTGTGCTACGGCATTTGTTGAGTAAGAGGGGATATTTGAAACAGGAATATTTCTTTCTCTTAAAGCAACGGTATCAAGCTGGTTGAAACCAGTGGCAAGAGTGGCAACAAACTTAAGTTTTGGTAATTCATTCAAAATATCCCTGGTTATTGCAACCTTATTTACTATAAGCACATCTGCGTTCTTGCTTCTTTCTATAACTAACTCTTTTGGTGTTCTGTCGTAGACAGTAAGATTAAATACACTTTCTAAGTAGTCCCAATTCAAGTCGCCGGGATTTTCAGTGTAGCCATCCAGTATTACGGCATTTAATTTGTTATCCATAAAAATCACCCGAAGATATAATAACAAATTAATATATATTTTTCAATAGTGCTTATTTTACTTGACCTAATGCATAAAATGTTATAAAATAGAAAAGATTGGAACTAACGATAGGTAGGTAATTGATTGAAAAAAGTAAAAAAAAGAACCAAGGAAGAAAAGCGTTCGCTTATTTTAAAAATTGTAAGCATAGTTTGTTTTGCGGTTGCTTTGTTTCTTGTGTTTTTAACTTATCTAGTAACTTTACCACAAATACAATCCCGTATAATAGAAATTCAGGATTGGTTTAATAAATTAGAGCTGTTTATAGCTAGTCTTAATAAGCTTGCCGCACTTTTAACAGTTTGGGCGTTGTTCATTATAAAAGCGTTTATTCCGTTTGTGCCATTGTCGGTGTTGTTTATTAGCTCGGGTCTTGTTTTCCCAGCACCAATTGCCGCGGCTATAAATATTTTAGGTTTTATGTATTTAGTTACCGTAAGGTACGCTTGGGGCAAAAAATTTGGTGGTGGCTCAGCACATAAGGTTTTAATAAAATCTGCCACTGTTTACGATTTTATGGATTTAGGTGGCAAGGGTAACTGGTGGATGCTTGTGATTTTGCGCTTTGTGCCATTTGTTCCCATAAATACAGTCAGCAGAATTTATGGTGCAACCTCAATGGACCCGTTACTTTTTTGCTTGTTCTCAGTGCTTGGATTCTTGCCAAGGATAATTACATGGAGTATTATCGGTGTAAATATTACAGACCCGTTTTCTGTAAAATTTATGGCACCTATTATTATTCTTTTGATAATAAGCGGTATTTCAGTTTTAGTGTTAAGAACAATGTTAAATTATATAGATAAAAACAAGAAAAAGGAGTCTTAAAAAATGAAAATTCAAGAAATCAGTACACAGGAATTTTTAAAAAGATTAGAAGTTGTTTATGGCGATGACGCTAAAAGACAGCAAGAAAGATATGTATCTCTTGCAGATAGCTTTAAAAATGATTTTTCTGCTGAGGCAGATGTAAGATTTTTCTCAGCACCAGGTAGAACAGAGGTTGGTGGCAACCACACAGACCACAACAATGGTAAAGTTTTAGCAGCAGCAATTAACCTTGATGCAGTTGCCATGGTTGAAAAAAGAGAAGATTTAATTATAAATGTTAATTCACAAGGCTATTCACCACTTACTGTTGATGCTGGTGACCTCAGCATAAAAGATGAAGAAGCGGGTAAATCAAATGCACTTATCCGTGGTATCTGTGCACGTTTCAAAGAACTCGGTTATAACTATGGCGGTTTTAACGCAAGTGTAACATCAGAAGTTCTTTCAGGTTCAGGTCTTTCATCTTCTGCAGCTTACGAAGTACTTATTGGCACAATTATCAATTACTTATATAACGATGGTAAAATAAGTGCAGTAGAAATTGCTTGTATTTCACAGTACGCAGAAAATGTTTATTTTAAAAAGCCTTGCGGTCTTATGGACCAGACTGCTTGTTCAGTTGGTGGCTTTGTGCAGATTGATTTTAAAGATACCAAAAATCCGGTTATTAATAAAGTTGATTTCAATTTAGATGAATTTGACCACGCTTTATGCATTGTTGATACAGGCGGAAATCACGCGGATTTAACAGATGATTATGCAGCTATAAGATTAGAAATGAACTCTGTTGCAGAGTTTTTAGGTAAATCTGTTTTGAGAGAGGTTGAGCCAGAAGAAGTATTTGAAAGAATGGGCGAAATCAGAAAGAAAACAGGTGACAGAGCACTTGAACGTGCAATTCATTTCTATAACGAAAATAATCGTGTAGACAGGTTGGCATCTGCTTTGGCAAAAAAAGATTTTAACGAATTCAAATCAATTATTATTGAAAGCGGTAAATCTTCATATATGTATAACCAGAACTGCTTTACACTTAAAAATCCAGACAGTCAGCCTGTAGCACTTGCACTTTGCCTTACAGAAGAATTGTTAAAAGGTAAGGCAGCTTATAGAGTACACGGCGGTGGTTTTGCTGGTACAATTCAGGTCTTCTTACCAAAATCTGAAATTGAAAATTATACAACTGCTATGAAAAAAGTGTTCGGTGAAAATGCTTGTTATATTCTTTCAGTAAGAAGCCACGGCGGTTGCGAAATATAAAATGATTAAACAGATAGAAAAAATCGAGGAATTTAACGGTGTTAATTCACCGTTAATCCCTCGTATTTTTAGTGCTTTTAAGTATAAGATAGGTAGCGATAATGCATGGCGACAATTGGATGACGAAGATAATACAATTGCACTTTTATCATCAGTAGATGGAAATTTTACATTAATTTCCACAGAACAAACAGATGTTGAAGAAGTCCATGAATTTTTGAAGTTTTTTGGTTACAAATCATTAATTTCAGATGTGCCATTGAGTACATCTGCAAAAAGGTATGCACTTTTCAAATTCATTGGTGATGAAAAAGAAGAATGTAAAGAACGTTTTGCTATTCTGAATATAGAGTCTACAATCAGTGCTTATCGTGGCTATCACGCTGTGCTTTTTATGGATATCGACGATGATTTTGATTCGTGGTATTGTGATTTTTCAAAAAGAATAGTAAATAACGATGCAAAAGCAGTTGCTTTAAACCAATTTGAAATTTATCTTTCAATAGCTACTGCACCAATGATTTATAAAAATACCGCAATAATTTCAGGTGTTTATACTTTGAGACGTTTCAGAAACAGGGGCTACTCAAAGGCTACAATTTATAAGCTAATAGAAGAACTAAAGAAAGATAATGTAACCGATATTTATTTGTGGTGTGAAAAAGAAGTGGAAGAATTCTACAAGAAAATTGGTTTTGAAAAAACAGGATGTATCTATAGAGAAACGGAGTTATAAAATGAGTTTTTTTGATTTTAGTGAAAGAACAACAGAGTTGTCAAAAAGAGCTCTTGAAATGGCAAAAGAACAATTTGGGATTATTGATGAAATAACAGAATATAACCAACAAAGAGTTTTGAAAGCGTTCATAAATCATGGCGTTTGTGAATCTCACTTTGTTGCTTCAACCGGATATGGTTATGGTGACAGAGGTCGTGAGGTTTTAGATGAGGTAACTGCTGAGATTTTTGGTGCTGAGGATGCTTTAATAAGACATAGCTTCGCAAGTGGTACCCATACTTTAGCAGTAATGCTTTTTGGCGTTTTAAGACCAGGGGATAAGGTTCTTTCTGCAACTGGTGTGCCATACGATACAATTCACTCGGTTATTGGTCTTTCGGGTGAAGGTATGGGCTCATTAAAAGACTTCGGCATTGAATTTGAAATCCTTGATTTACTCGAAGATGGCACAGTGGATTTTGACGGATTACAAGTGAAATTAAAACAAGTAAACTACAAAGCGGTTTATATTCAACGTTCGCGTGGTTATTCATTAAGACCTACCTTAACATCAGATGAAATAAGAAAAATCGTAGAAATAACAAAACAAAGCAGTAATGCAATAACCATTCTTGACAACTGTTATGGCGAATTTACAGAAAAAGTAACGCCAGGTGAAATAGGTGTTGATGTTTTCGCTGGTTCGTTAATTAAAAACCCAGGTGGCGGTATTGCAAAAAGCGGTGGCTATATAGCTGGTAGAAAAGACTTGATTGAACTTTGCTCATACAGAATGACTACACCAGGCATTGGTCGTGAAGTAGGGGCTACGCTCGGTAATACACGTGATATTTTTATGGGGCTTTTTTCTGCACCACATATTACAGGAGAAGCACTTAAAACTGCAGTGTTTACGGCTTCGATATTTGAACTTATGGGATATGAGGTTTCACCAAAATATAATGAAACCAGAGCAGATATTATTCAGAGTGTAAAGCTTGCAACACCCGAAAAGCTTATTGCTTTCTGTCAGGGTCTTCAAAGTGGCTCTGCAATAGATAGCTTTGTTGTACCTGAACCTTGGGCAATGCCAGGATATGATAGCGAGGTTATTATGGCTGCGGGTGCATTTACAAATGGCTCATCAATAGAGCTTTCTGCCGATGCACCACTCCGCGAACCATTTGCTGTATGGCTTCAGGGCGGACTCAATTTTCATAGTGCGAAAATAGGTGTAATGCTTGGGGCAGAACGGGTTCTGCAAATTGAGAATTAAGAATTAAGAATAAAAACAAGCCACTCTTTTGAGTGGCTTTGTTTTTATTCTTCTATGCCGTCTAAATCTAAGACTTCATCTTCTGCGAAAATATCTATGTATTCATCCTCTGGTTCAGGAAGCTCATTGTAAGCATTGTAAGCTTCTGCAATCATATTGTAGTTTTTAATAACAATAAAGCTTGCTATAGGAATACCAGCACCGAGAGCGATAATGCCTAATGTGTTGAAGAGTGCAACCTCTGTTCCACCCTCAGGAATCATAAGCTCGTAGCGTTCTGAATTTACTTTAAGTCTTTCTGCAAGTTTGACTTTCCAGATAATTCCATAAATACCAAATGTAATAATGCTCAAGAAGAAAGCAAAGCCGTATTTCATTGTGCGTTTGCCGTCACCCTCACAAAGAGTGTTAACACTTTTACCTAATTTATGCCAGAAAACAATAGCATAAATGCCTAATGTAATAGCTGATAATAAAAAGAATTTAAAAATACTTTTCTTAGGAATTCTTGCGTCCATAATAAAACCCCTTTTGCTTACTTTTTACAATATTTAGTAACTAAAGTTCATTATATATCATATTTTAAAAAAAATCAAGGTGTATTACAATTATATTGTGAATATTTATCTATTTTAAAACGATATTTTTTATTGACAATTTCTTACTTATGTGGGATAATTAATAGAATTTTAAATACAATTATATTTTTATAAGGAGGAGTTTCTTTTGAAAAAAGAACTCGCAAAGCAATACGATCCAAAAAACGTTGAAGACCGTATTTATAAAACTTGGCTTGATGGTAAATACTTCCACGCTAAAAGGGAAGAGGGTAAAGAAACTTACACAATAGTTATTCCACCACCGAACATCACAGGTCAACTTCATATGGGACATGCTCTCGATAATACTTTGCAAGATATTCTTATCCGTTGGAAGAGAATGTCTGGCTACGATACTTTATGGCTTCCTGGTACTGACCACGCTTCAATTGCAACAGAAGCAAAAATTGTTGAGGCAATGCGTAAAGAAGGTATCACAAAAGAAGATTTAGGTCGTGAAAAGTTCTTAGAAAGAGCTTGGGACTGGAAAGCACAATATGGTGGCAGAATTGTTGAACAACTTAAGAAAATGGGTTCTTCTTGCGACTGGGATAGAGAACGCTTTACACTTGATGAAGGTTGTAATAAAGCAGTTAATGAGGTTTTCTGCCGTCTTTACGAAAAAGACCTTATCTATCGTGGTAACCGTATGGTTAACTGGTGCCCTTGCTGTAATACATCAATTTCTGATGCGGAGGTTGAGTATGAAGAAAAAGATGGTAGTTTCTGGCATCTTTTATATACAGTAAAAGAAACAGGCGAAAAGTTAGAGCTTGCAACAACACGTCCTGAAACAATGCTCGGTGATACCGCAGTGGCAATAAATGCAGAAGATGAGCGTTATAAACATCTTCACGGTTGTCACGTAATTCTTCCATTATTAAATAAAGAAATTCCTATTGTTTGTGATGAACACGCAGATATGACAAAGGGTACAGGTGTAGTTAAAATTACTCCTGCTCACGACCCTAACGACTTTGAAGTTGGTAAGCGTAATAACTTGCCTGTTGTTCGTACATTTACATACGATGGTCATCTTACAGGTGCAGAAGATAAACGTATTGCAGACGAACTCATAAACAGTGGCAAAGCCGCAGCAGATGAACCAGAAGTTCTTGACTGTGGTAAATACGCTGGTATGACAACTCTTGAAGCTCGTAAAGCTATTCTTGAAGATTTAAAGGCTGGCGGATACATCAAAGAGATTGAACCATTAAAGCACGAAGTTGGTACTTGCTACCGCTGTCACTCAACAATTGAGCCAATGGTTTCTAAACAATGGTTCGTTCGTATGGTGCCACTTGCAGAGCCTGCAATTGAATCTGTTGAAAAAGGTGAAATCACTTTCGTTCCTGAAAGATTTACTAAAAACTACCTTAACTGGATGCGCGGTACTCGTGACTGGTGTATTTCACGTCAGTTATGGTGGGGTCACAGAATTCCTGCTTGGTACTGTGAAGATTGTGGCAATATGGATGTTTCAAGAGAAGCAGTCGAAAAATGTTCAAAGTGTGGTAGCACAAATCTTAAACAGGATGAAGATACGTTAGATACTTGGTTCAGTTCTGCTCTCTGGCCATTCTCAACACTCGGTTGGCCTGAAGAAACAGCAGATTTAAAGCATTATTACCCAACAAATACACTCGTTACAGGTTATGATATTATCGGTTTCTGGGTTAGCCGTATGATTTTCTCAGCGTTAGAATATACAGGCAAAGCACCTTTCGATACTGTTCTTATTCATGGTCTTGTTCGTGATGCTCAGGGTAGAAAGATGTCAAAATCATTAGGTAATGGTATTGACCCACTCGAGATTATTGACACTTATGGCGCAGATGCTTTAAGATTTGCACTCGCAACTGGTAATAGCCCTGGTAATGATATGCGTTTCTCAGATGAAAAGATTGAAGCAAGCCGTAACTTTGCTAATAAGCTCTGGAATGCTAACCGCTTCATTCTTATGAATCTTGATGATGAAGAACCAGCACCATATATTCCAGAAAAGCTTGCAATAGAAGATAAATGGATTTT
This sequence comes from Acutalibacteraceae bacterium, assembly GCA_045613085.1. Lineage (GTDB taxonomy): Bacteria > Bacillota > Clostridia > Oscillospirales > Acutalibacteraceae > DTU089. Next base: position 19,767 of record JAZLAG010000018.1, on the reverse strand, counting down.
AAGCACATTCAATAACCTCGTTAAAACAGTTACAAACTCACTTAATAACTTTGAGTTAGGTATTGCAGTGCAGAATCTCTATGATTTTATCTGGGATATTTTCTGCGATTGGTATATTGAAATTGCAAAAATCCGTCTTAATGGTGAAGATATTGAGGCTAAAAAGACAGTAAAAGCAGTTCTTGTTTACGTAATGTCTAACACACTTAAATTACTTCACCCATTCATGCCATTCATTACAGAAGAAATCTGGCAGGCTTTACCTCATGAAGGCGAAACAATAATGCTTTCAGATTGGTGCAAATATGATGAAGCACTCAATTTCACTGTAGAAGTTGAAGCTATGGAAAGAATTATGACTGCTATTAAGGCTATTCGTAACCGCCGTGCAGAAATGAACGTTCCACCATCAAAGAAAGCAAAACTTTACATCGAAACAAAATATACTGAAGACTTCAAAAATGGTTCTGCATTCTTCACAAGACTTGCTTCTGCTTCAGAAGTAGAGGTAGAAGAAAAGTATGAGCACGAAATTGAGGGCGCAGTTTCAGTTATTACAGAAGCAGCAAGAATTTATATTCCTCTTAATGAGCTTGTTGACTTTGAGGCTGAAAAAGCAAGACTTAATAAAGAATTAGAAGCAGTTAAAAAGGATTTAGAGTTTGTTGAAAATAAACTTAATAACCCTGGCTTTATGGCAAAAGCACCTGAAAAAGTTGTTGCAGCACAACGTGAATCTCAGGAGAAATATAAAGCAAAAATAGCTATGCTTCAGGAAAGTCTTTCAAAACTTCAATGACGTTTTGTGAAGCGTTAGATTATATTCATTCTTTACTAAAATTTGGTATCCATCCGGGGCTTTCCAGGATGGATACCTTGTTGCAAATTTTAGGTAATCCACACAAAAATATAAAATGTGTGCACGTTGCGGGTACTAATGGTAAAGGTTCAACCTCTACTGCGATTTCAAACGTATTGATTGAAGCGGGCTATAACGTTGGACTTTACACGTCACCATATGTTACCGATTTTCTTGAAAGAGTGCAATATAACGGCAAACCGATTGATAAAGAATTATTTTCACAGTGTGTAAAAATTATAAAGCCTGAAATTGAAAAAATGTCAGCTGATGGGGCACAAATTACAGAATTTGAAGCACTTACGGCTACGGCATTTTTATGTTTTTCTAAGCTTAATGTAGATGTGCTTGTTTTAGAAGTAGGTCTTGGGGGCAGACTCGATGCTACAAACGTAATCCCTACACCGCTTGTGAATGTAATAACGTCACTTTCTTTAGACCATACAGGCGTTTTAGGCGACACAATAGAACAAATTGCATTTGAAAAGTGTGGTACAATTAAACCGAATGGTACTCTTGTTTGTTCTTACAATCAGCCAGAGAGTGCTATGAATGTTATTAAATCTATCTGCAACGAAAAATGCAATTCTGTTATTGTACCAGACATATCTTCTGTAGCGATTAAGCATCAAGACATCTTCGGTACTCACTTTATTTATAACAAACAAGAGTACCATATTTCGATGTCAGGCACACATCAAGTGCAGAATATGACTACCGTAATTGAAGCGGTAAATGTTTTAAAAGATAAAGGTTATAATATTACTGAACAGAATATCAAAGAAGGAATAAAGAAAACAATTCTTCCTGCAAGGGTAGAGATTATCAGTAAAAAGCCACTGGTAATTCTTGATGGTGGTCATAATGAAGATGGTGCAAAAGCGTTTTATGAAGCTGTAAAAGAATGCTTTGACAGTAACAAAAAACTCTTTGTTATTGCTGGTATGATGAATGACAAAGTGGTAGAGGAGTCTTTAAAACCATTGATTTCAAAAGCAGACACATTTGTTGCAGTAACCCCCGAAAACCCAAGAGCTATGAAAGCCGAAGTTTTAGGCGAAATAGCAAAAAAATATTGCCACAACGTGACTATTTGTGACAGTGCAATTTCTTCTCTTGATTTAATAAAAAGCGAGATTACAGAGAATGATATGTTATTTGTAGTCGGCTCACTTTATTTAGCAGGTGAAGTAAGAAATAAGCTTATAAAAATATTTGACTGAACAATTTATTTGTGTTAAAATACAAAATAGATTTTTAAAAGAAAGGAGCGTTTTTATGGTTGAGTTTGATGCATTCGCAGGGGATATTGCTCTCGGTGGTCTTCGAAATATGTTAGAGATTAAAATTCTCGTTTGTTATATGCTCTCACGTGTGAAAGAACCAATGACAAGAAAACAACTTTGCGACTGCCTTCAGGAAGAGGGACTTGTCAATTTCTTCGATTTAAATGAAGCTATTGACGATTTACTCAAGCAGAAAATGTTACAGGAAGAAGAGTATCTTAATGAATCTTGCATAACTGTAACAGAAGCTGGCAGGAGTAATGCAGAAACGCTTGAAACCACTCTTACAAATACGTTGAGAGAACGCTCCGTAAAATCTGCTTTAAAAATGCTCGCAAGAGCAAAGGCAGAGAGAGAAACCAAGGTTGATATTACAAAAACCGAAACTGGCTATAATGTAACGTTTGCAATAGACGGCCTCGGCGAAAATCTTTTAACCCTTTCTCTTTATGTTGCTGATATTTTACAGGCAGAAAAATTACGCGATAACTTTTTAAATAATCCGTCACAGATTTATTCACAGATTATTGATTTGTTGACCAGTGGGCAGTAATCAGTTATTATAAAAATAACTGCAACCTATCATTTTTAGTATCAACTAAGGATGATAGGTTGTTTTTACTAAATATTTATTCGCTTACAACTTGTACACTCGCAACTACTGCATAGTGGTCGGTAATCAGTATTTTTTTATTCAATTTAATTAACAAGTTGTTAATTTGTTAATTGCTTGTATTTTTTGAAACTATAAAACACCAAAAATATAGATGTTAGATAAAAAGAAATAATAATAAAAAGAGTTGCTTTGATAAAATCAGAATTAATTGGTAATAGGTGCAATATAAAATAAGTGCCCAGAATACTAGCAAAAGATATAAAGGGTAGCTCAAAAGTTCGTTTTTGAACTTTTCTTAAAACACAGTGACTGATAATCATACAAATACCCCAGAAGAATACCGAAAAATTACCTATAACTTTTAAAAATTCCATTCATACCCCCCTTTTATCCCTTTAGAACTGATTACTAATTCCTAAACACTATCAACTAACAACTAACTACACTAATTCTGTTTTCTTACAATAGAATACTCATCCCCATTCTTAAAGTATGGGCACTTTGTTTCAGTTACCGTGCTTAAAAATCTTAAATATTCATCTTCATCAAGATTTATGTCACAATAATATTCTTCAAATTCTTCGTCGTAGCAATAATTCTGACACATATCGCAAATCATATTTTACAATCCTTTTATTTACAACTAATCACGGGCGACCGAAGGTCTGCCCCTACTGACCACTATTTATGATACTTCCCATTATTATTAATCTGGAATGCTCTGTAAATCTGCTCTAAAAGCATAACCCGCATAAGCTGGTGGGGGAATGTCATTTTAGAAAAAGAAAGTCTTAAATGTGCTTGTTCTTTAATAATATCTGCAAGTCCGTAGGAACTGCCGATTATAAAAACAATGTTGCTTTTACCAGAAAGTGAAATCTTATTGAATTTGTATGCTAACTCTTCACTTGAGAGTGAATCGCCCTCAACACATAATGGAATAATAAATGCGTTTTGAGGAGTTTTTTTTATAATCTCAACCGCTTCTTTTTCCAATGCAGTTTTAATCTCAGTTTCAGAGGGATTTTCAGGGAGCTTTACAGGATTTAATTCAATTATATCAAGCTTGCCGTAGGGAGAGATTCTTTTTGAATATTCTTTAACGGCATCTGTAAGATATTTTTCCTTTAATTTGCCTAAACAAATAACAGTTATATTCATATTATTCCAATCCTATATACCACGCTGGGTTTACTTTTGTACCATTTATTCTTACCTCAAAGTGTAAGTGAGCACCGAACGAGTAGCCCGTGTTACCAACTCTGCCTATAGCCTGACCTTTTGTAACGTGCTCACCGGCACTTACCATAAGTGAATTATCAAGCATGTGTGCGTAAAGGGTTTCAACACCATTGCCATGGTCGATTATGACATAGTTACCATAACCGCCCGTGCTCCAACCAGCTGTTGTAACAACACCAGAAGCACCCGCAACAACAAGAGAACCTGAGGCATTTGCACCAGAAATATCAATACCCTTGTGATTACCGAGGCTACGCCAACCAAATGGGGAGGTAACAACCTCAAGTCCAACGACAGGCCAGCAGAAATAACCGCTTGTCTGTTTAACAGTGTACCCACCCATAGAAATACTTTCAGCTCTCATACCTTTTTCTATAACCTGAGAAACGGGCGCTTTAATTGAAAGACTTGTAAGGTTTTGTGAAAGCACTTTTTTGTTGTCAATATATGTAACTAAATCAATAACATACTCAGAGCCTTTTTTACCTTGTCTTCTGATTCTTGAGTCACCTATAAATAGAGTGTTTGTTTCAATATCAACAGTTTCAAAAGGTACGGAAGCAATTTTAGTTTCACACTCAACATGCTGGGGTGTTAAAAGCTCGAATGTCTTAAGGGATAAAAGGAGTCTGTCTTCTGTCCAGATGTTTTCGTCACTGCTCTTGTAGTAAGCGTATTTATAAGTGATTTTTTGGCTGAATGAAACAGACGCTTTTGGAAATTTTGCTTTTTCCTCTTCTAAAATTGCATTTATTGCACTGTGCGCTATCAATTGGTCTTTTACGGCACAAATTAAATTGTCGTCAATATATATTTCGCAAACCTTAATGTAGTCCGGAACTATCGCCTTGACTAGTTTATCACTTAATTCATCGTTTGTTGATATATTATAAGGCTCTGTCTTAGCAGATTTAAATTCTATTTCATAGTCCTTGTTTGTGTTAAGTTTTCTTAAGGTTGTTTTTTTTATGCTTTCTGCATCATCAGCGTTTTGTATATAGCCAACTGTTTCGCCATCAAAAACTACCTTTGTAGCGGCAACCTTTGTGCTTGTTGTGTTAATAACCGTAGCAACACCCAAAATAACTGATACAATAAGCAAAAAAACTACCGCTCTTATAAAGAACGTCTTAGCAGAAGAAAATGACTTTTTGTTAAAATTCACAAAGTAAATAGAGAGATTTCTAAGACTGAATAATATGTATCTTTTATAAAAACGAATAGCACCTGTTACAAGTCCTGTAACAAATGTACCTAAAGCGTATATTAAATTGTAAATTGGATTTCCGTTCATAAAAATACCCCGTTTACAAATTAACTCATTTTAGATTATATCATAGTATTGCGATTTAAACAAGACAAAAAGTTGTTAAGTTTTTTTAAATTAGCATTAAACTATTGTTTATTCAGGTAAAATATGCTAAAATAAACTGATAAATTTTTGTTAATGGGATGTTTATGTATTTTGAAAACACAAAAATATTACAGAACTTACGCTTCGGTAGATTTATCTGCCATAGAGAATAATATAAACGAACTTAAGAAAAAGCTCAAAAATGGTGTTCTTACGCTTGCAACTGTAAAGGCTGATGCTTATGGTCATGGTGCAGTTGGTGTTGCCGTGGATATTCAAAGTATGGTTGATTATTTTGGAATAGCAGAGCTGGGAGAAGCTGTTGAGCTTCGTGAGGCTGGTGTGGAAAAACCAATTTTAGTTCTTTCTTATACTTCGCCTTATCAGTATGAAACGCTGATACAGAATGAGCTTACACAGACTATTTTTAACTATGATGATGCGGTAGCACTTTCATCTGCCGCGGTTAAGCTCAACAAAATTGCAAGAGTTCATATTGCAATTGATACTGGTATGTCAAGAATTGGATTCTTTTGTAATGATGAGAGTGTGGAAACCGTTAAAAGAATCAATGATTTACCTAATATTTATATTGAAGGTATTTTCAGTCATTACGCTTGTGCTGATTGTCCTGATAAGACAACAACCGAGAAACAGACCAAGCTTTTTAAAGATTTCAATGAGAAATTATTCGACAGGGGAATTAAGATTCCTATAAAACATATTTGTAACAGTGCGGGTTCTTTAACACTTGAAGAGCAATTTGATATGGTTCGTTTAGGTCTTGTTATGTATGGTCTTTATCCTGATGATTGTGTCAATGATGGCTCTCTTAACTTAAAGCCCGCTATGAAGATTGTGAGCCATGTTATTCATGTAAAAGAAGTACCAGCGGGTAGTGGCGTCAGCTATGGTCACACCTTCTTTTCCCAAAGACCAACAAAAATTGCTACAATCTGCATAGGGTATGCGGATGGATATTCAAGGCAGTTTTCAAACAAAGGGAAAGTGCTTATAAACGGCGAATTTGCGAGTGTAATAGGCAGAGTATGTATGGATCAGCTTATGGTCGATGTTACAGACCTTAAAAATGTGAATGTCGGTGACGAGGTTGTAATTCTGGGCGAAGACGGCAATAACAAAATTACCGCCGAAGAATTGGCACAGATGACAGGCACAATAAATTATGAAATTATTTGTCAGTTCCAGAAGAGAGTGACAATAGTACAACATAAATAAGGAATTGAATTTATGAGTTATTTTAATCTTTTAAAAGAAAATATAAAAGAACATAAAGACAATTATGTTCAAATTTTAAGGCTTTCTATTGCCGATTTAAAAAAGACCTACCATGGTGCAGCACTTGGTTGGTTCTGGGCAATAGTAAAACCGGTAGTTTCAATTTTTGTTTACTGGTTTGCTATTGAAATAGGCTTGAGAAAAGGCGGAGATGTTGAAGGATATCCGTTTGTGCTTTGGCTTATCGCGGGTATGGTGCCTTGGTTTTATATGAATGAACTCATAACTGGTGGTACTGAGTGTATAAGAAGATATAGCTATCTCGTTACTAAAATGAAATATCCTGTTATGACAATTCCTACTCACACCAATCTCTCAAAGTTTTTAGTTAATTCAATATTAGTAGTAGTTGTTATTCTCTTATTCTGGATTTGTGGTTATCCACCATCAATTTATCTTTTACAGTTACCAGTTTATATGATTTTAATGTTCCTCTTCTTTAACGCGTGGGGGCTTTTTGCTGGTATGGTTTCTGCCATAGGTAAAGACTTTTCAAACCTTGTAAAGTCTTTTGTTACAGCAGTTTTCTGGCTTTCTGGTGTTTTGTGGGATATTGAAAAACTTGTTGAAAGCAATATGTTTTTCAAAATATTCTTTATGATAAATCCAATTACATATTTCTGTTATGGTTTCAGAAATTGCTTCATTTACCAAAAATGGTTTTTTGAGGAGCCGATGGAATTATGTTGTTTCGTAGGTTTATATTTGGTTTTAGGTTTTCTTTCTCTCTGGGCTTATAAAAAGCTCAGAAAAGAAATTCCTGATGTATTATAAGAAAGGTCTAATTTATGGAAAACGAAGTAGTAATTAGTTTTGATAAAGTTTCAAAAGAATATAAGCTTTATTCAAGCAATCGTGCAAGACTTTTAGGTATATTCGTAAAAAAAGTGCCTTATAAAAAGAAAAAAGCAGTTAACGATGTAACCTTTTCAATAAAGCGTGGCGAGTCTGTTGCACTCTTTGGTAAAAATGGTGCTGGTAAATCCACTATTTTAAAAATGATTACTGGTGTAACCTTTCAGTCATCAGGCGAAATTAAGGTTGATGGCAGAGTAAGTGCACTTTTAGAGTTAACAAGTGGCTTTGACCAGGAATTCTCTGGTAGAGAAAATATATATTTAAAAGGTCATATCTTAGGTCTTAAGGATAGTGAAATAAAAGCACTTGAAGAAGAAATAATTGAATTTTCTGAATTAGGCGACTACATAGACCAGCCTGTCAGAACTTATTCAAGCGGTATGAAATCCCGTTTAGGCTTTGCTATAAATGTTAATATAAAACCTGAAATTCTCATTGTTGATGAGGCATTGAGTGTTGGTGATGCTGCATTTAAGAATAAATGTAAAGAAAAAGTCAACAGTATTATTAATAATGATAATGTAACACTTCTTTTTGTTACTCATCAGACTGCTGTAGCAGAGGAATTTTGTAAACGCGGAATTGTTATGAAGGATGGTAAGCTTGTGTTTGATGGTGAAGTAGCAGAAGCATCTAAAAAGTACGATGAGCTTTATAAGAAGAAAAAGAAGAAATAGCTAGTAAGGAGTTGATACTTATGAGAAAATTTATTCTTATCGCAGTAAGTACAATTTTATCTTTAGTTTTAGTGGTTGCTATTGCTTTAGCGGGTAACACCTTCTTTTATTACCCGCACTACAAAGAGAGCAAACAAGAAGTAAATATAAAAATAGAAGATACGAGTAAAATAAAAATGATGAGCTATAATCTTCGTTGCATAAGTCCTACTGATTTCGGCAAAAAAGCCTGGTTTTACAGAGCAGATTTAGTAATTGATGACATAGAAGAGCAAAAGCCAGGTATTATTGGATTTCAGGAAGCAACTAAGTGGCATTATTCATACCTTGTGGATTGTCTTAAAGGCTACGATTCTGTTATTACTTATCGTGACGAAGCCTTCAACTCTGAGGGATGTCCGGTTTTCTATAATACAGAGCTTTATACTCTGGTGGACAAAGGCTCGTTCTGGCTTTCTGAAACACCGGATGTTATGAGTAAAGCGTGGGGTGCACAATTTAACCGTGTCTGCAGCTATGTTATTTTAACTGATAAAGCAACAAGTGAAAACTTTGTTGTGTTCAATACACACTTGAGCCATGTTAGCGACGAGGCAAGAATCAACGGCATAAATGTTGTTCTCGAAAAAATCAAAGAGTTCGGTGGCTACCCGTCAGTTATAATGGGGGACTTCAATGCACTTGAGGGTTCAGAAACCTATAACAGTGTTACTGAAAATTTTCTTGATGCTCAGAAGGTAGCTAAAATAACAAGTGATTCTCACACCTATCAGAATTGGGGTAGAGAAGAAAGCTTTAAACGCATTGACTATTTTATGGTTTCAAAAATTGGTTTTTCTATTGAAAAATATGATGTTCTTTCAGGTCTTCGTGATGGCAATTATACAAGCGACCATTGTCCGATTGTGCTTGAATTAAGTTTACAATAATAAAGGAAATGTAAAAAAACGCAGACCGCATAAAACTATATAAATCAAGGGGTTCCTACAGTGCAGATAGCTGTAAGAACCCCTATAAATTATGAAAAAACTAAAATAGCAAAAATTTTTTCGTTTTATGCTACGAACAAATCTCACCACTTGATGTACCTAAGTACGCCTTCGGGCAAGCAAAAACAAGACCTAGCCTTGTTTTTGTTCGGTTTGTCCGTTCGGCATCTTTTTTTCCTATCCTCTAAAAGGAGGCTGTAAAAAACTTCATGTTTTTTTACAGCCTCTTTTTATTTGTATAATTCGTCCAGTATCTCAATCGCGTGTGCTATACACCCATTATTATTTGAACGAGTAACATATTTTGCAACTGCTAACGCTTCTTTTGAGCCGTTTTCGGGAACAAAGCCTGCATTTGCAGCTACGAGCATTTCTACATCATTGTAGCCGTCACCAGCGGCATAGGTGTCTTTTTTATCACAGCCAAGGCTTTCTGCGAGTCTTAAAAGTCCAACGCCTTTATCAATGCCTTTTCTCATAATTTCAATGTAATCGCCATCGTTTCTAAGAAAATTCACTTCGGGGTAATCTTCTAAAAAATCCTGAACATCTTTAGATTTTTCATTTGCTAAAATCATAACCTTAGTCCATGGTCTAGGTGCATCAGTAACTTTTTTTACGTGTTCAAAGGGAATGTTCTGGCTCGTAAAGTGTCTTTCAGATTTTTCGTTTATATTTATTGAGCAAACCTTGTTGAAATTATAAAACTCAAATGCAACTTGGGGGAAGCTTTCTAAAACAGCCTCGAATGGCTTGATTCCCTCGTCACCAATAGCATCATTAAAAATGATTTTATCATTAACATAATCAAAAGCCATAGCCCCATTGCCTAAAAGAACAGGGGCATTGATATATTCAGGGTCATAAAGGTGAAAGCCCTGATGGATTCTACCAGTGCAAACAGTAAAGAAACCGCCCTCGCTTATGAAATATTTAATTTTGTCAATTACATCTTGTGTGATAATTCCCTCGTCATTTTTTAAAGTGCCATCAAAATCGCTTGCTAATAAAACATTTTTAAATTTCATAGTAATCACCGTAAATAGTGTAAAGTTATTTTTGAATCAAATTTTAGCAAATTGAATAATACTTTTCAACTCTTTTTGGTGAATTTCTATTGAATTATAGTGAAAAAATCTTGATATTAAGCATTTCAAGTGTTATAATTGTAGGGTATTTTTATCTGGAGGTAATCCTATGCTCGTTTTAAAAGACAACTATAATCCAACATTATCTATGAGAGATACTCAAAAAGCCATCAAGGTTGTAAGAGATAATTTTGAAGATTTTTTAGCAGAAAGACTTAATCTTGAAAGAATTTCTGCACCACTTTTTGTTACTAAAAAAAGTGGTATAAATGATGACCTTAATGGTGTTGAACGAGCAGTTTCATTCGACGTCAAAGAAATGCAAGAGGCGGGTGAGGTTGTTATTGTACACTCACTTGCAAAATGGAAACGCTTAGCACTCAAGAAATATGGCTTTTCAAGTGGCGAGGGCTTTTATACTGATATGAATGCAATTCGTCGTGATGAAGATATGGATAATCTTCACTCAATATATGTTGACCAGTGGGATTGGGAAAAGGTAATAAATAAAGAAGATAGAAATATTGATTATCTTAAGAATACAGTAAAAAATATTGTTGAAGCCCTTAACGATACACTTGATTTGGTAAAAACAAAATTCCCAGAGGTTAAAACAGAGTTTACTCGCGATGTGTTCTTTATTACAACACAAGAGCTTCTTGATATGTACCCCGACTTAACAGCCAAAGAGCGAGAAAAGGCAATAACAAAAGAAAAGAAAATTGTCTTTTTAATGCAAATTGGTGGTAAATTAAGTAATGGTGCACCACACGACGGCAGAGCTCCTGACTATGACGACTGGTCTTTAAATGGTGATATTCTTGTTTATAGTGATGTTTTAGATGATGTAATTGAAATTTCTTCAATGGGTGTAAGAGTTGATGAAAATTCACTTGATAACCAGCTCAATATTGCAGATAAAAATGAACGTAGAGAATTCGATTACCATAAGCAGATTTTAAATGGTACACTTCCGCTTACAATTGGTGGTGGTATCGGTCAGTCAAGAGTTTGTATGCTCTTGCTTGGCAAGTTACATATCGGTGAGGTTCAAGCGTCACTCTGGTCTGACGATATGATAAAAAAATGTGCAGAAAAGAATGTTAATTTACTTTAATTTTGTGAAAAGGTGAAAGATTTTGAAAAGTAGAGAAGATATTAGAAATGTCGCAATAATTGCCCATGTTGACCATGGTAAAACAACACTCGTTGACCAGCTTTTACACCAAAGCGGTATTTTTCGTTCAAATGAACAGGTTGACGAACGCGTTATGGACTCAAACGACTTAGAAAAGGAACGCGGAATTACAATTCTTTCAAAGAATACTGGTATACATTATAAGGATGTGAAAATAAATATTGTTGATACCCCAGGCCACGCCGATTTTGGTGGTGAGGTTGAGCGTATTATGATGATGGTGGATGGTGTATTGTTACTCGTTGACGCATTCGAGGGTTGTATGCCACAAACACGCTTTGTTCTTAAAAAGGCACTTGCTTTAGGTAAAAAGGCTATTGTTGTTATTAATAAAATTGACCGTCCTGGTGCAAGACCAAGCGAAGTTATTGATGAGGTTTTAGATTTATTTATAGACTTAGGTGCAAATGAGGAGCAGATTGAATTCCCAGTAGTTTACGCTTCTGGTAGAGATGGCTATTCTTCACTTGACCCGGACGCTCGCGAGGGTGATATGCGTCCGCTTCTTGATGCAATATTGGAAAATATCGATGCACCGCAAGGTGATGTTGATGGTCCTTTACAAATTCTTTTCTCGAGCCTTGATTATGATGATTATTTAGGCAGAATCGGTGTCGGTAGAGTTGAACGCGGTACCGTAAAAGCTGGTCAGACGGTTTCAATATGTAAACAGGATGGCTCTCACCAGAATGTGAAAATTGTTAAGCTTTATCAGTTTGATGGACTTAAAAGGGTAGAGGTTGAAAGTGCAAAAATGGGCGACCTTATTGCAGTTTCTGGTATTGCAGAGCTTAACATAGGTGAAACTGCTTGTGATACTGAGCACCTTGACCCACTTCCGTTCGTTAAAATTGACGAACCAACAATTTCAATGAACTTTATGGTTAACGACAGCCCGTTTGCTGGTAAAGAGGGTAAGTTTGTTACTTCTAGAAATATCCGTGCAAGACTCTTTAAAGAGGTTGAAACCAATGTAAGTATGAGAGTTGAAGAAACAGAAACAACTGACTCATTCAAGGTTTCAGGACGTGGTGAATTGCATTTATCAATTCTTATTGAAACAATGCGTCGTCAGGGCTATGAGTTTCAGGTTTCTCGTCCACAGGTTATTTATAAAAATGATTCAGACGGTAACCTTTTAGAACCGATGGAATTACTCATTGTAGAGGTTCCAGAAAGCTATGTTGGTGCTGTTATGGAAAAAATCGGTTCTCGAAAAGGTGAACTCGAAAATATGGATGTCCGTGATGGCGGTTCAACTCATATTGAGTTTAAAATTCCTGCTCGTGGTCTTATTGGTTATCGTTCAGAGTTTATGACCGATACAAATGGTAATGGTATTATGAATAACCTATTCTTAGGTTACGAGCCTTATAAAGGTGATATCCAGATGCGTGAAAGAGGTTCAATTGTTGTTCACGAAACAGGTGAGAGCACAGGTTATGGTCTTTTCAATACTCAAGACCGCGGTCGTCTTTTCATTGGACCGGGTGTTCCTGTTTATGAGGGTATGATTGTCGGTGAGTGTGCAAAGAATGAGGATATTGTTTGTAACGTTTGTAAGAAAAAACAAATGACAAACACCCGTGCTTCTGGTAGTGACGATGCACTTCGTTTAGTACCACATACTGTATTAAGCCTTGAGCAATCAATGGAATTTATAGGTGATGATGAATTAGTTGAAATTACCCCAGAAAGCATCCGCTTAAGAAAGAAGATTCTTTCAAAGGAAATGCGTATGAAACAGCAGTTTAAGAAGTGATGAATTAATATGAAAAACAACAACCCGCAGTAGCGTTTTGCTACTGCGGGTTAATGTTATTCTGCATCCTTAATCGCTCTTTCGAGCCATACAACGCCTATATCCATTGCAGCCCAAAGACCTTTTTTTTCAGTCTTTTTAACTATAGCTTCCATTGGGTTTACATTAGGGTCAGTATTTAAAAGCTGAACTGTAACCTTGTCAGCAATCTGAACTCCGTGAACCTCGTGAGAATCTGCAACAGAGAGCATAAGCACGAAAGGGTCATTCATATTACCGTAGTAAAGTGTATTACCCTTGCGAACAAGTGGTTTTCCTTTAAACTCAAGAAAACTTGTTTCTGTTTTAGCCAAACTGAACACTCCTTATTATTTGAAGCTTTATTTAACTGTTAAGATATGTTTTGAGAAGTGCTTGTAAAAGCTCGTCTCTGTCAATCTTACGAATTAAGCTTCTTGCATTGTTATGAGTTGTAATGTAGGTTGGGTCCTCGGACAAAATGTAACCTACAAGCTGGCTGGTAGGGTTATAACCTTTTTCTACAAGTGCATTATAAACTTGAATGAGAATATCTCTCATCTCTTTTTCATGCTCATCTCTAATGGCAAATTGAATGGTTTTATCTGTCATAAGAACACCTCCCAGTAAATCTATATTCCTATTATAAACTATAATAAAGAAAATTACAACAGTTAATTATTAAGAAATTTAAATGATTTTTTTAATTATTTCTTAAGACTAACATTTATCTTAGAAAGATTTTCTAAAATAGAGTCAATCCAACCCTGAACCTCTTCCATTTCAAGTGTTCTTTCTTTAGATGAGAAAATAAATCTTATAGCAATACTCTTAACGCCATCTTTCTCAAATGTGTCAATAACATTAACGCTTGTAAGCTCTTCTAAGCCAAGGGCATCCCAGCATTTTTGAAGTTCACAGAACTTAGCACCGTTAGAAATGTCTAAAGAAAGGTCGTAGTAAGTTGATTGTTGAGTAGAAGGCTCGCTGAATGAAATATTGCCATTTGAAACCTCTATTAAATCATCAACATCAATTTCAATACAAACTGCTTTACCTGTTTTGTCAAGCTTTGTTAAAACTGATGGGTGAAGAGTGTTAACTATACCAACCTTTTTGTTGTCAACAAGAATTTCAGCAGTGTTCTTTGGGTGCTCATAAGCGTGAACTGGTGAAACCTTGTTGAAAGTAGGAGCTTTATGCTTGATTGAAAGGAGAAGTGTGTTAACTATGTTAAGTGCTTTGAAATATAAATCCTTTTCGCTACCTCTTTTGTCAAAGAGAATAACACCCAAAGAGCGTCTTTCGTTTGCAGTACCATCTGCCTTTAAGCCTTTAACAACTCTACCAATTTCAAAAATACCAAAGCTTTCTTTAAAATCCTTGTTGTCAGAAACAGCAACCAAGAGAGTTGGAATCATTGAGTTACGGATAGTGCCATTGTCAGAGCTTTCAATGTTAAGAACTTTAACGTTATCTTCAACCTCAATGCCAAGTTTTTTATATCTTCTTACGTCACCCCAGATATATGAGTGAACCTCGTGAAGATTATAGTGCTTAACTAAAATATCTTTAATTTCATTACTTTCAGAGCGTACTGCTGTGCTTCTTACAGGCTTTAACGGGCTCTTAGTTGTAATGATGCTGAAATTATCGTATCCGTAAATACGGGTGATTTCTTCAATAATATCAGCTTTAATGGTAACATCCTTAGTTGCTCTCCATGATGGAACTTTGATGTGGAAGTTGTCACCATTCATAGTAACTTCAAAGCCAAGGCTCTTTAAGGTTGTGTTGATTCTTTCAGTAGAAATATCAATACCTGTGTATTTATCAACATAAGCTTTGTTAAAGTCAATTTCAATTTCAGGGTATTTCTTTGTGTATTCGTCTGTTAATTTAGAAGCAACACGAGCACCAGAATCAATTGATTGTAAGAGGTAAGCAAATCTCTTTGCAGCAGTTACAGTCATTTCTGGGTCAAGCATTTTTTCGTATCTTGCAGAAGCATCTGTACGAAGACCAAGTCTTGAAGAAGATTTACGAACAGAAACACCGTCAAAGTTAGCACATTCAAGAACAACTGAATTTGTATCACCTACAATTTCAGAATCAAGACCACCCATAATACCTGCAATAGCAACTGGTGTTGTAGCGTTTTTGATTAAGAGTGTGTCAGTTGTGATATCTCTTTCAGTGTTATCAAGGGTAGTGAATTTGCAATCAGCGTCAGGTGTACCTATTTTGATTTCGTCAATTTTATTGCCATCAAAAGCGTGAGTTGGTTGACCCATTTCAAGCATAATGTAGTTTGTAAGGTCAGCAAGTAAGTTAATGCCACGCATACCGCAGTAGTAAAGACGAATCTGTAATGAAAGCGGACTCACATTTTTAGTGATGTTATCCATCTTAACACAAGAATAACGATATACAAGGTCAGGTCTTTCAACAGTAACCTTAATTTTTTCGTCACCGCTATATGCTAATTCTGAAAGATTTAAAGGTTTTAATTCTCTGCCTGAAAGTGCTGAGAATTCACGAGCAATACCATAGTGCCCCCAAAGGTCAGGGCGGTTAGTAAGTGATTTGTTATCAACCTCAAAAATAATATCGTCAATAGGGTAAATCTCTTTTAAATCTGTACCATTAGGAACATCTACGTCAATTTCCATAAGACCTGATTTATCATCAGAAAGACCGAGTTCGTAAGCAGAACAGCACATACCCTCTGATTCATAACCAGCAACAGTAGCTTTTGTAATATCACCAGCAGGAACTTTACCACCAGCCTTAACAAAAGCGATTTTCATATTCTCTCTTACGTTAGGTGCACCACAAACAACGTCATAAACTCTGTCGCCACCATCAACCTTGAGAAGATGAAGCTTTTTAGAATTTGGGTGATTTTCAATAGAAAGAATTTCACCAACAACTACATTCTGAATGTTTTCACCTTTAACAATGATGTCTTCTACCTCAGCAGTAGCAAGGGTAAAACTTTCAATAAGTTTTTTAATATCAAGACCAGAAAGGTCAACATATTCTTTAATCCAGTTAATAGATACAAACATTATTTACCCTCCTTTTCATCATCAATAAAGGTTCTGTTAGTAAATTGAGAAAGTGATTTTAAACTGCAACTGTTAAATACACGAATGTCTTTAATTCCATAACGCATCATTGCAAGTCTTGTAAGACCTAAGCCGAATGCAAAGCCTGTGTATTCTTCAGGGTCAATGCCACCCATTGATAAAACATTAGGGTGAATCATACCGCAAGGGCAAAGCTCAAGCCAACCTGAACCCTTACATGATGGACAACCATCACCACCACAGATAAGACATTGAATATCAAGTTCGAAGCCGGGTTCAACGAATGGGAAGAAACCAGGTCTTAAACGGACAGTAATATCACGGTTAAATACTTCTGAAAGCATGGTTTTCATAAAGTAAATAAGGTTTGAAATAGAAATATCTTTATCAACCATAATACCTTCCATCTGGAAGAAAGTGTTTTCGTGGCAAGCGTCAATCTTTTCATTTCTGAAGCATCTGCCAGGGAAAATAACTCTTATTGGTCTATTTGCTTCAAGCTCTTTCTTGTATTTAATAAGAATAGCGTTTTGTGCTGCAGATGTGTGAGTTTTTAAAAGTTGATTAGAGCTTAAATAGTAAGTGTCCTGCATATCACGGGCAGGGTGGTGCTTTGGAATATTAAGTGCTTCAAAGCAGTGGTAATCGTCAACGATTTCGTCATAATCTTCAATAGAGAAGCCCATACCAGCGAAAATATCTTCAACCTCTCTCTGAACAAGAGTAATTGGGTGATAAGAACCTTTATCTTCATTAAGAGGGAAAGAAACATCATAATCCTCAGCAGAGTTTATGAGTGCTTCTTCTTCAGCCTTTTTGATTTCTTCGTTCTTTTCTGTAAGAGTTTTTTCAATGAATTGTTTAACTTCATTGATAATCTGACCAGCTTCTTTTTTCTGCTCATTAGGAATGTTTCTTAATTCGCTCATAAGAGAAGTAATAGGGCCTTTTTTACCAAGGAACTCAATTCTTAATTGTTCAAGCTCATTGGAAGAAGCAGCACTATTTACTTTTACTAAAAATTGTTCTTTTAAAGCGTTAGCGTTTTCAAGCATTTTAGTTCTTCCTTTCAATATAATGATATTATTTATGTAACAGGGTTAAGGCAAAAAAATAACGCCCCATCCCAGAAGGGACGAAGACATCTCCGCGGTACCACCCTTATTTTTGCATAAGTGAATTTTCACCATAGAGCAAACACTCTTTTGTAATATAACGGTTACACCCGTCACAGCCTACTTAGTTTCAACCGTACCGCTCACAAGTGAACTTCAAAAGTGTTTTACGAAAGTGCTCACAGCCAAGGCACTTATCTCTGAACAAAAACTGGCTTTCTACTCTCTTGCTCAACGCGTTTAAAGTATTTTAACATAATACAATTAAAATTGCAAGAAGTTTTTTATTAATAAAGAGCCAAGAAGTGTTTTTACTTCTTGGCTCTTTCGTAAAATATAAAATAGCACTGTTTTCTGAAAAAATTAATATTTTGTTCTCGTTCCCGCTTCATATTCCCATACTTCAAATTCTGTTTCATAAACAGGGGAATTAAGAGCTAAGGTGAAATTACGATTTTCTGCATCCTTGAAGTTAGGGTTAGCGAACACAGCATTGTTATAATAACCACGTTTTTGCATCTTCTTAACTGAGATATTGCTGTTAGAGAAAACCTTTTCTCCGTTTTCATAATCCCAGTAAATGTTTCCATTATCTATAAACCAGTCTTTATCAACGGCATTATCATACATAGCCTCATTGTCACCGACTAAAATGTTGTTATAAAGGAAAAGCGAGTTATGCTCTTCTTGTCGTGTGATAAGCATCTGACCATCATCACTGAAAGCAAAAATATTGTTTTTAATGAGGTTATCTTTACCGTAGTGCTGATGAAGTGAGTTAGAAGAGCAATCGTAAACAAGATTCTTTTCAACTGTTATGTAACTTGAACCTTCATCAAGATAAATACCCCAGCCGCCATAGCCTGTGCTACCCTCGTAGCAACCAACATCGTGAATAATGTTACCGCTTAAAACTGTGTCTGGTTGAATACCTAATGTATAAATACCACCCATATCAGAAAGCCAGCCGTTACCGATGTTGTAAATAAGGTTGTTTTTAACCTTAATATTGTTTGTAGGGTTATCTGTATATCCCCAGTTCCATCCAACAGAAACTGCTGTGTACCAGCCATCGTGAATTTCGTTATACGTAATATCACAATCAGTAGCGTGTGTAATAAGCACACCAATAGAGTTGTTATAAATTCTGCCGTAATATTTTATGTGGCAGTCTGTAACGTCAATGTTGCTTGTTTTTGCAGGTATTTCAAACGGGCCGTCAATGAAAATTGCATTACCACCAATCTGGTCAAATAAACAACTTGAAATAGTAGAATCCTTTGAGCCTGAATCATACTTGATTGCAGTGTTAGATATATTCTTGAATTTACAGTTTGTAAAGTTAATTCCGGAAGAATTTGTAATGTAAATTGAAGCAGGTGTTTCAAATGCTGCTTGCGGATGAGTTGGATTGTATTTGATATTTGCGTAAAGTGGATGCTCTGCATTAAGAGATGAGTTCCACTTTGTACCAGAAACAAAGTCCCAGTCAGTATTTTTAAAATCAATACCACTGAATGTAATATCAGAAGCGCTATTTACATTAAAGAAACTTTCTGTTACAGGAGCAGAAAGTGTAAGTCCTTCTGCAGTCTCGCCCTGTTGTGGAATGTAATAAAGCTTTTTCTCTGTTCTGTCAAGATACCATTCACCTGGTTCTGTTAAAGCTTCTCTTACGTTTTCATAAACGAAATTATCGCCTTCCACAATGCTCATAGCAGCAGGTTTTGTAAGCTCAACTCTACCAGTAGAAGGGTCAGTTGAATGAAGTGGTAAAATATCATCGCACCATTTGTGCATAATTCTTACGTTAACGTCACTGAGATTTTTGAAATCTCTTGTTTTGTCTGTGTAAAATGCAGCGTGTAAATCAAAGAATCCACGGTCACTATCAGGCCAGAAACAATCATCTTCGTTGGCTTTGGTGACCTTGAAAGAACCTGTTTTTGGCCATTTGCTGATTGAAAGTCTTTCATCACCCTTAAAGAGTGAACGGAAATAAATGCTATCAGTGTCAACATCTGTAACGAATGCTTTTGTGTAGTTTATCTTAGTTTCAGACCAATCTGTAAAATCTACGCTACCAGAAAATACAACGTCTTCATTAGGGTATGAACGATAAGTAACGTTGCCAAGGTCAGTAGAATCAAACGTTAATTCTTCAGCTAATAAATATGTACCACTTCTGAACCATACAGTGACAGCTTCGTTAGTAGCACCCTTTAATGATTTTAATTTTTCTTTAGCACCATTAAGCGTTTTTAAAGGACTTTCAAGTGTTCCTTTATTAGTGTCACTACCATCAGGAGAAACA